>CADCDP010000033.1 GCA_902800305.1 uncultured Bacteroidales bacterium
AGTTTTATTCTGCACTCAATAGTCCGAGTCCTGCATCGTCACTTGTCTGTAAGTTGGTTTTACGACCTTTGTTTATCAACGAAATCTCTGTCCCGTCATTTCCTATGAGGACACGGGCAACAGAGTGAAGTGATGACGAGTCTGAGAGCGAGGTGATGACGGGCGGCAGAGCAAGGTGGATACGGGCAAGAGGTGACGGAGATAACGAAATGGAGTTTGCTGAGCAAACGAGGTACGGAGTGAGTAGGATACGGGGTATAGACTTGTGAGGACATTGGGCATAGTTTTCATAGGACATGGGCGCGTGACCTTGGTGGATATTAGCTAACATCATTGATGGACATTGGCTAACATCGTCGGTGGATATCGGCTAACATCGTTGATGGACATTGGCTGGCATCGTTGGTGGACATTGGCTGGCATCGTTGGTAAACATTGGAAATAGCTATTGTTGAACAAATTTGTTCAATCGTTCATTAACAGCAGAACACAGCGGCCGCACACTTTTCAGGAGTGTGCGGCCGCTGTGTTTTAGTGGATGCTGTTACCTTTGAATCACCATAAAGCAATTTTGCCGATTGTTCCTAAATCAAGAGATGCGGAAGCAACACCTAAAGCCTGAAACACACGGCTCATTGTAGGAATACTGATGCTATAGCCTTTTTCCAATCGTGAAATCTGGGCACGTTGTACTCCTATTCTGGCTCCTAATTCTTCTTGTGTAAGGTTTTGCTGCAACCTTGCTTTCTTAATGGCTTCGCCCAACTGATATGCGTGAACGGATGCTGCTACCCGTTCCTCATGGGCATCACGCCGTGGTGTACCTTTCTTGCCGAAATGCTCGTCAAGAACTTCATCCATACTATACAATTTGAATTTCCCTACCTGCTCCATTTCTATTTCTTTTTTGTTTTAAAATATTCTTCTCTTATTCGCTCGGCTTTTGCAATCTCTTTAGTTGGGGTTTTCTGTGTTTTCTTGATGATACCATGCGTAGCAACCACTAGCGTGTCGGTTTGTGTGTCCCAAAAAGCGAACAGACGATATTTCACTTTGTTGTAGAGTGTACGAAACTCCCAGATGTCAGAGCCTTCCAACTTTGAAAAAAGAACAGAATTACGCTCACCCCTCTCAATGCGGTGGATGTTGTCAAGTATCTTGTCACCAGCTGATGTCGGTAGGCTCTTGATGAACTTGAAAGCCTCCTCCATATATACAACCTTCAGATTACTATTTGCCATAAAGCGATTATTGATGGTACAAAGTTCGCAATTTGTTTCGACTTTACGAAACATTTTATGATGAATTTGGTATTTTTCCATCTTTTTTAACATTAAAATGTAGCATTAAGAACATCTGAACAGAAGGATATCTGACAGAAACTGAAAAATCTTTGTCCTTTTGGCTTGTGGTTCGGGAATTTTTGTGTACTTTTGCAATTGAAAAAAATGAATGAACATGAAGTATCCGATAGGAATACAAGGATTTGAGAAAATACGCCAGGAAGGGTATGTGTACGTTGACAAGACGGAATACGTGTATCGCATGGCTACGGAAGGGAATTATTACTTCCTTTCCCGTCCGCGTCGTTTTGGCAAAAGTCTGATGATTTCCACTTTGGAAGCCTATTTCAAAGGACAGAAGGAACTGTTTGAGGGGCTTGCCATCGCTAAATTGGAAAAGGACTGGAAATCTTATCCCGTACTGCACCTGGATCTTAATTCTCGGAAGTATGATACCAAAGAGGCTTTGTACGAAGAACTGAATCGTCATTTGGAGATGTGGGAGAAAGAATATGGAGACGAGTTCTGTGGACGTGCAACAGAAGAACGATTCTTGCAGGTTATCAAGAAGGTGTATGAGAAAACGGGAATGCGTGTGGTTATCTTGGTGGACGAATACGACAAACCCATGTTGCAAGCGATTGGGAATGAAAAACTTCAGAAAGAGTTCAGAAGCACGCTCAAGGCTTTCTATTCGGTGCTAAAAACTTGCGATCCATACATTCAGTTTGCCTTTCTGACGGGGGTGACGAAATTTGGCAAGGTGAGTGTGTTCAGCGATTTGAACAATTTGCAGGATATATCCATGTTACCACAATTTGTAGGAATCTGTGGTATTACAGAAGACGAGTTGCGACACTATTTTGATTGTAGTATAGAAGATGTTGCCATGGCAAATGGGATGACCAAAGATGAGTGCTATACAAAAATGAAAGAAATGTATGATGGCTATCATTTTAGGCAAAATACAGTTGGCATCTATAACCCATTTAGTGTGCTTAACACATTTCAGCATCAGGTCTTTGATGCATATTGGTTTGAGACAGGCACACCCACCTTCCTCGTAGAACTTCTGAAGAAACATAAGTATAGTTTGGAACGAATAGAGCAGGTACAAACAACAGCCGATGTACTGAACAGTATCGATTCCATGTCTGACAATCCTATCCCCGTCATCTATCAAGCTGGTTATCTGACCATCACAGGGTATGACAACCGTTTCAAGCTCTATAAATTGGGATTTCCCAACAAAGAGGTAGAAGAAGGATTCATGCAATATCTGCTGCCCTTCTATTGTTCATACAGTAGCGTGGACGCTCCTTTCCAAATTTCACAATTTGTACGCGAAGTAGAGGCTGGAGAAACGGAAAAGTTTTTGGTACGGTTGAAGAGTTTCTTTGCCGACACACCTTACGAATTGGTGAAAGATGTAGAAAACCACTACCAGAACGTATTGTTCATTCTAACCAAACTTTGTGGTTTTTACGTGAAAGCAGAATACCACACTTCGGCTGGACGTATTGACATGGTGTTGCAAACCGACCAATATGTGTATGTGATGGAGTTTAAGCTGGACGGAAGCGCAGAAGAGGCTTTAGAACAAATTGAGCAGAAGGACTATCCCCTACCCTTCGTCGCAGAAGGTAAACGACTCGTGAAAATCGGGATGAACTTCAGCAGCCAGACACGCAATATTGACAAGTGGGTGATAGCGTGAGAAAAAACTTACACAGCCTTCACATATTATATTTAAGAAGGAACTGAGGTTGATAAAATTTATTTGCCCAACAGTTCCTCCAACCGAATGACTTCCTGCTTGTATTCTTCAGCTTTGAGGAAGTCAAGTTTTTTGGCGGCTTCCTTCATCAGTTTGCGATTGCGGTCAATGGCGCGACGAAGTTCGTCGGGAGTCATGGCATTGTAGATGGTATCAGCCTCTGATTCAGCAGCAAGGGAAGCATTTTCCTCGATGTAGGCAGAGCCGGTGTAATCGACAGGTTTATGCTGGCTGATGGCAATTTGTGCTTTCCGAATCTGGGTGGGGGTGATGCCATGCTCTTCGTTGTAAGCCATCTGTTTTTTGCGACGACGGTTGGTCTCGTCGATGGTCTGCTGCATGGTTTCGGTAATGGTTTCGGCATACATGATGGCAAGTCCGTGGACATTGCGTGCCGCACGTCCGATAATCTGCACCAGAGAGCGATGGTCACGAAGGAAGCCCTGATAGTCGGCATCGAGGATAGCGACCAGCGACACTTCGGGAATATCTAATCCTTCACGTAAAAGATTAATGCCAATGAGCACATCATAGGTGCCGGCACGGAAGTCATTGATGATGTCCACGCGGTCGAACGTGTCCACATCGGAGTGGATGTAGTTGGCCTTGATGCCCACCCCGTTGAAGAAACTCGCCACTTCTTCGGCCTGACGTTTGGTGGAAGTGATGACCAAAGTGCGTTCCCCCGCCTCTGTGCGTTGATGAATCTCCTCCATGAGGTCATCCATGAAGTTGAGTTTGGAGCGTACTTCGATGGGAGGGTCGAGCAATCCTGTGGGTCGAATCAGCTGCTCAACAACCACACCTTCAGCCCGTTGCAATTCGTAATCAGCTGGTGTGGCTGACACAAAAATGGTTTGAGGTGTCATGGCCTCAAACTCTTCCAGCCGTAAAGGTCGATTGTCGAGAGCGGCTGGCAGACGGAAAGCGTAATCGACCAGATTTTCCTTACGCCGACGGTCGCCTCCCCACATCGCCTTCACCTGCGGAATGGACTGGTGGCTCTCATCGACAATGAGCAGGAAGTCGTCAGGGAAAAAATCGAGCAGACAGTAAGGACGTTCGCCAGCGGCACGACCGTCGAAATAGCGCGAGTAGTTCTCGATGCCAGAACAATGCCCCGTCTCGCGAATCCATTCCAGGTCATTGGTCACGCGCAACTCTATCTGCTTGGCCTTCTCCATGTCACCCCGCTCCTTATAATATTCGATGCGCTCATGTAGGTCATCCTCAATGTCGTGGATGGCCTTTAAGGTCTGCTCCTTAGTGGTCATAAAGAGGTTGGCTGGATAAATCTGATACTCTTCGTAAGAAGCAATCGGATAGAGTGTATGGATGTCCAATTCTTGAATTTCGTCGATTGAATCATCGAAATAGCAAATGCGCAGAATCTTCTCATCATAAGCAAGATAAATGTCAACCGTCTCGCCTTTTACACGAAACTGGCCACGCTCCAATTCGCTGGCTGTAGCCATGTCGTTATTGACATAGAGCATATCGACCAACTTACGGCGAAGGGTCTCCTGAGAGAGGTTTTGGTCGCGCTCGATGGTGAGAATATTTTCCGCATAACTGGTGGGAGCACCCATACCATAAATGCACGATACGGACGAAACGATGATGACATCCTTACGTCCCGAAAGTAGTGCTGACGTGGCTGCCAAACGACGACGGTCGAGGTCTTCGTTGATGGCCAAATCCTTTTCGATGTATGTGCCCGTGGAGGGGATGTAGGCTTCAGGCTGGTAGTAGTCGTAGTAGCTCACATAGTACTCCACCGCATTGTTTGGAAAGAAACCCTTCATCTCGGTATAAAGTTGGTGAGCCAACGTCTTGTTATGGCTGAAAATGAGGGTCGGTTTGCCTACGTTCTGGATGACATTCGCCATGGTGAAGGTCTTGCCCGACCCTGTCACCCCCAACAGCACCTGAGCAGGTAGTCCTTCCTTCACTCCCTGCGTAAGCTGCTCGATAGCTTGAGGCTGGTCACCTGTGGGTTGGTATTTCGATATCAACTGAAAATCCATCTGCTTGTTTCTTTTTGAATTGCAAAATTACGACTTTCTATCCGTAAATTATCCTTAAATAGAGAGTTTTTTTCTAAAGAAAAGTGAAATATTCGTGGTATGTTGTCCTTTCTTCCTAAAAATCTTCGTAACTTTGCGACCGCAATTTAAATTCGAAATGAGAAAAGTACTTTCAATCGGGCTTATTTCAGCACTTTTATTGACTTCCTGCAACTCCTACAATAAAGTGTTGAAATCGACGGATTACGATTATAAATATGAGGCGGCTAAAGAGTATTACACTGCAGGGCAATACACCAGAGCCTACCAATTGCTGGAAGAATTGATTATGGTGCTAAAAGGTTCCGACCGTGGCGAGGAATCTTTATTCATGTTGGGCATGTGCTACTACAACATCAAGGATTACGAGACAGCAAGCATGTATCTGGAAAGATACACAAAATCATACCCCAAAGGCGAATATACGGAGTTGTCGCGTTTCTACTGTGGCAAGGCTTCTTATATGGAAAGTCCCGACCCACGTCTTGACCAGTCTCCCACCTACACCGCCATCAGCCAATTACAGGATTTCTTGGACTTCTACCCCTACTCCGAGAAGCGGGAAGAGGTGAACGACATGATTTATGAGTTACAAAACCGTCTTGTACAAAAAGAGTTTGACAGTGTGAAGCTCTATTACAATCTGGGCACTTACGTGGGCAACAGCACCTATGGCGGCAATAATTATGAAGCCTGCATCATCACAGCAGAAAATGCCTTGAAGTCTTACCCTTACACCCGTCTCCGCGAAGACCTCTACATGATGATTCTGCGAAGTCGTTACCAATTGGCACAACGAAGTGTAGTAGAGAAAAGTGAAGAACGATTCAGACAAACCATTGATGAGTACTACGGGTTCAGGAACGAGTTCCCTGATAGCAAATACATGAAAGAGGCTAATCAGATTTTCCAACACGCCAATGCCAAAATCAAGCATAAGGAAAAAGAACAAGAAAAAGAAAAAAGCGATATTAATTAGAAAAATTCAATAAAGACTATGGATTTCAAAAAGACAAACGCCCCAACAACTACCGTGACACGCAACTTGATGGACTTCAGCCGTGACACCAACAATGTGTATGAAAGTGTTGCCATCATTGCAAAACGCGCCAATCAGATTGCCAGCGATATGAAAGAAGAGCTGAGCAAAAAGCTCATCGAGTTTGGCACCCACAACGACACGCTGGAAGAGGTGTTCGAGAATGAGGAACAAATTCAGATTTCTCGTTACTACGAACGTCTGCCCAAACCAACGCTCATCGCCACACAGGAGTTCCTGGAGGATAAAATCTACTACCGCAACCCGTCGAAAGAGACTGAAAGAAAAAATCTAGCACAATGATTCAGAGAATACAAACTCTTTATCTGGCATTAGTGCTGATTTTCTCTTTTGTCGGACTCATCTCCACAATCGGGACATGGACAGTGGGGGATGACATTGTGGCATATTTCAGCAACTTCACATTCGGGGCTGATGGACAGTTTAAGTCATTAGATTCCATCAGTGGTCCGTGGTGCTTGGGAGTGTTACTCATTCTGGTCATGTTCCTGACGGCCATAAGCATCATGCTCTTCCGAAAGAGAATGCGCCAATTGCGACTCACCATATTCAGCACCATCCTGTTGGTGGGTTACGTGGCTGTATATGCCCTGTTCGCCTACTACTATCACCTGAACCTTGTTCAATTTTCGCCAGAACAGTACGGGTGGATTTCGCCCATTTTCCACATTAAATTTGGCGCCATACTCCCCGTCCTGAGCATCATCCTCAACATTCTGGCCATACAAGGCATCAGAAAGGATGAAGCACTCGTTAGGTCTCTAGACAGAATCAGGTAAGGTTATCCTCTTTTTCCCTATATATATAAATAATGTGTAGAAAGATGCCCACAAAAGAATTTCGTTTCTGAGGCATTTTTTTAGGAAAAAGTTTTGTAGGTACAAGAAAAAGTGCTACCTTTGCACTCGCAAATGAGAAACAAGCGCACAAAGCAACACTATCGAGTGTGAAGCCAAGGCTTGAATCTTTGAAAAACTGGAAGAATCAACCGCCCTGCGGAAATAGCTCAGTTGGTAGAGCACAACCTTGCCAAGGTTGGGGTCGCGAGTTCGAGTCTCGTTTTCCGCTCACAGGTTGTTCAGACAGGCCCACGTGGCGGAATGGTAGACGCGCTCGTTTCAGGTGCGAGTGTTGAGAGACGTGCAAGTTCGATTCTTGTCGTGGGCACACCAAAAGAATGGAGAGGTGGCGGAATGGTAGACGCGCTACTTTGAGGGGGTAGTGGGCTCAGCCCGTGGGAGTTCGAGTCTCCTCCTCTTCACTCAGAAAAAGCAATAAAAAATGAAGCTCTGGTGAGAGTCTCGTACAAACAATAAGATTGCGGAAATAGCTCAGTTGGTAGAGCACAACCTTGCCAAGGTTGGGGTCGCGAGTTCGAGTCTCGTTTTCCGCTCAAAAAATAATGGTTCATAATAAATTAAGGGATTTTTGAGTGATTCCTGTTTGTGAAAATAGGAATCACGTTTTGCGGAAATAGCTCAGTTGGTAGAGCACAACCTTGCCAAGGTTGGGGTCGCGAGTTCGAGTCTCGTTTTCCGCTCATTTATTTAGACATTCGTTTTTTCATAGCATTTTTGTGTGTACCAGAAGTCGTGAGACTTCTGGTGCATTTTTTTATGTGCATCCACTCCTGTCATACGTTCTCCTTTTCGGGTCAGTCGTTTTTCATAAGGGTACAGCTTTGTTTCCTTCTTCATTTTTGTATTTACGGATTCACATATACCCCTTTCCTTTTCTGTTTTTCAACAAAACAATAGAAATCTTGAAAAAAAACAGGAACTTTTGGACAAAAGAAGAAAATTATTTCGTATCTTTGTAACATGATTTCATTAGCAAGACATATAGAGTTACTCCTACTTGAACATGACTGCGTTATTGTGCCAAGTCTTGGTGGATTTATTGCCAATCATGCCGAAGCACGATATAGTGGAGGGGAAGAGAGTCTCTTTTTGCCACCATTCCGGACGATTGGGTTTAATCAGCAACTGCAAGTAAATGATGGCCTTTTAGTACAATCATACATGGTTGCCTACGATGCCTCCTACCCTTCTGCTCAACTCCAGATGGAGAAAGACATCGAGAAGATGATGATAGAACTTGAGTTGAAAGGTGAATATACATTAGAACATATCGGCACTTTCAAAAAAGGCCTCAACCAAAATATCACATTCATTGCCCAAGAGACGGGTCTCCTCACTCCTTCTTTATATGGCTTGTCTTCTTTTGAAATGCAGTCTCTCCGAAAGGTCATCAAGGCAAGAGAAATAGAAATGGCTCTGAAAACAGCCACCACCCCAATTCCCCTTACGCCTCTAGCTGACAACGACAAGAAACAAAACAAGACGAAGAAGAGAAGTAAGGACATCATCATACGGATTAATCGCCACTGGCTCGATTTCAGTATTTCTGCAGCGGCTGCCATATTATTGTTCTTTTGCATCTCCTACCCTACTTTAAGAACTATCAGCAATGAGACCGACACGGTAATGGCAGCTTTCTACCCCATCAACAGCATGGTCAACCAATCCCCTGTCACAATGACAGAAGAGCCTTCTGTTCAAAAGACAGAGCCTCTTGTTGTGGAGAAAGAACAAGCCCAACCTATCGCTGAAAAAGCCTCAGAAACAGAGCCTACAAAAACGATTGAGAAGAAGGTGGAAGCACCTCGGTTCGCTATCGTACTTGCCAGCTACGTCAGTGAGCACAATGCCAACATTTTCATTGAGCATCTTGCAAAAGCTGGCTTCAAAGAGGGACGATATGTGAAAACGGGCAAGGTGAGCCGCATCCTCTATTCTGGCTATCCTAACGAAACTGAAGCCCAAAGCGCATTACAAGCACTCCGTAAAGAATGTGCAGACTTTAGTGACGGTTGGATTCTTGAGTTATAAAAGACTTACAAAAATGAAAAGAGTTCGTTGTCCAAAATGCGATAATTATGTAGTTTTCGATGAGACAAAATACACGAATGGGCAATCCCTCGTATTTGTCTGTAGTCAATGCAAAAAAGAATTTGGCATTCGCATCGGCACGTCGAAACTGGCCAATCGTCATGAGGAAAAAACTCTAAATGAACAAGCATACAGTCAAGACTACGGTAGCATTGTTGTGATTGAAAACAAATTCGCATTCAAACAAGTCATACCGTTAGATTTAGGCGAAAATGAATTCGGGCGATACCTGAAGGGAACCAACATCAATAAGCCCATAGAAACCCGAGACCCAAGCATTGACACCTTCCATTGTGCGATTACTGTAAAAAGAGACAAACAGGGCCAGTTGCAATATATCTTACGTGATGCTCCAAGTGATACAGGGACTTTCTACATGAACAAGATTCTGCGTGATGTGGACAGAATCAATCTTGAAGACGGTGCCATCATCACCATTGGAGCCACAACTCTCATTCTACGTGCTGCTAACGAAGCAAAACAGGATAACGATTCGCATTAAATTTGGGAAAGAAATGACAAAGCTAAAGAATCAAATCACCAGAGTACTAATCCTAAATGCTTATTTTTCTTCGTTCGAAGAAAAGTATCTTATCAAGGACAATCTTGACGAGAAAAATGAACCTGTCATCAATGCTGGCGAGACCAAATACAATACCGAATATTTCATCATGCTCGTGGTGACAAAAGGAACCTTGCGCCTGATTGTGGGGAACACCAAACTTGAAGTCAAAGCGAACGAATATCTTTCCATCAAACCCTGCATGAACATCTACGTCGAAGAATCGCGATGCCTCTTTTACGCTATTATCACTCGTAGCAATCTGATGACAGACATTTTCGAGCACACCACATTAGTCAAGCTCAACAAAATGCACGCATTCTCTTTCAGCCATATACATTTCAATCAAGAACAAGCAGACGAGCTTCTTCATTATTACCAAATTATCAAAAAGGAGCACTTACGCGAGAACTACCTCATGAAAGAGATGGTACTCCGTGCCTACGTCGCAGCTTTCTTGGCAAAACTTTGTTCTTTCACAAAGCCAGAGAACTATATTCCACACATCAAAAGCTCACGACAATATACGTTCTTCATCCAATTCCTCGAAAAGCTCAGCAAAGAGCACAAAAAAGAGAGAGCTGTTCAGTACTACGCTAACGCATTAAAAATCACGCCCAAATACCTGTCATCTGTCGTACAGCTTTTCACGAAGATGTCTGCCTCCCAAGTGATTGACCAATATGTTGTTTATGCTATCAAACAAAGCCTTTATAGCAATGAACAAAACATCAAGTCTATTAGCCAAGAATTCCATTTTCCGAGCCAAAGTTTCTTCGGACGCTACTTCAAACGCATCACAGGCATGTCGCCCAATGAATATATCAAGAGAAACAATAGGAAATCGCTCAATTTCATAGACAATAACAAAGAGAACAACTAACCATTATGCCATACGCTACCCCCACCCATCCACAAATCCACAATAGTGGTTATGTAGAATACATTGACGTGTTTGCTAAAGAAGGTGTGAAGCCATCCGCAGGCATTCCCAACTACTTGCTTCTTTTTGATACTTTCCATGGAAACGATCCGCTCGAATTTCTTGACTCCTCCACTCCCATTAAGATGTACCAGAAAATATGTATGTACATTTTAGGAGGAGAATGCACCATAGAAGTGAATGGCGAGGAAGTATGTGTGAAAAAGGATTCCTTAATCACAATCATGCCAGAGAGTATCACAAAAACAAAATCTGTCAGCTCTGACTTTCAATACTTCATGTTCGTCATCTACCCCAAGCTTTCCAATCTTACCTATTTCGACCTTGGGATTACCTACAGCAACGCACAATTGTCTTTGCGGCATTTCGTCTCACAGGTTCCACGCGAATATATGCAGAGTGTGCTCAACATCTACAACGAAATCAAACGTGACTTGTTAAACCCTACATACGAATTTCAGCCCATCTTCCTGCGTTGCTTTCTCAACGCTTTGTACGTTGAAAACATCAATATACACAACTACAACCCCATGCCGCTCAGCGGAAACAACCATTCCCGACAATATGATGTTTACTGCCGCTTTCTGTCGGCACTCAACAAATATTCCATCGAACATCGATCCGTACAATTTTATGCAAAACTTCTCGGCATTTCCAGTAAATACTTGTCATTCGTAAGCATCAGCTACAGCAAGAAAAACGCATCTACATGGATTGACGAATCGGTCATACAAAAAGCGAAAGCTTTGATGATAGTCCATCGCTATTCTTATACCGAAACCAGCGAAATCATGCACTTTCCGACGGTGTGCAGTTTTAGCAGATTCTTCAAGAGAGTAACAGGAATAACCCCAAAAGAATTTGTTAAGTCACAAAGATAAAATAAAAGACACGAATGCGCCTCCTATTGGGCGTGCTCATCATCACCCATCATCATTAACACAATTTTCCATTTATGAGACTTATTCCACTTTACACCTGGACCAAAGGCTTGCACAACATGAAGCTTTCGAGAAAGAACTTCATGAACCAACCTTGGGCGGGCGGTGTCACGCTGCTGGTATGTGTCATCGTGGCCATGCTCCTCGCCAACCTGCCCTTCACGTCCCATCTCTACCACGAGTTCCTTGAAACCAGTCTTTCGATGACTATCAGCAACGAGTCGTTCACCCTCGTATTCCCGCAAGACATGACCGTCGAAAAGTTCATTAACGACATCCTCATGGTCGTGTTCTTTTTCACCGTGGGTCTTGAAATCAAGCGAGAAGTCATCTGCGGCGAGCTGTCCAGCGTGAAGAAGGCACTCCTACCCGTCATTGCCGCAGCTGGCGGAATGGCTGTACCTGCCCTCTTCTATTTATTATTTAATGTAGGCACCACCACCCTGGGAGGATGGGGAATACCAACAGCCACCGACATTGCTTTTGCCGTGGGCATCATGTCCATCTTGGGCAATAAAGTCCCCATCTCGCTAAAGATATTCCTCACGGCACTTGCCATTGCCGACGACCTCGGAGCCATCCTCGTCGTAGCTTTCTTCTATGGCGGCGACATCGATTTCATCCTTTTGGGCATCGCCATACTCCTTCTCATCGTGATTGGCATCATGAATTGGGCAGGCGAAAAGCGCATGATGTTCTACCTCATTCCAGCCATCGTCGTCTGGTTCCTTTTCTACTATTCAGGCATCCACTCCACCATGTCGGGCGTTGTGATGGCATTTATGATTCCCATGAACGCACGATTCAATCGCTCTTACTTGAATCGCAGCAACCACAAGTATCTCACACGTCTGGCACGCTACGACGACGACGAGCTGGAGGAAGGTGTGCCGTTTCCTAATGGCCCGCAACGTCATTGCCTGCGTCGGATGAGCTACATCACCAATAACTCCATCGGCATGTCCTACCGTTTGGAACATGCACTCAATCCTTGGGTCAACTTCCTGATTATGCCTATCTTCGCTTTGGCGAATGCAGGTGTGGTCATCCCCGACATCAGCTTCTTCAACATTTTCCAGACGTTACCTCTCGAAGGTGTTGGCTATGTGGGATTGGGCATTTTCCTCGGACTTCTCCTTGGCAAACCCATTGGCATCACGCTGGCCAGTTTCATCGCCATCAAGTGTAAAGTCGGAGCCATGCCCGAAGGTGCCTCCTGGAAGATGCTCTTCGCTGTGGCTTGTCTGGGTGGTATCGGATTCACCATGGCCATTTTCGTCGATACACTTTCCTTCGGCGAATTAGATCCCCACACCACCGAAATGCTTCGTTCTTCAGGCAAGATTGCAGTATTGCTCGGTTCGCTCTGTGCCGGCATTCTTGGTTCCGTGCTTATCACACTTTTCCATAAAATGGAATCCTCCAAAGCATAAAAGATTCACATTCTTTGCTACACCCACAAGTCGGGGCTATGTCCATTCAACGGATATAGCCCCTTTTCTTTTTTTCGCCACGCCCGACACGGCCAAAACGGTCTGAGTCACACCGAGGTGGCGGTCTGAGTCACACCGGTACCCTCGGTGTGACTCAGACCGTTTTTGGGATGCCGAAACAACCACAATGAGGGTACTGGCAAAAGCCCCATCGCCCCAAAGGATTGACAAGTCTGCACACGTCATTCGATATAAAATTAACGCAAAAAAAATGTACAGAAAGTTGGACGGTTTAGAAAAAAGTTGTACCTTTGCATCCGAAAAAAGTTTCCCGTTTTGGAAAACTTTTTTAAATGCAGCGAGCAAAAAGTTTCCCGTTTTGGAGAATTTTTCGGCACAAAGAAAAACAACAAAAACCTAAAAAACAAGAAAATGACAGAGATTAAAGACTTCACCATCACCAAGCGTGATGGTTCAAAAGACCGCTTTTCGCTTGACAAGATTCTGAATGCCATCGTGAAAGCCTTCGAGAGTGTTGACGAGCCAGCAGACCTTAGCACCATTTCGAAGATAATCAGCCACTTAGAAATCAAGGATGATATCAAAGTGGAAGACATTCAGAACCAAGTGGAGGAAGCCTTGATGAAAGAAGGCCACTACAAAGTGGCCAAGTCGTTCATGCTCTATCGCCAAGCTCATTCCGAAGACCGCGAGACTTTGGCCAAGCTTCAATTCTTGTCCGAATATTGCGAGTCGGTGAACGCTGCAACTGGCTCAAAGTATGACGCAAATGCCAACGTGGAGCACAAAAACATTGCAACTCTAATCGGAGAGTTGCCCAAATCAAACTTCATCCGTCTGAACCGCCGATTGCTGACCGACCGTATTAAAAAGATGTACGGGAAGCAGCTCGCTGACGAGTATATCGACAAATTGACCCACCACTTTATCTACAAGAACGACGAAACCAGTTTGGCGAACTACTGTGCCTCCATCACGATGTATCCTTGGCTCATCGGCGGGACGGCTTCCATCGGCGGTAACTCCACCGCCCCAACCAATCTGAAGAGTTTCTGCGGCGGCTTTGTCAACATGGTCTTCATGGTGTCGAGTATGCTGAGCGGCGCATGTGCCACTCCGGAGTTCCTGATGTACATGAACTACTTTATCGGTAAGGAGTATGGGGAGGACTACTACAAGCACCCCGACGACTTGGCTGACCTGAGCCTCAAGAAGAGGAGTATCGACAAGGTCATCACCGACTACTTCGAGCAGATTGTCTATTCGCTCAACCAGCCAACGGGAGCAAGAAACTATCAGGCTGTGTTCTGGAACGTGGCTTACTACGACCGCTACTACTTCCAAAGCATCTTTGGCGATTTCTACTTCCCCGATGGTTCGAAGCCTAATTGGGAAGGCCTGTCATGGTTGCAGAAACGATTTATGAAGTGGTTCAACCGCGAACGCACCAAGACGTTGCTCACTTTCCCCGTGGAGACGATGGCGTTGCTGACCACGAAGGAGGGCGAACCGATGGACGAGGAATGGGGCGACTTCACAGCGGAAATGTATGCCGAGGGACACTCCTTCTTCACCTACATGAGCGACAATGCCGACTCGCTCAGCTCCTGCTGCCGCTTGCGCAACGAGATTACCGACAACGGCTTCAGCTACACGTTGGGAGCAGGTGGTGTATCTACCGGTTCAAAGAGTGTGCTGACCATCAATCTGAACCGCTGCATCCAGTACGCCGTCAACCACAAGATGGACTACCTGGAGTATCTGGGCACCATCATCGACCTCTGCCACAAAGTGCAGTTGGCTTACAACGAGAACCTGAAGGACTTGCAGTCACACGGTATGTTGCCACTCTTCGATGCTGGCTACATCAACATTTCGCGTCAATACCTGACCATCGGCATCAACGGTTTGGTGGAGGCAGCCGAGTTTATGGGACTGAAAATCACGCCAAACGAGGAGTACAAGAAGTTTGTGCAGGGCGTTCTCGGATTGATTGAGAAGTACAACAAACAGTACCGCACCAAGGACGTGATGTTCAACTGCGAAATGATTCCTGCCGAGAATGTGGGTGTGAAACATGCCAAGTGGGATCGCGAGGATGGCTACTTCGTGCCACGCGACTGCTACAACAGCTATTTCTACGTGGTGGAAGACGACTCGCTCAGCGTCATCGACAAGTTCAAGTTGCACGGCGCACCTTACATCGAGCACCTCACGGGTGGCTCTGCTCTCCACATGAATCTGGAGGAGCACCTGAGCAAACAGCAGTATGCCCAGTTGCTCAAGGTGGCGGCTAAAGAAGGATGCAACTACTTCACTTTCAACATTCCCAACACAGTATGTAACGATTGCGGCCACATCGACAAGCGCTACCTGAAGGAATGTCCGAAGTGTCACTCGAAGAACATCGACTACATGACCCGCATCATCGGTTACCTGAAGCGTGTGAGCAACTTCTCGCAGCCACGTCAGGAAGAGGCGGCACGTCGTTTCTATGCCACAGCATAAGCCATGCTGAAATACGTCAACACTGGCATTGTCTTCCAAGAGATTCCCGATGAGGTGACGCTGGCCATCAACATCTCGAATTGCCCATGCCGTTGTCCAGGATGCCACAGCCAATACCTGTGGGAGGACATCGGGATGCCGCTCGACACAACTGCCATCGACGACTTTGTGGAGCGATTTGGCACCGACATCACCTGCATAGCCTTCATGGGTGGCGATGCCGACCCTCGCGAGGTGAACATGTTGGCGCAATACATCCACGAAGAACATCCGCAGTTTCACGTGGCATGGTACAGCGGTCGGTTGCGCATCTCTCCGCTCATCAACCAAACCGACTTCGACTACATCAAAGTTGGCCCCTACCTTCGCCATCTGGGTCCTCTCAGCAAGCCCACCACCAATCAGCGGCTTTTCCGCAAGGCCAAAGATGGCACCTTCGAGGACATCACCAGCGTATTCTGGAAAAAGCATTAAAAACGGGACCGCTCATTAGAGAATGCCTAATGAGCGGTCCCGTTTTTTATACCCTTAATGGTTTTTACGCCTTCATGTTATGCGTGACGCGCCTGTTCTATCAAAGACTTCTGGCGGTCAGTAAGGTTGGTCGGGATGGAGACATCGAAAACGATGATGAGGTCTTTGGGGCTACCGTCAGCCGCGACACCACCCTTCCCCTTCAGCCGCACCTTCTTTCCTGGTTGTGTGCCAGGAGCGACTTTCAGCTTAAACTTGCCAAAGGAGGTGCTGAGAATGATTTCGCCTCCGAGCATGGCCGTCCACGCATCAATCGTGGCATGTGCCTCTATCTCCGATGGCTCAGCGCGACGACGGGTGCTGGAACGACGACGACTGCCTCCCATTCCCATGCTACCGAATATCTGCTGGAAGAAGTCACTCATGCCGCCTTCGCCACCCATATTGAAGCTGAACCCTTCAAAAGGATTGCCACCACCAGTACCGAAGCCACCTCCTCCAAACTGCTCTGCCTGCTTCCAATTCTCACCATACTGGTCATACTTGGCACGCTTCTCTGGGTCGTTCAATACTTCGTATGCCTCATTCAGCATCTGGAACTTTGCCTTCGCCTTCGGGTCGTCGGGATGCAAGTCCGGATGGAACTGCTTCGAGCGCTTACGATAAGCCGCTCTTATATCTTTCTGTGGGGTATCTTTCGGGATGCCCATCACTTTGTAGTAATCAATAAATGCCATAGTTTAATCGTTTTATTTACGATAAAAACACTACAAAAGAGATGCCATTTGCCCCTTTTGGCAGAAAGAATTTAGTAAAAACCCATAAAATTGCCATTTTTTTCGTAACTTTGCCACTTGTTTGTGCCATTTCAGGCATTCGACAGGCCATGAGCTCAGAAACAAAGCATCTGAAAATCATCTTTACAACGGACGTACATGGGAACTACTTCCCTTACGATTTCCGTCATGGACACTGGGGCAAAGGAAGCCTCCAGCGTGTTCATGCGTTTGTGGCCAAAGTCGTACAAGAAAGTCCTGGCAACACCTTGCTGATTGATGGCGGCGACATGTTGCAAGGTGAGCCGACTGCCTATTACTTCAACAGCCATTGCGAAAAGAGCCGCCATCAGGTAGCAGACATCTGCAACTACATCGGCTATGATGTGGCAGTTATCGGCAACCACGACATCGAAATGGGCAAACGCATTTTCGATAAGTATGTAACGGAATGCAATTTCCCCGTCTTGGGTGCCAATGCCATCAACACCGACACCGACGAGCCTTACTTTCAGCCTTACGAAGTGTTCTATCGGCAAGGACTGAAAATCGCCGTCATCGGCTTCATCACACCCGCCATTCCGCATTGGATTCCCAAAGAAATATGGAAAGGTCTGCGCTTTGAGGACATACGCGAGAGTGCCGAAAAATGGATGAAGATTGTCAAGGAAGAAGAGAATCCTGACTTCATCATCGGGCTAATGCACTCAGGCATGGACGAAGGCATCATTACCTCCGACTACAAAGAAAATTCCACCCGTGAAACTGCGGAGAATGTGGAGGGCTTCGATTTAATTCTCTACGGACACGACCACTCCAACAACATGGAAGAAGTAACCACGCGAGGTGGCAAGAATGTTCCATGCGTCAACCCCGGATGCTATGCGTACAATGTGGCGGTGGTGGACGTGGATTTCCACATCGATGCACATGGAAAAGTGACGAGCCATGAAATACAATGCACACTCAACTACATCGGCACCCTGCACAACCAGCACGGAGCCTCTTTCAAACGGCACTTTTCCTACCCGTTCCACGAAGTGAAACGTTATGCCACACAAAAAATCGGCACGTTTCTCAACCGTGTCGATGTGACAGACGCCTATTTCGGTTCCTCCGCCTACATCGACCTGATACAATCTCTGCAACTACGAATTAGCGGTGCAGACCTCTCTTTCACCGCCCCACTCTTCTTCAATGCCTCCATCGAGGCTGGCGACATTCGTGTGAGCAACCTCTTCGACCTCTATCGTTTCGAAGACCATCTCTACACCCTCTTGCTCACAGGAGAAGAAATCAAGAAATATCTGGAAATGAGTTATGCCAGCTGGACACAGCAGATGCACTCTCCCCATGACCCCATGTTGCTCATCTGCCCCATGAAGAGCAATCCCGAACGCATGGGATTCAAGAATTTCATCTTCAACTTCGATTCTGCTGCCGGCATTCGTTATGAAGTGGATGTGACCAAGCCTGAAGGCGAGAAAGTGCATATCTTCTCCATGGAAAATGGCAAACCCTTCCTCATGAACGAAACTTACACCGTGGCCATGACCGCCTATCGCGCCAATGGCGGTGGCGAGTTGCTCACGAAAGGAGCAGGACTCTCGAAAGAAGAAATGGATTCACGCATCCTCAGCATCAGCGAATACGACATCCGACACTATCTACTCGAATACATCAAAGAGTTGGGCACCATCGACCCGCACCCCCAGAAGCATTGGAGGTTCATTCCCGAAGACTGGGTACAACAAGCCGCCGAACGAGAACGGAAAATCCTGTTCGGCGGAGAATAGCCACATTAAATCCTAATGATACAATCATCCCCGAGAAACTCCTTCGAGTCTTTCGGGGATGATTTTTCTTATTCCTCTTCTGGGTAAGCCTTGTTGATGGCAGTCAAAGCATTGAGCGTCTTTGGGAAGCCGATGTAGGGCAACATTCCCGTGAGGACAGCCACCATCTCTTTCTTCGTAATCTTCATGTTACGGCAGCCATGTCCGTGATTCTCAAGCTGTGGCTGAGCCACACCCATCGAAGCCAACAGGCAGAAAGTCACCAGTTCGCGGTGCTGCATGTCGATGCCGTTGCGCGTGTAGAAGTCGCCAAAGCAATAGCTCTCCAAGAACTCCACAATGTGCTCCTGTCCCTTCGGTGCCTCCTTCTCCATCTTCTCAGCCGTTCCTGCACCAAAGATACCATCGATATACTCACGACCTTTCTCACGACGGTTCTCAACCGTCGTAGTGCTCTGATTGTCGAGAGGCAACTTGATGTCGTTGTTCTCGAATGCCTCATTCATCTCCAGCAGGAAATCAATCATCTTCGAGAATCCCACGTATGGCACCGTCTGATAAACCACCTCGCGAATCTCGCGTGGCTTCACGCCCACGTTGAGGCACACATCCACATACACCTTAAATTCTCTCATGGCATTACAGCCAATAGTGCTGGCCAGAATGCACATGGCACGAGTCTTTTCGAGTACAGGTTCTTCCGTAAGTTTAAGAGCTTCGTCGAAAGCGAAGTTATCAAAAATTCGAGTCAATTCGGGATCTCTTTTCAAAGTGTTGACCGAATTGCGTTGCGAGAACAGCTTCCGAATCTGCTGACGCGCATATTCACTAATTCCTATTTCTTGCATGGTTTTGGTGTGTTTTTTGTTTCTATTCGCAAAGATAATGCTTTTTTCTATACGGACAGAATTTTTTCTCGTTTTTTTCACTTTTTTTTATATTTAATCGTCACCAAGCGGCATTTTTCGACTGGAAAGGCCTCTTTTTCTGTAAAGCAATACACCAATCGCTACACATCCAACGTTTTTTGTGTAGCAACTGCTACACGCCGTATGTAGCGATTGCTACACGCCCTTTGCACTCATTGCTACACGCCGCATGTAGCACTCGCTACATCAAGCGACTTTCGTGTGTACTCGAGTCTCTATATTATATATAATGTATAGCATTCCGCAAGAGTGGGTATTTGTGGAGTAATATGACCCTGTAACAGCAGAAAAAAACACTGATTTTTCTTGTGTTTCCCTAAAATTTCGTACCTTTGCAACGCATTATATTGTGATATATGTAATTAACAAAAGAAAAGGTATATGGGTACAACCAAGAAAAAAGACGATACGACGACTGTGCATAAGGTGATTATGCGTTTTTGGGTCGTCACGTGCATCATCATCTTTATGATGTTTTTCTGTGTCTTCGCCATCTCGCAAGGATGGTTTGGCAAGCTTCCTCCTGTAAGCGACCTTCAGAACCCCATCAACAAGTATGCTTCACGCGTCTATTCTGCCGACGAAAAACTGATTGGCACTTGGAGTTATGCCAGCGAAAACCGTGTGATGATTCCCTACGATTCGCTGCCCGAAAATCTCATCAAAGCATTGGTGGCCACCGAGGATGTACGATTCTACGACCATTCGGGCATTGACGCAAAAGCCATTGGACGTGCTGTTGTGAAGCGTCTGATGATGGGACAGAAAAGTGCAGGTGGTGGCTCCACCGTCACCCAGCAGTTAGCCAAGCAGCTTTATTCTGATGTGGCCAAGACCGATGGTAAGCGCATGATGCAGAAACCTATAGAATGGTTTATTGCAGTGCAGCTGGAACGCTACTACACCAAGGAGGAAATCTTGACCATGTATCTCAACTACTTCGACTTCCTCTACACAGGTGTGGGTATCAAGAACGCAGCCAGAACGTATTTCGGAAAGAAAACGATTGACTTGAACCTCAACGAATGTGCCACGCTGGTGGGCATGTGCAAAAACCCGTCACTCTACAATCCGTACAAACGTGGCGAGCATGGTGAGTTTCTGGTCAGCGACCGATGTCTCGAACGGCGAAATGTGGTGCTGTCGCAAATGGAAAAGGCGGGTTACATCAGCACCGAGGAAATGCGAGCCACACAGGCAGAGCCATTGGCCGTGCTTGATAAGCCCTCGATTACAACCCATAAAGAAGGTGTAGCACCTTATTTCCGCGAATACTTGCGCCGCATTATGATGGCCAAACGCCCTCAGCGCGACCAATATGCCTCATGGCAAGGACAGCAATATAACGACGATTCCATTGCCTGGGAGAAAAACCCACTCTATGGATGGTGCAACAAGAACACCAAGAAGGACGGTTCCCACTATAACATCTACACGGATGGTCTTAAAATCCACACGACCATTGACACACGGATGCAGAAGATGGCTGAGGATGCCTTGTTTGAGCATGTGGCTCAGTATCTCCAACCAGCCTTCGAACGTGAGATACGTTACTCGAAGACAGGGCCTTATCGCCAGTTGACCCTCAGTAAGGTGAACACTATCATCAACCGCTACATCCGTCAAAGTGAACGGTATCGGGTAATGAAGGCGGATGGATGTACTGACGAGGAAATCTTTGCGGCGTTCGATGTGCCTGTAGATATGAGGGTGTTCAAGTATGGCAACTCATACGACTCGCCACAAGAGGTAGAGGTGCGCATGAGCCCGCGCGACTCCATCTTCTACTACAAAAAGTTCTTACGCGCCTCAGTATGTGCCATTGACCCAGAAAACGGACAAGTGAAGGCTTACGTACCAGGCTTGAACTTCGAGCATTTCCAGTTTGACAATGTGTTGGGTGGAGGTCACCGTCAAGTCGGTTCTACCATCAAACCCCTACTCTACTCCCTCGCTGTTTCCAGCCAAGACCTCACTCCATGCGACATCGTGAATGCAAGTCCACACAACTATGGTGGTTGGACACCCAAGGGTGGCGCACTCGGCATGGTGCCTCTGAAGACAGCACTCGCCCACTCTAACAACCATGCTTCGGTGTATCTGCTCAACCTCATCAAACCGCAGACATTCATCGACTTCCTGGGCAATCAGCTGAAGATGTCCACCTACACCATGACTCCGAACCTCACTTTAGCACTCGGTTCATGCGACCTCAGCATTGGTGAAATGGCCAGCGCCTACACCATCTTCCCAAGCTATGGTGTGCATTATTCCCCTTTGCTCGTCACCCGAATCGAAGATGCTGAAGGCAACATCGTGGCCAACTTCACTCCGAGAATGAACGAGGTGCTGTCGAAAGAGAAGGCATTCCAGATGATTTATATGCTTCGTGCTGTTATTGATGAAGGTACGGGTCGCTCACTGCGTGGTGGCAATTATCACATTAGTGCCGACATAGGTGGTAAGACAGGAACAACCAACAGCAATGCCGACGGATGGTTCATTGGTTTCTGTCCCAAACTGGTGGTGGCAAGCTGGGTAGGCGGCGAAGACCGCGACATCCACTTCGGCAGCATGGCTTTCGGCCAAGGAGCCAGGGCAGCTTTGCCCATCTACGGAAAACTGATGCGCAAGATTTACGACAGCAAGAAATTTGGCATCGCGGAGAAAGACACCTTTGCCATTCCACACGATTACCGTCCGTGTGATAATGACTTGCTGTCTCTGCCAAGTGCCGAATCCATTCTCCACCCCGAAGAGGAAGAAGTGGTGGATGCCGACGAAGCCTTTTTCTAACAGACCTATATGCCTTATAAGACCTACTAAAAAACAACCCCATAAAAATGAAATTCATAGGAATCATACCCGCTCGATACGCATCAACACGCTTTCCTGCCAAACCCTTAGCAATCTTGGGTGGAAAGACAGTGATTGAGCGAGTCTATAGACAAGTGGAAGGAGTGTTGGACGATGTTGTCGTAGCCACCGACGATGAACGCATCTTCCAAGCCGTGCAAGCTTTTGGTGGCAAAGCTGTGATGACAAGTGTCAACCACAAGAGTGGAACTGACCGCGTCTATGAAGCTTTCACGAAAGTGGGCAACGGATTTGATGTCATCGTCAACATACAAGGCGATGAACCCTTTATCCAAGCACAGCAACTCATGGCCATCCGTCAATGCTTTGACGATGAATCTGTTGACATTGCGACACTGGTGAAACCATTCAAACCCGAAGACGGTTTGGCCGCTCTGGAGAATGCCAATTCTCCCAAAGTGGTAGTGAACCGCCGCATGGAAGCCCTTTACTTCTCACGTAGCATCATCCCATTCATGCGTGGCAAGGAAAAACAGGAATGGCTCAGCGGACACACATACTATAAGCATATCGGCTTATATGCCTATCGTGCCAACGTACTCAAGGAAATCACCTCACTGCCTCAGTCAAGCCTCGAACTGGCAGAGTCACTCGAACAGCTCCGCTGGTTGGAGAATGGCTACAAAATCAAAGTAGGTATCAGCGAGATTGAAACCATCGGCATAGACACACCCGAAGATTTAGAACGAGCAGAAAAGTTTCTTCAATCGCTCAAATAAACATCAACAACAATAAAGGTGGACACCCGATTGGATGCCCACCTTTATTGCCTAAATATTCACCTATCTCGATGTCAGGATTAGGTTCTGCCTTCTCATGGAAACTGGACACATGAATATCCTCATCAAGACCTTCCCATCGGATGTCATCGCCAAAACGTCCTATTTTGAAATCAAGACGGGCTTGTTCCGTAGCCTCCATCAGGACAGGGAATGCCTCCAAGGGACGACTGAGAGTTTCCCCTGCATCCGTCATGATAAAGATGCGATTTGCATCAAACCATACTTTCACAATCTTTTCCATATCTAAATTCAATTAGCGTCAATATGTTCATACCATTTCGTCACAAAATCCTCTTTGAACGTCTCACATAACACTTTCGCTTTCTTCAAATTTTAGGATTTCATACCCTCGTTCTTGATAAGAGCGACATCGCCAGTTCCGTATCCTTCTCATACATGCCCTTGCACATTTCTTGCAAGAGACATAATATTCTT
The DNA here is from genome assembly GCA_902800305.1 of uncultured Bacteroidales bacterium. GTDB lineage: Bacteria > Bacteroidota > Bacteroidia > Bacteroidales > Bacteroidaceae > Minthosoma. The sequence continues at coordinate 23,615 of CADCDP010000033.1, forward strand.
TCTTTCATCATGTTGCAAAGGTACAACTTTTTTCTTTCTTTCAACCAATATAGTATACAAAAAATGGAGATGTTACACATTCATCTTACGATATCTGCAAAAGTCCATCCTTCACCCTTTCAATGCCGTACCTAGCCAGTTCCTCTTGGCTTATTTCGATATAGAGCATAAATTTGTCGAAGGCAAGATAGATTTACCACCCATTCGCATGATGTCCACATTGGCTGTGAGATGAATCTGTTCAAATCCGTCATGTGCGCTATAGGCACTTTGTTGAATTCGCTTTCCGTTTCTGAGGGAATGTACAGGTGCGTTTGAGTGATGGCGTACAAGTTAGGAGTAAAAACGTATTCCAGATGCTGATAAGCCTTCACAATCTCACAGTCATGATGGAGCCACTTGCTGTATTGCTTGATTAAACGCTCATCTGTACATCTTGAAAGTTTGATTTCTTGTGGTCAAACTCCAGAATACCTGAGCCGTTCCAGCGGAAGTTCGTTGGGTGCATCCTCCAACATCTTAGTCTGATACCAAAACCAGGTCTACATCCCATACGCCAATCCGCTCATCCGATGCTTGATGGCTTCAGGATGTAGCATGTAATAGACAAGCCGACCCCTTTCGTCTTCCATAATGAACATCGTATAGCGAATGCCCGTCAACCTGTTTTCCGCATCCTTATGCTAATGAGTCACAAAAAAGGTTCCACTTGCATCATCATCTATCTGCCAAAAGTCAGTATATAACAACTGATCTCCACATTCATTCCAGAATTCCTTAATGTCCAGATACACCTTATCCTTGATGGTATTCGCTATATCATACAAAACCACAGGAACAGTATGTGATTCATAGGTGTTCAGAATCTGCGAAACATGCTGATACAGCATGAGGCGACATTTGTTTTCCTCATCTCTCGCTCTGATGACGGATGGCATCAGGTTGAACATCTGCAAAGGTACGACTTTTTTAACGTTTACAAATTGACCATAGTCACAACATTCTCTGTATTGGAATGCTCATCGGTGTAGAGCTTCGCTTTCTTATAAAAGAACAAACTTTATCTACAACATATACATACAGCATACTCATTACTAAAGATAACAAAAATGCTGTAATAGGAAGTATTAAAGAGAGATGGACTGAATTTGGAAGAACCGAATAAAGCAATCTTCTGAAAAGCCAATGGAAAACATATACGTAGACCGCATATTTCCGGCCCCATTCTGGTATAAAAGTTCCAGCCATAAATGCTGGGTTATTTATTACCCATAAAACTATAATAATGGAAGAAAAGATGATTGACACATAATGTTCACGATGTATTGGCAAACCAAATACTCCATAAATCCATATTTCTGCCAATAACATAGCGAACGATATGATTAACAAAATGGGCAAAACGACATTTGCATGCACAATCCTTGATAAAGTCTCACGATAAAAAAAGATAACTCCTCCTACACACATATAAGGAAATCCCGTGAACAGAAAATTTCGATAAATATAACAAACCGATGCATCCACATAATTTGCTATCATGAAATTGGCAAAAAAAAGCATAAACATCAACACCCATACGTATTTACAGTATCGCCTTTTATAAAACTCTCCTAACAAAACTAAATCATAAAGTAACGCCAACAAAAACCATAAATGCCCTCCCTCAAAATGAGACGTTCTATTTGTAATAAGCAGTACGATTAAATTTTTATAATCAAAAACCTTCCTCAAGCTTATTAATAGACCTGAAGGACTCTGCATAAAATATATAATGAGGTATAAAAGTAATGACATCAACGTCAAATTAAGAATTTTCCGTTGTTGTTTCCTGATTTTCCCCTTAATACATAATAATGGAACAAAAAAACCTGAAATAATAAAAAAAACAGGCACTGCATTCTTCGCCAACAGATGCAAACCTTGACCCAAAATATTATCAGTAGTCCAATGTAACACGACTATAAGAAACGATGCAAACAACCTTAAAGCATCAATACTATCTAATCGACCTAAAGTCATCAGATGTTGCCTCGTTTTTTGAGTGGCATCATTTTCTGTTACTAAATCCTTTGAGAACATATTACAATATTCACAAAAATCACACAAAGATGTGAAATGTTTTTTTATTAAATTTAAGCCCATATTTTTTGTTATACAAAGAGATTATTGTATATAATCACATATGAAGCGATTGTGCCAGTTTCCCGATGCAATAGGTGACAAATTCCAATATGCTTTTATTCATCTTTCGCGCCATTTTAAGATTTCATGGCAAAGTTACGTGTTTCTCCTTGCTTCTCCAAACATTTCCCAAGTTTTTTTAAGGGGAAAGAGGTTAAGATAATCCGTTGTGTCACAAAACTTCCAAAGAGTCTTCGTCGTAGAGTCACGAGGGGCAACGTCGTAGAGTCACGAGGGGCAACGACGTAGAGTCATGCGGGGCAACGACGTTGCCTTTAGGGAAAGTGCTGGCAAAATGGCCTTTCGCTTTGTAAAAACGAGCAGGGGAACATCTGATATGCGGCGCAAGGTAATTTCGATACAGGGCGCAAGATAATTACGTTACAGGGCATAAGGTAATTTCGATGAAGGAACAAGCGGAAAAGGGGCATACGTGCTGTCTGCTGGTTTGTGCTGTTGTCATCGGCACCCCCTCGAAAATGACTCGGGAATCGCAAAATGAGCCTCTTTCGTGCCAAATTCGAGTTTTTTTGTTTTAAGAACGGTTAAAAATAGGTTCTTTCGTTTTGTATGTCAAGTTTAATTGCTAACTTTGTACACATATTTAATATATAAAGGAAAACCATACACAATAGATGGAAGATTTAGACAGAATTATTAAAGTTGAAATTAACGAAACGATGAAAAAGAGCTACATTGACTACTCAATGTCGGTCATTGTAGCTCGTGCTCTCCCCGAAGTGCGCGATGGCTTCAAACCTGTCCATCGACGCATTCTCTACTCGATGGACAAACATGGAAACACTTCTGATAAACCCACTGTGAAGTGTGCCCGTATCGTGGGTGATGTGCTGGGACACCTCCATCCACACGGCGACTCTTCTGTTTACGGTGCGCTGGTGCGTTTGGCTCAGCCATGGGCCATGCGATACACGCTGGTGGATGGACAAGGTAACTTCGGTTCTGTGGATGGCGACGGTGCAGCTGCCATGCGTTACACCGAGGCTCGTCTTAGCCGACTTGGTGAGGCCATGTTGCAGGACATCGAGAAGGAAACCGTGGATATGGTGGACAACTTCGACAACTCGGAGAAGGAGCCAACCGTATTGCCTACACGCATCCCGAACCTGCTCGTGAATGGAGCCACTGGTATTGCTGTGGGTATGGCAACGAACATCCCGACCCACAACCTTAGCGAGGTCATCGACGGTTGTGTTGCTTATATCGACAATCCCGACATCACCTGCACAGAACTGATGCAGTACATCAAGGGTCCCGACTTCCCAACGGGTGGCATTATCTGTGGCATCGACGGCATCAAAGAGGCATACGAAACGGGGCGTGGTCGTATCGTCATCCGTTCGAAGACGGAAATCGAGACGGAAGGTCAGCACGACAAAATCATCGTGAGCGAGATACCTTACAACGTGAACAAGTCGGAGTTGATTAAGAAGATTGCTGCGCTGGTGAACGAAAAGAAGATTGACGGTATCAGCAACGTGAACGACGAATCTGACCGTGAGGGTATGCGCATCGTTATCGACATCAAGCGTGAAGCCAATGCCAACGTGGTGCGTAATAAACTCTTCAAACTCACTGACTTGCAGAGCACCTTCGCTGTGAACTGCATCGCCATTGCCGACCGTCGTCCCAAGCAACTTTCGCTGAAGGACTGCATCCGTTACTTCGTGAACCATCGTCACGACGTGGTGATTCGTCGCACAAAATTCGACAAGCGCAAGGCTGAAGAACGTTCGCACATTCTGGAAGGTCTCATCATTGCTTGCGACAACATCGACGAGGTGGTACACATCATCCGTGCTGCCAAGAACCCACAAGAGGCAATGGAAAACCTCATGGTGCGCTTCAACCTCGACGAGATTCAAGCTCGCGAAATCGTGAATATGCGTCTGCGTGCGCTCACAGGTCTGGAGCAAGACAAACTCCATGCAGAATACGATGAATTGCAGAAACTCATTGCCTATTTGGAACAGATTCTCACCGATGACGAACTCTGCAAGAAGGTGATGAAGGATGAACTGATTGAGGTGAAGGAGAAATGGGGCGATGCCCGTAAGACTGAAATCGACGTGACCGCCAGCGAGAACTTCGACCCAGAACAGTTCTATGCCAAGGAGGAAGTGGTCGTGACGGTAAGCCATCTTGGTTACATCAAGCGCACGACTCTCACAGAGTTCCGCACACAAGCTCGTGGCGGCATCGGCGTGAAGGGTGGAACGGCTCGCGACAAGGACTTCATCGAGTTCATCTATCCTGCCAACACCCACAACACGATGATGTTCTTCACTCAGAAGGGACGTTGCTTCTGGATGAAGGTGTACAACATTCCAGAGGGTGGACGCACAGACAAGGGACGTGCTATCCAGAATCTGCTCAACATCGACTCGGATGACAAGGTGACTGCCTTTATCTGCATCGAGAACATCAACGATGAAGATTGGGTGAACAGCCACAACCTCATCTTCTGTACTCGTCAGGGCATCATCAAGAAGACAGCTTTCGTCAACTACTCACGTCCACGCAACAACGGTATCATCGCCATCAACCTTAATGAGGGCGACGAAGTGGTGGAAGTGCTCTTGACCAGCGGCAACGATGAAATCTTGATTGCCAACCACAACGGTCGCGCTATCCGCTTCAACGAAAGTACTGTGCGCAATATGGGACGCAACGCTACTGGTGTCAAGGCTATGCGTCTTGACGAGGACGAGGACGACGAGGTGGTAGGCATGATTGCCCTTACGAAGCCTGAAGGTTACGATGAGAATGCCGTAGAAAATGAGACGGATGAAGAACTTTATCCCGATATGCCAACCATTCTGGTGCTCTCAGAGAAGGGTGTGGGCAAACGTTCAACCATCGGCGAATACCGCATCACTAACCGAAACGGTAAGGGTGTGAAAACCATCAATATCACAGAAAAGACGGGTAAACTTGTCGCCATCAAGAAGGTGCAGGAAGACGAAGATATCATGATTATCAACAAGAGTGGTGTCACTATCCGTCTCGCCGTGAAGGATATCAAGAAATCGTCGCGCAACACGCAAGGTGTGAAGCTCATCGACATCCAGAAACGTAACGATGTTATCAGTTCGGTATGTGTGGTTGAGCATTCTGAAGAACCTGAAGAACTGCTCGACGAAACGACTAAAACATCTGAAACGAGCAACACTCAAGAGTAAATTAACAATAGTTCATAACCTCTTAAAAACTTTTCAACCATGAAGAAATTAGTTTTGATTATGGCAGGGCTTTTCCTCCTCACCACTGCTAATGCGCAGGACAAGGAAGCCCTCAAGGCTCAGAAAGCCGCACAAAAAGAAGCTGAGTCAACGCTTAAGAAGGCTCGCACCATCTATGAGACATCTATCCCCAACCAACAGTATGGGCGTAAGGAAACGGTGTTTGAGAAACTTGACGGTGCTCTGCCACTCATCCAGGCAGCCACCGAGAGTGAGTACACCAAAGACAAAGCCCTGACTTGGCAGACAGCAGCCGACATCCAGAACGAGTATTACAAGAAACTGGATAACGAGGTGAAGGCAGATCCTGACAATGAGCAGGTTAAGCAGAAATACCTTGACTGTTGCGAGAAGGTGCTTACCTACTGCATCAAGTATGACTCTCTTCTCGTTCTTGACCCAAAGGCCAAGCCTGAAGAAGTGAAACTTCGCCACACTCAGTATCAGAACATGGCTGTCAATCCTGCCGCCCAACTGCTTCAGGCAGCACAGAATGCTTCAAATAGTGAGAAGCAGGAAGAACTCAAATTAGGTGCCAAATATTCTGAAAAATTTCTCTATGCTATTCAGAAGTCACACTTGATGAGCGACTTCAGCAACCCGAACATCAACCTCGAAGACTGGAAAGCATACGCAAAAGCATTCCTGGCACAATCACTCTACAACATTCCTGGCACTCCAGAAGAGAAAGTGGTAGCTGCTTACAAGGATTTGATGACCACCAAATATAAAGGTGTTGCTTATCAGTCACTTGCCAACTACTATCGCGAGAAGGACAAGGCAAAACAGAATCAATACTTGCAGGAAGGTGTTGATGCACTCAAAGGTGATGCTGAACAGCAGGATCTCCGTGCTAATTTCGCCCTCATTCTCATGCAGAATCTCTTCCAAAGCGGTGACAAGGAAGGTTTCAAGAAGGCTGCTAACCTTGTAAAGACCGAGTTCCCTGACAATAGTGAAACTATCAATGCCTACTTGATGGAAGGTCAGATGGCTTTCGAGGCACAGGATTACGATGGCGCAAAAGCCATTTTCCTCGCTGCCAAAGAGAAATTCCCCGACGAACCCAAGTGCCTCCTCATGGCAGCACGTTCTGCTTGGATGAAAGCACAGGCAGGTGGTGGCAAGAAGCCTGATATGGACGTAGCCATCAAGATGTTCAAGCAACTCGAATCAGAGAATCCTGAAGACCCAGAACTTTGGGGCGAATCTCTCTACATTCTCTACAACAACACCCAACAGCCAACACTCGCTGCTCCTTACAAGAAGTACTACAAAGCCAACTAAATTCTTCGCAACAAATATTCACAAAAACTCTCATGCACACAAGAATGTTGCATGAGAGTTTTTTTATTACCCTCCACGCCCCTTCCGCAGAACCCGGAACTGAAGTCCAGCCCCTGAAGGAATAGAATCTACTGAGCCAGCAGGAAACGGGAAAGCACACACAAACGCACACACAAACACACAAAAACAGGGGGAGGGACGCCCCAGGATCTTCTCCTCAAGGCGTCCCTCTCCTCAAAAAGGGGGCGGCGACCTACTCTCCC
>CADCDP010000034.1 GCA_902800305.1 uncultured Bacteroidales bacterium
TCATACGCCCGTCACCAGTTTTCTTTCATGCGGCTTACCTATTATCTCATACCCTTCCTCATTCCCTCGGGCCGCGTCAGCTTCTTAAAATTCTCCGCCGCTTGCGGAATTCTTTTTCCCAGCCGCATGGCCTTCTTCTAATTCTTAAAATTCTCTGACTATAAAAGCTTTCGCTGACTCTTCGTCGTTGAGTCTCGAGGGGCAACGACGTAGAGTCACGAGACTCAACGACGAAGAGTCATCAAGGGCAACGACGAAGCCTATAGTGGAACTGCTGGCAAAATAGCCTTTTCGCCCCCCGATGTCCACCTTTCATCCTCCCGCCTTGCCATCTCACCCCAGAAAATCCTACCTGCCAGACCCCTTTTTTCAGTTTTTTTATCTTTTTTCGAAAAAAATGAAAAAAAAATATCGATTTATTCTTTTCATTGAAAAAAAGGTGCTATCTTTGCATCGTAATTGGGATGGTAAATGCGTGTTGTACGCCTTACCCCCAAAAAACGAGAGAAAATACATATTATAATTATTAAATAACTTAAAGTTTAACTAAATTTAAGAGAGAAATGAAAAAGAAAGTGTTTCAACAGCCAACAACTAAGATTGTTGAGTTGGGCGTTTGCTCAATGATTGCAGCAAGTACGACCCTAGTTAATGACGATGCTATCGAAGGCCTCCACACTAACTATGGACAGAATGCGTGGAACAACTCCGTTGCATGGCAGTAATCTTAATCAATGAGAAGTAACAAAAAAACTAAAAAAACACAAGAAACAATGAAAATGACTAAATTTTACGCTCCTCTCGCAGCGTTACTGTTGGCTGGAGCTGCATTCACTTCTTGTTCAAGTGATGATGCTAAAAGTGAAGTAGTACCAGCAAACAAGAACTGGTCACTCTCTATCGAAGGAGTTGCTCCAGGCCTTGACACTCGTGCCTTGACTTACGTAGGTATTAACTCAAGCGTTCTTTCTAAGTGGGCTTTGGGCGAGACCATGGAAGTTTACAATGTTACACAGGATGCTACATTCAGAGGCTTGTTGACTCCAAAGAACGGTGGTGCCATTCAGGACTTCCTCGTGACTACTCCAGCAGGCTTGACGGGTAGCTTTGCTATGAACGACATCTTGAAGATTTATTATCCTACTAAGGCCGTTACATATCTGGGTCAGGATGGTCAGTTCGAGACAATTTCTCAGAAGTACGACTACAGCTCTGTTTCTGTCACGATTACAGATATCGATGAAGAAAACAAGGCACTGAAGGCTACTTCTGCTCAGGGCGAGTTCGCTGCGCAGTTCATCAACCAGCAGGCTCTTGTTAGATTCATCTTCACAGATCAGCAGGGTGCACCTGTGACAGCAAGTTATGTGAATATTTCTGGTATCGACAACAATAATCAGCTGGCTCTTGTGCAGTATGAGGATCCTACAACTACTGAAGCTGTTTTTGGTGATATTGATATTCAGATTCCAGCAGGCCAAGAGTCTGACATTGTTTGGGCTGCACTTCGTTGCAATGAGAATGTAACCCTGACTGTGGAAGTAACTGATGCTGCTGGTGCACAGTACAGAGCTACTACAGCATCTGCTGTTCGTTTCCAGAATGGTATGTTCTATGAGATTCCTGTTACTTTGACGCAAGTTGAAGCAGGTCAAGGTACTCAAGGTTCCAACTAAGCTAGAAACTAATACTCATTCAATACGATTTTAAATAGACTAAAAGGGGTTGCGTCAGCCGACGCAACCCCTCTTTTATCGTCCATACACGCCCGAATTTCAGGTCTCCCCCTCTCCCTCCATTTCCCTCCATCTCCCCCTCCAATTATTTCCCCTCCATTTCCCCCTCTCCCTCGCCCCTTCACCCCTTTCCCTATTCCCACAACCATTCCCCCTCATCAAGGCGTAGAACGCCCGTTTCTGGGGCATATAGAGGCACATACCCCCCCCACTCCCAGAACCCTCCCCAAGGCTTTCGCGAAAGCCCCTCCTTAACTCCTAAACTCCTTAGACTTAAAAATCCTCGTCCATAGCATCCTCTCCGTGGAGATTTATTTGTCTAAGGAGTCAAGGAGTCAAGGAGTTTTTTAGCGGCTTGTACGCCGAGTCCTCCTTCTTCTTGGCATTTCCAAGGCTTTCTCGAAAGCCCCTCCTTAACTCCTATCTTCAACGTCAATCTCCATCAATCCAAGCGTCAATCTTTTTCTAACGAATACCGCGAATAATCCCAAATTATATTCTTATTTGTTCCCATAATTAAAGTTTTTTATTGCGACAGACTGATAACTCAAGATTTTTATGTAGATTTGCACCCACAATCATCAAAGAAGAGAGGTTTATGGAAACAACAGCGAGAAGAAGGCGCACCAAACGTCCCATCACGCACTATTGGAGTCTGGTGAAGGACATGGATGACAGCCAGAAATTGCAGCTAATAACAATGTTGGCTGAAAGCGTGAAACCCGTCGTGACTGAGCCGAAAAAAGCGAAGAAACTCGATATCGATGACTTCTTCGGAGTATGGAGCGACGAAGAGTATATGGATGCCGACGAACTGGTAAAACACCTCAAAGAGGCACGCCATTTCAAGGATCGTTCCCTTTTTGGGGATAAATATTGGAATGAGCCATGAAACAGCAACGATACCTACTTGATACTTGTATCTGTGCCTATATACTGCGCGGAAAGTACAATCTTATCGGTTGCACTGCCGTCGCTGAGGACATGGTGATGGTGACGCAGAATGTGAAGGATTTCAAGAACATTAAGGGTATCCGCATCGAGAACTGGATTCCAGAAAAGCTGTAACTGACCCATTCTCCGAACACGAACCATTCTACACCTATGGCAAAGACCAATATTACACATCGAGAAATTGTGGAGCAGGTGAGGCGACAGGAGTACGCACCCATCTATCTGCTGATGGGGGAAGAGTCCTACTACATCGACCGCATTTCGGAGTACATCGCCGACCACGTGCTGACCAAGGATGAACAAGACTTCAACCAAACTGTTATCTACTGCACACGCGAAACCGCCGTGGGAGACATCGTCAATTGTGCACGCCGATACCCGATGATGGCGAAATACCAAGTGGTAATTGTTAAAGAGGCACAGAATTTGTTAAAAATGGACGAGCTGGCTCTTTATGCACAAAATCCCTTAAAGACCACTATTTTGGTGATTTGCTACAAGAACGGCACGTATGACCGACGGAAAAAGTTGGTGCCAGCCATCGAAAAAGTGGGAATCGTGTTCGAAAGTCCCAAGCTGAAAGACGGTATGTTGCCACAGTTCATCGTGGATTACCTGCGCCGAAAGCAAGTGACCATAGAAGACGGAGCTTGCCAGATGATGAAGGAATGTGTGGGAGCCGACCTGAACCGTATGGCAGGGGAGCTGGACAAACTGGTGTTGGCACTTCCAGCAGGGCAGCAACGCATCACGCCTGACCTCGTGGAACAGCATATCGGAATCTCTAAAGACTTCAATATGTGGGAATTAAAGACGGCTATCATCAACAAGGACGTGGTGAAAGCCAACAACATCATGTATCACTTGGAGCAGAACGCCAAAGCCAATCCTCCCGTGATGATCGTATCGATGCTTTTCAACTTCTTTGCCTCGGTGATGCAGGCTTTCTATGCGCCAGACCGCACGGAGGCTGGGTTGATGAAGCATCTGGAACTTCGCCAGAGGTGGCAGCTGAACGAGTTCACGACTGCCATGCGTCGCTACACGGCCATGAAGACCATGCAAATCATCGGAAAACTGCGAGAGGCGGATGCACGTCTGAAGGGCATCAATCGGGGCAACTTGACGGACTCCGACATCATGCACGAACTCCTTTTCTACATCCTCCACTAACCGAGGGTTCGTTTGAAGCGACTACCACCCAATGCTTTTTCTCGCTGCATAGTTCGTGAAGATTCGTGTAATTCGTGTTTAAAAAGCATTGGGCGTTAAATTGAGTATATTCGTTTTTGTTCGGAAAAAACGAACAGAAAAAGTAAAGAGCCTCGAAGGGAGGCTTTTTTTGTCCCTGGAAACCCCTCCTTTTTTGTCCCTTGGGACACTTTTCCCTGCTATTTTTTAGCGTAAAAATCCCGTACAAAATCTCTTTCGTCCAAAAAACCGAACAAAAAAAAGAGGGATTTCCAGCGGGGAATCAGGGCTTTAACACCCGAAATGGCTCGAAAAAAGCGACCTTTTTTGCCCCCAATTCTCTCCTCCAAGCCTCTGTCCGAATCTCGCAATTTCTCTCTATTTCCCCTCCTTTCTCAAGACTGAAAATTTTACGTTAATACTTTTTAGCTTTTCCAACCTTGTATTTTACAAAACAAAACGCAACAACCTGTAAAGTAAAATCGCTTAAAACTCCAAATGTAAAAGCCTTTTTCCTTTTACAAAATAAAACTCACTTTACTTTTAACTTTTGCAAAAGCAATGTTTACAATTAGAAAATACAAAATATTCACTACAAAAACATGCTGTATAACCTTCTCATATATCCTATTTTACCTCTTTTTATTGTAGTAAGAGGGTTGTAAAAGCTAATGGCTTCCGCTGTTTTGTTCCTTCATGGGCTAATATGCCCTAAGAATCCAGTTTTTACCCTATTATACTTGTTTTTGAATCAACGATTTAAGTGCAATTTAGTAAGTGATAGTTAATGCCATTTTACAAAGCTAATTTTACAAAAGAAACGGAGTTACAAACGTAAACGGCCATTCTCTTTACAAACCGAAACTTTATAAAGATAAATGTAAAATTTAATTTTCCAAAAAGTTCCCAAAATGTTTTGACAATTGAAAAATAGTCCTTACCTTTGTAAAAAGTTTCAAAACTATGACGGACAAGGAAAAAATTGAGCTTATCATCCAAGACAAGCACCTCAACAGTACCCAATTTTGTAATGAAGTGGGTATCGTTCCCGGTACCCTCTCTCATATTCGTAGTGGTCGTACCGAACCTTCTCTTAATATTTTGCGGAGTATTGCTCAGGCATTCCCCGACATCAATCCTGCATGGCTCTTCTATGGTGCGGAACCGATGTACTTGGAATCGGACTCTCCCACCCCTCATGGGGACGATGTAGAGTTGACACATATAAATAATATAGATGCGACGGAGACGGCTGGCGACATACAGATGTCGTTCGCTTTTCCAGATAGCATGTCTCAGCAACCTGCTAAACCAACAGCTACTGCCAACAAGCCTATTCCTGTTTTTCAACCAGCGGCTGCCGATGCTCCTCGTCGCTCGATGTTGCCTCCAGGAGGTATGCCCACTCCTCTGAATGTGCAGGAGATTGTGAGCGAGACCCTGAAGCAGCAGCAAAAACCACAGCGCAGAATTGTGGAGGTGCGCATCTTCTTTGATGATGGCACGTTCGAAACTTTCAGCGCTCAGTAGCGTGAGCGGATTAACAGTATTTTAAGGTTGTTAAGGAATGTGCTCATTTTAACACAAGGTCGTATTAAAATGGATAAATTGACATGTTGGTTTTGTCCCCAAAAACTTCCCAAATAGCTTTGAAGGGCATTTCTCAATATCGACCCACAAAAAAAGGAGCTGAACCTCAGCTCCTTTTCTCTTGTGACTCGGATGGGACTCAAACCCATGACCTGCAGAACCGGAATCTGACGCTCTATTCAACTGAGCTACCGAGCCATGATGTTGCAATTCGGACACAAAGTTAGGTATTTTTATTGATATTTTGCCTTTTGACACAAAAAAAGATTAAAAATTTGAGTATTTGTGCTAATTTTGCAAAAAGAATAGATAATTTAGAACAATGACATTGCAACATCTACGTATCATTATTACGACATTGCTGCTCGTGGCCTTTTGTCCATGGGGAAATGCGCAGTCATACGTGCAGAAGCATAAGCATGGTGACTGGTATTACGGTATGGCTGTTGGTTTCAGCCAGTCGCTGGCCGAAAATGCCGTCAGTACCGATTTTATTACCCACCAGATTCCTTCTGTCAACCTGATGGTAGGGCACAATTTCACGCCGGTGTTTGGTCTTCGTCTCACGGGAGGACTGAATATGCAGTCGTCGAGATGCAGTAAGGCTGCCGAGAAAGCCATGCCCGAGGTGTATGGAAATGGACGTTATCGCTTCAGGTGCGCTACGCTCACGTTGTCGGGGCTTGTGAATATCACGAATATGTTCTTAGGCTATCAAGATGAGCGCCCTCTCACATGGAGTTTCCTATTTGGTGCGGGCTATCTGAAGACGTTCAACTTTGACGATAAGATTGCGGCATGGAATCAATACCCTTATTACATCATCAATGCTGATGGTGGACAGTATGCCGTGGGTCATGTGGGGGTGCAATGTGCAGCGCGACTTAGCGAGGCATGGAATTTGGACGTAGAACTGCGTACCAATGTCACGGACAACGATTATAATGGCGTCTCGAATGGTAACCACCTGGATTTCTATTTGGACTTGATGGCTAATTTTGTGTACCATTTCAAGAATGGAAAGCAGGGGTTGCGTCGTTTCCGCGCTCCCAAGCGTTTACCGTTTGTTGACCCTATTTTGCGCGACCATAGTCGGGACTATGTAGAAACGGTTCGTTATGGCGAGTTTATGCACACGCAGGTGCCTTTTTATGCAGGTTTTTATTATCTCAACGATGTGTCCATCCAGCGTCTTGCCATTGTCGCCAACTTCCTCAAAAAGAATCCGGATGTGAACGTGAAGATTGTGGGGCATCCTGACATTCTGGGGGAAGAGGATATGGAATTTCATCGCCATCTGGCTCAGAAGCGGGCAGAAGCGGTCAGAGAGGCGTTAATGACTCGGTTCAAGGTGGATGCCAATCGCCTCCAAATCACGACGGACGACGCAACAATTCAGCCATTCAAGACGGTTCGTGAATGGGTGCCAGCTGTTAATTTTTTGATGGAAAAGTCCGCTCAGTAGCGGTTCTCTTTCGGTTCACTTACTTCATCAAGACTTTTTTGCCGCCAACGATGTAAATGTGGTTGGGGAGGGGTTGCTTGATGGGGTGCCCCGAGAGGTCGTAGAGGGTGGAAGAACCCGAAAATGGAGCCTTTTCGGTGCCGAAAGTAGAGAGGTTGCGGATGCTAACGGCTTCTTCGATGTTGTCGATGGAAGAAAGGAAGCCGATGTAGCGGATGGTGGAGGTTCCGGTGGTGGAAGTGAGGCCGAAGATGGTGGCTCCTTGGCAGATGGAGAAGGGGTTTCCAACGTTGTTTTCGTTGAGTCCTGACTGGGTCATGTCCCAGATGAAGGCGGTGCCTTTGGAGAGGCGTTTTGTTTGGGTGGGAGCTACGCTGCTGCCGTAGTTCACGCCGTTAAGCCACCAGAGGTAGGCGGATCCGGCGGTGGTGCGCACGTTGGTGGCGATGACGACAAGGTATTTCTGTGCCTCGGTCAGCTGGTAGTCTTCAACGTTTTCGTAAAGAAGGCTCAGGCACAGGTTATTAGTGCCTGTGCCTGAGTTAATCGTAATCGTGTTATCGTCGTTGTAAGTGAAGCGGCTCTGTGCCACACGTCCTGCATCGCCTGTCTGCCAGTCGGTGGCGTTCCAGATGTAGGCGTGGTCTTTGTAGTCCTTCAAGAGCCGTAAGTAGTAGAGTCCTGGACACATGGTGTTGGGCGATGCGACAATCTTGAAGGTGAGCTTCTGTTTCACGTTGCCCTTGCTGTCGAGGAGCAGTTCGTCGGGGATGCGGTATTCGACGTTGAAGAAACCGTTCTCGTCGGCTCCCTTCATGCGAGGCAGGATGGTGATGTCGCCGAGTTTCTGTCCGTCGATGTAGATGTCGGCGGTACGTCCACGGTCGGAAGTGATGAAGCGGAGCATCAGCGAAACGTTGGTCTTGATGCCTTCCTTGTTCTCGATGACATACTGGATGTATTCGCCGTTCTTGGCATCGCGGTAGGTCTCGCCACGGTAGTTGCCGTTGGTGGAGCCTGTGGAGTACTTGGCTTCGTGTCCGGCTTCGCTTTGCTGCTCGCCTGTGGCTACGTAGTCGAGGGTGCGTGCTTGAAGTGCCTGTTCCTCAGCGTCTTTCTTGCCCATGTCGGAATTGGCGTATTCTTCAGGCGTGCCTTGGAAGAAGTAGCAGGAGTAGCGAGAGTGCTGGATGCTGTAGAAGGGTTCGAGTGGCAGCACACCCTTGTCCGTCTTGAGGGTGAAGCTGAGCTTGCTGAGGTCTTGCAACTCGATGTTGTTGAGCACTTCTGCGCGGTTGCCGATGAGGAGTGGGGCTGAAGAGAGTGGCTTGGCGTTGGCACGTGCACCGGGAGAGTGGTCCATGCGGCCTTCGCCACCGTACTCGTTGGGCAGCTGTGCCTCGGTCTCTGTGCGGGCGGCCAAAAGGATGGGGCCATACTTGAAGGCAATGTAGCTGCTATAGTCAGGGCATGCTTCGTAGCGGAGCGTCATGGGCAATTCCACTTCCCTCACGTCGCCCTTCTTCCACTTTTTCGTCTCATACGTGTAGCTTGCCTTGCCGTCGCTGCTGGCCCATGCTGGCTTGCGGATGGCGAGGGTGAAGGTGCCGTCCTTGGTGATGGTCAGCTTGGTCTTCTGCTCGTAGGGGAAGTTGGTTTCCTGGCGGATGCCGAATTTCTTGCTGTTCAGCTCGCTGGCAGTAAAGAGGTTCACGTAGAGTGTGTCGTTCGTAGCACTATGGGTGTAGATGAAGTGCCCGTATTTACTGTGGTTCTCCATACCTGTGCCCACGCAGCACCACATGCCTTGGTTCACCTGCGAGTAGATGCGGTAGGAGAGAGGACGTAGCGAGGTAAAATAAACGTAGCCGCCGGTCTTGGGGTCTTGGGTGGACATGATGTGGTTCCACATCGTAGCCTCGTAGAAGTCGGCATACTTGGCATCGTGGGTGTCATCGAAGAGGTCTTCGGTAAGCTTCAGCATGTTGTTCGAGTTGCACGACTCGGGACCTTCCATGTTGTTGATGTAGAGGTGTCCGTTCTGGTGGTTCTGGAAGTGCTCGCTGATGGAGTTGCCGCCGATGCAGACGGTGCGGTTCTGGGCTACGTCTGTCCAGAAGTTCAGGACGGAGTTGCGATAGTCGGTCAGGGTCTTGTCCTCCTGCCATGCACGTTCGAAGCCAATGTACTTGGGCACTTGCGTGTTGGCATGTTTGCCGTCAAGGAAGGTGGCGTTGAACGTCTTCATGCCGTCTATCATCTGACGGTGGCTGTACTTCTTGGCACCGTCCAGATACTTCTTGTCGCCGAAAATCTTGTAGGCATCCACCAGCGTCTCGTTCATGCCGCCATGCTCCCAACCGAGCACCTGCTGCATCTCGTCGTTCGTGAGGTTGCTGACGACATTGACGCTCCAATCGGAAAGACCTCGGAAGAGTTCCTTGGCCACTTTGCTACCTGTGTAGAGGTAGGCATCGCGCAAGCCTGCCAATACCTTGTGCTGGCAGTAGAAAGGCACCCAACCGCCATATTTGCGGAACTCTGTCAAGTCTTTAGCGTAGAGGCCCGTCCAAATCTGGTTGATGGGCTGTCCACCGATAAAGCCCTTCATGCCCTTAGTGTCGTTCTTGTAGGCATCCTGGCAGTCCTTCATGATGTTGAGGCAGTAGTCGAGACGTTCCTGCATCTTCGCCTTCATGTCGGCATCGTTGGTGGCAGCGTAGGCGAGGGCAAGGGCGGTCACATAGTGTCCGCCAACGTGGCCTTCGAGGCTCCAGTCGGAGAGTCCCCAGTTGCTGAACGAGGGGTGCTTTTGTTCCCAGTTGTAGTACTTCGAAGAACTGTTCTTGGTGAGACCTGCCTGACGGATGAACGGGGTCATCAGTCGATCTACGTCGTACTTCAAGAGCAGTTCGTCGTTAATTTCCATCATAGTCTTCATCGGACCATCAAGCAGCGTTACTTCTTCGAGGTTGAAATGCTGCGGATAAATTTCGCTTTGTGCAGCGGCGTTCCCTGCGAACAGGAAAGACGACACAACAGCAATAGACAGAATTTTTTTAAACATAATAGGTTACATGAATGGTTTTCTGGTGCAAATTTACGAATAATAATTAGAAAGTCAGCAATTTTCACTAATTTTGTAGGCAAATTAGACGAAATGCAGGTACTACCGAGCTTTTTCAACCCTTCCAACGATATGGCATTGGCTGCCAATGTCCGTCAATATCTACCACCCCGTCGCATCCAGCAAATGGAAGCGGACTTGGTGGATTTGGCTACTATGTGGGAAAATACGCGCTTTGCAGGCCCTTGGGGATGGAGTCTTGCCACCAAGCAGCGGTACAGGCAGATGGGTCTGGCGGAAGGGTTACTTCCGTCAGACGAATGGCTTGCTCAGTTGAGGGGGCTTTCTTCGAGGGAATTTGCCTGCCGATACATTAAGGATTTATTGGCAGAAATCGCTGACGAGAGGTTGCTGGGGAGTGAAATGCGATGGATGGATAGGCTCTGCGTGGAACCAGGAACGCGCATCTTCAAGTCTCCTTGGTCTTCTTCGGGGCGTGGCGTGTTTGTGTCTTCTTCATGCGATGATCACACCGAGTCTCGTCTTCGGGGTTTCCTGTCTTCGCAAGGAGGTTTTGTGGTCGATCGGTTTTATGCAGACAAAGTGCTCGACTTTGCGATGGAGTTCTTTGTGGACGATGACCATACGGTGGACTTTCTGGGATGGTCGGTGTTCCATGCTGCCGAGCATGGTGCCTATGGGTATAATTATGTGGAAAGTCAAGAAGAGTTGTTGCGGCGCATCGACGTGGATGCCTCCCTCCTACAAAGGCTCGTTGACTACCACAAAGTTCATCTTTCCCAAACCTCCTATCGGGGACCTGTCGGAATCGACATGCTCAAGACTACTGACGGACGCATCCATCCTTGCCTCGAAATCAACTTCCGCCTGAACATGGGCATCCTCGCTTTGTTGTTGCACGAACGATATGGCGCTGGATGTACGAAACAATTAACCCCTCTCAATCCCAATGGTTTTGAGGCATTGGTAGAGAGGGGAAAACTGATGGTTGTTTATCGTAAGCGATAACTTATTTCTTCTTCTTTTTCTTGGTCTTGGTAGCAGAGGAGGCCTTTTTGCTGTCCTTTGAGGGCTTCTTGTCGTCCTTTGAAGCTTTCTTGTCGTCCTTTGTAGCGTCCTTCTTGTCGTCCTTTAGGTCATGGTTAATCAATCGGGGTACGTTGATGTGCTGGGGCAATTCGAAGGTGGGTTTCGCTTCTTGCGCAGCGGGGCTTTCGTTGCCGAAACGGTCGATGGCTGTGACGGCATAGTAGCGCATGGATAAGGCACGCCCTTTCAGTTCCCATTCGGTGTCTCGAATGCCTGTAGCGAGTAGATTTTCGGGGGTTCGTACATCGACGGGATAGACATTGGAGCCATACACATTATATAATATATAATTATGGGGGTGTTGGGTGCGAATCTTGTGTGAAGTGCTCCAATGGATTTTCCCGTTGTCATACTTGACGAAGGATGGAATGGAGGGGGAGATGGTGTCGCCCATCCATGTCATGCGGGCTGTTAGTGCCGGATAGGGGAAGAACTCGTCGCACGTGGTGTCGTAGATTCCCTTACAGTTTTTGGTGAGGAACTCGCCGCGATAGAATGCGATGCCACCAATGCCACTATTGCGGGCAGTGTACATCTCGGCACGTACCTCGTTGAGTGTCCAACGCCCTTCGCGTGGGTCGAGGAAGTAGATGCCAAGACCAGGCACGATGGGGTGCCCGTAGGAATTTTCGAGCCAGTCAAAGAGGAAGGGGTAGTAGTTGTTTCCCGTGAAGTACATCATGGGGAAAAGGAGGTCTTGCAGGTTCTCGCGGAGCCAAAGTTTGGGGTCTTGCCACACGCCGTTGTAGCAGTTCCAACCACCGGCACTATAACGGCGGGTATCGGCATATTTTCCGATGGGCGAACTGCTCAGCTTGACCCACGGCTTGATGGACTTCACCACATCGTGTACTCGACGGACGATGTGGGTGATGTTCTCTCGCTTCCAGTCGGCTTTCGATAGACTGGAAGAGCGGGGATAGAGGTTCTCGTCCGAGAAGTTGTAAATGGATTCGGGGTAGCGGATGTAGTCGAGCGAAATACCATCTACATCGTAGTTCTCGACGATTTCCTTGCAGATGCTGGCGATGTAGTCGGCTGTCTCTGGTTTGCCGGGAATCATGAACATCTCGCCTCCCTTGACGGCCTTGACCAATTCGGGATGCTTCTTCACGATGGAGGAGGAGCCATAGCCCGCTTGACGTTGTTTGGTTCCGATGGGGATGCAAACCACCCAGGCGTGAAGCTCCATGCCACGTTTATGGCATTCTTCGATGCAGAAAGCCAAGGGATCGTAGCCTGGATTCATACCAGCCACCCCCGTTAGGCTAAGTTCCCACGGCTCAATTTGGGAAGGGTAGAGGAGGGCCGCGCGGACACGTGTCTGAAAGATGACTGTATTGATGTTGGCTTTCTTATAGTTGTCGAGAATGCGGATAAGTTCCTGTTTCTGTTGTTCCCGACTGGTGTCATCGGTAGCTTTGATGCGAGGCCAGTCAAGCCCTCCAATGGTGGTGAGCCACACGGCACGGGTTTCGCGGAGAGGATGGCTTTTCTCGTATAGGAAGGGAGCGCGGTGGGTTTCGTCGTTTTGGGCGTGAAGAGTTGTTTGTAAAATGATAAAAAGCAACAACAATGCCCACACATTATGCAGATAATTCATTATAATCGTTAATTTTTTTGCAAAGGTACGGAATTTTTCCTACTTTTGTACTCAATTTGCACAAGATAAGCAATATCGTGGCATAAAAACATGGTGTTAGGCTTTGGGTTTGTCTTGTCTTTCGCAAATAATCTTATGTAAAAAATACAGAAATGGTTACTTTTATAGTCTCTTTGTTGCTCCTTATTTTAGGCTATGTTTTTTATGGAGCACTTGTGGATAACACTTTTGGTGCCGACCCGAAACGTCAGACACCGTGTTACACATCACGGGATGGTGTTGACTATATGCCAATGCCTACTTGGAAAGTTTTTCTCATCCAATTTCTCAACATTGCTGGCACAGGCCCCATATTTGGAGCCATACAGGGTATTCTCTTTGGCCCAGGAGCATACTTGTGGATTGTCTTAGGCTGTATCTTTGGTGGTGCGGTGCATGACTATCTTTCAGGCATGATTAGCCTTCGGAAGAATGGTGCCAGTTTGCCAGAGATTGTCGGCGACGAACTGGGTTCGGGGGCTCGTATGGGAGTGCGTGTCATGTCGCTTGTGCTAATGATTTTGGTGGGAACAGTCTTTGCCACAACACCAGCCGACATCCTTGATGGTATGATGGTGGATGACGGTTTTCTCTGGTCGAAATATTTCTGGGAGATTATCATCTTTGCCTATTATATTTTGGCGACTTTGTTGCCTATCGACAAACTGATTGGACGAATCTATCCTGTGTTTGGACTTGCTTTGCTCATCATGGCGGTAGGTCTTGGGTATGGAATCTTTACACAGGATGGAGTGATGCCCGAGATTACGGAGGCATTTAGCAACCACCATCCCACAAGCGTAATTCCGATTTTTCCAGGTTTGTGCATCACGATTGCCTGTGGTGCTGTGAGTGGCTTCCATGCGACACAAAGCCCGATGATGGCTCGATGCTTGCAGAACGAGAGGTATGGTCGCCCTATTTTCTATGGTGCCATGATTACTGAAGGAATGGTGGCTCTCATTTGGGCGGCTGCTGCCATCAAGTTTGCGGAAAGCTTAAATGTGCAAGGTGACACCCCATACGAGAAGTTGGTGGCGGCTATGATAAACCCCGAGACGGGAAAACCTTCTCCGGCAGTGCTTGTCAACGCCATCTGTTCCAGCTGGTTGGGCAAAGTGGGAGCTATATTAGCGGTGTTGGGTGTTGTGGCTGCCCCTATTACAAGTGGTGACACAGCTTTCCGTAGTGCACGACTGATTACCGCGGATTTCATGCACTACAAGCAGAATCGTGTCTATAAGCGTGTCCTGCTTTCCGTGCCGATTTTCTTGCTGAGTGGTGTGCTGATGTTTATTAACTTTGACATCCTATGGCGTTACTTTGCATGGTTCAACCAGAGTCTTTCGGTGATTACTCTATGGGCTGTCACCGTTTGGCTGACAAGGCGGAGCGTCAAAGAAGGCCGTAAGCCATACGCTTTTCTTATTGCGCTTATTCCCGCTTTGTGGATGACCCTCGTGTGTTCAACTTATATCATCATCGCTCCTGAAGGTTTCCAACTCAACTACATCGTGGCATACGTGATGGGTGGTCTTGTCACCCTTGGTGCATTGGTGTGGTTTATTCTGTGGGCTAAAAAGCTACAAAAAGCATGAAGCGATATGTCTGGCAACCTGTCGCCTTTTTTGTAATAGGACTGGGATTTTATGTCTATAATGGTGTAGTTTGGAACACATGGAGTACTTATATATTCCATATTATCGGCTATGCTGGTATATGCGGGGCACTATCGTGGACGTTATATAAAAAAGAAAAGTATAAATCTAATTCTTAAATTGATAATTCATACTGGTATGAAGAAAATCTTTTTTACACTCATCTTTGCCCTTGTTGGCATGAGCAGTGCTTTTGCACAATTCGAGAAGGGCAAGTTCTATCTTGGAGCAACCACTAATTCGGCAGGTGTGTCTTATAGCAAGACAGACAAGTTTTGTTTCAATGTCGGTGTGAATGGCGGATATATGTTCGAAGAAGCATGGATGGTTATATTGGAGGCTGGTTTTGACTACCATAATTCCGATATGCAGGATTTCTATGCAGGAGCTAAGTGTCGCTATTTGATTGAACAGAACGGCCTCTTCCTTCAGATGGGTGCCAAATATCTGCATGGTGCACCTAACTTCAATGATGTACAAATTACTCCAGAAGTGGGTTATTGCTTTTTCTTGAATCACCATCTCACTCTCGAACCTTCTCTCTACTACGACGTGTCACTGACAGAATTTTCCGAGAAGAGCAAGTTTGGCGTGAAGATCGGGTTGGCTTGGTATTTCTAAGAAATAAGTTTAAACTTTACCAATAAAATATTGAAGCATTATGTTAAGTGTAGAAGAACTCAACGATAGACTTATTGACCTTGCCTTTGCAGAAGACATAGGTGATGGCGACCATACGACACTCTGTTGTATCCCTGCTGATGCCTACGGCGAAAGTAAGCTCCTTATCAAGGAAGAAGGCATCTTTGCCGGTGTGGAGATCGCCAAGGAAGTGTTCCGTCGCTTCGACCCTACGATGGAAGTAGAAGTGTATATTCAAGATGGTGCTCACGTGAAGCCAGGCGACATCGTGATGTCTGTAAAAGGGAAGGAACAGAGCCTCCTTCAGACAGAGCGTCTCATGCTCAACATCCTGCAGCGCATGAGCGGCATTGCCACCATGACTCACAAGTATCAGCAGGCACTCATCGATGCGGGCACCAAGACCCGTGTGCTCGACACCCGCAAGACCACTCCTGGCATGCGCATGCTGGAGAAAGAGGCAGTCAAGATAGGTGGCGGCATGAACCACCGTATCGGACTCTTTGACATGATACTGCTCAAGGACAACCACATCGACTTCTGCGGAGGCGTCCACAATGCCATCAGCCGTGCCAAGCAGTATTGCAAAGACCACAACAAGGACTTGAAGATTGAGTGCGAAGTGCGCAACTGGAAGGAACTTGAAGAAGCTCTTGCCGAGGGTTGCGACCGCATTATGTTCGACAACTTTACACCAGAAGACACCGAGAAGGCGGTCAAGCTCGTGGCTGGCCGTGCTGAGACCGAATCCTCTGGCGGCATCACCTTCGACACCATGATTCCCTATGCAAAGGCAGGTGTTGACTTCATCTCCTTTGGTGCCCTGACTCATAGTGTCAAAGGTCTTGACATGAGTTTCAAGGCAGCAGGGAGCGACAAGCTTATCATCAAGTAAGAAAAATACAAAGAAAAGAAGAAGCACGCAGTGTCAAAGGCATTGCGTGCTTTTTTTATTCATTCTTTTGAGGCTACAGGTAGCCTGACCCACAGCCATCTTGGGATAAGTCGCCAGATGGAGACAAGGAGTCGGTAGTGCCAGTCGATGGTGATGATGGAGCGGTTGTGGTGGATGCCCTTTGCGATGGAGAAGGCGACGTGGTGTGGGTCAAGTTGGAGGGGGTAGTGATGACCATCGGCAAGAAGGGGAGTGCGCACAAAGCCTGGGCGAATGTCGTGGAGGTGGATGTGGTGGATGCCTCTGATGTGACATAGTTGGGTGAGGCACTCCATATAATGGTTGATGTAGCGTTTGGTGGAGGAGTAGGCCGGAGCAGCACCAAGTCCACGTGTGCCAGCGATGCTGCTGATGACAGCGAGGTGGGCTTCCTGTTCTGGATGCTCCATGAAGTAGTGGAAGGCGGTATCGACCAACTGTGTGAATCCTACCACATTGGTGGCCACGGTCGCCATCTCCTTGTCGATGTCGAGGGATGGATTCTGGTAGCCGATGCCGGCGCTATGGAAATACAAGTCCATGCCACCCGTCTTGCCGATAAGTGTGAGTAAGCGACGAGGTGCATCCTCTTTGGTGATGTCGATACATTCGGTAGCAACCACGTCGAGGTTCTTGCTTTGAATCTGTTGTAGTAGGGCTTGCCGACGTCCAGCGATGCCGACTTGCCAGCCTTGTGCGGTCAACACTTTGACCATTTCCAGTCCGATACCCGAAGTGGCACCGATGATGATAGCTCTTTTCTGTGGATTACTCATTGCCTTTCACGTTTTTATGATTGCAAAGATATTGCTTTTCCTTCAATCTGCCAATCAGAAAGTCCTTTTTTTTGTGTCGAATTTCTTTCTTTAAAGTGGAAGGCTATAGAAAGAGGGGATGCACCATTCCAAAGTGCATCCCCTCTTTTTGTATTGGAAGTTGTGTTGTACATTAGTTGATGAACAGCAGTTCGCGGTACTTTGGCAGTGGCCAGAGGTCGTTGTCCACCACTTCTTCGAGTTTGTCGATAGGACGACGGATAGCGAAGAGTGATTCGGCGATTTCGTGGTAGGCAAGAGCCTTCTCACGCTCATCCTCAATCTTGTTGGCAGCCTTGCGGGCATCGACCATTGCAGCGCACTTGGTACGTACATCTTCGATGAGCTTGGTCACACGTTGGAGCAGTGCCAGTTCTGTCTGTGCCATCGTCTCGAAGTCTTCTGGATAGAGGGCTTTGAGCTGTGTGATGATGTTGAGCAGACGAGTCTTGTAGGCGAGAGCAGCAGGGATGATGTGGTTCTGAGCCATACGTCCCATCACACGTGCCTCAATCTGTACCTTCTTCGTGTAAGTCTCCCATTTCACCTCATTACGAGCCTTCAATTCTGCTTCGGTGTAAACTCCTGTGTTGGTGAACATCTCCACAGAAGCAGCTTTCGTAAATTCGTCGAACATGAGTGGCACACTGATTTCGGTGTCCAGTCCGCGACGCTTAGCTTCTGCCTTCCATTCGTCGGTGTAACCGTTGCCATCGAAGCAAACCGTGTCGATGATGCTGGAAATGAGGGGCTTCAGCACGTCCATGAAGGCGATGTTCATAGACTTTCCTGCTGCGATTTCCTTATCGACGGCAGCCTTAAACTTCGTGAGCTGCTCAGCAACGGCAGCGTTCAGCGTCGTCATGGCACCTGCGCAGTTCGCACTTGAACCTACAGCACGGAACTCGAAACGGTTACCAGTGAAGGCAAATGGACTTGTACGGTTACGGTCGGTGTTGTCGATGAAGATTTCTGGAATTTCCACCAAGCCTACAGACTTCTCTTTCTTACCTGCAATCTCGATGGGTGTGTCAGATGGCACTTCGAGCAACTTGTGCAGCACCTGAGTCATCGTGTGTCCGAGGAACGAAGAAATGATGGCTGGAGGAGCCTCGTTGGCACCCAGACGGTGGGCGTTGGTTGCTGTAGCGATAGAGGCTTTCAGCAAAGCGTTGTGCTTCTGTACAGCCACCAGTACATTGACGAAGAATGTCACGAACTGGAGGTTGCCCATTGCATCCTTACCTGGAGCAAGGAGGAGTGTGCCCGTATCAGTGCCGAGTGACCAGTTGTTGTGCTTACCAGAGCCGTTGATGCCAGCGAATGGCTTTTCGTGCAACAGGAGTACAAAGCCGTGCTTACGGGCAATCTGCTGCATCAAGTTCATCATCATCTGGTTCTGGTCATTGGAGAGGTTGGTCTCGCCGAAGATAGGTGCCAACTCGAACTGGTTGGGTGCCACCTCGTTATGACGGGTCTTCAATGGGATTCCATGACGATAACCTGCAATCTCCACATCCTTCATAAACTCCATCACACGTGATGGGATAGCGCCGAAGTAGTGGTCATCCAACTGCTGGTTTTTAGAAGACTCGTGTCCCATCAGCGTTCTGCCAGTCAGCATCAAGTCTGGACGTGCAGCGTAGAGGTCTTC
This sequence comes from uncultured Bacteroidales bacterium, assembly GCA_902800305.1. Classification (GTDB taxonomy): domain Bacteria; phylum Bacteroidota; class Bacteroidia; order Bacteroidales; family Bacteroidaceae; genus Minthosoma. The sequence goes on from CADCDP010000034.1 coordinate 18,459, forward strand.
ATCCACGAGGAAGTACTCCTGCTCCCATCCGAGGTAAGAATACACCTTCTTCACCTTCGGGTCGAACATCTGGCAGATAGGCACAGCAGCATCGCTCACAGCCTTCAACGACTTCTTCAATGGAGTCTTGTAGTCGAGGGCTTCACCAGTGTAAGAGATGAACACCGTTGGGATGCAGAGCGTGTCGTCCTGAATGAATACGGGAGATGTTGGATCCCATGCAGTGTAACCGCGAGCCTCGAATGTGGCACGAATACCACCACTTGGGAACGAACTTGCATCAGGCTCCTGCTGAATGAGTGACTTACCGCCAAACTCCTCCAACATACCACCCTTGCCGTCATACTCCATCAGCGAGTCGTGCTTTTCGGCAGTACCCTCGGTCAATGGCTGGAACCAGTGCGTAATATGCGTCACACCATGTTCCATTGCCCAAGTCTTCATGCCGTCAGCCACCTCGTCGGCAATGGCGCGGTCGAGCTGATGTCCGTTGTCGATGCAGTCGATAAGGGCCTCGTAAGTCTCTGAACTCAGATACTTACGCATCTTCTCGCGGTTGAAAACTAACTCTCCGAAATACTCAGATGTTTTCTTCTCAGGAGTCTCGGCAGGCACCGCCTTCTTCTTGAAAGCGTCCTGTACAACGTCAAATCTTAGTTTGCTCATAGTTGTCTTTGTTTTTTGTATGTGTTTATGTTATATGTTTATTTCTCTAATATGCTTGTTCATGCACCCCTTTGACAGCGCGTCCGCTGGGGTCATTCATGTTCTTGAATGCTTCGTCCCATTCGAGGGCGATGGCGGTTGAGCATGCTACAGATGCCTCTTGGTTGACACTCTTTGCGGCAGAGGCGCTGGGGAAATGCTCCTCGAAGATGTTGCGGTAGTAGTACTCCTCCTTGCAAAGCGGTGGGTTGATGGGGAAGCGTTCGGCAGCATGTGCCATCTGCTCATCACTAACTGCTTCGGAAGTGATTTTCTTCAAGGTGTCAATCCACGAATAGCCCACCCCGTCGCTGAACTGCTCTTTCTGTCGCCATGCGATGCTTTCGGGCAACATATCGGCAAACCCTTCACGCACTACACCCTTCTCGATAGTCTTTCCAGGACACATCTTCAAGGCTGGGTCGATGCGCATGGCTACATCCAGAAACTCTTTGTCAAGGAAGGGTACACGTCCCTCGATACCCCATGCCATCAGTGACTTGTTGGCTCTCAGGCAGTCGTAGAAGTGGAGCTTGCCCAGTTTCCGCACCGTCTCCTCATGGAAGGCTCGTGCATCAGGAGCCTTGTGGAAATAGAGGTAACCACCGAAAATCTCGTCTGCCCCTTCACCACTGAGCACCATCTTGATACCCATGCTTCGGATGACTCGTGCCAGCAGATACATCGGTGTAGAGGCACGCACGGTGGTCACGTCGTAAGTCTCGATGTGGTAGATGACATCGCGAATGGCATCCAAACCCTCTTGGATGGTATAGTTCACCTCATGGTGTACCGTCCCGATATACTTCGCCACTTCGCGGGCTTTAGCCAAGTCGGGTGCCCCTTTCAGACCTACTGCGAACGAGTGCAGACGAGGCCACCAAGCATCGTGCTCATCGTTGGTTTCGATACGTTTGGCCGCATAGAGTTTGGCAATGGCAGACACCACCGAACTGTCCAGACCGCCTGAAAGTAGCACGCCGTAAGGTACGTCGCTCATCAGCTGACGCTTCACGGCTGCCATCAGTCCGTCCTTCACCATCTGCACAGCCTCCTTACGGTCGCTGGTTGCCCACTTCATGCCGTCATACTGCATCCAGTCGCGCTGATACCAACGTTCAATCTTGCCGTCGTGCTTGCTCGTGCAGAAATGTCCGGGAGGGAAGGGCTGATACTCGTCACATTGTCCCTCGAGGGCTTTCAACTCGCTCGCCACATACACGGTGTCGTCTTGGTCGTGCCCTATATATAAAGGTATCACACCGATGGGGTCGCGTGCCACCAGATAGTCGTCTGTTTCTGTATCGTAGAGTACAAATGAGAAGATGCCACTGAGTTCGTCCATGAAATCAATGCCCTTATCCTGATAGAGTGCCAAGATAACTTCGCAGTCGCTACCCGTCTGAAAATCATACTGTCCTGCATAGCGCCGTCGAATTTCTTGATGGTTGTATATTTCGCCGTTTACTGCCAATACCACTTTGCCGTCAGCCGAATACAGAGGCTGTCCACCAGACAGCGGGTCAACAATCGCCAGACGCTCATGCGCCAGCACAGCCTTCCCGCTGCTATACACTCCGCTCCAATCAGGACCGCGATGCCGAATCTTTGCCGACATCTTCAACGCCTGCTCACGTTTCTTTCGAGCATCGCCTTTCGTTTTGAGTATTCCTACAAATCCGCACATATCTTTTTGTGTTTGATTCCGTGTTGTATGAGAACAATTTGTTTTTATTTTCTTGATTTCGGTTGCAAAATTACAAACTTTATATTTAATGAGCAAGCATTTTGACAATAAATTATCAAAATCCTTGTCATTTTGTTCGTTTTCGTCGTGTTTACCACGAGAAAAGGCAGGGGTGAAGTACAAAAGTGCTTCGTCCCTGCCTTTTCTCTGTGTTGTAGATGCCCACACTGGGGTGTCACGCAGAGGGGTGGTTGATTTGTTGGATAAAGTATTGATGCAGATGGTGGTCGGCAGTCAGTTCTGGATGGAAAGCGGTGGCGAGTTGATGCCTTTGTCGGACAGCGACGATGTGACCATCTACTTCGGACAGGATTTCGACATCAGGAGAAAGTGCGCGATGGACGTATGGCGCACGAATGAACGTCATGGGCAGTTGGTCGGCGATGCCAGCGACCTCTCCCATCGCATTGAAACTACCTAATTGCCGCCCGTAGGCATTGCGGCACACATCAATATCCATCGTGCAGAGTCCTTCACGGGGATGCCCATCCTCTTGTTTGGCGAGGAGGATGAGTCCTGCACAGGTGCCGAAAACGGGCAGCCCATCGAGAATGGCTTGACGGATAGGGTGGAGGAGTCCCAAACTGCTGAGCAGATGGACTTGGGTGGTCGATTCGCCTCCAGGGATGATAAGCGCATCCTTCGGCTGTTGCCAGTCGCTCAACTGACGCACCTCGAACGTCTCCACGCCCAGCTCCTGCAACACTTGTTCGTGCTCAATGAAAGCCCCTTGCAGGGCAAGTACTGCTACTCTCATTTATCATTTCTCATTTATCATTTCTCATTTATCATTTAGCGCAGCGCATCTATTTCCCTCTTTCTGCCATCAGCAGTTCGATTTCCTGCTCGTTGATGCCCACCATTGCCTCGCCGAGGTCTTCGGAGAGTTCGGCCAACAGTTTCGCGTCCTGGTAGTTCGTTACAGCTTGCACGATGGCGGCAGCACGTTTCTGTGGATTACCGCTCTTGAAGATACCGCTCCCCACGAACACGCCTTCGGCTCCAAGCTGCATCATCAGGGCAGCATCGGCGGGGGTGGCGACACCACCTGCAGCGAAGTTGACGACAGGCAGTTTACCATTTTCGTGTACATATTTCACTAATTCGTAGGGTGCCTGTAACTGCTTGGCGGCCTCGAAAAGCTCATCTTCGTTCATGCTCACTAACCGACGAATTTCGCTCTGCATTAGTCGTATATGGCTCACAGCCTGCACCACATCGCCCGTACCAGGCTCTCCCTTGGTGCGAATCATCGTGGCACCCTCGGCAATGCGTCGCAACGCTTCACCCAGGTTCTTCGCTCCGCAGACAAATGGCACGTCGAACTTCGTCTTGTCGATGTGGTAGATGTTGTCGGCAGGACTCAGCACCTCGCTTTCGTCAATGTAGTCAATCTCGATGGCTTGCAATATCTGTGCCTCAGCAATATGCCCAATGCGGCACTTCGCCATCACGGGGATGCTCACGGCTTCCTGTATGCCGCGAATCATCTTCGGGTCGCTCATTCTCGATACACCCCCTGCCGCACGGATGTCAGCAGGAATCCTTTCCAATGCCATCACGGCACACGCACCAGCTTCCTCTGCGATGCGAGCTTGTTCGGGAGTAGTCACGTCCATAATCACGCCACCCTTCAGCATCTGTGCTAACTGGCGGTTCAGTGCTTGTCTGTTCTCTTTCATGTTCTTTGTGTTGATAGTTTATATTCGCTGGGAGATAATCCCTTTTGTTTCTTGAAATAGCGGGAGAGATGCGCCTGACTCGAAAAGCCGAGTTGCAGGGCGATTTCCTTCAATGGCTTGTTGGTGGTGGTCAGCAACAAGGCAATCTCTGTCGTGATGCGTTCGTCGATGATGGATTTGGGCGAGCGTTCGGCAATGCGTCGGGTGACCTGTCCGAGATAACGAGGGCTGACGTTGAGCTGTTCCGCATAGAAAGCCACATCGGCATAACGGTTGAAATAATGCTCCACCGCATCCAGAAACTGATTGTACAGCTCCTCGCTTCGGCTGTTTCCCTCGGCATAGTCGGCTGGCAACTGTTTCAGATAAGTCCGTGCATGAAGCATCGCCTCGTCCATCTGCTCCCCACGGCTCAGGTAGAAAGCCACCGCCGATGCCAGTTGGTTGGCATAACCGTGTTTGCGGGGGCCAATGGGTAAGTCAGACGGTTCCAGCACGACGGTACACAGGGGCATCAGCAACCGTTCTATCGCCTCATAAACCTTTGTCGAAACCAGTTGTTCGCCCTTGGTCGATTTTAGCACAGGTGCATAGACGATGTGGCGTGGCTGATATTTCTTTAACACATCCACCAATGTCTCCACCACGTCGATACGACGCAACAAACCAATCTTCACTACCTGTGGTTGTAAGTCGTTGACAATGGCTTCCACCTGTTGACGTACCACCGAGGCAGGCAGGTCGTAGAACTCCTGGATACCCAATGTGTTCTGCACCGTGATGGAGGTCACCGCCGATGCCGCCATGCCTCCCAATGCGCTGATGAAGCGGATGTCGGCTTGCACACCAGAGCCGCCCGTTCCGTCACTTCCTGTAATTGTTAGTATTGTCGAGTCCATGTTCTTGCCGTTGCTTGAAATCGGTTGCAAAGTAACGGAAAAAATGGAACCTGACCAAATCAAGTTCCATTTATGATAAACGAAAGTGCAGTTTTGCCAATTAGCTTTTCACAAACACCAGTTGGCTTCCCTTTCCAGAAGTTGTGATGCCGCTGTTGGGGTCGGCAGCAAAGCGGTGTAGTTCGTCACGTGCTGCTGTGCGACGCAAGCCGGTCAAGAACATATAGATATCGATGCGTAGGAAATGGTATTTATTCAGGTATTCGAGGGCTTTCTGAAGACGCTCTTCGGGTGTGCTCTTCACTTTGTGCAACTGCTTTACCGCACCCACCTTGGTGAGTTCCACCTTTTTGCGCAGACGTTCCAGCCATCGAGGGTCGGGACGGAAGTTGATGCCCTTGATGTACACACCGTAGGTGTCATACCGTTCCCCCTCCGCCTTCACTTCCTCCGCTTCCTTGCCGTCTTCCATGCCAAGGGCTATCTCGAAAGTGCCGAGTCCATCGACCTTCACCGAGTGTCCGAGGCTCAAAAAAGAGTCCAACGATTCAGCCAGCGTGCCAATCAGCGCCTCGATGGCTCCAGCCGCGTATGCTGTCCGACTGGCTACCTCCTTCATCACTAAGTCGTTCTCCACTCGTGTGCAGTGGAAGGGCTTCGGATAGACCTTGCGTTTGCCCGTGCCCGCCATGTCGGGCATCTCGTGAAATGTGTATTCCATTGTCTTTCGTTACTTTTAGGGTTGCTTATTCAAAAAAACTCACTCATTTTGTCTCAAACACTTGACAAAGTCGAAAAAATGTTGTATCTTTGTGGGTGGAAAATGGAGGCAGTCGTCCCCCTGTCCCGCTTCAGCGGCAAAGTTAGCGAAAAACTACCAAACCTCCAAATTTCCGTTTCAAATCGTAAGCTTCGATAGTACAATCGTAAGCTTCGATAGTATAATCGCAACCTCCGATAGTACAATCGAAGGTTGCGATTGGTTTTAGTACACCCGTTGACCCACAAGGGGTAGTGGCGTAGAGTCAGAGGTGGATACGGCACTGGGGGTAGAAGTCGCAGCGGTCAGTGTACGTCGATTCCTTCAAAATACAACTCGGCAATGACCGTGTCGTTGTACTTCGAGCCAGGATAGACTTCGAGGATTTCGAACTTCAGCGTCCAATCGGGATTTTCTGGGTCGTGGTAGCCAAGTGTGCCCACCTCGAAGCACTGGAGTGTGCGGCTGTCCTGCAAGGCGAGGATGGCGTAGGGCTTGCCGTTGTAGTACATACGTAGCTTCTTCACACGTGAGTTGGCGCTCCATGCCGCCTCCGATTTCACGTGGCCGTTCAGAATCTTCACCGTCGTGATGCGTGGACACTTGCCCTCGAACGTGTAGGTCAGGCTTTCGCCGATGCCCTTTCCTTTCGTGGCCCAAACACTCTCGTGGTTGAAATCGTGGGCGTTCTTGCCTTTGTAGTTGAACGACTTGATAGGCTTCAGACAGCTCGATGCCGTCACGCTCTTCACTTCTCCACCACAGTACCAGCTGCACGCCTCGCTGTACAAGTCTTCGTAGATGGTGAGGTCGCCGTACTTGCTGATGTCCTTGGGTGTCTTTCCCTCGTCACGTAGTGCATAGTACTTTAGCCATTCTGCTTTCGTTATCTTCGGCATAGCTGTGATGCGATTCGGTTTGATGACTTTCTCTTGGGCTTGTACTGTACCGAAGGCGGCGACAGCCAAGAGGATGGTAAGGATGCTACGTTTCATGTTCAATTCGTTTGATAAGATTTCTCAAAATATATGAACGACATTCCATCGGTTTTATTGCATATTGAGCGGCTCCATCTTTTTAATGGGACGCAGAATGACACAATAAGCTCACCGCCGTCATCGATACCTCATACGCCCTCAACCAGTATGCTCGCATGATGGAGCTGTTTAACTGGATGGGCATTGACGGTGTCTCTCTGATGTACGTACTGAACTATGTGGGCAGTGCATACAGCAAAATCATGTGTATTTAGGGCGTTCAACGCGAAAAGTGACCGAATTATTTGTATAATTCAGAAAAAACACTCTATCTTTGTACCGTTGGTTCTCGGCAGCCTTTGATTCGTCAAGCTGTCGGGTGTTTTTTTTGTAGAACAATATGGAACAGAGATTCGGGACAAACAGGATAGACCTGGAGGTGCTGCGCGACTTCTGCGAGCGGGAGGGGCAGTGCGTGGTGTACCGCAAAGGTGAGCAGATGGAGCGCGAGGGCGACCCGTCGCGGTGGTTCGGCTTCGTGGCCGAGGGCTGCTTCAAGTACGTGACGCACGGCATCAGCGACGACAAGGAACACATCACATGGTTCTCGTTCGAAGGCGAGTTCGTGACCGACTATCCCAACTGCCTTGACGGGCGACCGGCGCAAGCCTCGATTGAGGCGATGCTGTACAGCCGCGTGTACAGGGTGAGCGGCGAGCAGTTGACGGGCTTTTTCCGTCAGGACACGGAGAAGATGGAGCTGCGCAGCATCATAGCCGAGCATGTGCTGAGGCAGCGCAACCAAAGTTACCTCGACTTCCACCGCGCCACGGCCCGCGAGCGTTACGAGCTGTTGCTGAAGCGTTGTCCCGGCATCGTGCAGCACTTGCCGCTCAATGCCATTTCCTCGTTCCTCTGCATCACCCCGCAGATGCTCTCCAAAATCCGCAAAGGCATCACTTTCGAGGCTCGGCTGTAGAAAAACTCTGAAACTAGTTTCATATTTATGCCCTCGGCACCCGATTCACGGGTTTTACCGGGGGCTTTTTCGTGTGGCTTTATGTAATTTTGTAATCAAAAAACTAAAATTATAATGAAAACAATGAAACTCTGGAGAATCGCATTCATGATTCTTGCTGCTTTCTCCCTCGCCTCATGCTCTATTATAAGAGGCTATAGGGCAGATGGCAAGAGCGGCCCGGATATTTATAGTTTTGAGCATCATGTTCACGACACCATTGATAATGGGACGCTTCCTTTCCGTTTCCCATTCGCAAAGCAACAAGCCTCTTGGATTGACACCCTGCATTTCTTCAATCAAGGAAAGCACTACAAGAACACCACATTGCAGGAGGCCGTGACTGGTAAAACTGATACACAGGGTGTTCTCATCATCCAGAATGACAGCATCATCTACGAGAAATACTGGGGCGATATTTCCGCTGACAGGATGGCAACGGTGTTTTCTGTCTCGAAATCAATTACCTCGCTATTGTGTGGGATTGCCGTGGATGAGGGTTGCATCAAGAACGTGGATGATGTCGTGACCGACTATCTGCCGGAACTGAAGAAACGAGACCCCATGTGGCAGCGTCTCACCATTCGCCATCTACTTGACATGCAGAGCGGACTGGACTTCGACGACACCTATTCCCTGCGGTTGAAGCATTTCAAACGGCTCAACGCGATGGCGAAACTGAATTATGGTCACAACCTGATGAGGCAGATTCGTGGCTTGAAGTTCCGTTGCGAACCTGGCAAGGAGTATCGCTATGAGAGTATGACGTCAGAAATTCTTGGCGTGATTATCGAACGGGCTACGGGCCGACGCTATGCCGATTATCTCAGCGAGAAGGTGTGGAAGCCGTTGCAGATGGAGTCCCCGGCCATTATTAATATAGACAGTCGCAAGCACGATGTCGCCCATGCGTTCGGCGGCATATCCTGCACAATGCTGGATCTTGCGAAGATTGGCCGTCTTTACCTTAACCGTGGAGTGTGGAATGGTAAGCGCATCGTCAGTGAAGAATGGATACGCCAGTCCACCGACTATGCAACCGACAATGACGGCTATCATTTCAATTGGTACAACCTGAGCAGCATCGGTGCCGATAAGCCTCAATATCCGGGCTTTTATGCTCATGGCATTCGTGGGCAGGTGCTTTATGTCAATCCCTATAAGAATCTCATTATGGTTAGAATCGGGAAGCAAGACAATACATACGCATTCATACCGTATCTTTTTGAGCAGCTAAGTAATAATAGCAATTTCTGAGAAAAATGAACATGACAAAATGAAACAACAAACCATTATTATCATTGGAGCGACTTCTGGCATTGGCAGGGCACTTTTCGAGAAATATGCTGCTGATGGTAACTGCCTCGGCATAGTTGGGCGACGTGCAAATTTGCTAGATGAACTGTACCAGCAACACCCCGACAAAACTTTCACTTCTGTGGCTGACATCACTAAACAAGAAGAAATCGAGCAGACCATCCACACGCTTTGTACAAAACTGAAACACATAGACCTCGCCATCGTATGCTCTGGTACTGGCGATCTCAATCCATCACTTGACTATGCATTGGAATGTCCTGCGATTGATACTAACGTAAGAGGATGGACATTTGTCATTGGTGCGCTCTACAACATCTTCGAGCAGCAAGGCCACGGCCACCTCGTCGCCATCACCTCGGCTGGCGGACTGCGCGGCGAGCCGATGGCTCCAGCCTACAGCGCATCGAAAGCCTATCAAAAGAGTGGTAACCATATCCACGTCACTGACATCCGCCCCGGCCTCGTCGATACTGCAATGGCGAAAGGCGAAGGACTCTTCTGGGTGATGCCCGTCGAAAAGGTCGCCAGTCAGATTGTCGCCGCCATCCGCAAGCAGAAATCCAAGGCATACGTCACCAAGCGCTGGCGCGTCCTTGCCATCATCAACAAGAATCTTCCATATAACATATATAAGAAGATGTGACCCATTCACTTTATGTCTAACTTTTAAAAAAACAACAAAATCAACGCTCAAAAAGCGATTTGCTCTCAAAAAGTTTGGTCGATTCAATAAAAAGCACTACCTTTGCGCCAATAGTTCCCGCCACGCCTCCTAACAATGCGTACCACGGCGGGACTTCGTCATTTATATGAGTATGATTTATAACAAACGACCAACAGACATCACCACACAGCTTGCCATGCTGAAACAGCGTGGTCTCATTGTTAATGATGATGACAATGCACTGAAACAACTTGCTTCCATCAGTTACTTCCGCTTGGCAAGTTACTGGAAAATCTTTGAGACAGATGAGACTACACATCAATTCGCCAGTGGTACACGATTGGAGAATGTCATTTCTCTCTACAACTTTGACAAAGAACTGCGCTCCATCATCTTCACGGCGATACAAGATATAGAGAGGTGGCCTTACGCACTCGCATCATCCATTTCTTTTCAATGGCACATGGCGCATTCTGGTTTATGGAAGCGTCCAAGTTCAACAACTGTAGCATCTTCCAGACGTGCCTCGACAGCATCAAGACTGAGTTAGACCGTTCTAAGGAGGACTTCCTACAAGAACATTTCGCTAAGTACGACACCCCTCCATGCCACCCGTTTGGAAGACATTAGAGGTCGTTTCATTCGGTAATCTATCTAAACTATATGCCAACATGAAAGATGTTGAAGTGAAAAAACAAGTTGCAAAGAGTGTCGGTCTACCACAATACATTTACTTGGAGAGTTGGATGCGTAGTCTCACAGTACTACGAAACTGCTGTGCTCACCATGGCCGTGCCTGGAACCGCCGCTATCCCGCCATGCCCCAGATGCCAAGCCGATTGCCGCTTGCATGGGTTGACACACGGCACATACGACCCATGAAGTTATACGCACAGCTATGTACTTTGCTCTACCTTGAACAAAGCGTCACACCCAATAGTCAAATTAAAGACCGACTGTTGAACTTGTTCAAAGCCTATCCACAAATCAACGTCAAGAAAATGGGCTTTCCCCATGGATGGGAGAACGAACCGCTGTGGTAATTGGTGTTAGAAAAGTAATCGAAGGGCTGTAGTATATCATAAAGTTATAACACATGAACGGATATACTGACGGCACTATCCGTTTATCTTTATAATAAAAATTGGGGGATTGACTGTATAACGGCAGCCTATCCCCCATATTCTTTCCTTCACATGTGGAATCTTGGCTTGTTAAATCCTCGGCTTCTTACAGATTTCAAGAATAATGGATATAACGTAGATGACAAGACCGTAGGCAGCAGTGATGATAGCACACTTATATCCACCACAAAGAACTGTGAAAGGTACATCACCCGCAAGTTGTACTTCTCCATAAATTTGATAGAAGCCAAGCAAAGTAAAAAAGATGCCGGAGGCCAGGGCCATGCGCCCCACGCCAAGAAGCCAAGCAGGAGCTTTCCACGCCGCCAAGAACGTCGAAGCAAGCATAAGGGTAAGAATGGACATGAAGAGGATGTTGCCCGACAGAAACATTTCAGATAGTGTAGTCATAATTGTTACTTTTTTAAGTTAAACAATAGTTTTTTTTGCAGCTGCTGGTGCAAAGGTACGGCGATTCAGCAGGGTTGCCAAAAAAATCTGCGGTTTAAACCCCTTGTTTGCGTGCAGAAACCCTCTATAGACGGATTTTACATTGTTATGATGGCTTTTGAATGGAAGAAAAGAACTATCTTTGCAGCGCAATGAAACGAAACATTCTCCTTTTGACCTATTGGACGATGGCCTTGCTCATGTTTGCCGTCATCCTTTGCAGCGCAGGCTATTCACTGTCCGATGCGCTCTTTCTCGGCACGTCGCTTCTCCCCGTTGCCGTGTTGTATCGTTACCTGCTGGCTCATATCCGCTTTAGTATCTGTCGGCAGAGCCTGTGGGAACTGGGCTGTCTCTCTTTGTTCATTCTCACACTCGCTTTCCTCATCATCCATCTGGCTCACACCGCCGTCCTCACCCTCCGCCACCAAATATTGATTACCGAACTCGGCGTATCCCCGATGCTACTCAATCCCGTCTTCCTCCTTGCCATGCTCCTGCTTCTCATCGCAGGTGACTACTTCTTCGGACGTATTATCGAACGACATCTGCCCGAGAGCCAAGAGACAATAACTTTCGTCAGCGACCGTCAGCCAGTGACCCTTCCAAGGAAGGAGATTCTCTATGTTGAGAGTTGCGACACGGAGACATGGGTTCATGCCACAGATGACCGCCGCTATCGCAACAAACGCCCCATTTCCGCATGGGCCGACCTCCTAGGCCGCGACTTCCTACGCATCCACCGCTCCTATATCGTCCGCATCTCCGCCTGTCAAGGTCGTGAGAGTGAGAACATCGTGCTGAACGATCTCCGTCTTCCTATTTCGCGCAAGTATAAGACGGAAGTGCAGAAGGTCTTGGACCATTTGAATACATAAGGAACTTATAGGAACACAGAAGGAGAAGGTTGACAACTTTTGCTACTTTTATGCTACAATAAGCCCTCCCGTCCGTCACGAGGGACGGAGGGGAGGGCACGAAATACTTGGATGAGAGATTAAGGACGCAAAGTTAATCCAAATACCAAGTATGCTTTCTGACTGCAAGGATTAGCACTCACTTCACCAAAGATGGGGATGCTGAAGGAGTCTGTCACCTTGATGTCTTTGGTGGCTCGCAATGCGAGGTTGGTCACGGCGAATCCGTTGGTGCCGTAGAAGTCTGTGGCGTAGGGAACGGCTCCTGCTGTGGCTGTCCAGTCGCAAGTGGCGAGCTTGAACGGAGCCGAAATTTCGAAGTAGGAACTGTAGGCACGCTTGCCGTCCTTATTCACTCCGTCGTTGCCAGCGAAATTCGTGTACCATTGTAGTGCGAGAAGACCAAAGTCGTAGCCAACGTTTGCCTCGAACACGTGGTTGGTTCTGTGGGCTTCGTACATGAAGTAACGGTTTTCGGGGTCAAGACCTGCGTTGAACCAATAGTCGGTGACACCGATGTTGAAGCCTCCGATGGTGTAGGCGAGCGTGAGGTCAAACTCTTTCGTGTCGGTTGGGTCGGTCAGTCCTACACTTCCCCAAGCGGAGAGGGAAAGACCCTTGTAGTCGATGCCCAAAGTGGGTTGGAACGCTGTGTTCCCTAATTCTTGACCACGCCAAATGTATTGGTTGACAACATCTGCTTCGACTGTTGCATTTACTTTCTCTTGTGCCTCTACGGCAGTCACTCCGAAGAGCGACAGAGCCGTGAGGGTAAACAATCTAAATACCTTTTTCATACTTTCAAGTTTTTAATGGGTTTATTATATAAGGGTTGATTATAAATTAGTTATAGCAACTTTCTCCATGTTCGTAGATGTCGAGACCTTCTTCTTCGATGCGAGGCTCTACACGCAGGCCGTGCAGTTTCTTGATGCTGTAGAAGAGGATGAATCCACAGGTGGCTGCCCAGAGGTCGATAACGAGGATGCCGAAGCACTCTGCACCGAAGAAACCCCAACCAAAGCCATAGAATGCACCGTTGCTTGTAGAGAGCAAACCTGTCAGCAAGGTGCCGAGAATACCGCAGACACCATGTACAGAGGATGCACCTACAGGGTCGTCGATGTGCAGCTTGTGGTCGATGAACTCGATGGCGAAGACGAGTACGGTACCGCAGATGAGACCGATGATGACAGCTCCAACGGGCGATACGAGGTCGCAACCTGCCGTGATACCCACGAGACCTGCCAAGATACCGTTGAGGGTGAGTGAAAGAGAAGGTTTGCCATATCTCAGCCAAGTGACGAACATCGTTGCTACACCACCTGCCACAGCTGCAAGGTTCGTGGTCAGGAACACGTGAGAGATAGCGATGCGGTTTACTTCGCCAGAGGCTGCCAGCTGACTACCTGGGTTGAAACCGAACCATCCGAGCCAGAGGATGAACACGCCGAGGGCTGCAAGGGTCAGGTTGTGGCCAGGGATGGCACGACTCTTACCGTCTTTGCTGTACTTGCCGAGACGGGGACCGAGTGCAATGGCACCAATCAAGGCGAGCACACCACCTACAGAGTGTACGATGGCAGAACCTGCAAAGTCATGGAACACGTCGCCGAAGGTCGTCATCATGAAGCTGTCGGCTGCATCGTTGCAGAGCCAACCACCGCCCCAAGTCCAGTGACCTTCCACGGGATAGATGATGAGTGAGATGAAGGCACTGTAAACCAGATACATCGAGAACTTGGTACGTTCAGCCATCGCACCGCTGACGATGGTGGCAGAAGTGGCACAGAAGACGGTCTCGAAAATCAGGAAGCCCTCTACGGGAAGGTCGCCCTCGTAGAAAGAGAGGTCACCCCAGTTGGGCATGCCGATGAATCCTCCGAGGAGGTCGCTGCCGAACATCAAGCCAAAGCCGACGAAGAAGAACAGCAGGGATCCGAACATGAAATCGACAAAGTTCTTCATCAAGATGTTTGCACAGTTCTTACTACGTGTGAAACCTGCCTCACACAAGGCAAATCCTGGTTGCATCCAGAAAACTAACATGGCTGCTAATAGCATCCATACGGTATCGAGTGATAATCCAATTTCGTTCATAGTTGTGTTGTGTTGTTTTTGGGGTAGTTTGTGAGAAACTAATCCACTAATTTACTAATTACTAATCTACTAATCTACTAATTACTAATCTACCAATTCACTAATTTACTAATTACTTCTTATCTCTCAGAACGGTGTCGCCATTCTCTCCTGTGCGGATGCTCCATGTGTCTATCATGTCGCTCACGAAAATGCGTCCGTCTCCGATTTCTCCTGTGTGCGCCACCTTCAAGATGACCTTCACGGTTGGTTCTACGAACTGGTCACGGCAAACGATGGTTAGTGCCACACGTTCAATCACGTCTGTCGAGTATTGCACACCACGGTAGATGCGCTCCTCACGGCTTTGTCCGATGCCATGCACGTTGTGGTACTCAAACCAATCAATGTCCGAATGCAACAATGCTTCTTTTACATCCTCGAACTTCGTCTTGCGGATGATTGCTTCAATCTTTTTCATTGTGTTTGTGTTTAATGTTATTAATAAATATAATTAAATAAATAATGTGTTTGAAAAAAGAGGAGGCTGATTCATGCTCTATGAACCAGCCTCATTGTTGTGTTTGTGTTGTTTGTGTTTTGTGTTTGTGCTCGATTTCTCTGTGTTCATCCGACTGGTAGATTCACACCGCAAGCATTGGAGAGCCCTGATTCTGCTTCTGGCTCTGCTGTTCATTCTGATTATTATTATTCATCAGGATTGTTACGATGTTGGCCTCTTTTAGTGTCATAATGATGTGTTTATTTTTAAATTCAGTGCAAAGGTAAAGCTAAATATTGAATTAGTAAAGCAAAATGTAATTAAAATCACTGTTTATGCTATTATTTTGACATTTGTCAAGAAGAAAGGGCGGAAGAGTGGCAGTTTTGGATAAAAAAGACATTCTTACGTAGAGTGCTTCCGCAGACTCTTCGTCGTAACCCCTATAAAAGGGCTGAAATGGGAGGCTACACATATATATAATAGTAGATGTATGTGGTGTACTCTCAGATAGTAAGGATGCCACAGCCTATTGGCGAAAGTTAAAACAACGTTTGAAAGCGGAAGGAAATGAAACCGTGACAAATTGTCACGCTTTGAAACTTCGCGTTGCTGACGGTAAAATGCGACTGACGGATGTTGCTGACACTGTCTTACGCTAGAAAAAGTTGATACAAAGTCAATTTTTTCTAGCGTAAACATTTTAATTAACGGCGAAAGATGTTGGTGAGGATTTGCTGTTCTGTCCACTCCTTGGGATAATGCGCCTTTAGGTATGCCATTTGATAATTGGTCAGCACTAATCCCATATCAGAACATTTAGGGAAAATCTTGGCGAAACCTCCATATTGCCACCACGTGGTGAAGAGTTGTTCCAGCAGGTCTTTGGGATAACCTTTCTCACAGCCGCCTTCTATGAACTTGGGCAGATAGTGGTTCATCACCACATCGTGATCTCTGCGAACCCTTCCCATAGAGATGCTTAAAGTGTAGGCATCGAATAGGGAAAGATTGCCCAGTTTGTGCGCCAAGAGCATGAGCTGTTCTGGGTAGAGAAGAAGTCCATACGTTTCATCGAGCACTTCTGCCATCTCTGGGAGGGGGTAATGGATAGCTTTACCTGATTTTTTTCTGAGCAGAAACTCCTGAAGCAATGGGGTGTTCCGATTGGACGGAGTGTGTAGCGAGTTGAGCGTCAATAAATCCATCAGGGTGTCAGGATGCAGATAGACAAGGTACTCACGTATGTCTGGTGCATCAAACAGATAGATGTCTTCTGTGTCGCCCGTACGGAACAAATCCATCGTGGCAGGGTCGTCCAAAGGAATCTCCTTCAAGAATCGCAGTCGGTCGGCATTCGACGCATGAGGCTTGATTTTGCCCAGCATTCTGTTAAGGACAGCAAGTGGTTGCCAATTCATGATGGATTGTATCATCGCGCCTTTCTCATAGATTTTCATTTTATCACGTTGGCTGTAGATGGGACACAGGACGTTTTCACCTCTCTTCTCGTCATACACCTCAAACATGGGCAGCAAGTTGCTGATGTCCCTGTTGGCAATGACCCATTGGTCATAGTGGATTTTCCTCTTTCTCTGACCATTGGGTTTTGTGTATTCAAAAAACAAGGGTGCCATCTGGTTGCCATACTTCTTCTCCATCAGCGTGATGAACTCGTTGGCGTTATCACTATCCACATCCATGCGGATGTTGGGAATGTAATTCGCTGTCTCATCGACAAACAACTCGAAGGGGAGATGATGTTCTATGGGATTGATGCAGGTGATGTCCAGCAGATAATTCACTATACAACACGAGGTTCTACCATGAAGATCGACAATAAGGCAGGACTTCAAAGACTCCCTTGCTGTCTTCATGGAGTTCCAGATGAAGAGGATATAATCAGCCAATCCCTTTTGCTCGATAAGAGATAGCTCCTGCTCGATTCGTTCCTCCACATTGTTGGGTATTAGATAACCATAATGATTTCTTACTCCCTCATGGACGAGGTGACGCAGATAAACATTAGCATCCGTGAAACCATCAGGCAGAGAAGGCGTGGGTACTGTCTCATTGTGAATCGTCTTGCTGGCAGTAGGAAAACGATGATCATTGTTCCCAGGCGGCAAACCTGGGAACATTAGGTTATTCAAATTTGCAAACTCACTCATTATTTTCTTTTTGACTCATTATATTTCCTGTATTCTGACATAATCTCGCGCTTCTCCCAAGGCTCGAAGATTCCATCGGGCGCATTGATGATGAATTGGAGGTAGGGCAGGTACTCCTCATACTTGAAGTCGTTGTAGTGCAAAAGATGTTGAGCCGCTTCCTTGATTTTGTAGGCCTCATTATAACCTACCGACTCTTGCCATTTGTAAAATGCTTGATTGTCCATAGTTGTTAAAATTTTAATTGTTATTATTTGCCCAATAGGGGCTTTTCTTCCCTTATACGAAAATGCCCCCTTTTTCATTTTGCGTTTTTCGGGCATTTTGAACCATCTTCTGCAAAAATGCCGCATAAAATGGCGAAATAATGCCACTTTTTTTGATTTTTCTTGCCTTCGAAAATGTTTTTTTCGGAAAACATCTTTAACTTTGCGACCAACTAAAACCTATTGTTATATGAGTAGTAAGACCTATTATCGTTACATTTGGTTGTTGAATATTTTGCTTACCAGCGACCATCCTCTTACTTATAAGGAAATTGCAGAACTATGGGAAATTGACCCTAATGGTAGTGGTAAGTTGCCATTGCGCACTTTCCATGAACATGAGGATGGGGTGAAAGAGATGTTTGGTGTTAACATCGAATGCAATAGAACAAATAATACCTACTATGTGCAGAATCCAGAGGCATTGGATTTCAATAAACCTCAAAAGTGGTTGCTCAATCAGTACAACATCCCCAAGGATTTCCTCGTGGATTATAAGATGAGGGACAGAATCTTGTTGGAGAAGATGTCGAAAGGTCATGAATGGGCGAAGACTATTATTCAGGCAATGCAAAAGAATGAGGAACTGGAAATTGATTACCAGAAGCATGATGCACCGATGGAAACACTTCATGTGCAACCTTACGCCTTGAAAGCATACAATCGTCGTTGGTATCTGCTGGGGTATGTGAAGGAAAAGGATGCGATTCGCACCTTAGGTTTGGACAGGATGAACGACGTGCATGCTACGAAAACGCATTTCAAAATGCCTTACAAATTTGATGCCCAAAAGTATTATGCCAATACGGTAGGTGTGTATGTCAACGACGAGAACCCTGTCACAGACGTAAAAATTCGCGCATACGGCAAACAAGTGGAATATATTCGTTCATCTCCCCTGCACAAATCGCAGTCGGAGAGCAGGTCGAAGTATGGTGAGTTTGCCGAATTCACCTACAGGGTCAGCATCACCCCCGAACTCATCAGCCAGTTGTTGGCAATGGGAGATAGGGTAGAGGTGCTGGAACCTGTGACGTTGAGAGAAGAAATGAAAGAGAGAATTAATAGTATGTTAAATGTTTATAAATAAATGAGATTATGGAACCAAAAGAGATCAAAGACGTTATCAATGAAATTGTGTCAAAAACATTTACACAGATTGGGAAAGTGTATCAGTGTCGACAAGAGGGAAAGAACATGTGTTATGATTCCAAAATTAGGACAAGACTGATATTCCCTCATTACAGAAAAGAAAAAAATGAGGAAATAAGAATAAGAGTAAGTGAACAAGAATTAAAGCAGGTTTTTATTGAAGAATTCAATCAATATTGTAACTATAATCAGTGTGATTTGTTCTATTCTGTGGAAACGCCAACAACGTATAAATACTCATTTGGCGATAAGAAAAATCCTCAGAAAGATGATGAGAATGGACAATCTGCAATGGTTGACATGTCGATTCATGATAAAGATATGAATCGTGTTGCACTTATTGAATTTAAGGCGTTAAACCCTGAAAAATTTTGTTTTCACAAAGACTTTGTCAAATTAACTGAAGAAAGCAAAGATACAGACCTATTAACGTTCTTTATTATGATGGTGGAATCGTTTCAACAGAAAACGTTAGATAGCATACATGATAAAATTTTAACAAAAGATGAATATACGGATTTTTGGTGTTATTCTTTAAAAGACCAAATAGATATATCTGATAAGATAAGTAAGTGTTCAAAATTAATTTACACAAAATAAAATTCCATTTTCTACGTTCTATTATATATAGGAGTAGAAACAATGGGAAAAATCAAACAATT
>CADCDP010000035.1 GCA_902800305.1 uncultured Bacteroidales bacterium
ATTTCGCAGAGTGCGCAGAGCTGTGCACAGGTCTCTGTGTCCTCTGCAAGCAGCAGGGCTGCTCTCTGTACACTCTCATATCCAATACGATATAAAAAATCTCTGTGACTCTGCGTTGAATGATAACATGCGAAACTTAAATTGACTTATTATGATTACAGCAGAACAACTGAAGGACATTAAGGACAGGACGGAGGCTTTGCACCGCTATTTGCAGATTGAGAGTAAATTGATGGAAGTGGAGGAGGAGGAACTTCGCACTCAGGCTCCTGGCTTTTGGGATGACCAGAAGGCAGCGGAGGCTCAGATGAAGAAGGTGAAGGACTTGAAACGGTGGATTGATGGCTACAATGAGGTGAAGGCGGCAACGGACGATACGGAGGTGGCTTTCGACTTCTATAAGGAGGAGATGAGCACCGAAGAGGAGGTGGATGAATATTATTCTCATGCGCTGAAGCTTATCGAGGATTTGGAACTGAAGAATATGTTGCGTGGCGAGGCTGACGGCATGGATGCTGTGCTGAAGATTAATGCTGGTGCTGGCGGTACGGAGGCGCAGGATTGGGCGCAGATGTTGATGCGTATGTATCAGCGGTATGCGGAGCAGCATGGTTATAAGGTGACAATCAGCAACTTCCAAGACGGAGAGGATGCGGGCATCAAGACGGTGACGATGGAGATTGTGGGCGACATGGCGTATGGTTACCTGAAGGGTGAGAATGGGGTGCATCGCTTGGTGCGTGTCAGTCCCTATAATGCTCAGGGCAAGCGCATGACCTCGTTTGCGAGTGTGTTTGTCACGCCGCTCGTCGATGACACGATTAACGTGGAGATTGAGCAGGCTCGGATTTCGTGGGACACGTTCCGAAGCAGTGGTGCTGGTGGACAGAACGTGAACAAGGTGGAGTCGGGTGTGCGTCTGCGCTATCAGTATAAAGACCCTTACACGGGTGAGGAGGAGGAAATCCTCATTGAGAACACGGAAACGCGTGACCAGCCGAAGAACAAGGAGAATGCCCTGAGGCTGTTGCGCTCGATGCTCTACGACAAGGAGTTGCAGCATCGCATGGCAGAACAGGCGAAGGTGGAGGCTGGCAAGAAGAAGATAGAGTGGGGCAGCCAGATTCGCTCGTATGTGTTCGATGACCGCCGTGTGAAAGACCACCGCACGAACTACCAGACGAGCGATGTGGGCGGTGTGATGGACGGTAAGCTGGATGGGTTCATTAAGGCGTACTTGATGGAGTTCTCGGATGAGAGGTAAAACTTTACTTTTATGTTACATCAAGAGATAGAACGTAAGTTTCTTGTGAAGGGCGAGTGGAAACCTTTTGCATATAGCAAGACGCACATTGAGCAGGGATATTTCGCGACGGAGCCAGGGAAGACAGTGCGGGTGCGCATTCGCGACGATAAGGGCTACTTGACCATCAAGGGGCCGTCGCAGAAGGATGGCTTTGCACGGTACGAGTTCGAGACAGAGGTTCCGTTGGAGGATGCCCGCAAGATGCTGGAATTGTGTATGCCAGGGCGCGTGAATAAAGACCGTTACCTCATCAAGAACGGCAAACACACGATAGAGGTAGATGAGTTTTTCGGTGAAAATGAGGGGTTGGTGATGGCAGAGATTGAGTTGGAGAGCGAGGATGAGCCTTACGAGAAGCCCGACTTCCTTGGTAAGGAGGTGACGGGTGATTATCACTATTATAATAAGTATATGCTTCGCCGTCCCTATAAGTTGTGGAAGGAGGAAGTGGAGTTTGAACAATCGAACGACGCTACAGAACGGTTATGAAGTTGAAAGATTACATACTGACCACCATCGTTTCGGTGGTCATCGTCGTGTTAAGCACCATCCCCATCCCCGAAAATCCACCGTTGGGCGATGTGCCTCTCATCGATAAGTGGGTACACATGGTGATGTATGGGGTTTTGAGCTTCGTGATGTGGACAGACAGAGCGGTTTTAGGCAAGCGACCCATCCCACGGAGCTATTGGTGGGCGATGTTGCTCTATCCCATTCTCCTTGGCGGTTTGATGGAACTGGTACAAGCCCATCTTACCACCTGCCGCTCGGGCGATTGGATTGACTTCGAGGCAGATGCTGTTGGAGCGTTGATTGCAACAGTAGGCCTTATCTATGTGGATAAAATATGGAGAGAGAAAATTTCGGCTCGAAAGTAGGAGCCATTCTCGCGGCTGCTGGTTCGGCAGTGGGATTGGGCAATGTGTGGCGTTTCCCTATTGAGACAGGACAAAATGGTGGTGCAGCGTTCATCATCATCTATGTGCTGTGTATCATCGCGTTAGGTCTGCCCATCATGATTAGTGAGTTCCTCATTGGTCGCTACACCCATGCCAATACGGCTGGAGCGTTCCGTATCGTCTCCAACGGGTCGCCCTGGAAATGGGTGGGACGCTTAGGTGTCTTCACGGGCTGGTTCATCCTGTGTTATTACAGCGTGGTGGGAGCGTGGACCATGCACTACACGTTTCTTTCGGTGACAAACGCTTTCTATGAAGTGCCTGCGCAAGAGTACGGGAACATCTTTGAGCAGTTCGTATCCAACCCTTGGATACCGACATTGTGGCTGCTCGTGTTCATCGGAGTCATTCATTATGTCATCACCCGTGGGGTGCAGTCAGGCATTGAGAAGTCAGCCAAGCTGATGATGCCCACCCTGTTCGTCATCACCGTCTTTTTGGCCGTATGTTCCGTGATGCTCCCTGGTGCATCTGAAGGCATTCAGTTTCTTTTGAAACCCGATTGGAGCAAGGTGACCAGCGCGACGGTGCTGCAAGCCATGGGACAGGCGTTCTATTCCTTGAGCCTTGCCATGGGATGCCTCTGCACCTACGCCAGCTATTTTGACAAGAAGACCCCTTTGGCCAAGTCGGCCATCAACGTGGCTTTTATCGACACCGTGATAGCCATCATGGCAGGTTTCATCATTTTCCCTTCAGTGTTCAACATCGGCATGAATCCCAACGAAGTGGGAGTAGGTGCTGGCCTCACGTTCATCTCGTTGCCCAATGTGTTTCAACAGGCATTAGGCGATGGCACGTTCTTAGCCGTCATCTTTTCCTCACTCTTCTACTTCCTGCTGTTCGTAGCGGCACTCACCAGCGCCATATCGCTACACGAAGTGGCAACAGCCTACGTGACCGAAGAGTTCGGCATGAGCCGCAAAAAAGGTGCCACCATCGTCACGGCAGTTATCTTGGTGTTGGGAGTTCTCTGTTCCCTTTCCTTCGGTCCTTTGAGCCACATCACGCTCCTCGACCGCAACATCTTCTCCATGTTCGACGACTTTTCAGGCATGGTGCTCCTGCCCATCGGCGGAATGCTCATCAGCATTTTCGCTGGTTGGGTGCTTGACCGCAAACTTTATCGCGACGAAATCAGCAACGGTGGCGACCTGAAGACCCCCTACTTCAAGCTCCTCGTCTTCTCCCTCCGCTACATCGCCCCCATTGCCATCAGCCTCGTGTTCCTCGACCAGATAGGCCTGTTCAACATCTTCAAGTGACACTCCCCTACTCCTTTCCCAAAATCATGTTCACGAGTTTGGTCACGTCGCTGATGTTCACGAGACCGTCACCGTTCAAGTCACCCTCTAAATCCATTGGCCAAGAGAACGTCTCTGTCACCGTTTCCGAATTTTCGTGGTTGGGTGCTGTGGCATACACACTGACCGTGAGGCCGACCACCTCTGGCAGATTCAGCTCATTTTCCGTTAGTGTGCCGTCGAAATTCGCGGAACAATGCACTACATATTTAGCTCCTTCCGTCGCACAGTCAATTGTTAGTTTTCCGTTCGCAAGGGCGATGGTAGGAGTTTCACATCTGGGATTCGCTTCCACAATACCACCTTTAAACACATCGGTTGTCCACCCTTTGGCGATATAGGCATCTTTGGTTCCGTATGGGACTGTCAGAACACAATTGGAGAAAATGTCATAAAAAGCATACTTACCAAAAGTGAAAGGTTCTTCTATTTCAGAAACAACGGATGTCAGGCCACTACAGCCCTCGAACGCAGACCATCCGATGTTTGTAACGCTACTGGGGATGGTGATGGCGGTCAGGCCGCTACAGCCATAGAACGCATTGTCTTCGATGCTTGTCACGCTGTTGGGGATGGTGATGGAGGTCAAGCCGCTACAGCCTCTGAACGCATGGTTTCCGATGCTTGTCACGCTGTTGGGAATGGTGATGGAGGTCAGGCCGCTACAGCCCTCGAACGCAGACAATCCGATGTTTGTAACGCTACTGGGGATGGTGATGGAGGTCAGGCCGCTACAGCCAGAGAACGCTTGGTTTCCGATGCTAGTCACGCTGTTGGGGATGGTGATGGAGGTTAGGCCGCTACAGCCATAGAACGCGCCTGCAATACCTACTGTCCCTTCTTTCAGCGCGATGGTAGTGTTGGAGGGCATTGCACCCTTATATTTATAGGCCACATTGCCGGCATACACCAGTCCGTCAGGTTGATTGTTATACCATGGAGTGCCCTCGAACACAGACCATCCGATGTTTGTAACGCTACTGGGGATGGTGATGGCGATCAGGCCGCTACAATTATAGAACGCACCAGGTCCAATGGTTGTCACGCTGTTGGGGATGGTGATGGAGGTCAGGCCGCTACACCCATAGAACGCCCTTTCTCCGATGCTTGTCACGCTGTTGGGAATGGTGATGGCGGTCAAGCCGCTACAGCCAGAGAACGCATAGCCATCAATGCTTGTCACGCTGTTGGGAATGGTGATGGCGGTCAAGCCGCTACAGCCAGAGAACGCTCCGCCACCGATGCTGGTCACGCTGTTGGGAATGGTGAGGGAGGTCAGAGCGCTGCAGCCACTGAACGCATCGCCATCAATGCTTGTCACGCTGTTGGGGATGGTGAGGGAGGTCAAGCCGCTACACCCATAGAACGCCCTTACTCCGATGCTTGTCACGCTGTTGGGAATGGTGATGGATGTCAGGCCGCTACACCCATAGAACGCCATATCTCCGATGCTTGTCACGCTGTAAGTCACACCTTCGAATGTAAAAGATTCGGGAATGATAACCTCACCAGTATAAATGTTCCCTGCCACTTTTGCAATTTGTAACTCGTTAACAATATTGTAACGGATGTCACCTATTTCGACATAATACGCTTTTGCATTGAGTGGCAGCAGCACTCCCAGTGCCGCTATCATAAGTTTTAAGAGTTTCTGTTTTCATTGTTTTTTGACAATTACAGGTATATTAACTTCTTTTATAGTTTTGCCTTTGCAAACAGAATAGGAAATGTCTGCAAGTATTATTGCCTTGATTTCATCAGACAGTTTTATGTCCAACTCGTTTTTTTTTCATAAATTATCAATTTACTCGGTTAATACTTTTTTCTGTCAAATCATCACACGCCAAAATGCACTCGTCACCTCGGAAGAGTTGTACTTTGGATGGGTATTTTTCTTCCAAGTCGGGATTCACCGCATGATACGCTCGAATTAACATTGCTGCTAAATCCTTCAGAATCTCAGGATTAGTGTCTTTTGTCCGATTTTCAGGACTATCAGGATTTGTGTACTGATGAACCTCATCGCCATAGTTAAATTTCACAGTATATACTGTCATGGTTATTTAGGTCGCTTACTCGTCCAACTCCGACTTTCGGCATTAAAGTTAATAGATATGAAAAGGGCGTGAGTTGCTGTTACTCTGCTAATCCCTGTTTCAGGCTCTGGTAAACCGCAATCATGAGATTAGCAACCAGTTAGCCCACGCCAGGGGATTATATACAACAATCACCACACATTATATATAAGCACATACGTACCTATACAATAATAGCTTGGAAGTGATTAGTGGATAAATCACCCACGTGGACGTTCCGATTGCGTCATCTTCATATAATGCTTCTAAATTTACCAGATTTAGGAATCTGAAGACCAACGTTCGTAAACGTCCTTTTTTGACGAAAGGCGGCTGACTGTCTGCACGAGGCACAACCGCGATGCGTCAAACCCAAATGTAAAACATAACCCTGTCGCCTTGCATGGATGGACACCCTGCGACCACCGCCACACTCGTCCATCGGGCTACTGGATTTGGTCTCGTTCGGCATGTATTCGTCCTTGCGGACAGTAACACACCTCCCAAAACATTGCAAATGTAGATAACTTATTCCTTATTTCCAAACTTTTGGAAAGAAAAATAGGTGGTCAGCTTCAAAAGGATTGTTTGATGTAGGTCAATTTGACCATAAAGGCAACGGAGACAAGGTCTAAATCATGCAAGGCTACGCTTCATGATTGCACAAGGCTACGTTACATGATCGTGAAGGGCTACGCATCATGATCGTGCAAGGCTACGTAGCGTTGGCTTGAAGGTCTACGTGAGATTACCTTGCAGAGCTACATGAGGTAGTCATGTAGAGCTATGCAAGGTGCTCATGCAGAGTTACGTGGCATGGTCGAATAAGGCCACACGAAGTGGTCAAATAGGGTTATGCGAGGTAGTCGAGCAGAGCTACGTGGCATGGTCGAATAGGGTTATACAAAATGGTCAAATAAGAATATGCAAGGTTGGATTGCAGGGCTACGTTGGGGTGTCATACAAGGCTATGTGTGGTTGCCTTGTAAGGCAATATGATTGAGGGTGTAGAGAGGCTACGCTTCGTAGTTGTCAAGGGCTAAACAATGTACGAGGAGAAAAAAGACGGGAAAAGATGGTGGAGAAATGGGATAAAAGCACTATCTTTGTCACCAGAATGTTTTCACATTATTTATACAAGGTATGCTAAAAGAAGATATTTGGGCACAAACTTTTCCTTTCATCAGAATAAATGCACGCATGATTTTCACTGAATATGAAAACCATGAGATGTTCCGTATGATGCGCCCGTTGATTCAGCTCATCCAAAAGGAGATGGAAAGATTCTTCCTTTCGGAGGAAGAGTTGTTTTATTGCTACACTTTTATCCTCGATGCAGTAAAGAAAGGAGAACCTCGAAAAGACTTTTTTCTGGGGAAGATTGATGGATTACTCTATAAAGCTTGCCGAGAGTTAGGAAGGGGAAGGAGGAATCATGAAGTTGTCCGACAAGCGACAGACATGATTTGGATGGTGATGGCGGTTATTGGTTTGCCAGAGCATCTTTTGTCTGTACAAACAGACATGAAGCCGACACATGGACAATCATTGGGGATTGGAATAGACCCTTTGGGCAAACTTCTCGTCCGCTTTGACAGAGAACAGAAAAGGTGGGAACTGAAAAAAATCAGCCAGGACTCCGAAATTTGGGACAAAGATTATTTTCCATATATACAATCATACATGAATAGCGACGAACATTTATCAGAGGAGATTGTCAATCTCATCAGTACAGGTAAAATGCCTCCTTTTTTGGCGAAGATGATTAGGACGGGGAGCATGGAACAGAACGACGGGCTGAAGCTGAACGTGGACAGGAAGAAGGCAGTAAAGGAGCTTTCGGCAAGTGAAGAAAAGGGGAATGAAGAGGAAGCTGACGAGGAAGGACAATTGACCAATCGGCAGCTGATTCTCTTGTTCACGACCCTCTTTGACTTGAGCATCGACAACAAGCTCAACCAAAATGCGCTGGCCAAGTTCATTGGCATGGTGAGTGGTAAATCAGCCCAATCGCTGCGTCAGTCCATCAGGAACGGCATCGATTTTGACAATCCAAAAACGAAAGAAGATGCAAAGCTTTTGGCATCACTTATCAGGCCTTTTTCTGACAAAATTGCACATAAATTAATCGAAAGTACCAAAGATGATTGATTGTAGTCTCTATTGTAGCCCCCTGTAGTCCCTACACGCAGCGTTCTCCATATATAACTTTGCACTCGAAATCAGTTCTCGCACTGGTTTTGGGTGCAAACTTTTTTTGCATCCAACTCTTAAAAAATAAAACAATGAAGATTAATTTAGAACGTTTCTACGGAAACAAGAAGGTGACGAAAGGTCATCTTAGTATTGAAGGAAGCACGTTTGAGTGCTACACGTTGGAGGCTCGCGACCCCGAGGGGGCTGCCACCATGAGCAAGTATCTCTTGGCTCTGCCCGAGGGGAGTTATCGAATGAAGAGTGTTTTTGAGGACACGCACTACAATCTCAGGGTGTCGTGTCGGGGCACTTATCACAACGCACGTTTCGAGGCAGGGGAAACGCCGTCGGATGTGGCAGCTGGCAGCATCATTCTGGGCACAGGGTTCAGAGGGAACTATGGAATGGAGGGCTGTGAAAAGGCGATGGATGCGTTGTCGCGATTCCTCTATCAGAGCTTCATGGAAGGTGTGCTGGACCTTAAGAAGATGGGCAGTGTCACGCTCACCATCAGCAAGAGTGCTGATTTCGTGTATGTCAACGAGGCAGAACAGACCCCTACTGATTTTGAGGAGGAGAACTGGAATCTTCTGGAAGAAATGGAAAATTAGTGTTTATTAAAATAATGTATAACTTCAAAATTTTTTAGATTATGGCAATTAAGTATCGTATTGCAAAAGTGAAACTTAACTATTTAGAGGAGAAGCCTGAGGTGTACAAAGTTCAACAGCTCACCTACCCAGTCATCACCGAAAATGCGCTCATTGAGTACATCAGTAGGTCAACCAATCTGCCAAAGAGCACGGTGCTCTCGTGTGTGACGGCCATAGGGCAGGCTATTTCCTTCTTCGTCATCAATGGGCACAGAGTGTCATTTACAGCCTTTGGCGCATTCTACCTGAAAGTCAGCACGAAGGTGGCAAAGACTTTCGATGAGTGTAAGGCTGATACGGTGAAAAAGACCACGATTGGCTTCCAGTCGAACAGCGAGTTGACAGACCTGGCTCGCAGGGTGGAGGTTCAGAAACAGACGACACTCAGTGTGACGGAATAAAAAGAATTTACAGGTTTTATATTATTAACTATTTAAAATTGTTTAAGTTATGATTGCTTCAACAACCATTCAAAACCAATCAAAAGGTGCTATCTTCTTTTATCCGAAGAAGCAAAAGTTGGGTTACTTGGAAGAAAAGCCCGAAGTGTACAAACTGCAAATGATGCGCTGCCCCGTCATCGACCGCAAGGGCATCATTGCCTACGCCGCCAAGGCTGCCCACGTGCCGGAAAGCACGGTGGCCTTGGCACAGGAGGCGCTGTTTGATGCTGTCAATTATTTCTGCATGAACGGGCACTCTGTGCAGGTGGCGGGTCTCGGCTCGTTCGGCATCAAGCTCAACAGCAAAGTGGCAAAAACGGTGGATGAGGCGAATGCCGACACCATCACACGCAAGTACATTCGTTTCTTTCCCAATGGAGAGATTCGCGAGATGTGTAGTCTCAAGAATATCAACATCAAGGTGAACAATCTTCTGAATTTGACGGGAGAGAATGACGGAAATGGCTGAATGTCAGCCAATCCATAGGACTAACGAAGTGCCGATGAGGGGAAACTGACAAAGCGCGAATGAACAAAAGGGGCTGTGCCAAAACGTCGGCACAGCCTCTCGTTGTATGATGGGAAAAAGAGATGTCTCTATTTCTCCTTGAGATGGCGAGTAATTTAGATTTTTCACTCTTCACTTTTCACTTTCTTATCTCTTCAATACTTTTCGGGTCTTTCCGTCTGCCGTGCGGATGATGTTCACCCCATGTTGCAGAGCGTTCAGCTTGGCACCAGTGATGCTGTAGATACCAACGGTCGGTGCATCGTCAGCCAAACTGATACCCTCGATACCGTCAGGCGTTCCCATCGTGTTGATACGGCATTCCAAAAGCAGATACTCGTCGTAGCCACTGCTGTTGCTCATGTTGACGAAACGAATGATGTAGTTATCCTTCTGATCGATGGTGAACGGCAGCTCATAGGTCTTGGCAGCGGTGAGGTTGGCTCCCATATTGCCATTGGCGTTTGGTGTGGCGGTGTAAGTGGCTGACTCTGCCACTACATTATCCTTTGTGTCCAGAATCTGTACCTTATACTTCGGGGTGAGTTTCCATGCCGCAGTGGCAAACGTGAGCTTATAGGAACCCGCTTCGAGCGCCAAACGATAGGCACTCTGGGCACCGTAATCAGCATAGCCCTCGCGCCAGTAGAGTGCCTTCCCCTGATAACCCGTGAAACCAGCAAACGTGCGACCACCTGCCGTATAGCTATTCGGGTATTGGTGAACATCGTTGTTTTCCTGCACTGCGCGCCAACCTTGTGGGAGGGTGCCCGAAAGAACGCTGCTGAAGTCAAGGACATACACCGCTGTCTGGTCAGCAAAGACGGGTTGCAGGGTCACACCCTCGTCAGGCATGATGAAAGTAACGGTGTTGCTGCCTTTCTCTACAGGGATGTACTTGTTCATCGTAAAGTACACCGAGTTAATTACTTGCAGCGATTCCAGAACATAACCTTCTTCTGGTACGACGGTTAGCGTCACCGTCTCGCCCTCAGCAGCCTCATTCACGTCGGCGATGACAGAACCGTGCTCGGCCTCGCGGATGGTCACGCTGTACTTCTCGTCTTCTGCACCAGCAGGGAGGTAGGTCACATTGTCGATATAGATGCCCGTGCCACCGCTGTTAGTGATGATGAGGGTGTTGGCGCCTTCTTTCATCGTAACATCCACAAAGGCGCGTTTCCATTCGTTGCTTTGGGTCTTCTCCAGACGTACAGCCTTCCGACTGCCGTTCATACTCACGGCGATGGTGGCAATCTTCGAAGGCGACGTGTAACGTATTGCTACCCGACCATCTCCTGCCTCTGTCGTATTCAGCACATGACGCAATGCACCACTGGTGTTCGTGCCCATGTCAGCAAAACCGTTGCCAGCATGACCGCGCACATTCGGATACCATCCGTAGGGGTCGGTCACACAGCTCTTGATGCTCTTGAAGTCCATATCCTCTGCCTCGATGGTGATGGGACCACGATAAACCTCTGGTTGCTTGGGCAATGGCAGTGGTTCAGACGACACTACATCCGTGCTGCGTTCCGTAGCTGCACCAGCACAATAGAGCACGACATCCACCGGGCCACAGTGCTTCACATTCAGTGTGAACGTGCCTGTCTCGGCATCCCATTCTGTCGTGGCATTCGTCCTCGCATCCATTCGCTTCTTCATCGTGTAGGTCGGCTCTGACGAAGCTCCCGTCACGACCACCTTGTCGAGCGTCACTGTGGTCGTGTCGATGCGGTAGTTGTTCAGGTAGAACGTGATGCTGTCGGCATACTCATGGATGATGCCGCTGCTCAGTTTTCCCCACGTCAGCTGGAGCTTCTCGCAGGTGTTATATTCCAACGGAATCTCTGCTGAGGCCGTGGTCTTCTTGTTCATGTAGGTATAGGGTGTGTAGGTAACCAGCTGGTTCTTGAAGCGGTTCACATAGAGGTCACCCGTGCTCACTTCAGGGTACTGCTTGTTGAAATCGGCCACCTTCCTCGTCTGGCTGCTCCAACGAGAAGTGTAGGCACTCTTCTTCACTTGTACAGGAATGGACTTTGCCAAATCGTCGTACAGCCCGATGCACACAGGGATGGCACCGTAGCGTCCCGTCTTCTTGAAGTAGCAGAAGTTGTCCATCCATTGCCCGTTGCCTCGGTTGAAGGGGTCAGCCTGCTTGTAGAGTCCGTCGTAGAGGTCGCCCCAAGCGGCGTACTTCTGCTCGTCGTTGCCAGAGCTGACATCGTTGACGACCACAATCTTGGTCTTCTTCACCACCTCTTCACGGGTAGGGATGTACATCGTTCCATCGATAATCTTGCGGAACATGTCTATCCATGCGTTGCGGAATCCAGGGAAAGTGCCCCAGTTGCGGCGTGTGTAACCGCTCACCGTCGAGTTGTTGAGGTTCTGGAAGTCCTCCGTCCAAATCAGCTCAGGACCATCCCATACGGCACCACCATTCACACACGTCTGCTCCATCACCGTGCCAATACCAGCCGCTACGGGATATTTCTTCCCGTGGTTCTCTCCCAGCAAGGCATCCATCGCACCGTTCCAGCCGCAGTTGTCGTAGCGCACTCCGTAGTTTTTGGCCAAGCCCGAAATGAAAGGCGAGAATGTGACGCTCTCGTTGTTGTAGAAGCAAGAAGAGGTGGTGTACTTGTAGAGCCACAGGATAGCTTCGGGATAATTCTGACAAGCCTTCAGCAAATCCTTGTTACGCTTCATCATGCCCACGGGGTTGAGCAGATGGCTCCAAATGTTGCCGCAGAACGAGACGGTCAGGAAGCCGCCATACTTGTGGTGCATCGGCACCAATTTTGCAAACAGGGCGATGCGTGAAGCCTGAGGACTGCTACTCTTGTCGTTCGCTTCGTCAAAGCCCCAAAACTGTTCCGCATAGTTCCATCCGAGGAAGTTGGGGAATGCCTTGAAGAAATACTCAAATGTCTCCAAGTCGTTGTCTTGGATGTGCGTGTGTCCGCCACTGGCTGGCTGACAAGTGAACCACATGCCATTCTGCTGGCACACCGTACCCCACGATTTGTAGGTCTTCACCGCATTTTGTGGCATCTTGTACACATTCTT
This sequence comes from uncultured Bacteroidales bacterium, assembly GCA_902800305.1. GTDB lineage: Bacteria > Bacteroidota > Bacteroidia > Bacteroidales > Bacteroidaceae > Minthosoma. Next base: position 12,520 of record CADCDP010000035.1, read on the forward strand.
CTCGGTGTCATACTGGCACGACAGCGAGAGGTTCATGCACACGTAAGGTCGCACATCCTCTGGAATCAGGTCGATAATCTTCTGAGGGTCGGCTTTGTTCCACACGTCCACATGGACGAGCCAAAGGGGATGTTGTGAATCAACAGGTCGGCGTTCCTGAGCCGACACAGCCAGCGTGGCTCCCAAGAGCAGCACCGCCAGCATCAGTTTGGTAAACAAGTTCTTCATAAGTTTTGGTGTTAAGTTTCGTGCTGCAAAGATACGCCAAATTCTCCATTCTTACCTTTCCTCATGTTTCCATTGTTTACAACGAGGTTACATCATCCCCCCATTCGTTTGAAAGTGCCATTGGGTATGAAGGTACGGTGTGCCACCCTCTGCCCGTGAAGGGTATTACGCTTTGCCCGTCACCGCTTATACGGTAAGCCGTAAGAGAGTTTAGAATATAAGTAGGATTTGTACAAATTGAAGAAGAATTTGCGCAAATATAAGAAAGATTTGTGGAGATTGTAGAAGAATTTGTAAGTGGTGTTTGGTGCTTTCGCGGAAAAAGATGTATCTTTGTGGCGAAAAGGGTGGCGAAAGCACCTTTCGTGAAGGTCGTACTCAAATTCTCGATGCAAAGTTACGAAATATTTTTCAAAAAAACAAATTCTGAGTATCGGCTTAACAACTAAACGACTAAACAACCAAACAACTAAACGACTAAACAACCAAACAACTATATGGAATACACATTTCAGGAAATGCCCGATATACACAAGACGGGGGAACGGAAGGTCTATCCGAAGGCTACACATTGTTCGCAGATTGACAACGATTTCTTTATGAAAAACTTGGCTGAACGAACCAGCTACGGCGTGGGAACGTTGGAGGGCGTGGTGGCCGAGGTGGTGGCGGAAATGGATCACTATCTGATGCATGGCCATTCTGTGAAGGTGGATGGCTTGGGCACGTTCAACATCGCTCTGGGCATGAAGACGGGACACGCTACGGAGGAAGTGAGGCAAAATGGAGAGCGATATGACACGAATGGTGTCTATATCAAAGGTATCAACTTTATTCCCGATGCGGGATGGATGGCACGGCTGCGGCGGCAGATAGAACTGCACAAGGTGGGTAGTGTGAAACGAATCGTCGAGGCGCGAACCACGCTGAGGGATCGGTATCGGATTGCGCTTGATTATCTGTCGGAGCACCCTTTCATGAAGGTGAGCGATTATGCGCGGATGAACGGGATGTCGCATAGCGCTGCTTGTAAGGAATTGCGTGCCTTGGCTCTCGACCCCACGATTGACATCAGTACGGTGGGGAATGGCAGCCACAAGGTGTATGTGAAGAAAGCTCTTCGTGGTTAGTGACAAAACCCTCGCTTTTTTTCGTGTCCGATGCGGAAAAGGTGTGTTTTTTCTTTTGCCGCTTTGTAAAGTCGGAAGAAAATCGTATCTTTGTGCGCTCGTCATCTTACAGATGAAGACAAGGGATTTGTAAATTGAAAATTGTCAAATCGTAAAATAAAATATTATGGCACTGATTGAAAGTATTATTGCGCGTGCGAAAGCGAATAAGCAGCGCATCGTGCTCCCCGAATCGCTGGAGGAGCGCACTCTGACTGCCGCCGACAGGTGTCTGGCCGACGACATCGCCGATATTATTCTCATCGGCAACAAGGACGAAATTTTTGCTTTGGCTGACAAATTGGGGCTGAAGAACGTGGACAAGGCAACCATCATCGACCCCGCCACGTCGGAGAAGACGGAAGAGTATGCGCAACTGCTCTTCCAGCTCCGCCAGAAGAAGGGCATGACCATTGAGAAGGCTCGCCAACAGGTGCTCGACCCACTCTATTTCGGCTGCCTCATCATCAAGAGTGGCGATGCCGACGGACAAATCTCTGGTGCGCTCTCGACAACGGGTGACACGTTGCGTCCTGCCTTGCAGATTATCAAGTGTGCCCCAGGCATCACGTGCGTGAGCGGTGCGATGCTGCTCATCACCCAGACGCCTCAGTATGGCGAGGAAGGTGTGCTTGTGATGGGCGACGTGGCTGTGACCCCGATGCCCGATGCCGCTCAGTTGGCACAGATTGCAGTTTGTACGGCTCAGACGGCGAAGAGCGTGGCAGGTTTTGCCGACCCACGTGTGGCCATGTTGTCGTTCTCGACGAAGGGCAGCGCCAAGCATGAGGTGGTTGATAAAGTGGTGGAAGCAACCCGTCTGGCAAAGGAACTCGACCCAGCATTGAAGATTGACGGTGAACTTCAAGCCGATGCTGCATTGGTTCCATCGGTAGGTCAGAAGAAGGCGCCTGGCAGCGAGATTGCCGGTAAGGCAAATGTGCTGGTGGCTCCCTGTCTGGAAGTGGGCAACATCGCCTACAAGCTTGTGCAACGACTCGGCAATGCCGATGCCATTGGCCCCATCCTTCAGGGTATCGCCCGACCTGTGAACGACCTCAGCCGTGGCTGTTCTGTAGATGACATTTATAAGATGGTAGCAATTACGGCTTGCCAAGCTATGGACGCAAAATAACAGACCCCCTCCTCACTCCCCCTGGAGGGGGAGGGCGGTTACCTTAATAAACATTTATTAAAAGTAGAATACCTCCCCATAAAACATTCTACTCCTCCCATTTAGGGGAGGCGGGGGAGGGGTCTGTATGAAAAAGATATTAGTTTTGAATTGTGGTAGCTCGTCTATCAAATATGCATTGTATGACATGACCGACCAGAGCGTGATTACGTCTGGCGGCATTGAGAAGATTGGTTTGCCTGATTCGTTCATCACCGTGAAGCTGAACGGCGAGAAGCACAAGATGGAGAAACCGGTGAAGGAGCACACGGAAGGTGTGCAATGGATTTTTGAGGTCTTGACACAGGGCGAATATGCCGTGTTGAAGAGCCTTGATGAGCTGGATGCCGTGGGACACCGTATGGTGCATGGCGGCGAGAAGTTCAACCAGTCAGTACTGCTCACGCCCGAAGTGATGGAGGCTTTTGCCGCTTGCAACGACTTGGCTCCCCTCCACAACCCTGCCAACATCAAGGGTGTGAACGCTGTGACGGCTCTCCTGCCGAACATCCCACAGGTGGGTGTGTTCGACACCGCTTTCCATCAGACGATGCCCGACTATGCCTACATGTACGCTTTACCTTACGAACTCTACACGAAGTATGGGGTTCGCCGTTACGGTTTCCACGGAACAAGCCATCGTTATGTGAGTCAGCGTGTGTGTGAGTTCTTGGGCGTGAAGCCGGAAGGTAAGAAAATCATCACGTGCCACATCGGCAACGGTGCTTCCATCGCTGCTGTGAAGGATGGCAAGTGTGTGGATACCTCGATGGGCTTGACTCCGTTGGAAGGCCTCATCATGGGTACTCGTTCGGGTGACATCGACGCTGGTGCCGTGACGTTCCTGATGGATAAATTAGGGCTTGACACGAAAGGCATCAGCAATCTCTTGAACAAGCAATCGGGTTTGCTGGGTGTGAGTGAAGGCTTCTCCGACTTCCGCGACATCCTTGCTGGTATCGCTAACGGTAACGACAAAGCACGTCTGGCCAAGGACATGTACTGCTACCGCATCAAGAAGTACATCGGCGAATATGCTGCCGCTATGGGAGGTGTCGATATCATCCTCTTCACGGGTGGTGCTGGCGAGAACCAGTACGAAGTGCGTGAAGGTGCCACACAGGGCTTGGAGTTCATGGGCATCAAGCTCGACGATGCCAAGAACAAGGCTTGTCGTGCGAAGGAAGCCATCCTTTCCACTGACGACTCAAAAGTCATCATCTGCTGCATCCCAACGGACGAAGAACTGATGATTGCTTTGGACACATTGGAACTGACAAAATAACAGACCCCCTCCTCACTCCCCCTGGAGGGGGAGGGTGGTTACCTTTTACTAACATAAAAAGTAGAATACCTCCCCACTAATGAGCGAATATAACGACAACGAAGATTTTGTGGAGGAAGAGGCTCTTGATGCCTCCCCTCCAACCGATGGTCAGCCGCCGAAGAGCGACTTTGACCCTACCACCATGAAAGACAGCATCACGCACCATCTGAGTGGCATGTACCAGAATTGGTTCTTGGATTACGCCTCTTACGTCATCCTCGAACGTGCTGTGCCGCATATTATGGATGGTCTCAAGCCCGTGCAGCGACGCATCCTCCACTCGATGAAGCGGATGGACGATGGACGTTACAACAAGGTGGCGAACATCGTGGGACACACCATGCAATTCCACCCCCACGGCGATGCCTCCATCAAGGACGCTTTGGTGCAGATGGGACAGAAAAACCTGCTCATCGACTGCCAAGGTAACTGGGGCAACATCCTCACAGGCGACGATGCTGCCGCTGGTCGTTATATTGAAGCTCGACTCTCAAAGTTTGCGCTCGATGTCTTGTTCAACCCCAAGGCCACCGAGTGGAAACTTTCTTACGACGGACGTAACAAAGAACCCATCTCACTGCCGGTCAAGTTTCCGCTCCTCCTCGCTCAGGGAGTGGAAGGCATCGCTGTGGGTTTGAGTTCCAAGATATTGCCCCATAACTTCAACGAACTGTGTGACGCAGCTGTGCAGTATCTGCACGACGAGCCTTTCCAACTTTATCCCGACTTCCAGACGGGTGGCTTCATCGATGTGTCGAAGTACAACGACGGACAGCGTGGAGGAACGGTGCGAGTGCGTGCCAAGATAGAGAAGCGCGACAGCAAGACCCTTGCCATCACGGAATTGCCCTACGGCAAGACGACAGGTTCGCCCTCGAAGCCAAGCCAATTCATCGATTCCATTCTGAAAGCCATCGAAAAGGGCAAGATTAAGGCTCGTAAGGTGGAAGACCTGACAGCAGCAGGTGTGGAAATCGTCATCCACCTCATGCCAGGTGCATCGAGCGACAAGACCATTGATGCCCTCTATGCCTTCACCGACTGCGAAATCAGCATCTCGCCTAACTGTTGCGTCATCGACGACCGTATGCCAAAGTTCCTCACCGTCAGCGATGTACTGCGCAAGAGTGTCGATTACACCAAGTTCCTCATCAAGCGAGAACTGGAAATCCGTCGTGGCGAACTGCTCGAACAACTACACTTCTGCTCGTTGGAGAAAATCTTCATCGAAGAGCGCATCTACAAGGCCAAAGAGTTCGAGAACGCCAAAAACATGGACATTGCCGTTGAGTATGTTGATTCCCGCTTGAAACCCTTCTACGAACTGTTTGTGCGAGAGGTGACGAGGGACGACATCTTGAAGCTCATGGAGATCAAGATGGCACGTATCCTCAAGTTTAACAAGGACAAGGCCGACGAACTGATTGCCCGTCTGAAAGCCGAACTGGAGCAGATCGAGCGTGACCTCGCCAACCTCGTGGAGGTGACCGCCGAATGGTTCCGTTTCCTCCAAAAGAAGTATGGGGCAGAGCATCCGCGACTCACCGAAATCCGCAACTTCGACACCATCCAAGCTGCTACGGTGGCGGAAGCCAACCAGAAACTCTACATCAACCGAGCGGAGGGCTTCATCGGAACGGGCTTGAAGAAGGACGAGTTTGTGTGCAACTGTTCCGATATCGACGACATTATCATCTTCTACAAAGATGGCACCTACAAGGTCATCAAGGTGGCGGAAAAGGTGTTTATCGGCGAGACAGAACGCAGCAAGGCGGAGAAGCGCAAGGTGGAAGTGATTCATGTGGCGGTGTTCAAGAAGAACGACACGCGTACCATCTACAACGCCACCTACAAGGACGGTGCGACGGGTGTTACTTACATCAAGCGATTCAATGTGCCGAGTGTCACCCGTGACCGTGAATATGACCTCACGATGGGTACGCCGAAGTCGAAGGTGACGTGGTTCTCTGCCAACAACAACGGTGAAGCCGAAATCATCAAAGTGACGCTCAAACCACAGGAGAAGCTGAAGAAGCTCGTCTTCGAGAAGGACTTTAGCGAGGTGGAAATCAAGGGCAGGGCAGCACGAGGCAATCAACTGACCAAGCACGAAATCTACCGCATCCAACTCAAGGCGCACGGTGGCAGTACCTTGGGCGGCTTGAAGGTATGGTGGGATCCCGACATCCAGCGCATCAACTATGACGAGCACGGCGATTTTCTGGGCGAGTTCCAAAACAACGACCTGATTCTGGTGGTGTTGCAGACAGGCGAGTACTATCTCACGAACTTCGATGCCAACAACCATTACGAACAAAATATCCTGCTCATCGAGAAGTTCAAGTCCAAGAAAGTGTGGACAGCCGTGCTTTGGGATGCCGACAACCAGAACCAGCCCTACATCAAGCGTTTCGTGTTCGAGGAATCGAAGAAGAAGCAGAGTTTCCTCGGCGAGAACCCTGAAAGCAAGCTGATTCTTTTGACCGACACCCCCTATCCGCGTCTCGAACTCACCTTCAACGAACCTGACACCTTCCGTGGTCCCCTCGAAGTGGATGCCGAAGAATATATCGCTGTCAAAGGTTTCAAGGCTAAAGGTAAACGTCTCACCACCTACGCCCTCAACCAAGTGACGGAACTGGAACCGACTCGATTCCCAGAACCCGAAACCGAGGAAGAAGACAGTAGCGATGAGTTGGAAGAAATCATCGACCCCGACGAAGGAAAGAGTGATGGTGACATCCGTGACGAAATTACAGGACAATTGAAACTATTCTAAAAAAGACCCTCTCTGGCCGTCCTCAGCAAGAGCACTTGCTTCGGTCGCTTCCTACAGAGCGACATTTAGTCGCTCCGTTTAACGGTCGCTACCCCCTCTATGGGGAGAGCCATGCGGGGTGCTTAAAGACTATGAAGCATATATATATAATAATGTGTAAAGGCTTGACGGTAGTATTGCTGCTACTGTCAAGCCTTTGTGCTTTCGGACAAGACACCATCGTGGTATCGCCCAACCGCGAAGTGCTCCATTCCTCGATGATAGGTGCCGGTTGGGCAAACGTGCTCGACACCTACCTGTCCCCCTACAACTACAAGGGCACCGACTTCCGCATCCAGCGCGAGACTCAGCGCATGACCACCCTGTGGAATGGTCGTGTGTCGAACCAGTCGCTGATTGATGTAAATGCTTGTGTCAACGAAAACCATGTGGGCAACATCGACGAGTACGCTGGCGGCATCCGCTATTCGCAAGGGTGGTTCTACAACTTCGCTGATGGCAATATCGTCAACCCCGTCGAACGCTCTGCTTCACGATGGAACTTTGCCGCAGGTCTTGCTGCATCGGGTTATCTCGGAGTCGTTTACATCGACCGCAGCGGCAACAACCCTGCTCAAGCCAAGGCCGACATCATGATGGATGCCACGGCTATGGCGACCTACGATATGCGCATTGCAGGGCATCACTACCTCTGGCGTTACCAATTCGCCATTCCCCTCATGGGCATCGCTTTCTCCCCCAACTACGGACAAAGCTACTACGAAGCCTTCGTGTTGGGAAATTCCGACCACAACGTCCTCTTTGCCTACCCAGGCAATATGCCCTCCATGCGCCACCGTCTCACCCTCGACATCCCCATCCGTCGCTACACCCTCCGCCTCGGCTATGTGGCTCAGTTCAATCAATCCACATTCAATCACTTGAAGTACCACAGTTGGACGCACGACCTCGTGATAGGCTTCAACAAATACCTGTATCGAAAATGAAAAAGATACTTAGATTTTTCACTTTTGCCTTTTCACTTTTCACTTTGTCAGCCTTTTTGCTGACAGCTTGTGTAAAGGAAGACACCTACGATAACTCTCGACGCGGCAATTTCGAGGCTCTCTGGAAAGCGATGGACGAGCACTACTGCTTCTTCTCCTACAAGCGGCAGCAACTGGGCGTCGATTGGGACGAAGTGCATACACGCTATGCCTCCCAAGTCAACGAAGACATGAACAGCACCCAGCTCTTCGAAGTGCTCTGCAACATGATTGCCGAACTGCAGGATGGCCACGTCAACCTCTCCTCACCCTTCGACTATGGCCGCAATTGGAGTTTCTTTGAAGACCATCCCGAAAACTACAACGATAGTATCGCCCGACTCTATCTCGGCCACAACTACCAGATAGCGTCAGGACTCAAATACATCATCCTCGACGACAACATTGGCTACGTGCGCTGCGAAACCTTCGAGGATGGCATTGGCGACGGCAACGTCAGCGTCATGCTCAATAGCCTCGCTCTGTGCAACGGACTCATCATCGATGTACGTGGCAACGGAGGCGGACAGCTCACCAAGGCACAGACCCTCGCCTCCCACTTCACTAACGAGCGTCGGCTCATCGGTTATATTTCCCACAAGACAGGCAAGGGACGCAACGACTTCTCCAAACCCGATGCCCAATACCTCGACCCTGCCTCCGACGGTGTGCGTTGGCAGAAACCCGTCGTCGTGCTTACCAACCGAGCCGTCTTTTCAGCCGCCAACGACTTCGTGAAGTGCATGAAGCAATGTCCCAACGTCACCATCATGGGTGACCAGACAGGAGGCGGCTCCGGAATGCCCTTCAACAGCGAACTGCCCAACGGCTGGACGGTGCGCTATAGTGCCGTCGTCCTCTACGACCGCGACATGCAGCACACCGAGTTCGGCATCGCTCCCGACATCCAGCTCTCCCTATCTGGAACCGACCTCGCCCAGCACAAAGACACCTACATCGAGGCCGCACGGAAATTTCTTGTAGAATGATGTAATGAAGATATTAGTGAAATAGCCTTTCCTAAAAGCGTGGAAAGGTTTTTTTATCTCTCGTTATTTCAAGTGCCTTGAGTGCTGTAGCTTCTCGTCGAACACCTTGAAGGCATAGCCCTCTTGCTGCAGCCACTCGATGCTGCGGGGGAGGGCTGTTTTTAGTTTGTCGATGCTACGGAGGGAGTCGTGGAACGTGATGATGGAGCCGTTCCGCGTGTATTTCTTTATATTATTAAAGACATCATCGGCTGTGAGGTGGCGCGAGTAGTCGCGTGTGACCAAGTCCCACATGATGATGGTGTAGTGGCGACGGATGTGGATGTACTGCTGGTTCCTCATCCATCCGCGTGGTGGGCGGAAAAGGTTGGAATGAATAAGCGTGTCAGCTTCGTTGGCATTGCGCAGGAAGCGGCTGCTCGACACCATGAGTCCGCCCAAATGGTTGAAGGTGTGGTTGCCCAGTCGATGTCCGTGCGAACGTATCAGTTCGAAGAGGTGGGGATATTTCCTCACGTTGTCACCCACCATGAAGAATGTGGCTTTCACGCCGTAGTGGTCAAGGGTCTCGATGAGCCACGGCGTCGATTCGGGGATGGGACCATCGTCGAAAGTCAGATAGACCGCTTTCTCCGTCGGATCCATTCTCCAGATAGCGCTGGGGTAGAGCCAGCGCAGCCATTTGGTGGGTTGTTCGATGATCATCTTGTCATTTACAATGTACCATGTACAATGTACAATTATCATTGTGTCATTGAGCCATTTGCGCGGCTTGTTGTTTCAATGTCCCAATGATAATTGTACTTTGTACATGGTAAATGGTACATTATTGCAGTCTTATTCCCGCATTGTCACACTTTGAGACAAAAGCAGAGTAGAGAGCTTGTAGGTCGTTGTCAAGCTTCTTGGCTTTCTTCTCGTAGTCGGCATGCTTGGGGTTGTCGGAATCGCCGAGACGCTGGTAAACGTCCTGGATGCTGAGCATCGAGTAAATCTCGCGGTGGCAGTCGATGTAGCCATTCTGGAAATAGGTGTTGTTGAGCGAGAGATACCATGCGATATACTCCTTGGCCTTTTTCTCCAAACTTTCCAGAATGGGGGCTGCCTTTTCGGGCTTTCCGCAAGCAATGTAGCCGTTGGCAATGTCGAGCGAAGAGCTGTCCATCGAGTGAGGCACATTGTAGGCAGGAATCTCTTCTTCACACTTCTCGATGGCTTTCAGGGCTTTGTCAAGCTTTCCTTCCTGTATGAGGTTGGTGATGAGCACGGCAAACCAGCGACGGTGCGTGTAGCACATACGCATGGTGGTCTCGTCGATGTAGAGGTCAGGATGTTTCAAGTTGCCATAGTGGTACTTGTTCATCATGTTGTCGTACATCTTCTCGGTGTCGGCCACAGAATGCACCACACCACGCATGATTTCGTTCTCGTCATAGACAAACGGCGTGATGCGCCATGCCATACCTTCGAGGATGAAGTGTCGCCAGAGGTTGCCGAAGTTGCTGGCTCCCACGGTAGTGGACATATAGAGCGGACGTGAGAAATTGGCCTGAGCTATCATCTCCAGCATCATGGCGAAACTCTTCGTCACGCGCCCTTGTCCCTTCAGGCTGATGACCATCTGGTCGGGGATGGAGTCGCCATCGAGCTTCATGCCCGAACGCTTCACAGCCTCCTTATCCACTGTGACGTAAAGTGTATCGCTGGGGAAGCAGGACGGGATGCCGTCAACCAGCTCTTTCTCTCCCTCCGAAAGTCCTTCGTAGTTCTTCAGCACAAACTTCTGGATGGCAGTCTTCAGTTCGAATGGGTTATCGCCCCACAGACGTTTCGCCAACTTAGGATCTTGCTCCATCACTTGACGGACAATGTCCTTCATCGTGTAGTCTTCATCCACTTCTGGATTCACGTCTATCATCTCGTTCTTGCCCGACGTGTACTGGTAGCGGCTCCAGCTGATGGGCAGAGGGCTTGATTGTCCCTCACCCATGAAGGCTGGACGCTTCATCTGGTCGATGTACCAGTCCGTCTGGAGGTAGGAGAGGTTGCACACACGCACGTCAGTACGGTTGCCTTCAGTGTCCTCATTGTACCAGAGTGGGAAGGTATCGTTGTCGCCGTTGGTGTAGATGACACCATCGTGAGGAATGGTTTCCAGATAGTTCAATCCGAAATCGCGACACACATAGCGGTTGGAGCGGTCGTGGTCGTCCCATGTCTGGCTCACCATCTGCAAAGGCACAGCAATGGCAGGAACAAGCCCGACGATGCCAGCAGCTATGGCGGCCATACGTGGGTTCATCTTCTTGCCGAGGAATGTGCTCAGCCACTCGTAGATGGCAGCGATGCCAAGACCGCACCAGATGGCGAACGCATAGAACGAACCTGCGTAGGCGTAGTCGCGCTCACGGGGTTGCTGTGGTGTCTGATTCAGATAGATGACGATGGCGATACCCGTCATGAAGAAGAGGAAGAACACCACCCAGAACTGCTGGATGCCTTTCTTGTCGCGGAAGGCTTGCCAGAAGAAACCGAGCAGACCGAGGATGAGCGGCAGACAGTAGAAGACGTTGTGTCCCTTGTTCCCCTTCAGGTCGGAAGGCATCTTGTCTTGGTCGCCCAGACGTGTGTCGTCGATGAACGAGAAGCCTGAGAGCCAGTTGCCGTGTTCCAATTCTCCGTTGCCTTGGATGTCGTTCTGACGACCGGCGAAATTCCACATGAAATAACGCCAGTACATGAAGTTCATCTGGTAGGAGAGGAAGAAGCGGATGTTGTCTATCTGGCTCGGAATCTCCACGGTACGGGATTCGTGTCCTGGTATCTTATATTCCACAGAGTGTGTCGTCACGCCACCCAGCCATGACTCGTAGGCTTGAGGGTGACTGCCGTCATCGCTGTAGATGCGTGGGAAGAGCAGACACTGGTTCGAAGGATATTTGAGCTTATCCTTCGTGCGTATCATCAAATACTCGTCTTGCTCGCTTTCGTCCTTCTTGGCCTTGCGCTGATAGACGGGTGCTCCCTTCTCTGTCGCATAAATCAGACGACCTTCGCCATCGGTCTTCACTTCGGGTTGCGACTTGTAGGTCTGGCCGAAGAAGAGAGGACGGTCGCCATATTGCTCACGACCCAAATACTCGCCCAGCGTGAACACGTCTTCGGGAGAGTTCTGGTCCATCGGAGGATTTGCCTCTGAACGGATGACGATGACAGCGTAGGAACTGTAACCCACGGTCATCAGCGTCATGCAAAGAATGGCGGTGTTGAGGATGCGCGGTGTGGCTTTCTTCGTGAAGAAGAGCACACCTGCGATGATGCCCAACACGATGATGCCGACCACCACCGATGCGGCTCCGAAACCGTAGAACGGAATGCCGAGGAAGGCGGTGCTCACCAAGAAGGACACATACATACGCTGATTGCTCTTGGCTCGTGTGGTTTCCCAAAGTGCCCATACAAGGCTGGCCACCAACAGCAGGAGGTAGATGTAAAGACCTGTGTTGTAAGGCATTCCGAGCGTGTTGACAAACAGCAGTTCAAACCAACCGCCTATCTTCACGATGCCCGGCACGATACCGTAGAGCACAGCTGCGATGATAATCACCGAAACACCCAGCACCAAGAGCGACCCCTTGCCTGTGGGGTTCTTACTCATCTTATAATAATAGACGAGCACGATGGCTGGGATGCAGAGGAGGTTCAGCAGGTGGACACCGATGGAGAGTCCCACCAGATAGGCGATGAACACCAGCCAACGGTCGGAGTGGGGTGCATCGGCATTGTCTTCCCACTTGAGGATGAGCCAGAACACCAAAGCGGTGAAGAAGCTGGAGAAGGCATAGACCTCACCCTCCACGGCTGAGAACCAGAAGGTGTCCGACCATGTGTAGATGAGCGCACCAGCGATACCGCTGCCCATCACGGCGAGCAGTTGACCCAGCGATGGCTCTTCATGGTCCTTCACCAAAAGCTTCTTAGCCAAATGGGTGACACTCCAGAAGAGGAACAAGATGCACCCCGCACTGAGCAAGGCGTTCATGATGTTAATCATCTTGGCAATCTGGGTGGCGTCGCTGGCAAAGAGCGAGAAGAAGTTGCCAAACAGCATGAAGAACGGTGCGCCAGGTGGGTGACCGACCTCCAGCTTGGCTGCTGTGGTGATGAACTCAGGGCAGTCCCAGAAGCTGGCCGTGGGTTCGATGGTAGAGCAGTAGGTGAAAGCCGCAATGGCAAAGACTACCCAACCGACTACATTGTTGATTGTCTTATACATATAGACCCCTCCCCCGCCTCCCCAAGGGGAGGAGTAGAATGTTTGTGGGGGAGTATTCTACTTTATTTTTTTACTAAATTGTTTCGGTTACCACCCTCCCCCTTGGGGGAGTGAGGAGGGGGTCTATTCAATTCCTTTCAGTTCCACTGTGAAGATAAGGGCAGAGTAAGGTTTGATTTCCTTACCTGTCTCGCGGTCGCCGTAGGCCAGCTGGTAGGGGATGTAAAGCTCCCACTTCGAGCCGACAGGCATCAGCAGCAGGGCTTCTGTCCAACCCTTGATGACCTGCGTCACGCCGAAGGTGGTAGGCTTGCCACGCTTGTAGCTGCTGTCGAACACAGTGCCGTCGATGAGCCTGCCCTCATAATCCACCGTCACTTTTTGGCTGGCCTTGGGCTTCTCACCAGTTCCCTCTGTGATGATTTTATACTGCAAGCCACTGGCCGTGCAGACAACACCAGGCTTCGTCTTGTTCTCTTCGAGGAACTTCTCGCCAGCCTCGCGGTTTTTGCCGTAAAGTTTCTCCTTGTTAGCTTCCTGACGTGCAGACAGTTGTGTCTGGAATGTGCGGCTTGCACTGTCTGGAGTGATTTCGCTCTGTCCCAGCAAGCCTGCCACGATACCGTTGGCCACGATGGCAGGACTGATGCTCTTGCCCTCTTCGCCAGCATAGTAGTCTTTAGTGAGCGACTGTGCCATGTTGAGAATCTGACCACCAATCTGGCTACCAGCGTTATAAGCTGCCAGCTCCTTGTTCTCAGGGTCAACATTCGAACGGTTGATGATGCCCTCGGCAAATTTGTTCAAGAAATCTTTATCTACACCTAACTGCGATGTGGCATACTGCTCCAAACCGTTCGACTGCATCACACCGAAGATGTAAGCCAAAGAGTCGCCATCGCTGACGAGTGCGGGCTTCTCCAGTTTGAACTCTTCAGTCTTCTTACCCGTCTTTTGTGCTTCGATAAAAGCGGCGAGGTCGGCTTTCTGCTTCTCTTTGAATGCCTTCAAATCGGCGGCATCCTGCGCCTTCTTGACCTTTGCGGCTTCCTTGGCTGCCCAGATAGAATCCTTAGCCTCTGTCTGTGCGAAAGCAGCGCTTGCCATGGCAAACGCTGCAATAGTAAGTATGAATGACTTTTTCATTTACTTCAATACTTCAATCGTGAAAATGAGTGTAGAGAAAGGCTTGATTTGTCCCATGTTCTGAGAACCGTAGCCCAGTTCTTGTGGAATGACCACTTCCCACTTTGAGCCAGCGGGCATCAGCTTCAGAGCCTCCACCCAACCTGGGATGACACGTGGCATAAGCAAATCTACTGTGAAAGGCTGATTGCGCTCGTAGCTGCTATCGAAGACAGTACCGTCGATGAGCTTACCTTCGTAGTTCACCTTCACCTTCGAAGTGTCAGAAGGCAGCGCACCAGTACCCTCCACGAGCACCTTATACTGCAAGCCACTGGCTGTCACGTGCACACCTTCCTTCTTCTTGTTCTCAGCCAAGAACTTCTCGCCAGCCTTCTTGTTGTCGCCATATTGCTTCTCGAGAGCGGCTTGCTGAATCGGCTCAATCATCTTCTGGTATTCCTTGCCGGCCTCTTCTGCTGTCATCTTTCCTGTGCCTTTCAGACCATCTACAAGACCTGCGGCGATGAGTTTAGCATTGACAGTCTTCGTAGAGTCGTCGCCATACACTTGCTGACCCAGGCCCTTGGCCATCTGCTGCACCTGACGACCGATTTCCATACCTTTCAAATAGGCTTCCTTCTTGGGGTCAGCCTCGCTCACAGTACCTTTCTGCAAACCTTCAATAAATTCGTCCATGTAGGTGGTGTCCACACCCAGTTGGTAACTCATGTACTGTTTCAGACCTTCTGACTGAGCCAGACCGAGGTCGTAAGCAAGTGTGTCAACACCGTCTTTCAGATTGGCACTTGCACCATTGTCGCAAGAAACCATAGTCATGGCAGTCATTGCCACAGCAGCTGCCATCGTAAAAATTTTCTTCATTGTTTTTAAAATTGTTATTTAGTTTTTAATTCTGTTAAAGACAACACAAAATCATGCAAAGTTAGCCTTTATTTTGCTGATACTCACACTTTGTCCCCACTTTTCTTACTTTTTTAAGGTTTTTTTGTACAGAAAAACGACTTTTGGAGTATTGTTTGTAAAGTTTAGAGGTTTCGGATGTTATTTTTACGCTTTGCGTGACGAAAGAAAAACAGGTAAAAACAAGAAAAAAAAATAAAAATAATTCAACTTTCGTATGTATCTTTTCACCACAGAGAAAACAGAGAGCACAGAGATGCACGGAGAATTATTTTTTCTTTTGAAAGGGAGAATACATGAGAAACCTAAAGGTTTTTCACAGAGCCATTCGGCGAAGAAGGTCGCGCAGCCTCTCTGCGTAAGAGCCTTTAGGCTCTGCTCCTCTGTGCTCTTGTGAAAACTCTGTGTTGAAAAGAATTCAGCAACATCCGAAACTTGAATAAAAATAAGTCTTTCTTGCTTTTTGTTTTGTTTGACGAAGAACTTGTTTTTTCCTGTTCCTAAATTCCGCAGCACTTTAGTTTAACTTTCTTTATAAGTTCCTGAGCAACAAAAAGTTGCTCAGGATTTTACCATATCAGATTTTTCACTTACCTTAGTGTTGCAAATAAAAACAAGCAAAAATCATCAATGACATGGCAAAAGTAAATATAAAAGGTTGCCCCATGAGTTTCTTTAGGGATGTTGCCAATGCTATAGCAGGACGGATTGTCATAATTCGTTCCAAATCGTCTGCCAGCATCTGTGTGGCAATATTCACCACTTTATAATCACTCGCATCAATGCAAATCGTAGCCTTATCCAACGGGAACCAATTGGTATGGACTTTTTCTGAAACTTTAGGAAAGCCTGTCATGCCGTTACTACGTATCGGTATCATGAAAAACAGACTACATAATAAAAAGATTGTTTTACTCAATTTTTACCATAATTTTACAATAATCTAACCCATCACTTCATCGAGCACCATCTTCAGTACGAAGCCGGTTGCAAAGCCAATGGTGCTAAGGTTGTAGTGTGACCGCTAGAGGCTTTGGGAATCAGTTCCTCAATCCTGTAAACAGGGATGTAAAACTGCACTTACTGGCTGTGTTGACAATCAGTAACACCTTACCTTCAAACTGTGAGAAATCAATCTCATTAGGTTCTTGAATCGGGTGCGAACTCGTTTCCAAATTTCCAGATATAGCTACGCAGGCGTCTATGATACCATTGCTTCGTCTCTTGAAGGAACGACTTCATATCTTCCATGTAGTAATATTCTATCCAACCATGGACATAATCCGTAAAACGTTGCTTCAGCCATAAGAAGCCTTTGCCATTATTACGCTTTGTGATGGATTTAAGTTCACGGACATACTTGTCCTTTCTCTTCCTTGTCTCAACAGAGAGGGGTCAGCGTACTACTACTTTCTTGCCATCCACGATGTAAATGCCGCGCGGAAGCCCATATAAGGTTGTCGAGGATTGGGATTTTACTTGCTGGCCAGCCAAATTGTAGATTGCCTTGGAGTTGGAGCAGCTGTCTGTCTGCACAGCCTGTATAGCCTGCACGGCAGATGGCAGTTCTGCAAGGATAGATGACTGCTTAGTGGAGCGTGTTGAGATGAGGTAGGCCTTGTGTGCCGGATTCTTGAAGACAGCTCCATCTGTTGCAGTCCAGTTCCATTCCATCTGATGGTTTTCGTTCTCACATAAAGTGTAGTAGAATGTGCCACCGCGGGTCAGTTGGTCCTCGTCGGAGCCTCGGAGCTGGTTTCTGGAGTCCAGGCTTTTCTTCTTCGTAGTAGGTAGCATGGTATATCTCCCTGGTTGAGCACCAAGTACAACGGCTTGTCCTGCGGGCAGTACGGTACCAGCTGTCGTGTAGTGCTGGCTGACGTCAAAGCCTAGGCTCGTCTCGCGGAATGTGTAGGCCTCCATGCCTTCGGGCAGCAGGAAGCTCTGGTCGCTATAGTAGAAGGTGGTGTAGCCCGACTGTGGTATCTCCACAGTGACAAACGGCTGGCGGTATTTGATTTCGAAGCCTTGAAAATTGACCCATTGTGTGCTGCTGGAGATTGTTGCGGACAGAGTCATTTGGTGATTATCCACGATCACGTCTTTCAGTTCTGTCTGTGCCAAGTCGCTGGTTAACGTCTGTGCCGCACCGGCAGTCGTCTCGGCGGCTGTCATCATCACTTCGTTGTCTGCCACCGTCTGCCTCTCAACCACCATTCCCGTCACGGTGTTCGTGGCCTTGGCAGCCACAATAGGCGCCTTGTCTGTATTGTCGTTACGATAGAATGCGTGTAAAACAATGTCGTAGATGCCCAGCGGTAGGTCAGTTTGCGTTTGTGTGAGGGTGAACGGCTTGTGGAAAATCTCGATGTTGCCGTCCTTAATGGTAGTTGAAGCGGTTGTCCAGTCGGTCGTTGTCGCATTTCCAAGCATGTCAGCGTTGTCGAACAGGTCTGAAACGTCTATGCTGCTAGTGAGACCTTCCGCTACGGCCACAATCAGTTTGCGAGTGGCCGCACGCAGTTCTGCCACCGTTGCATCGGCATTCAGGTAAACTTGGGCCGCAGCCTGGATGTCTGCGGCATAAACATCTTCTTTTCTTGAGTCGGCAATGGCTTGGTGGAGGGCAAAAAGCTTCTGCCTTTCCTTGTATTTAGCGTATGACTGGGAGGAAATCTCTTTCGGCGCAATAAAAGCCCAGTGCGTGAAACCGCGTCCGTGGCGTGTGGTCAAGGGACCACCATAGGCATAGGACACGTCGAGGTAGTCCTTTTGTGCATCTGATATCAAGGCATACGTGCTACCAGCGGCTGTGGATGCCTCTTGGCACGTGAAAGTGGCTTCCTCAGCCGAACGGTCGCTCCACACGTTACAGGCATCCGGGAGACATCCAATGTACACGTTGGACTTGTCCGCCATCGAGAGTCTGACTTTGCCTCCAGCCAATTTCGTGACTTTGACTCGGAATCGGTTGTCCAAGCTGCGGTCGCCTTTTGCCAGACGCTGTGCCACCGATTGGGTGTTCCAGCTCATTCCATAAGTGACGAAGGCGTCGGCATCCACGTTGTAGAGGTAGAGGACTTCTGTGGCGCTGATTTCCGCTAAGGACTTGGATGGCAGTACAGGCTTGGACCATGCATTCTCATCGCCGTGTGAAGATGTCTCGTCCATCACGGACTGGAGTTCTGCGGGACTCAGCGCATAGTTGTAGATGCGCAGGTCGTCAATTCGTCCATCCATAGACGGCACGCTCGCGTCTTGTCCACGACCGATGTAGTTGCACACGGGCCGGATGTCTGCGAGTCTCACAGAGGACGCCGCGCCAGTTCCACTCGGCTCACCATCGAGATAGACCTTTGTCATGCTCTCGCCGATGGTCACGGCTACATGATGCCAGCCTCCGGGCAGCTTTCCGCCACTGATGGTCTGCATACGCTCGCCGTCTTGTAGCGTCAGCACGAGGTTTCCCCCTTGGTTCAGGGAGAGGACGGCTTGGCTTGTGTCGTTAGCAGCGAAGTCAAAGAGGCGGCAGTTCTCGGCCAAGTAGCCTGGATTATATATCCATGCAGCGATGGATACTTGTGCCAGACATACAGCAGAGGGTGGGATGCGAATATCGTTCGCCGAGCTGCCATCATACTTCGCCACCAGTCCACGCTGTCCACTCAGGGCCGCCTCCACGGGTTCCGATTTGTCGGAGCGGTTCTGGGAATAGTCCACACTTTGCAGGGCATAGTAGTAGATGGTGTTCTGGCGACAGTCGTTGTCGATGAAACAGGTATCCATGACTTGGCGTCCTATGACGTCGTATTCAATTGTTCCAGCCGCGTTCTTTTCACCACGGAGCACCATATACCCGTTGAAGTCCTTGTCCTGGGTGTTGGCTTCCCAGCTGAGTTCGATAGTGCTTATACCCGACTTAGCTTTCAGTCCCGACGGAACGGTGGGAGCTTCTTGTTCGCAGGGCGCATCGATGGGTAGGAGTTTCCACAGTTGGTGGTCGTCGGTAGCCTCGGCGCACAGGCGCACGGTGGCGTTGTTGGCCGAACTTCCACCAGCCACCTCAAGATAGAGTCCCGACTGGTAGTTGCGAATCTTGTAGTATCCGTCGCTGGCATACTCAAAGGTCCAGCGCTGGTTCTCTGCCTTTGTCACGGGATAGACGCTCACCGTGGCTCCGGGTTTCACTTGAAAGCCCGCAGTTTCCAGGTTCATGTTCTCATTGCGCAGGCTGTGGATATAGAACCCCGTGAGGTCGCCTCCGTTGTCCTTCAGAGCCTCCAGTGTCCATTGCTGGTAGGGGTAGTCCTTGTCTTCGTACTGGCCAACGGCTGCCGAATTGACTGTGGAGCCGGACAGGATTGTCAGCACCTTCTGGCTTTTCTTGTTGACTATGATGTAGTTGCTGCATGTCAGCGGACAGAGAGGCACGTCCTCGCCTTGGCATATCTGTATGCTGCGCTCGGCACTTTGCTGGTACTTGTCGCCGTAACGGTAACCGCCGGGCAGGAAGACAGGATAGGTGTAGGCGGGGCCATAGCCGTCGAAATACACAGCTTTGTCTGTACTTACCAGTTCATAAGTGCATGGTGAGGCCTGTCGCTCACTGGTTCCTGCAAATGCCTTGATGCGACCGTCGGGCATCCTATAGACAGCAGCCCCAGTCCATGCAGCACGATTCTCGGCATAGCCCAGACGCATCCCGCCAGTGCTGGTGGCCAGACAGAAGTCGCCTCGTGTAGGTCCTACCGTTCCCCACCAGATGCCATTCTCCAAACCGTATTGTGCGCCCACGATGCCTTCCATCACGTTGTGCAGCTCGTCGTTCGTAGCCACCTTGCCGTCGGCTTTCACAGTAGTATAGAAATCGGCATAGTGGTCGAAATCGCCGGCCAGCTGGTGCGTGTTCCCTTCATCGACGTATGGTTTCATGTGCTGATACCATTCCATGGCGCCATCGTTGTTGCAGGTGTTGCCGGCGCAGATGCGAATGCCGGCAAGTTCGGGATCTTCCTTCAGCAGTTTGGCCACAGCCTTGAAATCGTCCTTCGTTCCTTGATTGCTGGCAGTCACGTCCGGCTCGTTGAAGGGAGCGATAGAGACCACGTTCAGCCCGTAGTCTTGTACATATTTTACAGTTGCCTTGATGACCTTGTACCACTGTTCGGGGTGGTGGGTGAAGATGTCCACGTTAATGTCCACTGGGTCGCTGTTGAGTAGAATGCCCGCGGGCTTGCTCAGTGCGATATGCTGCAATCGCGACCGCAAAAACTTCTGCTGCCGTGCAGACAATGTGCCATCGGCATTAACAGGGTCCATCACCTGGAAGGAGACACGGCCGTAAGTGAGACGGTCGGCACCGATGAAATTGATGCCACGCAACACATTGCCCTCGTCATCCCAGGCTGTGTCCATGCCCCACTTGATGGGTGTCGGCTTTCCTGTATCCGAGACGCTGAACGGCACTTTTACGATGTTGCTACAGCATGACTGCTGAGCTGACATCCTGCAACACAGCAGGAAAAGAATCATGAAGAGCGGAGATTTATTGTATGTCATATTTGAATATGTTTTTTGTTTACCCCAAATTCCGCAGCACTTTAGTTTAACTTTGTTTATAAGTTCCTGAGCAACAAAAAGTTCTTGCTGTGACAAGCGGCAGAGCCGAGCGGCCCAGGATTTTGTCATGTCAGATTTTTCACTTACCTTAGTGCTGCAAAATCAAGACAAGCAAAATCATCAATGACATGGCAAAGATACAAATAAAATCTGAGAAAATCACTCCTTTTGGAGGAATATTTCATGTGAGAGAACTTTTTTCCCGTTTTTTAGGTCCGGTTATCGACAAAGTGCTGGGCATCCGGTGCACATCATTCGGCTATCAGTATAGTGAGATTGTAGGTTCACTGGCAAGCGTCTACTTCTGTGGTGGCGACTGTGTGGAGGATGTGACCAGCCACCTGATGTCCCATCTCTCGCTTCATCCCACTCTGCGCACATGTAGTTCTGACACTATTCTGAGAGCGATTTCAGAACTGGCCGTGGGCAATACGACCTATACATCTGACACAGGCAGGAGCTATGACTTCAATACGGCCACAATGCTGAACAGCCTGCTGGTAAAGGCGCTCCTGAGTACAGGCCAGCTTGTGGCCGGAGAGTCATACGACCTGGATTTCGACCACCAGTTCATCGAGACGGAGAAGTACGACGCGAAGATGACCTACAAGAAATTCACCGGCTACAGTCCCGGTGTGGCCGTCATAGGCGAGCTCATCGTCGGAATAGAGAATCGCGACGGCAATGCCAATGTCCGTTTCCACCAGCAGGACACGCTTGAGCGCATCTTCTCGAATCTTGAGCTGAACGGAATCCACATCAGGCGCGCCCGTATGGACTGCGGCTCCTGCTCGCGAGAGATTGTGGAGACCATCGAGAGGCACTCCGAGCACTTCTACATCCGCGCCAACCGCTGCGCCTCGCTCTATGACAGCTTGCTGGCACTGCGGGGATGGAAGAAGGAGGAGATCAACGGCATCGAGTATGAGCTGAACTCCATCACCGTGGAGAAATGGGAGGGGAAGGCATACCGCCTTGTCATCCAGCGAGAGCGACGCACGGATGGGGAGCGGGACCTGTGGGAGGGAGAATACACCTACCGCTGCATTCTGACCAACGACTATACCTCCACCAACCGCGAAATCGTGGAGTTCTACAACCTCAGGGGTGGCAAGGAACGCATCCTCGACGACATGAACAACGGCTTCGGGTGGGCAAGGCTGCCAAAGTCCTTCATGGCAGAGAATACAGTCTTCCTGCTGTTGACAGCACTCATACGCAACTTCTACAAGTTCCTCATGGACAGGCTTGACACAAAAGCCTTCGGACTGAAGAGGAACAGCCGTATCAAGGCATTCGTGTTCAAGTTCATCAGCGTGCCTGCCAAGTGGATAAGGACGGCAAGGCGCTATGAACTGAACATCTACACGGACAACAAGTCATACCTGAACCCTTTTGCTCTCGCTGATGGATGAGCAGGTTTGCTTTGAGGGTTAACCACAACATCCCCCACCTGCATGCTTGATGGGGTAAGGGGAATTGTGCCCGATTCAACACATGACGGACTATATTTTAATTTGTTAAGCCATACAAGACACCATAATGTGAATCTCTAGACGAAAGATTATTAGTTGCGGATTTTAG
>CADCDP010000036.1 GCA_902800305.1 uncultured Bacteroidales bacterium
AATATTATGCAAACTATATTATCAAAAGTTTTATTGAAAATTAGAACGATAGTGCGAATAACCCAAGGTTACTTTTGATAATTTGAGAGTTTGGATAAGTCACCCCTACTTATAAATAAGGCTGAAAGTAGTCAACCAAAAGTGTTAAACGATATGGACACTTAAATGCTTCTTAGTGAGTACTTTAGTGTTCTTTCGTTACCACCAAAGTCATGCTTCGGCAGGATTGCAGTCCTCCTTCGTCAGGACTGCAATCCTACCGAAGGATGACTGGAGTCCTAACGAGCAAGTACTGGAGTACTCATTCCGTGGTACAGGCGTGAGGACGGGCGGCCCTCTTTTTACACGATGGAACTTGTTTTTCGGCTTTATTTGGGTATGTAAATAAAAAGCGTTACCTTCGCAGCGTCAAAACATTATAAATATAAGAAAGATGAAACACGAGATTATTACATTAGCCGATGTGCAGATTATCGGCATGGCTAAGGAAATCGCATTCTGCAAGGGCCAGGAAGAGTGCCCTAAGTTCTGGGGAGAGTATGTGGAAAGAATCATCAAACCCGTATTTATGGAGCACAAGATGCCGGACGTTTTCCAGCAGGCAGCCATCGACAACGGCGTCGGCGAGTTCGGACTCTGTACCTGCAACATCCCCAACCACAACTGCATGACATGTGCGGAGGTGAATTTTGGTGCTTGCAGCAGCAAGACCTTCACCTACGTGATTGGCGGTGTTTATAAGGGTGGCAGTGTGCCTGAGGGTATGAAGCTCTTCCCCATCCGCAGCGGCAAGTGGCTGAAAGTTCATTTCGAGGGCGGCATGAAAGCCTTCCAGCAGCAGCTACAGATGTTCTACAAGGAGTGGCTGCCCCAGCACCCTGAGTTTCGTTGTCCCTTGAACGCCATGACGATGGAATGGTACAACGGCACCGACATCGAGTCGCCTGATTACCAGTGCGGCGTGATGATACCTATAGAATAATCATCAAAACGTAAATACATAGAGAAAAGACAATGAAAGAAAGATTCAAATTCAACACCGTAGGGCTTTTCACCCGCGATAACAAAGCAATTGTAGATTTTTATACGAAGACCTTTGGGTTCACTACCGATTGGGATGGTATTCAGCCCAACGTGGAGATGACGCTGGGTGAAATGCGCATCATCCTCTTTCCGCGTGACGCTTTCGAGCAGATGGTCTCTCGGAAGTTTCAATATCCCGAGGGCTTCAATGGTACGATGGAATTGGCATTCGACGTGCCCACCTTCGCTGATGTCGATAAGGAATACCAGTATGCGCTCGCGAATGGTGCTGCCTCTGTTCTTCCTCCCACCACAGAGCCTTGGGGACAACGCACCTGCTATGTGGCAGACCCGGACGGAAATCTGATAGAGATTGGCTCGTTTACGGAATAGTTCATGAACACAGGTTCGCATTTTAACCTCATTGACTATCGTCTTTGTCAGTCACGACTCGGCAAAGTCCAAGTAAACTTGTCTCTTTGCTCTCGCTGTTCCGTCCATTGGTCACAAATCAGTGCAGTTTATCCCAAATGTTTGGCTGTCTCAGCAATTATGCGTACCTTCGCAGCGTCAAAACATTGATAATGATGAAAAGATACAGGTATATAAAAAGTAACGCATTTACGGCTGGGGCATCGCTTGGCAATCCAGCTGCATGCGTCTTTACGGGCGAGGAAACGCTTTCGCCAGAGCAGATGCAGGCTGTGGCGAGAGAGCATAAGGGTTTCGTGATGGAGGTCGTGTTTTGCGGACAGTCGGAAGTGGCCGACTGCAAGCTAACCTACTATTCGTCGGAGTGCGAGGTGGATTTCTGCGGTCATGGTACCATCGCCACGATGTATTCAATGATCAAGGACAATCCTGGGCTGAAGTCGAAGCCTGTCGTCAAGGTCGAAACCAATCGCAAGGGAATCGTCGAGGTGTTCAATGCCATCGACACGGAGGATGCTGTGTATATCACCGCTCCAGTTCCTATCGAGCATCCCATGAATCTGACTATCGACGCAATTGGAAAGGCGCTGGGACTGAATCATGAAGCCATCCGTCAGAATCTTCCCATCCGCATCATCGATGCAGGTCTGCGCACGTTGCTTGTGCCAATAACAGATATAGAAACAGAGATTTCTGTATTCCCCAACGAACAGCTGTTGAAAATCTTCTGCGAAGGGAACGACATAGACATCATTCTTATCTTCTCGAAGCAGACTGCCGATGCTGACGCCTTTGCACACACAAGGGTCTTCGCCCCCAAGTTCGGTTATCTCGAAGACCCCGCCACAGGTTCAGGCAACAGTGCCTTCGCCAACTATCTTCTGAGCGAGAACCTATGGAATGGCGTTCCCATCACCATCGAGCAGGGTGGTAATGACCGTATCTTCAACTCTGTGAAGCTGAAATACTTTAACGGCCAAGTTCTCTTCGGTGGTAAGGCTACAGTTAGAATCGAAGGAGATTACTTATTGTGAACAAAATGAATGTACTGATTCTCTCAGGAAATCCTCGAAAGGGCGGCAATACAACGCCTTGAACGGGGCATATAAGTTAGGACAACAAATATAAAACAATGAAACAAGAAATTAATCCCAAAGACACAAATCGGGCGCAAGCATTCGAACTGTGGATGAAGTCGCCCATGCCGATGGTGACGCTGACCAAGACTTTCGATGTGAGTCATATTAAAATGATGTGTGAGGAAAAGGGGTGGAAATTCAATATGCTCCTATGCTGGTGCATCGGAAGGGTCGCAAGCCAAATCGAAGAGTTTTACCTGTTACCTGAGAGTGGAAAACTATTCAAGTATGACTGCTTGGCAATCAATGTTATCGTGAACAATAAGGAGGGTGGCATCAACTCGTGCGACATCCCTTACTCCGATGATTTAGAACAGTTTAATACGGACTATCTGACTCTGACTCAGGCAGCCAACTCCACGTGCCAGAGTTCCTTTTTGGACGATGCGATGGTGATTGGCACATCGGCCATGGTGGCGACAGAACTTGACTGCATCGTCAATCAATACAGCAGCATCTTCAACAACCCTTTCTTGGCATGGGGCAAATATAGGTGCCATCAGGACCGAACGACGCTTCCCATCTCCTTCCAATTTCACCATGTTCAGATGGATGGCGGACAAGCCGCGCTGTTTTTGGAAGAATTGCAAAAAACATTTTGCGGAAAATGCCAATAAATAGGCAAGTGCTGCTGGATTTGCTGAAACAGTTGTAATAACCCGTAAGAAGGTATCTGAAATAGGGGAGAGAGAAAGGATTTTTAGGCAATTAACATTCTTTAACGCCATTTCGTTAATGTATGTCATAAAAACATCGTACCTTTGCACTCGCAAACGAAAAAGGGCGCTTTCGTCTAGCGGCTAGGACACATGCCTCTCACGCATGGAACACGGGTTCGATTCCCGTAGGCGCTACAAAAGACTTACAAAGAGACTCATACAGCGACAGTATGAGTCTCTTTTTTATTTTTGCTATATGAGACAAAGAGTGAGGTGAATGAGGGCAATTGACGGATTTGGAGAAGAAAATAAGACTTCTAAATGAGTTTTTTCTGGAAAGTGTTTCGCCATACGGATTTTTAGTGCTAAATTTGCAAAATTTTGTGCGTAAGTGTGCATGAACGAAGAATAATTTATAAAAGAAATATAATGATAAAAATTACTTTTCCTGACAATTCGGTGCGCGAGTATGAGGCTGGCGTAACCGGTCTTGAGATTGCCGAGAGCATCAGCCAAAGGTTGGCACAAGACGTGATTGCGTGTGGTGTGAACGGCGAAACGACGGAGTTGAACCGCCCCATCAATGAGGACGCAACGATAGCTCTGTATAAGTTTGACGATGCAGAGGGCAAACACGCTTTCTGGCACACCTCGGCTCACTTGATGGCTGAGGCTATTGAAGAATTGTGGCCAGGCACTCAGTTTGGTATCGGCCCTGCCATCGAGAATGGTTTCTACTACGACGTGATGCCACCAGAGGGTGTGAAGTTGAGCGATGCCGACTTCCCGAAGATTGAGAAGAAGATGCAGGAGTTGCAACAGAAGAAGGAGGCTCTCGTCCGTAAGGACATCTCAAAGGCTGACGTGATGGAACTGTTTGCCTCGAAAGGTCAGTCGTATAAAAATGAGTTGATTGCGGAGTTGGAGGATGGAAAGATTACGACTTACACACAGGGTAACTATATCGACCTTTGTAAGGGTCCTCACTTGATGACCACAGCACCCATCAAGGCATTCAAGTTGCTGGCATTGGCTGCTGCCTACTGGCGTGGCGATGAGAAGCGACCCATGATGACGCGCATTTATGGCATTTCGTTCCCCAAGAAGAAGATGCTCGATGAGTATCTGGTGGCTCTGGAAGAGGCAAAGAAACGTGACCATCGTAAGATTGGTAAGGAGATGGAATTGTTCATGTTCTCCGAGCGTGTGGGTAAGGGTCTTCCGATGTGGTTGCCAAAGGGAACAGCTGTTCGTCTTCGCTTGCAGGACTTCTTGCGTAAAATTCAAAAGCGTTATGGTTATCAGGAGGTTATCACACCACACATCGGCGGTAAGAATCTCTATGTGACTTCGGGTCACTACGCACACTATGGTAAGGATTCCTTCCAACCCATCCATACCCCAGAAGAAGGTGAAGAGTATCTGCTCAAACCGATGAACTGCCCTCATCACTGCGAGATTTTCGCTTGGCAGCCACGTTCATACAAAGACCTTCCTTTCCGTTGCGCGGAGTTCGGTACGGTGTATCGCTATGAGCAGTCGGGCGAGTTGCACGGATTGACTCGTGTGCGTTCGTTCACACAAGACGATGCCCACATTTTCTGCCGTCCCGACCAAGTGAAAGAAGAGTTCCTGCGCGTAATGGACATTATCGGCATTATCTTCAAGGCTCTTGATTTCAAGAATTTCGAGGCACAGATTTCGCTTCGTGACCCTAACGACAAGGAGAAGTATATCGGCTCTGACGAAGTGTGGGAAGAGGCAGAACAAGCCATCATTGAAGCATGTGCAGAGAAAGGACTCCAGACACGCACAGAGTTGGGTGAGGCCGCTTTCTACGGGCCTAAACTTGACTTCATGATTAAGGATGCATTAGGTCGCCGTTGGCAGCTGGGTACCATTCAGGTCGATTACAACCTTCCCGAACGTTTCCAACTCGAATATACGGGTGCTGACAACCAGAAGCACCGTCCAGTGATGATTCACCGTGCTCCATTCGGCTCAATGGAACGTTTCATTGCTGTGCTGATCGAGCATACGGCTGGTCACTTCCCACTCTGGCTCACGCCTGACCAAGCTGTCGTACTGCCTATCTCGTCGGACAAGCACAATGACTATGCCAAGAAGGTGGCCGAGATGCTCAACGCTGCCGATGTGCGCACCATTGTGGATGACCGCAACGAGAAGATTGGTCGCAAGATTCGTGACAACGAGATGAAGCACATTCCTTATTTGCTCATTGTGGGCGAGCAGGAGATGGCTGATGGCACCGTAAATGTCAGAAAACAAGGCACTCAGCAGCAAGAAACAATGAAAATTGAGGATTTTGCGAAGAAAATTCAAGAAGAAGTTCGTCAAATGACAGAAAATTTCTAACTTTGCAGTCGATTTTAATCTAAACAACTAAACAAACATACCGAAGGAAAAGACATCGCTTTAATGAAAGGTGACAACAAAAAACAACAGTACAGAGTCAATGAACAGATTCGTGTACCAGAAGTGAGAATTGTAGGTGAGGGAATAGAATCCACCGTCATGCCAACCCGTGAAGCTCTACGTCTCGCAACAGAGAAGGAAGTGGATCTCGTTGAAATTTCTCCTAATGCAAAACCTCCGGTATGTCGGCTTATCGACTACTCCAAGTTCCTTTATCAGCAAAAGAAGAAGGCAAAGGAACTGAAGGCAAAGCAAGTGAAGGTCGAGGTAAAAGAAATACGGTTCGGTCCTCAGACAGGCGAAGCTGACTATGCTTTTAAACTGAAACACGCTCAGGAGTTCTTGACCGATGGTAACAAGGTGAAAGCCTATGTATTCTTCAAAGGGCGTTCCATCGTCTTCAAAGAACAGGGTGAAGTGCTCTTGCTTCGTTTTGCCAATGACCTTGAAGAGCTTGCAAAGGTGGAAAGTATGCCATCGTTGGAGGGTAAAAAGATGTTCCTCACCCTCGCTCCGAAAAAGGCTGGTGCCCCCAAGAAGAGTCAGCAAAGGCGTGACAATGAGGCTGCTGAAGCCTTAGCCAAAGCTGATCAGAAATCCAAAGCTGAAGCCGACGGACCTAATCCGAATAGCCCCTTCGCAGGGTTGGCAGAAAAATTGGCCGCCAAAGAAGTCGAGGAATAAACAAAAGCAACAAAGAAGTGCGTAACGCCTTGGTATATGCGTTGCCACACATTATTAATAAATAATTAAAACAATAAAAAAATGCCAAAAGTTAAAACCAAAGGCGCTGCCAAAAAGCGCTTTGTCCTTACTGGAACAGGAAAGATTAAGCGTCACCACGCTTATCACAGTCACATCTTGACAAAGAAGACTAAGAAGCAAAAGAGAAATCTCGACCACAGCACGATTGTCGTAAAGGCAAATCGTAAGCAGGTTCGCGAATGTCTCGCACTCCGTTAAATCTTTCCCGTTTTGTGCCAAAGGCTTTTGAAGAAGGCAGACAGTGGCACAAGTTCGAGAGAACAAAAATCAGTAAGAATTTAAATTAAAAGTTTAATCGAATCGTTAGCCGCCGAAAAGAACGTCAGAGAACGTCGCTAACATTCAAAAAACAAACAAAACTATGCCAAGATCAGTAAATCATGTTGCATCGCGCGCTCGTCGCAAGAAGATTTTGAAGCGCGTAAAAGGTCAGTTCGGTGCTCGTAAGAACGTCTGGACCGTTGCTAAAAACGCCTATGAGAAAGGCCTCACATACGCTTTTGCCGACCGTCGTCGCAAGAAGCGCGAGTTCCGTGCCCTCTGGATTCAGCGTATCAACGCAGCTGCCCGTTCCGAGGGTATGTCTTACTCTCAGTTCATTGGTGCTCTCCACAAGGCTGGCATCGACCTCAACCGCAAGACTCTTGCTTACCTCGCTGTACACAATGCAGAGGCATTCAAGGCTATCGTTGAGAAAGTAAAGTAAATCAACATTTGTACTATCATAAAGCATCTTTCCTCATGTGGGAAGGTGCTTTTATTGATTAAAACGGAGCTACGACAATGTTGTCGTACCCCCAAACCATAATATCACTAAAACAACTAAAGACATGAAAGCATTCGTTTTCCCTGGTCAGGGTGCCCAATTCTCAGGCATGGGCAAAGACCTCTACGAGTCAAATCCTGTAGCAAAAGAACTCTTTGACAAAGCAAACGATATTCTCGGTTTTGAAATTACTAAGATTATGTTCGAAGGCACAGCCGAAGAACTGAAGCAAACCAAGGTAACACAGCCAGCCGTATTCCTCCATTCTGTTATCTCAGCCATCTGCCTTGGCGACGCTTTTGACGCAGATATGGTGGGCGGTCACTCTCTCGGTGAGTTTTCTGCTCTGGTTGCTGCTGGTGCTCTTTCTTTTGAGGATGGTCTCAAACTCGTTTCTCAGCGTGCCCAAGCTATGCAGAAGGCTTGTGAAGCAGCTCCTTCCACCATGGCAGCCATCATCGGCCTCGATGATGCCAAGGTTGAGGAGGTTTGTGCCTCTATCTCAAAACCAGGTCACATCGTTGTGCCTGCTAACTACAACAATCCTGGTCAGCTTGTTATCTCTGGTAATATTGAAGCTGTGAATGAGGCTTGCGAGGCTCTCAAAGCTGCAGGTGCCAAACGAGCACTTCCACTCCCTGTAGGTGGTGCTTTCCACTCTCCACTTATGCAGCCAGCCAAAGACGAACTGCAGGCAGCTATCGAAGCTACTACTTTCTCTACGCCTAAGTGCCCTGT
Source organism: uncultured Bacteroidales bacterium (assembly GCA_902800305.1). Classification (GTDB taxonomy): domain Bacteria; phylum Bacteroidota; class Bacteroidia; order Bacteroidales; family Bacteroidaceae; genus Minthosoma. The sequence goes on from CADCDP010000036.1 coordinate 7,959, forward strand.
CTATCAGAATGTTGATGCTCAGGCACACACTAACCCCGAGGAAATCAAGCAGAACCTTATCGCCCAGCTCACAGCTCCCGTGAAGTGGACATACGAGGTGCAGGCCATGATAGCCGCTGGTGCCACCGACTTTACAGAGTGTGGTCCTGGCAAGGCTCTTCAGGGCATGATTGCTAAGATAGACAGAAACGTGACCGCTCACGGAATCGCTTAAGAAATAGAATTTAACACGAATCTACCGAATATACACGAATAAAGATGGACATACCACCCCAATTTGTGTGGATTCGATAGATTCGTGTTCGTATAACCCCTATAACACCATGGAAAAACTCGTAATATACCAAGTTTTCACTCGCCTTTTTGGAGCTAATGCCAACAAAAACGCGAGTAACGGTACCAAGAAGGAGAACGGTTGCGGTAAGATGGCCGACTTCACAGGTGCCGCCCTTGCTGAGATTAAGAAACTTGGGGCTACCCATATATGGTACACAGGTCTCATTGAGCATGCGACCAAGGCCGACTATTCCCAGTATGGCATCCAAAGAGACCATCCCGCTGTGGTGAAAGGCATCGCAGGAAGTCCGTACGCCATCAAGGATTACTACGATATCGACCCCGACCTCGCCACGAAAGTACCAGAACGCATGAAAGAATTTGAGAATCTTGTCATGCGTACCCATAAGGCTGATTTGAAGATGATTATTGACTTTGTGCCCAACCATGTGGCGCGTCAGTATCACTCCGATGCCAAGCCCGAAGGTGTGAAAGATCTTGGAGAGGAGGATGACAACACCCTCGCTTTTGACCCCTACAACAACTTCTACTACATGCCTGGCACACAGTTCTCGCCCAACTTCTCGCTACACGACGAAGAGATGGGTGACTATGTGGAGTCGCCAGCCAAGGTGACAGGCAACGACTGCTTTACCCCATGGGTGGGAGAGCATGATTGGTACGAAACAGTAAAGCTTAACTATGGTGTTGACTATCAAGGATGCAATCAGCTTATTTTCTGTCCCTCCACACCCAGCACATGGTTGAAGATGCGTGAAATTCTGCTCTTTTGGGCAAGCAAGGGTATAGATGGCTTCCGTTGCGACATGGCCGAGATGGTACCTTGCGACTTCTGGGGTTGGGTCATTCCGCAAATTAAGGCTAAATATCCTAACATCATCTTCATTGCCGAGGTTTATAACCCTCACGAATATCGCAATTACCTCTACCGTGGGCGTTTCGACTATCTCTATGACAAGGTAGGACTCTACGATACCATCCGTTCCGTGATGGGTGGTAACACTGCCACCAGCATCACGGGTTCTTGGCAAAGCGTGGACGACATTCAGAGCCACATGCTCAACTTCCTTGAGAACCATGACGAACAGCGCATTGCCTCCAAGTTCTTTGCTGGAAATCCAGAGAAAGGGAAACCCGCTCTTCTCGTCAGTGCGCTGATGAACACCAATCCGATGATGATTTACTTTGGTCAGGAACTGGGCGAACAGGGTATGTACTCCGAGGGTTTCAGCGGACAGGATGGACGCACCACTATCTTCGACTATTGGACCATTGACCTCATCCGTCGCTGGCGCAACAATAATAAATTCGATGGAACTTTGCTTTCAAAGGAGGAGAAAGAGTTGCAGAAGTACTACACCAATGTGCTTAATCTTTGCAACAAAGAGAAAGCCATTCGTGAGGGTGCCTTCTTCGACATCATGTACGTCAATTACGGTCAAGGTATGGATGAACACCGCCAATACGCCTTCCTCCGCAAATCTGGCAAAGAGCTAATTTTTGTGATTGCTAACTTCGACGATAAGCCCGCTCGTTCATGGGTGAAGATTCCTGCCCACGCTTTCAATTGTCTCGACATCCCCGTCAGCACCGAAGAGCGTGATTGCAAAGACCTTCTCACAGGCAAGAAAGAAAAGAAAGCCCTCATTCCCGATGGTACCCTCTACGTTGAACTACCTGCCAACGGTGGCAAGGTGTTGAAGTTCAAATTCTGAACCTTTTTCCAAAGAGAACGATGTGGTGAAGTGCTCATCCACATGCTACATCGACAATAGACAGAAATCCATGAGCCTTCCACGCTCATGGATTTTTTTTGTCACTTTTTTTGAGGTTCTGGTTCCTCTTGATGATATTGTAAGCTTGGTAGATACCGAGTTCGCCAGCCTTGGAGAGGTCTGGGATGGCATGAAGTGTGTCATCGAGCAAGAGATAGAGAAGTCCACGATTGAAGTAGGCTTCGGCAAAAGTGTCGTGCTGTTCGATGATTTGGGTGAAGCCAGTAATGGCATCGTTGATGTTGCCGTCTTGGGCTGCTTGGTAGGCGACCTCAAACTGAGCCAGAACGGTGCTTTGTCCTGTTTGCTGATAAATGTGTTTCGTCTGTTCGCTGGGGTGTATGAGTTTGGCTTCCTGTTCTCGGTTCTGCACTTTGCCTCTGTATTCGCTTTCATACACTCTCTCCTGAAGACTGTCGTCTTCTTCCACCAGCTTTTGGTAATCATCGAGGTTGATTTGTGACTTCTTACGGGTTTTATTCTTTTGTCGGGAAGTAGGAGTGGAGTAGCCGTAGCGATGGGCGATTTGTTCTTTCAGCACATGTTCCTCGTCGCGGTTGGCTCCAGCGAGGTCACCGATTTTGCGTCGAGCAGCAGCACGACGTTCATAGCCATAGAGAAATTTGGGATATTCATTGATGACAGTGGTGTAGTCGCGGATGGCACCACGATAATCACCAATGTTGTCCAGCAAGGTGCCTCGGTTGAAGGTGGCCATCATGTCGTCAGGGTCAATGGAAAGGATGAAGTCGAAGTCCTCAATAGCCAAATTGTCCTCACCGACATTCGCCCGAAGAAGGCCACGGTTGTAGTGCCCGATAAAGTTATTGGGGTCGAAATCAAGTGCAAGGTCATAGTCCTTCATGGCTTCTCTGTACTTGTTGAGATGGTAGTAGCAGAGAGCGCGGTTGATGAGGTTCCCCGTGTTTTTGGGGTGTAGGCGAAGGGACTCGGTATAGTATTTGATGGCATCTTCATACTGCTCATGGTTCATCAGGATGCCAGCCTTGGCAGATAGGGAATTAACGTTGTACTTATCCACTTCGAGTGCTTTGTCGATGATGCTCTCTGCGGCAGTCGTGTCTTTTTTCTGCAACAAAATCTGTGCCTTAATGTTGTATCCGTCAGCATATTTCGCCCATTTCTTGATAGTCAGGTCAACGATGCTGTCGGCGCGGTCGAGGCTGTCCATTTCGATGTAGCAGAGTGTCAAGTTGTGCCACAGCGAGCGGTTTTCTGGTGTCATCTCGACAGCTGTCTGATAGTCTTCAGCCGCTTGAGCGTATTGTTTCAGGTTGATGTGAGACAATCCTCTCAGCTCATAGCTACTGGGGAAGTAGGGATTCTTACGGATGGCCTCCGTGCAGTCGAGAATGGCTCCGGAGTAGTCTTCCAAATAAAATTTCGCCACTCCACGGTAGAAATAAGGCTCGTAGAGGTAGGGCTTGTAGCTGATGACCATGTTGAAGTAGCTGATGGAAAGCACGTAGTCGTCATAGTAAAGCGCATTGCGGGCGATGTTCATCATGCGGTCTGTGTTAATTTGAGCATGGCACACAGCGATGGTGAACAGCGAAACAATGGATAATATGAGGCGACGTAGATGCATCATAGCGGCGGATGTTTGTGTCGTTATAGGGTATGTGTCGAAATAGGCTCTTAGGTAACCTCTTTATCGCACCCGTCGGGTTCGATTGGCCGTACCCGTCGGGTACGATGCACCGCACCCGACGGGTGCGATAAAGAGGTGTGCTCCATTCCGTTTCAGAGGGTACAGGGAGACACCACTTTCGGCATACCCTTTAGGGGGCTATCGGTTGGCCTTACATTTGTAGTGGGCGGAAAACTTGCCCTTCGCCATAGCCATCAGTTTTGATTTGATAATCTGCTTACGGAAGGGAGAGAGGCGGTCAACGAACAACTTGCCATCCAGATGGTCGTACTCGTGCTGGAACACACGTGCCTCGAAGCCTTCGAGCCAACGTTCTTGTTCCTCTCCTTTTTCGTCAAGGTAGTTGACCAGCACTTTGGCAGGTCGCTTCACGCTTTCGTTGATGCCAGGGATAGAAAGGCAACCTTCTGACATGGAGGTCGTTTCTTCGCTTTCTTCCAGAATTTCAGGATTGATGAACGTGTGGAAATAGCCTTTGTACTGTGGCTCATCCTCAGAGATAGCATCGAGGTCGATGATGAAGAGGCGGATGGGGAGGCCAACTTGTGGTGCAGCCAAGCCTACGCCTTCTGAACGGCGAAGCGTTTCAAACATGTTGTCAATCAATTCCTTGAGGTTTGGATAGGCTTCGAAATCAATATCTTCGGCAACCTTCCGCAGAACGGGTTGACCGAAAATGTACATGGGTAGTATCATAGTGTATGTATTTTACTTTGTAAATAATCTTCTAATATAATCGTTGCGCTGATTTTATCCACCAGTGCTTTGTTTTGGCGTGCTTTTTTACCGATGCCACTCTGAAGCATGGCTTGATGAGCCAGCACAGAAGTGAAGCGTTCATCATAATAGACAATCTCTTTATTGGGAAAGAGTTTTTTCAGCCGATTGAAAAAAGGCTCGATGCGCTTCATGTTTTCGCTGTTTTCTCCATTCATCTGAGTGGGCTTGCCCACCACGATGGTCGAGACATCTTCTTTGGCCATATAGGTGGTGATGAACTGTTCTAGTTCTTTCGTTTCCACGGTGGTGAGTCCGTTGGCAATCATTTGGAGCGTGTCGGTCACAGCGATGCCTGTGCGTTTCTGTCCGTAATCTATCGCGAGTATTCTTGACATGTTAGTACCATTGTATTGAACCTGAATAGCTTGACTTCTTATCGTATTTAAGTGCGTCGGTGAGGGTGCTGGCATTGGCACGTAGCGAGATGTGGTAGCTGGTGAAGGTGCCGAACACAAGACCGCATGAGATGTTGAAGCAGTGCATGTCGCGAGAGATGTTGACTGTGGTCATTGATATGGCCTTATTGGTGAAGTCCCATCCCGACGAGAAATTGCAGTTCCAGTTGCTGGCCAACTTGATGTTACCCGAAAAGTTGAGGTTTTGTGTGAACTTATAGGGATAACGCATGTTCTTGATATTGATGTCCCTACTGCGGTCTTCCGCCATTGTGATACCGTAGGAGATGGAGAACGACCAAGGTAATTGGAACTTCATATAGCCGTCCTCGTCCAGCCCGTCGCCCGCAGATTCTTTCTTTTGTCCGTTGCCACGTCGGTTCGGGTCGTCAATGTTCGTTTCGAGGTCGTTCGGGTCTCTTTCTTCATCATCGTCCAGATTCTCATCGTCAGTTTCGTCTTCGAGGTCTTTCCCGTGTCCAAACAAGCGTCTTAGGCTTTGACCCAACTTTTTGAAGGTCTGGTTGTTGAGTGTGTAGGAAAGATTTTTCGACATACCTTGGAAACGTCCCCATCGACCGTATGACCACTCGGTGCGGTTGCCGACAACGACATTTCCGTTTTTATCAAATTGGTATGCGTAAGTGTTGAACACCGCATTCATGTTGAAGGTAGTCTTGCCCCATTTCAAACGGATGCGCGTGGAGAGGTTTGACCAAGGTTGAGTCTTTGCCGCCAAGTTATACGATAGAGATGCGCCTAACTCATCGATGATGCTAATCTTCTTGATACTGTCATTCTTCGCTTTGATTTTTGCCTCGACATTGTTGGAGAGGTCAAGGCTGACCGACCCCGTCTTTCCTACAGCAGGGGTACCGTAGAGAGAGCCAGCGTATGGAGAATAGCTGACGAGCGACACGTTTCCTTCTTCATCGGTCTTGGTGTAGGTCTTCCAATATCCCCATTTCCCATCGCTGAAGTCGGGGGCGTAGCTGAAGCTGACAGAAGGCGTGAGTACATGGCGCACCATCTGTAGTTTTTTGCCAAACACTTTCGGGCTGGGTTTGTACATTCCGTACAGCTTCGTGTTGGCAGAGAGAGAAAGGTTATAGTCGAAGACACGATTGAAACCGTAGATGGTGTCGCGTACCACTTTCTGTCCCTCCACGTCCCACGATTGTTCAATCTTGTTGGTGTACCAACGTTCGGTGTAGTTGAACGAGGGCGTTACATTGATATATTTTAAAATATTGAACGATGCAGAAATAGGAATGCTGTGCTTCATTCCGTTCTTCCAGTCCTTGATAAGCGACGATTTGAGCAGTTTGTCTTCCTTCGTGTTGATAGAATTGGACAGCGTACCTGTATATTGTGCGCTGATTTTCTCATACCAACGTTCCTTGCCCACCATGTGTTTGCGTTTGAAGGGGTAGAAGCGTGACAGCGACAGCGAGATGGAGGGCAAGGTGAGTGCCAACGTAGAGTCACGCATGTTTTGAGAGATGTTGAACGAACTGGACAGCGACAGACCAATCTTCTGGAAATTGTGAGAATAGCTGACCGAAGATGTTCGGGTGCTCTGCGAGTAAGAGGTGGGATTGTAGAGAGAAGAGAGGTTGTTCTTCTCGTAAGATTGTGTGGCGAAGTTCACACTGGCTGAGAAACTGCTGTTGGGCGAAGCTTTCGAATCGGTACGGTGGCTCCATTGTACCTTAAAGTTCTTAACAGCGGAATAATCAGGCATGTTCTTTTCGCCTTCCTTCGTTACCTGATAGTTAAAGTAGAAATTACCACTATACTTGTATCGTCTCTTGTAAGTGGTCTGTGCTCCGAGACCCCATGAACCTTTCGTGAATATTTCGCCCGTCACCTTCAAGTCCATGTAGTCGCTGATGGCAAAGTAGTAGCCACCGTCTCGAAGGTAAAAGCCGCGAGTGGATTCGTCGCCGTAGGTAGGCATGATGAAACCGCTGGCGTAGGTGCTGGTCATGGGGAAATAGGCAAAAGGAATGGCGATGGGCAAAGGCACGTCCTCCACGACTAACCATGCAGGACCCGAAAAGACGCTTTTGCCAGGATAGGCTTTGGCTCTCGACATTCGGATGTAGAAGTGAGGATGCTCTTCGTCGCAGGTCGTGTAGGTACCTCCCTTCAGATACATTTCGCCTTGAGAGCCTCTTTTCGATTGTTCCGATGTGAGGAAACCGTCTTGTTGGGCTGTATAGACATTACTAATATATCCTTTTCTTGTCTTAAAATTGTAAGACAAGGCTTCCATCTTGTATTCGTCGCTTCCTTCCTTGAAGACTGGCTCTCCGTATGCCTTCCCCACCGAGTCTGTCGCACCTATAGCATGAACGATGGAACTGTCCATGTTCATGGTGATGTTTTCCGACTTGAGGTCGATGTTTTGGTATTTGACATTGGCATCTCCATAAAGATATGCGTTTTTCGTTCCCATAAAGAAGGTCATGGAGTCCTTGGCTTCATAGACCACAGGTGCTTCGAGTGCTCCATTCTTCTGTTCCGCTTTCCTTATGGAGTCTTCTGCGGCAGCCACAGAGTCGTTCCACTGGATGGCTTGCGACTTGTTTTCTTCTGGCTCGATGCCGTGCTCTCGGTCGAAACGTGCTTTGATGGAGTCGAGGTCTATCAAAAGGGAATCCGATTTCGATAGTGACACACTGTCTTGGGGGTGGGGGAGAGAATCCGTTTTTTGAGAGGGGCTCATCGTGTCGGTTGTCGTGGTATCAACATCGCGACGGTCAGCAGTCCTAAAGACGTTGCCGACCGATGGATGGTTGAAAGCCATGATGGAAAGTACCGTTACGAGTACGAGGATTGACGCTATAAACCTTTGTCTTCTCATAAAACGAATGCAAAGGTACGCATTTTTCGGGAAATAAGCGACTATTTATTTTTAATAAATACTAATTAGCCAAAGATTTCAGACCATTTAACGAAGCGTGCCACTCCTTCCTCGCCAAATTTGGCCAGAGAGCGGATGGCTTGTTCGAGTGTTTTCTCTTGGGTTAGCTTGGTTTTTGAGAAGAATTTATCGGCATAACAAACGATTTTCTCTTCCACTGTTTCGGGCAGGAGGTCGTGGTGTGGAATGGGAAGGTTCTGTTGGATGATTTCTTGTAGAGAAAGTCCTGCTCCCGTATGGCGTTCGCACACTCGGGCATGACGTGGAAAACCCTCTGCACGGAGAATGTTAGCTCCGATGGTGCCGTGACAGATGTAGGGTTCTGTGCCAAAACACTGGATGCCAGCAGCATTGCAACGGAAAATTCCGATGTCGTGAAGCATGGAGGCTTCTTCCACAAACTGGCGGTCGGCCTTCAATTCGGGGTGTCTATCTACGATGTCGAGCGCTTTTCGGGTCACTTGTTGGCTATGCACCATCAGTATGTGTTTTAGCTCGTTGTCGATGGGGTAATATTTGTCGATAATTTCTTGGTAGTTCATAGGTAAAAGTCTTGGGTCAAGTGGCTGTATGCTTCTGTGCGCTGACGGTCTTCGTCGTAAAGAACCAATGTGTCTGTCTTTGCCTCGCTCAATGTCGTTGTAAATGCCAGCAGGGAGCGGTTGCAACTTTTATGAGGCACAGGTTGTACATCCAAGCGACGATGTAAATAGAGTCTATTTTGTGCGCAGAGACTGACGAAAAGAGGTACGCTCTGATAGGGAATAATGACACAGAAAGTACCCTCGGAATGTAGCAAATGGGCGGCATTAGCGATGAGCGTTTCAAAGGGTAGCGATGTGGTATGTCTTGCCGCATCTCTCGCTTCGTTCCCTCCTAAAGTTTCTTCCACGTAAAAAGGAGGGTTTGAGACGATTAAGTCATATTTCTTGGAGAAAGAGTTGATGTCAGAAAAGTCCTGCTTCCTTATCTCTATGCGACTCCGAAAAGGTGACTCCAGCACATTCTCTTGAGCCTGTTTCACCGATGCTTCGTCTATGTCTATACCTTCGATGAAAGCATCAGGAAAACGCTGTGCCAACATGAGGGCAATAAGTCCTGTGCCTGTACCCACATCAAGATAAAGCCCCCCACTTGTGGGGCTTGCCCATGCTCCAAGCAGCACACCATCCGTGCCGACCTTCATGGCTGAGCGGTCGTGACGGATGGTGAACTGCTTGAAACGAAAATAGGGGTTAGGCATTAAAACTGGAAATAGTTCTTTGCGTTGTTGTAGGAAATGTCCTCAATCATCTGGTTGACACGTTCAGCTTCGTAGCCCACGTATGGCACTTCGCCGTTCTCGATGTCGGTTGCAACGAGGTTGCACAGGATGCGGCGGAAGTACTCGTGGCGAGGATAAGAGAGGAACGAGCGAGAGTCGGTCAGCATTCCTACGAAACGACTCAGTAAGCCCAGCAACGAAAGTGCGTTCATCTGCTTGGTCATGCCATCCTTCTGGTCGAGGAACCACCAGCCCGAACCCCACTGAATTTTGCCTGGACACGACCCATCTTGGAAGTTGCCCAGCATCGTAGCGAGCACTTCGTTGGCACAAGGATTCAGGTTGTAGAGGATGGTCTTCGCCAGTTTTCCCTCAGCATTCAGACGGTCAAGGAACTTCGAGCATTTCTTGGCGGTGTTGAACTCGCCGATGGAATCAAACCCTGTGTCGGGACCTAATAGCTTGAACATCTTCGAGTTGTTGTCGCGGATGGCTCCATAATGGAATTGCTGTGCCCAACCTGCTTCTGCGTCCTGTACCGCAAAAATGTGCATCATGGCTGACTTGAACTTCTGAATCTCTTCCTGAGAGAGTGTCGCGCCGCCATACACTTTCTCGAAGATGGCTTTCACTTCTGCGTCGGTGTAGTCCTCTGCGTAGAACTCTTCGATGCCGTGGTCACTTAGCTTACATCCCATCGAGGCGAAAAAGTCGTGGCGTGACTGGATGGCATCGACGTAATCGTTGAAACCATTGATGGCTTTTCCACTCACTTCGGAGAGTTTGTCCACGTATGCCTTAAAGTTGGCGGGCACCTCTACGGCCATTGCCTTGTCAGGACGCCAAGTCGGCAACATCCGAGTCCCCATCGTTGGGTCGGCTGCAACTTGCTTGTGCCATTCCAGCGAGTCGATAGGGTCGTCGGTGGTGCAGACAACCTTCACGTTGTAGTGCTTCATCAAGCCGCGTGGCGTGAACTTCGGGTCGTTCTTGATTTGCTCGTTGCACTCCTCATAAATCTCGCGAGCTGTCTCAGGATTCAGAGTCTTGTCGATGCCGAAAGCTGTTTTCAACTCCAGATGCGTCCAATGGTACAACGGGTTGCGGAAGGTGTAAGGCACCGTTTCTGCCCATTTCTCAAATTTCTCCCAATCTGTGGTGTCCTTGCCCGTACAGAAACGTTCATCCACACCGTTCGAGCGCATGGCTCTCCACTTGTAGTGGTCGCCACCCAGCCAAATCTGTGTGATAGACTCAAAGCGTTTGTTCTCGGCCACCATCTGAGGCACCAAGTGACAATGATAGTCAATAATCGGCATCTTAGCCGCATGTTCGTGATACAACTTCTGTGCTGTTTCGCTCTGCAGCAAGAAGTTCTCGTCCATAAAAGGTTTCATAGGTTATTGTATTTAATATGTGGTTTCTTTTTGCAAAAGTAGGAAACTTTTTCCGAATGTCAAAGAAAAGGACATGGTTTTTTTGTGTGGGTGAAATAAAAGTCGTAATTTTGCAACGCTTTTTAGATGAGAGATAAAATACTCTATTTAATAAATAATGAATAAAATTTAAAGTTTAAGGTTTAAAGTTTAAAGACCATGCGGCTTGTTTGCGAACACCGCGTCAGCCTCTTTAAACTTTAAACTCTAAACTTTAAACTTTACTAAACAATCTATCTATATGGCACTCAAAGCTTTGAACGCTCGCACGGCTCCGAAGAGCCATGCACCTGAGAGAATCATCCAGTTTGGCGAAGGGAACTTCTTGCGCTGCTTCGTCGATTGGATTATCTACAACATGAATCAAAAGACAGACTTCAACTCTTCTGTGGTTGTCGTGCAACCCATTGAACGCGGCATGGTGGATTGGCTCAATGGTCAGGACTGTCTTTACCACGTCAATCTGCAAGGTCGTCTGAACGGTGAAAAAGTCAACTCGCTCACTCGCATCGACTGCATCAGTCGTGCCCTCAATCCTTACAGCCAGAATCAGGCTTTTATGGCACTGGCAGAGCAACCCGAAATTCGTTTTGTCATTAGCAACACCACCGAAGCAGGCATCACCTTCGACCCCGAATGTAAGTTTGCCGACGCTCCTGCTTCGTCCTATCCAGGCAAACTCACTCAGTTGCTCTACCGTCGCTTCAAGACCTTCAATGGTGCAGCGGATAAGGGACTCATCATCATGCCTTGCGAGCTGATTTTCTTGAATGGACACCACTTGAAGGACTGCATCTATCAATATATCGAACTGTGGAAGGACGACTTTGGAGCTGATTATGCCGCTTTCAAAGAGTGGTTCACCCAATATAATTATGTGTGCGCTACGTTGGTTGACCGCATCGTGCCAGGCTTCCCACGCAAGGAGATTGCAGAGATTCAGCAGAAGGTTTGTTATGCTGACAACCTCGTTGTGCAGGGCGAAGCATTCCATTTGTGGGTCATCGAGAAGCCCGAAAATATGGACATCGACGAACTGAAGGCTGAGTTCCCCGCCGAAAAGGCTGGGCTGAATGTGCTTATAGCTCCCAGCGAAAAGCCTTACCACGAACGGAAGGTGACGCTGCTCAATGGCCCTCATACCGTGCTTTCGCCCGTGTCCTACCTCAGTGGCATCAACATCGTGCGTGATGCTTGCAACGACGAAGTGGTGGGCAAGTACATCCACAAGGTGCAGTTCGACGAGTTGATGCAGACCCTCAACCTCCCGATGGAAGAATTGCAGCAGTTTGCCACCGACGTGCTGGAACGCTTCAACAATCCTTACGTTGACCATCAGGTGACGAGCATCATGCTCAACTCCTTCCCCAAGTACGAGACGCGCGACCTTCCTGGCGTGAAGGTTTATCTCCAGCGCAAGGGCGAACTTCCACAAGGTCTCGTATTCGGTCTCGCTGCCATCATCACCTATTATAAGGGTGGAACCCGTGCCGATGGAGCACCCATCGAGCCAAACGATGCGCCTGAAATCATGCAGTTGCTCAAAGACCTCTGGGCAACAGGCGACACGCAGAAAGTGGCAGAGGGTGTCCTCGCTGCCGAGAACATCTGGCATGAAGACCTCAACAAGACCGTTCCAGGTCTTACCGACCTCGTGAAGAAAGACCTTGACCTCATCCAAGAGAAGGGTATGCTCGAAGCCGTAAAGACCATCTTGTAAAAAAAGGAAAAAGGGGAAAATGTAAAGTTTAAAGTTTAGAGTTTAAAGTTTAAAGAGGCTAACGCAGTGTTCGCAAACAAGCCGCATGGTCTTTAAACTTTAAACCTTAAACTTTAAACTTTATCCATTATTTAACGAAGTGTTTTGTGTATCGTGTATGTTCCAGCTTGATATTCTTTAGCTTCCTTTTCACTTTTCATTTTTCCATTTTCACTTTCGTCGGGTAGTGTGACGGTGGCGGTAGAGCCTTTGGGAATGGTGAACGTCCAAATCCACTCGTCGCCCTTATATTGCCAACTACTTTTGATAAGACCAGCCGCAGAAGGGTAGGAGGCTTCGATGGAACCGAGACGACGGTCGGGAACAGGTTTCATAATGATGTGCTTGAAGCCTGGGATGGCGGGGTCGGAAGCGATGCCGGCGCAAGTCTGCCAAATCCACTGACATACGGCTCCGTATGCATAGTGGTTGAAGCTGTTCATGCCCTTGGGACCCATACCATTCTCTTTCATATAGCTGTTCCAGCGTTCCCATATCGTCGTGGCACCATTATCTACAGAATAGAGCCAACTGGGGTTCTTGCGCTGGAAGAGTAGCGTATAAGCTACGTCGGTCATACCGTTGTCGGTCAAAGTGGGCATCAGGATGGAGGTGCCGAGGAATCCTGTCTGCAAGCAATTCTCATGTTGGCGGAAGTTTTCGCGTAGTCGTTCTATCAATTTCGCTTTTGCATCTCCGGTGAACAAGTTGTTGCGTAAGGCGAAGAGAGTAGGGGTCTGCATGGTGTTGAGGATGGCGGTTTTGAAGGTTCCGTCAGGGTTGAAGAAGCCTTCACGAAGATACTGCTTCGCATCGTTCTCCATCGTCTCGTACACCTCGGCATTTCTGCCTGTAGCGGCTGCCATATCGCGCATCAACGCCGCATTGATAGCCCAGTAGGAAGCACCAAGGTAGTTCCAGTATTCAATGGCTTCGGGCAATGGTTTACCATCTTTGAACGCACTTCCACCACAACTCTCCAGCGGCTCGTAACTCAACCAGTCCCCCCATTGGTAGTTGCCGTTCTCCTTGCTAAGTGTGGTGTGGTCATACTTCGTTTGGTGTATATGCTCCATGTATCGCTGCATCGATTCCCAACTTTCTTCTATGATGGATGTGTCGCCAAACTGTTTCCAAACAGTCCAAGGCACGATGATTCCTGCATCCGACCAGCCGAAACGCATGTATTCGTCTGGTTGCGAGCCATATTGTCCTGGTGGTGCCACACTTGGATAACCTCCCTCTGGGCTTTGCGAGTCACGCAGGTCGTGCAGCCATTTGTGGAAGAAACGGTCGGTATTGGCAAAGAAAGTGCCTGTCTCGCAGAACACCTGTGTGTCGGCAGTCCATCCCAAGCGTTCGTTGCGTTGCGGACAGTCGGTGGGCACACTCAGGTAGTTGGAGCGCATACCCCAGATGGTGTTTGAGATGAGCTGGTTCACAAGGTCGTTACCAGTGGTGATATGTCCCGTTTCCATCTCGGGCGTGATGCTGCTTACAGGGATGGACTGGATATTTCCAATCGTGACCTCATTGGTCGCGGTGATGTCGAGGAAACGGTAACCGAAGAAGGTGCAGAGCGGCGTGTACTCCTCGCATTTGTCCTCTATCATTTGCCCTTTGTCATTTAGGGCGAAGCCCGCAAAGGTGTAATCCAAACGGATGCTCTTCTCGTGGATACGCAGGTTGCGACGATGGATGCTTCCCTCGGGGCCATCCATGCCACGACTCTTGGCACCGTTGCCGTCATTCAATAATTCTGCTGGCAGACAGGTAAGGCGTGTACCTTTTTCGGCTTTGAAAAAGAATGAAGGAACGGCGGCGCAGTTCTGCCCGAAGTCGATGACCAGATGTTCGCCTGGACGCACCGTCATGGACTGGCCAGTCGAGTATTCCCTGTCGATGACCACCGTCCCGTATGCCTCAGAGGTGGCACCTTCTATTTTAGAATAGACGTATGCACGTTGAGGACTTAAAGCCAATGCGTCAAGATGATAGATTTCGGCTCCATTCTCTGGTACAATCACGCCTACATACTCCTTGCTCATTGCAGGGACGGAGAGTTTAGAAAGGTCTGTGAGCGCAGAGGACTCCGTGGCGGGCGACGGAATGCGAGCGTCGTATTCCTCGCCATCAAAGATGGCCGCATGTTTCACAGGGCCGGCAATGCCTGCTTTCCAATCTTTTGTATTTGTGCCATACCGACGTGTACTGCCGTCTGCGAAAGTCAGTTCCAGTACGCCTCGAAAAGCACACTTCTGGCCGTACATCCCGTTCGACCCACTGGGCGTGATAATCTTATCGGCCCACCAACCGGGTGTCACTTGGGCCGCTAACGTATTCACGCCACTTTTCTTCGACTGAATCTGCTTGGTGATGTCGTAAGTGAACGAGTATTTCGTGCGGCTGTGGTGGGAGAAGCCTGGGCGTAGCACTTCGTTACCAATGCGCTGACCGTTCACATAGAGTTCGTTCACACCCAAACTCGTAGTCATCCACAAAGCTTTCTTCACCTTTTTTTCATTGACAATGGCCGATACAAACCAGTTAGCGCCATCTGCTGCCCTTGTATGTTCGTCCACACGTCCCTGCACTTCTGGCGCATCAGCCACACAAATCCATTCTGCATCGTTCCAAGCCTCATCAGGCAATGCACTAACCACCTGTGCGTTCATCGTCATACCGATAACACACGCACCTAAAAATAGAATATTCCTTTTCATCGTCGATTTACTGTATTTACAATTGCAAAATTAAAACTAAAAAACGAATAAACGGTGAATAAACCTACTTTTTTTCACCTAATTCGCAGGAAATAGTCCGTTATCTCCCCATTGTAAGTCCTGGTCATCGTACTCCCCATGAAAACTGAGCAACACCATGTTGGATTTCGAAATCCAACTGCCAGCCTTGCCTATTTCGAGGTCTTTCTCTGATGATACGGTCACCATGTGACGTCCCATCATTTCGCCATCCACCTCCTCCTTACAGTTGATGAGACTGCGAATGAACTCGGCGTTTGACGTACGGTAGCCAAAAATACGGTTATAAATCTCTGGTCGTAAGTCCCTTTTCATGTTGGCTCCTTTGGCAACGGTGAGTGAATCATCGCTCTTCAACCATGTATCAAACTTGTGCTTCTGGGCGAGTATGTGGATGCTGCTCTGATGCTGCACATCGTCCTTGTAGGCTGGGCAGTCTAAAGTGATGCGACTCACTGTCTGATATTCCTGTGAGTTCACCGACCATGGGAGGCTCTCATGTCGCAGGAGCCAGTTCTGATAGTCATGAGCCAACTCCGCCAGCGTAGCACGTGCCACGTCCGTCAGCTTCATCTCTGTCTCCTTCGATGTGGCGTGACGTGAATTGCCTTCGGCAATGTTGGCTGGTGCCGACCGAGCCGCCTGAGTCATTTGGTCATACTGCCGTCCGCAGGGGTCATATCACTATTCCGCGTTCTTCCTCTGTCAGTCCGTAGAGGTCGAACACTTTGTTGTCTATCTCGTTGTCGGTAGCTGTTATCTGTGCCGTGAGTGCCTGGCATTCTGTCATTGCGTTGCATAATTACGAAGAGGCAGAGCCTCTGTGTTCAAGGTACTAATTTGGCATCTTGATAGTTCTTCCCATTTAGGCCAATATCGCCCTCAGGTTCGTATCAGTAAACGTGCGCCAAATCATCAACTTGATAGGCTTGTAATCCTCGAATAGCTGCTTCACAAACTTTATCTCGAACACCAGACGGAAGTCATTCTCATCAGCCGTTTCCACGAATTCATGTTTTGTGCCAACACGAGCTACCTCAATCTGATACAGGTCGCGAATGCCCTTGCCTTTTGTATATGGCATAAAGTAATATAGCTTGTTAAGCTTCACCGTTGAAGGGAACTTCTTGCCAGTAAAGTATGCTTTAGCACGCCGATGGGTATATGGCTCGATATATTTGTCAGGCACAAGGCTTACTAACACGTTCTTCGAGTCATCAAGGTCGCTATTGTCAATGTTCTTCTTGTGAGCGAATGGGTTGCTAATGATGCTTACATTCGTAGGATATTGTTCGTGCATATCGAACATGTCAAGCTCAAAGAGTTGTGGTGGTAGCATATCGTGACCAGCCTTATTAGCATCCTCATATTGGCTTTCCTCAGGATGCTGTGCATCAATCTCATTGAACAGACGTATCAGCGAGCGTCCAATGGCAAACGCAAGGTTCACAGGCACAGCATTTCCTATTTGTTTATATTGGTCAGCCATGTTGCCTTCAAACTTCCAGTAGTCAGGGAAAGTCTGAATACGTGCATATTCCCGAACCGTCAAGGGGCGTGTTTCTGTGGGGTGACAACGTTCCGTTTGTTTTTGAGCAGGTGCGCAGGTTAATGTCAGCGAAGGCTCATCCATTGAAAGACGGCGAGCCATACCAGTTTTACCACCTCCAAGATAGAAACTTCCACCCATGTATTCCTTTTGTTCCTCTACGGGCAGGTCGCGCCAGTCACCACCCTCTGGTACCATTGCCATTACACGAGCTTTCTTGGCAGGATAAAGTTGACCTTCAGACTCTGGAACATCTTTATCGAATAGTTCACCGCTGAAGAAAGCATCACGTAGCGTCATTACTCGACGATATGGATCTGGCCACTTGAAGCGGAATCCCTGTTCATAGATGTCATTTCGTATTGCCACAAGAATCAAACGTTCACGCTTCTGAGGAACCTGATACATGATAGCTTTCAGCACACGAGGCTCAACAAGAGTGTAGCCAAGTTCAGCAATTGCATTACGGATAATATCTAGTGTCCTTCCGTCTTCATGAGACAGCAGCCCCTTTACGTTTTCACCCATGAACACCTTTGGCTGGATTTCGCGAACGGCGCGAGCCAACTCAAAGAATAAAGTACCGCGAGTATCGTTCAGACCGCCTTTCTTGCCTGCGTATGAGAAAGCCTGGCAAGGGAAGCCACCTGAAAGGAAATCCACCTTGCCACGAAGCGGAGTGAAATCTACCTGATGAATATCACCTTCCAACACATTCCATTCAGGATGGTTGCGTCTGAGTGTCTGACATGCCATGGCATCCATTTCATTCAGTAACACATGACGAAAACCGGCCAAATGCATACCAAGTGCTAAACCTCCAGCACCAGCAAATAACTCAACAGATGTATAGTCGCGAAGAGGTGCAACGTGAAACTCTTCATCCCAATTGGTGTCAAGCATCATACGAACAGGCTCCACATCGGTCAGTTCCTCCATGTAGAAGCCCCCCTTGCCCTTTTCGTTCCTATGAAAAGGATAAACGCCGCTCTCTCCCCACTTCTGCGTTGTAGCAAGTGAGGTTCCCGTAAGGTCGGCTAAGTTTGTTGCAGATAAAAATGTTGGCATTAAAGACCTCCTTTTGTACGAATCTCGTTTGCCAATTCTGCTATTTTTTCAGAGAGATGAATGCGTGCATCAACACCATCCTCTTCAACGACCTCTCCGAAAGCCTTCGTCAGTCGATGATAAAAGTCCTTGTCTCCGGTTACGTGTTCCCAAAACTCCTCACCGCAATACACAGGACACGTTTCTTTTTCAATTTTTTGATAATGGACAGACAATTCGCTTCTATCACCATAAAGAACCCCAACAATCATATCATTAAGTTGTATGGGAAGACCATCAAGCCGTGCTTTATATTGCAAGTGAGTAAAGTGGTTTGAAATAGTAAACGTATCATCATGATTTATAGTATTTGGACCAGCTTTACATTGGCAATATTTTTTTCGTCCATCAATTGCATCAACAAATTCGATGTCAATTCCATCTATTCCAGAAGCTGTACCTGCATTTGCAACTAATTGTGAAACCATCTTTTGAGTATGGCTTCCAAAACTTGTTGTTATGCTTGTTCCTAAAATTCTCGGATAAAGTAATGCCTTGGCTATTGACTCTGGCTCCGTATCACCACATAAAAATGATGCAAGATAGTTAACCATAAAAGGGTTTATATTGAACTTTCCAATTTCAATTTCTTCAAATTCCTCAAATGATTTGGAATTATTATCTGACGAAAGAAATCCTTCCCACTTTCTATTATTTGCTTCTTTTGCTGTTCAGTCATAATCATTTATATTCTTGTTGTTTCGTGATTGATTCACTACATATTACTGTTTAGTTCGCAAAGATACAAATAATAATTGAGAACAAAGTATTTTTATCCAGAAAATACATTATTGTGTAAAAAGAAACTTCTGTGTCACCGAGAAAGTAGGAAAGTAGGAAAGTAGGAAAGTGGACATGAAGGTATTTCTAAGGACATAAATAGGATATAATAATAATAATTTAATATATGGTATAATAATAATAAATTTAAAAGAACTTCTACTTGTAATGTCTCTCTTCCGCATCGAAAACGCTTAATGTCCACTTTCCGCATTTCCTACTTTCCGCATTTCTTAACCGTATTTCGGCGGAACGTATTTACACCACACCGCACAACGTAATTTGCTTGCAGGGTGTGGGGTGATTGGGTGCTGGAAGACGAGGGTGCAGGGTGGAATTTTTCTTTAAGAAAAAGTTGAATAAACGATGAAAAAAGTTTGGGAAATAGTTGTGTATGTCAGGAATATTTCGTAACTTTGTAGCGTAAATAAAGAACGAAAAAACGAATGTCAAAATGGTTATCAAGTTGCACAGATATTATGGGGACGAGCTTATCACGAAGTCGGTGATGGAGGTGTTCTTGGATGGCGAGGAAGTGCCGAGGATGGTGTGTGAGGCACGGGAGGCGGCGTACAGGGATTATACGGAAACGTTCGCTGGGGCATCGAGGTATTGTCTGCCTGTGGGGAGGTGGCAGATGAAGGTGGGGAGGTCGCCGTACTCGCCGATGGGGTTGAGAGTTGCGAAGTGTCCGGGGCACAGGCAGGTCTATATCGGTCACAGGTGGAGCAAGCAATGTGTGGAGGGGGAGGTGCTGATTGGAGAACCAGTTTTCCACTACTACACGGACGAGGATGGGAATGAGGTGGAGTACCCGAAGAAACGAAGGATGGAGAACGGGGAAGAGGTGTTTGCTGAGCTGGACGGATTGGTGTATGAAGCGTTCAGACGTGAAGAAGAGTTCTACATCGAGATTGACAATGAAGAAATTATATCAATGGCCAACGATATATTGAGTGAGTGTTAAAATGAATGTCTAATTTAGTTAAACGAAAGGAGA
>CADCDP010000037.1 GCA_902800305.1 uncultured Bacteroidales bacterium
CCCCCGACACCCTGCGCCAAATGCCAAACGCCAAATAAGAAAAAAGGCGAAATGAGTCCCCTAATTATTATATAAATATTTATAGGGATAGAGGTTTATGGATTAATATATATAATAATATAATAACCACCCTTTCACGCTTATTTGGCATTTGGCGTTTGGCGCTTTTGGCGAACAACGACAAAAAGAATGGTTTGTCTGCCTCCCTCCGTCTTTTTATAAAAAAACAACACGGAAACGTTTGGAGTTTCGATTTTTTGTTCTACCTTTGCATCCAACAAATCATCATCAGAATATGAACACCGTATCACTCAACCATCTATGGAGCTACCTGCAAGGGCTTTCACTCACAGCAAGCAACCAGCGTTGGCTTGCCGCCCACTTGATGGAGGCAGCCGAAAGTGCGGAAAACAAGGGTAAGAAGAAGGAACTTGTGTTTCCCAAGATTCCGAAGGACTACAAACCTTCGGCCAAGGTGCTTGCCATGACATGTGGCCCTCTGCCCAAAGGCTTCGACTTGGAGAAGGAACTTGACGAAATGTGGGAGGAACGGGCAAAATGAATGTTTTTCTCGACACCAATGTCGTCATTGATTTTATGGGCGACGTGAAGGTTTCTTTGAAGATGCTTCCGCGATTTTTGCCATGATTGAAGCAGACAAGATTCATGCCACAACTTCTGCTTTGACAGTTGTCAACAGCGCCTACATTCTAAAAAAAGCGTTCGGTTCCGACATCATGCTGAACAAAGTTGATGCTCTATGCCAATTGCTTGATGTTATACCATTGGAGAAGCATCAACTCCAAAGCGCGGTTCGATTAAGACCTTACGACTACGAAGATGCGGTACAGTATTTGTCTGCCCTTCCCTATCACCCCGATGTGATTATCACACGCGACAAAAAGGGCTTCAAGGATTTTGACATCCTGGTGATGACACCTGCCGAGTTCGTAGCAAAAGCAAAAGAATAAACATCAAGGCTTGCATGTAAGAAGGCAAGCTTTTTTTGTATAAAAACACTAACCCCGAAGTATGCAGATGCAGGGACAACGGGGTGTTACGTTGCAAAGATAGAGAGTTATTTTCATTCATGCAAGAAAAAAGAGGGAAAAATAGAAAATAACAATAAATGGACTTCAAGGAAATTGCAAAATAATTTGTTGCCGGGTGTTTGGTCATGTGAAGGAAAAGCTGTAACTTTGTGGCGAAATTATAACCTATGGCAAAGAAGAAAGAAATAGACAAGGTGAAGTTGAGCGCGTTCCCCGAGGAGGTGGACGAGGCAAGCGGCACGAAGGTATAATATATCTCATCACTCTCATAAAGATTCCCATTATGTCTACTGATAACAACAGTTTCCTTACCCCCAAAGGCGACTACAAAAAGCTCATCGCCTTCCAGAAGTCGGAGTGCATCTATGACATGACGCATTATTTCATCGAGCACTACCTGCCGCAGATAGGTGACCGAACGGTTGACCAAATGAAACAGGCAGCACGGTCGGGTAAACAGAATATTGCGGAGGGGAATGAGACGGGCACGACATCGACAGAAGCTTGCATTAAGCTGGTAAATGTAGCAAAGGCAAGTTTGAAGGAATTGCAGGAGGATTACGAGGATTATTTACGCAATCACGGCAACAAGATATGGGATGTGAACAGCCAGCAGTGCAGAAATGCACGTGAGTGGTGCAGGCAGCATTCGAAGCCTTCCGACTATATGCGTGTGTGCGAATTGAGAGACGACATTACGGTGGCCAATGTGGCGTTGGTGATGATTCATCAGACAGATTATCTGTTGAAGCGGCTGTTGGAGAGGTACAAAGCGGAGTTCTTGCAGAATGGAGGTATCAAGGAGCAGATGTCGGCAGCAAGGAGGAATTGGAGAGAAGAGCATGGGATGGGGTATCTCAATGGGAGGAACGGGAATTATGGGAAGAATGAGAATAATGGGAATGGTAACGGGAACCCAAGTACGACGAATAGCAACCCGAAGAAATGATAAATGGCAAACAATTGGACAAGAGAACAGACAATCGCGGCGAAGATGGCATAGTGTACATCAAATTGAACTTGCAGATAAGATTTACAAAATAAAACGGTTTCCGATGATACCCCACAAATACCAATCCATATTCATGCTGCTCCGCGAGGAAATCCAGAAGCCAGAGAGTGTTCAATGGTTCGAATGGAAGCCGATGAAGGAGGAAGTGGAGAAGATGCTCAAACAAGGACTCATGCAAGACTTGCACACGGCGATGCAGGAGTTCTATGAGGGCTATTTGTGGAAGAGCATGGAGTCATACGCTGCATGGAGTTTCATCGATTTCGTGGCTCAGCGAGACGATGCGTTGGGAGCATGGGCAACGGGCAGGATAGACCTTTTGGCACTCGCCGAACGCTGGATAGAGCTGGGTGAATCCAAGAGATTTTCGGCATTGTTGACGCGATTGGGCGAGACGGGTTACGAAACCGACTGGGAGGCGATGCGCACGACATTGGACGAGAAACTGCGCCGCATGGAAGTGGAAGGCACACGCAACGGGATGAAGGAGACAGGGTATTTCTTTTGTCTGCTACATGCCTTCACAATGATGATGATGTCGGCACTTCCGATGGCGGAGAAGATGGCATTGCTCAAGCAGTTTTCGGACAACTGGGATTTCCTGCGCTACATGTATTCGGTGATGACACGCACGATTATCGGTTTCGGCTTTGCGAACTTCGCTCAATTGACGAATTGCCTCACCAATGCCAAGAGCCTTGAACCGTATTATCACCTGTACCATAGCCCTCTGAAGGAGCGTTTCAACGAGTTGTGCGACAAGGGCACGAAGAAAGACAAGCTGCAGAAAGCCTTCCAGAAATTGGAACAGCACATGGAGCAGGTCACCCCCTCCGACGAACTGAACAAGTTGTGCGAGGTGCTCTTTCCCGAGGATTTCCGCGAGATGCTCAACCGTCATCGTCTGAAGAGTTATCAGGAATTGGAGGGCGAGATTGCACATATCAAAGAGGAGATGAACGCCACGGTGGATGCCCTGAAGGGACAGGCAAAGGAGCTTGCAGAACGATTGAGAACTGCCGTGGAAGCCTCTGTGCCCGTCAAGGAGATTGAGAATGAACTGCTGAAATTCCCGTCAGTAGGAGCACTACAGATATTCATGCAGTTGAACACCCTGCTGGTGAACAACAAGGCTTGGATGAGCCAATCGGGGAGCATCCGTGACAAGATTCTCGCCAAGCAGCAACAGGAGATGCTGCTGAACATGAACATCACGGCACAATCAGGCGCGAATGTGAATGCCTTTGTGCAGCAGCAGACAAACAATAGTATTGACCCAACTCGACAAATCACATCATGAACGAACCTAAAATCAACATTACCGTCATGCCCGGCGCTCAGATGAACGGGTATGTGAAGGAGCAGCATAACTACTTTGCCCCTGTTCAGCAAATCACCAATGAGGGAAAGCCAAGTGAGGAAAGTGTTAAAGCTACTGAGGTGCCCACTTGTCTGACGACGGAGGAAGCCGAGCGACTGATGAAGCGTTTGGTGGGTGAAGGCATCTTGGATGAGAACTGGCAGCCACGGGAACTCAGCGGGTCGGAGAAGGCACTGGTGGCAAAAGCGGTGTGCGAGCGGCTATGTGTGAATGACGTATGGAAGGTGTTTGGAAAGTTGTGGAATGAGAAGCCTGATACGTTGCGCTCGTATTTCAACAAAGCCCTTGAACAAAAGAAATCGCTGGATTTTCAAGAAAAGCTCAAAAAAATCTTAAACTGATAATCAGTTACATAGATATAACCGTACCTACTACGCGTACCTACCACGTAGTAGGTGCGTTTTTTTTATTGTCCACACAGAACCCTGAGCGGACGTGAGTGAAGAGAGGTTCGCGAGTGAAAATGGTACCAAATCTTGACACTCCTTGCTCACAAAAACTCAAAACAACGATGCAAAACATTTTCATCAACAACCTCCGCATGGAGACACAGACAGTTTTCTGCCAGAACGGCCACATCCACATCTACCCTTCCCAGTACGAAACCCGTCGGCACATCGTGGCAGGAGTCGGCAACGCCAGTCAGAAAGGACGCATGGTGACCGACGATTCAGGCACGAGCCACTTCCGTCCCTACGCGAAAGACAGCGGCAGCCGCTACCACACGCTGTTCACAACGGCACACGGGCAGGTGAAGGAGACGCAAGGGAGCGTCATCTTCGAGCTGCGATTCCCCAAGAAGTTAGGCAAGGCACTCATCGAGGCTTTGCACAAGGAGGAGACAGAGGAACATCAGGCGTGGATTAAGACGCGCCGTTCGGAAACGCTGTGGCGAGACGAAGACACTTGTACTCCTGCGAAATCGGAAGACGAGGGTGTGCATTACGCTTTTTCGGAGGACGAGGTGGAGCCGTTCGCTTACTGAGAAATGCGCCAAACGCCAAATGCCAAATAAGAAATTAACTCAACTTTTCGCAAGTTCTTTATTTCTGAACGCAGAGGCGCAGAGAAAAAAGGAATATATGAACACGTATATGGCGAGAGGACACGGAGAAATGCCAAGGCATTTCGCAGAGTGCGCAGAGCTGTGCGCAGGTCTCTGTGTCCTCTGCAAGCAGCAAGGCCAAGAAAACTATGGAGAAGAAAAGATTTTCGTACTATGATAACGTGACGAGCAGACAAGCTCGGAACCTCACCTTGCAGGAGTTGTTGGACAAGATGGGCGAGGAATTGAAGACGAAGATTGACCGCACGGAAGCGGAGGAAGACCACGACGTGCGTCAGCAGTTGAAACAGAAGACGCTGCCAGCCGTGACATGGATGGAGCGGTATGCCGAGGGTGCGCCCCACAAGGCAGGTACGGGCGAGTTGACAGGCGTGGTGCTGGTCGATTACGACGATTGCCGTCCGCAGGAGGTGTGGGCAACGGTGTCGGAGAAGATGCTCACACATTGGAACGGCTTGGACGACCTCATCTTGGGCGTACACCCCACCCCGTCGGGCAAAGGCATCCGCATCCTCTTCCGCTGGTTGGAGGGTTGCCAGAGCATCCCCGAATGTCAAGCCAAGATGTCGGAGTGGCTCGGTATGGCGAACGACCCTGCCACATCGGACAGCAGCCGCCTCTCCTATCTGGTGGATAAGAACCGCTGGTACTTCATCGCCTACGAGGGTTTGGAGGAAGACCTTTCCTGCCTTGTGCCCAAGGATGCCATCGAGCAGGGGAAGAAGTGGAAACGTGCGCATAAAGCCTCTCGACCCCCAAAGGGGAAGGACTGTCGCGATGCTGCCAAAGAGGGGAAAGACAAGGGCAGCAAATGTCCTCCATCAGGTTCCCACAGCGAATGCCCCCAATCTTCCCAGGATGGTAAGGTCGGTGAACTTTATGCCCACAAGGTGTTCGACCTCGCCGTGAGGGAGGCAGGATTGGCAGGTGTGCAGCTGGACACGGACGGCTTCTGCCACAACAATCTGATGGCGGTGCTCTCGGTGGGCGTGTGTCAGATTGTGGAGCGTGGGGCACTCATGCAGGTGATTCAGGAGCGGATGCCGAACTATGCAGGGTGTGACGATTGCGAGCGTCTGGTGGATGATTTCTACCACACCTACATGGAGAAGAACAAACCCATGACCCAACGGCTCCGCAGCATCATGGCACAGGCGATGAAGGCTGTGGCACTGACGGAGGAAAGGGAGAAGGAGGCAGAGAAGGAGGTGGAGGCAGCTGCTCCCAAACCTGTGGCTCCGCTGCCCGTGTGGCCACCCATCGTCCGCGAGGTGGCACGGTGTTTCCCCCCGAAGTATCAGCCGATGGTGGCTCTGACGGCTTGTGTGGCGGTGAGTGTGCTGATGAGCCGTGTGGTGGCGAAGTATGCCGACAACAAGCTGCACCACGCCAACCTGATGCTCTGTGTGGAGGGCAGCCAAAGCGGCAACAAGAGTTTCTGCAAGGATGCGTGGGAACTGCTGTTAGGATGGCTCTTCGAGGACGACATGAAGCGTCGGCAGATAGAGGCAGAATGGGAGCGTGAGTTGAGGAAGAAGAATGGAGCGGCTGTGATGGCGAAGGATATGCCTCAGCTGGTGGTGCGCACGGTGACCGCCGCCATCACCACAAAGAAGATGCTCATGCGTCTGCAACGTGCGATGGGGCTTCACCTGTTCTGCTCGTGCGAAGAGATTGACTCGCTGGTGAAGGCACAGAAATCCTCGTGGAGCGAGAAGAGCGACCTGCTCCGCTATTCGTTCGACAACGGTTTGGCAGGATGCGACTCGGCGTTTGGCTCCGACAGCAGTATCATGGTGCCCGTGCGGATGAACTCGGTGTGGTTGGGCACTCCCAAGGCGGTGGGTCGCTTCTACAAGGATTGCGAGGATGGCCTTGTGAGCCGCACCATCTTCGAAGTGCTCGACGACGGATTTTCGCAGAAGTGGACAGCCGACCAGAAAGCCACTCCCATGCCCGTGAAGACTCGGGAAAGGCTTGTCCGTCTGCTCCGCGAAATGGACAACCGCTATGCGCTCTTGGCCGATGGCGAAACGCTTGCTCCCCAAACGGGATTGCGCCTCGACTTCCTGAACAGGGCACTCGAAACTTGGCTGGAGGGACAGCGTCTGCAAGCCATCAAGGAGGGCGACCGTGCTCGCGACACCTTCCGCAAACGTGCCTCGGTGAATGCCTTCCGATTGGGCATGGTGGCGATGGTGTGCTACCAGATGCAGAGCCGCACCGTCGGACGGAAAGAGCGTGAGGAAGTGAAGCGTTTCGTGCTGTGGGCAGCCGACAGAATCCTCAGCAACGTGCTCCTGAAATTTGGCGAGCAGTACAACGAACTGATTGTGCAAGGCGAGAGCATCCCCCACCTACGACGCACCAAGACGGTGACGCTCTACGAAACGCTGCCCGAAGAGTTCACGCTCTCCGACTTGCAGAAGAAGATGTCGGCACAAGGCGTGAAACAGCGCGAACGTGGTTTGCTCTTGGCTTGGCAACGGGCAGAGTTCATCGAGGAATGTGGCAAGGGACATTATCGGAAAGTATATCAGAAAAAGTAACTCAACTTTCGCAAATTCTTTATTTCTGAACGCAGAGGCGCAGAGAGAAAAGGAATATACGATATAAAAAAATCTCTGCAACTCTGCGTTGAATATTAATATGCGAAACTTAAACTTGGATGATTTGCCGCTTTGCGGCATTAAAAAGAAAAATAAATAAAAACAGATAAAAACATGAAAGGTTAAATTTTAAATGTCAAATTTTAAATGTTAAATGTCAAATGTAACTCACTCAACTTTCGCAAATTCTTTATTTCTGAACGCAGAGGCGCAGAGAGAAAAGGAATATATGATATAAAAAATCTCTGCAACTCTGCGTTGAATGATAACAAGCGAAAACTTTTAAAAAATAAACATCAAAAACGAAGAATCCATGAGAATCGTAGGAACATTGAGCAAGGTGGGCGACCTGAAAGAGGGTGTCGCCCGTGAGACAGGAAACGTGTGGTGCAACCGCGACATCACCGTAGTGTGGAACGAGGAAACGAGGTACTCCGACGGCAGGGTGAAAACCCACGAGCAAGCCCTGCGGATGACGCTGAAAGGCGACAACGCCCGCAATTTCAGCCTCCAAGTGGGCACACGGGTGGAAGCACTCGTCGGCTTCACGGTGAGCCACTATCAGGGACGCGAATACCAAAACATCTACTGCTCCAACATCTATGTGGCGGCGTGAAATGCGCCAAACGCCAAATGCCAAATAAGAAAAAGAGTCCGCGCAAACGGGCTTTTTTTCTTGACAATGTGCCGACATGTACGTTTTTTTTCCTAACTTTGCAGCTGAAAAGCAAAACATCATACATTATGACACGCAAAGAACTCATCAACCAGATTTTCACGAAGAAGACCTTCCTGTGTGTAGGTCTCGACACCGACATCAAGAAAATACCAGCACATCTGCTCGGAGAGGAAGACCCGATTTTCGCCTTCAACAAGGCCATCATCGATGCCACAGCACCTTATTGTGTGGCGTACAAACCCAACCTCGCTTTCTATGAGAGCATGGGCGTGAAAGGCTGGATTTCGTTCGAAAAGACCATCCAGTACCTCAACGAGAACTACCCCCAGCACTTCATCATCGCTGATGCCAAACGTGGCGACATCGGCAACACCAGCGCGATGTATGCCCGCACATTCTTCGAGGAAATGAACATCGACGCGCTCACCGTGGCTCCCTACATGGGCGAGGACAGCGTAACACCTTTCTTGCAATACGACGGCAAGTGGGTGATTCTCTTGGCACTCACCTCCAACAAGGGCAGCCATGATTTCCAACTCACCACCGACGCAGAGGGTGAACGCCTGTTTGAGAAAGTGCTGCGGAAGAGTCAGGAATGGGGCGACAAGGACAACATGATGTACGTGGTGGGTGCCACACAAGGCAAGATGTTCGAGGACATCCGCAAGGTAGCTCCCGACCACTTCCTGCTCGTGCCAGGCATCGGCGCACAGGGTGGAAGCCTCGAAGAAGTGTGCAAGTACGGTATGACGAAGGATTGCGGTCTCATCGTCAATTCTTCCCGTGCCATCATCTATGCCGACAAGACGGAGAAGTTTGCAGAGGTAGCAGGAGAGGAAGCGAAAAAGGTGGCAGAGCAAATGGCAAAGCTTTTAAGTTGACAGTGAAACATAAACATCAAAAGTTAATTGCGCCGTTGGCACCGAAAGAAAAATATAAAAAAAGACATAAAAAATAAAGAAAAATATTTTTATCTATTTTTACTTTTTTTTACCTATTTTTCTTTCGGCGGCTTGCCGCAATAAAACCTCCGCCACATTTGACAGTTGAGCTAACGCGATGCTTGCATCCCGCATGGCAACTCCTAATTCCTAACTCCTAATTCCTAATTCTCATCGTGCAATCCGCTAAAATCATCAATGACCCTGTGTTCGGCTTCATCCGCGTGCCTCGTGGTTTGCTGCTCGACATCGTGCGTCACCCTGCTTTCTACCGTCTCAGCCGCATCAAGCAACTGGGTGGTGCCAACATCGTCTATCCAGGGGCACAGCACACCCGTCTGCAACACTCGCTCGGAGCGTTCCACCTGATGGGCAAAGCCATCTTGTCGCTCCAACTGAAAGGGCACTTCATCTTCGACAGTGAGGCAGAGGCGGTGCAAGCGGCCATCCTGCTGCACGACATCGGTCATGGCCCTTTCAGTCATGTGTTGGAGCACACCCTCATCCAAGGGGTTGACCATGAAGAAATTTCGCTCATGGTGATGGAGCAGATGAACGAGGAAATGCGCGGACAGCTTTCCCTCGCCATCAAGATTTTCAAGGATGAATACCCCAAGCGATTCCTCCACCAACTCATTTCGTCACAACTCGACATGGATAGGCTTGACTACCTCAAGCGCGATGCCTTTTTCACGGGAGTGAATGAAGCCAATATCGGTTCCTCACGCATCATCGATATGCTCGACATGGTGGACGACCAGCTGGTGGTGGATAAGAAGGGCATCTATTCCATTGAGAACTACCTCGTCAGCCGCCGACTGATGTACTGGCAAGTGTATCTGCACAAGACTTCGGTAGCTGCCGAACACGTGATGATTAACGCTCTGCGTCGTGCCAAGCAACTGGCTCGATTAGAAATGCAGGAACAAGGGACAGGAAACAAGCATCAAGAGCAATGCCCCTCTCTGTTCGCCTCCCCTGCCCTCCACTTCTTCCTCTATCACGACATCGACCGCGAGACATTCCTCACACAGCCAGCTTGTCTGCAGCATTACCTCGCCCTCGACGACAACGACATTTGGTCGGCTCTGAAAGTGTGGTGTTCTCACCCCGACCCCATCCTCTCGCTGCTCAGCCGCGACTTCATCAACCGCAACATCTTCAAGGTGGAAATGAGCGACGAACCTTTTTCCGACGAGTATCAGCAACAGAAACGGGATGAATTGGCTCAGCGTTACGGCATCACACAAGAAGAAGCCAACTACCTCATTTCCAACATCGAAGTGGGTAAGGATATGTATAGCCTTGATGATGACCAGATAGAAATCCGATTCAACGACGGCAGCACACGTGCCATAACAGAAGCGAGCGATATGCTCAGCACATCACTCGCCACGAAAAAGGTACGTAAACATTATTTCTGCTATCAGCGATAACCCTTGGGATTACTTACCAGTGTCCAGTTTCCACTTACCGTCCACTTTGACCACGGTGCTCTTCTCGCTATCGGCAGAACCATCGCCATATTTCAGCGTGTAATCAACCTTAGCAGAATTTCCGTCCTCTGCCATTTCCACGTTGGTGATTTCCACACCAGTGATGCTGCCTCTCTTATCCATATCCTTGGCCATCTTCTCACGCAGCAAGGAGGCATACTGCTCTTTGTCTTTATCGGTGAGCGTTTTCTTGAAGTAGAAGAGGTCAACGGCTTCTTCATACTGTCCTGCTTGGATGCAAGCCACATACTCCTGCACCACGCCTTCGGGTGAATTTTTTGAACATGACACGAATGCCAAAACTACAAGCGCAAGGCTCAGAAATGATAACATCTTTTTCATTGCTGTTGGGTTTTAAAAGGTTTAACATATAATATTTTAGAACTTTCCGCAATATCGCTGGGGAAAATACATTCACCATCCTTGCTCACCAACGTCGGCACATCGTGGCGATGCCCGTCGCTCACGTCGATGCCTTGCTGCAAATAAGCTTGCCAAACAAGTTCCGTGCAATACAACTGCATCGTGTCGGAGAGCTGGTAATCGTTGTCAAACTCCACCTGTTCCCTCATTTTCCGCAAAGCGTATCGGGATGCCGCCGCTGCGATGCTGTCAGCACAATCCACCCTCATCCAGGCACCACTCACGGCTCTTTCGGGAGCATAGAAGGACGGCAGCGACTCGCACTTCACATACTCAGGTTCACCTCTCTCTGCCTCTCCAGGCACAGCATGAATGACCATCCACTCACCCTCTGACGAATCGCGATGAAGGATGCCCACATGAGAGTACAAGCTTTGGCTCGCATCCATCACCACACGGCTTTCAGCACCACAACCACCACGCAACACCAAATCGCCCTCCCGAAATGCTTCCTCACCTGTCAGCACCACCGACGTGCGGTTATCGGCACACGCGCTCAACAAAGACAAGCCGAACGTGACCGACACGGCCAATATGCCACCCAAACGAACAAACGAAGCTGACTTTCCCATATTCGGGAGCCAAAGTTACGGCTTAGTGTGTAAAAAAACAAGTTTTCGCAAGTTTATTCACACTTTTTCTTTGTCATTCCATCAATATGACGTAACTTTACGGCAAAATACAACAGAAAACAAACAGAAAAAAGTAAAACAAACATGAGAACAATCTATCTAACCATGTTGGCGGCTTGCTTTATCTGTGGAGAGGCGAAGGCACAACTTTCATCAAATGCAGACAAATTTTTGGGCAACATCACCACCAACTACCAAATGGATTACGGCAGCGAGAAATTCTATCAGCTGTGGAATCAAGTCACACCAGAGAACGAAACGAAATGGAGTTCCATCGAAGGCAGCGCACGTGGACAATTCAACTGGAGTGGAGCAGACAATGCTGCCAACTATGCCAAGAAATACGGGTTCCCCTTCAAGTTTCACACACTCATCTGGGGTTCACAATATCCAGGGTGGATAAACAACCTTTCCACGTCCGAGCAGTACAAGGCGATTGTGGAGTGGTACGATGCCACCAAGAAACACTATCCGAACCTCGAAATCATCGATGTGGTGAACGAAGCCATTGCAGGTCATGCTCCTGCTCCCTACAAAGCCGCACTCGGTGGCGACGGCAAGACGGGGTACGATTGGATTATCAAGGCTTTCGAAATGGCGCATGAGCGTTGGCCAGATGCCATCCTCGTCTATAACGACTACAACACTTTTCAATGGAATACCGACCAATTTATTGCCCTTGTACGCACACTCCGCGATGCTGGTGCGCCGATTGATGCCTACGGATGTCAGTCGCACGACCTGACGGATTGCTCCCTCAGCACCTTCAAAGCTTCGATGGACAAATTGCAGAATGCGCTGAAAATGCCGATGTACAGCACCGAGTATGACATTGGTACAGAGAACGACAATCTGCAACTGCAGCGATACAAGGAACAAATACCTTATATGTGGGAAGCTGACTACTGTGCCGGCATCACGTTGTGGGGTTACATCTATGGCCACACATGGACAGATAACGGCAATTCGGGACTTATCAGAGACGGGAAAGACCGTCCTGCTATGACGTGGCTCCGCGAGTACATGCAAAGCGATAAGGCAAAGAATGCCAAAAGCCCTTTCCCTGGCATGAAGAAAGAGGCTTCTGTCTATATCAAGCCCTCCACCGTCACACCGACGAAGGGTGAGCCAATGACCGTCACCGTGAATGCACGACTCCGCACCCACACGATTGACCACATCGACCTCTATGTAAAAGGTTCACTCTATAAGACCATTACCGAGGCAGCATCGGTCAATGCGAAGACGAAGGATGCCGCATACGAAGCTGAATACACACCTGCTGCCACAGGAAAGTATAGCCTTAAAGCGATTGTGGTAGATACGGAAGGCAACCAATATGAGCGCATCGGAGCTTTCACCGCCTACAACCCACGCAGCACCTTCAAGGGCGAAATCGACTTGCCAGGAACGGTTGAAGCGGAGAATTTCGACGTGGGTGGCGAAGGGCTTACCTTCCACGACTCAGACACCAACAACGAAGGCACATCTTCCTACCGTAACAACGGCGGCGGTGTGGACATCGTGACAGGTAATGGTGGTTATGCCCTCGGCTACACTGCTTCGGGCGAATGGTTGGAATACACCATCAACGTAAAAGAAGCAGGGCTTTACGCCTACGACGCTTACGTATCTTCGGGTACAACGGGTGCATCCATCAGCTTCTCTGTCGAAACGGATGGCACCGTAGAGGAACTGACCGAAGTGGTCAACATACCACAAACAGGTAGCAGCAACTGGGACAAGTATGTGGCTGTACACGGACGTACCCTCGTTTCCCTCGCCGAAGGCAAACACACGCTCCGAATGAACATCACCGGCAGCAACGGCAATATCGACAAGATAGCCTTCAAGCACATCGATGTGAACGAGAACCTTCGACTCACCATCAAATCCGACCCTGCTATTGCTACGGTCAACGAGAACACGACCCTCAAAGCCACCACAACAGCCACGAATGTGGAGAGTGTCAGCTTCTATGTGAACAATCAGCTCATCAAAACCGTCAAAGAAGAACCTTTCGAGACAACTTACAAACCGACCGCCAAGGGTACCTACGACGTGACGGCAGAAGCGACCGACTCCGACGGGAAGGTGTCGAAAGTATATAAGTACTCGCTCAAAGTCAACAACAAACGAGCACCTTATCTGGCAAAGGCGGTGGCTATTCCTGGCATCCTCCAAGCAGAGAATTTCGACAAGGGAGGCGAAGGGCTTACCTTCCACGACTCCGACAGCAAGGATGAAGGTGATGCTAAATACCGCACCGACAACGAGGGTGTTGACCTTGTGAAGGGCAATAATGGCACCGCGATAGGTTATACGGCCAATAATGAATGGTTGGAATACACCGTCGATGTGAAAGAACCTGGCAAGTACGCATTTGAGGCAACTGTCTCATCAGGTACAACCGGCAGCGGATTCAGCATCGGATTAGTCAAGGATGGGAAGGTGACCGCGATGGGCAAAGTAAATGTGCCTCAAACAGGAAACAGCAACTGGGACACTTACAAAACCGTCAAAGGAAACCTCACAAAAGAACTGGAAGCTGGTGAGCAGATTTTCCGCATCACCATTACGGGAGCAAGTTGCAACATCGACAAGATTGAATTTATATGCACCATGAGTACAGACATAACGGATGTGGAGAGCACGCCACGTGCAACCACCGATGTCATCTACAATCTGGCAGGACAAAAAGTGGATGCCAACTATAAGGGTATTGTCATCAAGAATGGCAAGAAAGTACTCAACAGGTGAGAGTGAAAAACAAGTTCGCTTGGATGAAAATTAAGAAATACGAAAAGGCAGAATTAAAGGATTTTATCAGTGTACGCGGATGCAGGGTACATAACCTGAAAAACATTGACGTACAGATTCCACACGACCAGTTTGTGGTCATCACAGGGGTGTCGGGCAGCGGCAAATCGTCGCTTGCCTTCGACACGCTCTATGCCGAAGGACAACGACGGTATGTGGAAAGCCTCTCGACGTATGCACGTCAGTTTTTGGGAAGATTGAAAAAGCCCGATTGCGACTTCATCGAGGGTATCTCGCCAGCCATCGCCATCGAACAGAAGGTGAGCAGCCGTAACCCACGTTCGACGGTAGGAACAAGCACCGAGATTTACGACTACCTGCGAATGCTCTTCGCAAGGATTGGACGGACGTACTCGCCTGTCAGTGGACAAGAGGTGAAGAAGCACACGACGGATGACATCATCGAGTGTATGCTGGCACACGAAGAGGGCACAAGGTTGATGGTGATGACACCGCTGGTGGTGAGAAGCGGAAGGACGCTGATGGAACAGCTGGACATCTACTACAAAACGGGCTTCCAACGGGTGGAGAGGAACGGCGAGGTGGAGAGGATAACTGACCTGTTGGCTGCGACTGAGTCGCAGCATACCCAACCGACCGAACAAACCCATTCAACCCATCAAGCCCACGAAACCCATCAAGCCCACGAAACCCATCAAGCCCATTCAACCCATCAACCCCACTCACCCCACCAACCCATCCGCCTCGTAATCGACCGCCTCAAAGTAGCTCAAGAGAAAGCGACCATCAACAGGTTGGTTGACTCTGCCAACACGGCTTTGTATGAAGGAGACGGGCGTTGCATCCTGCGTTTTGAGGATGGAGAAGAGAAAGAGTTTTCCCTCAAATTCGAAGCGGATGGGATGGAGTTTGAAGAGCCAACCGACCAGATGTTTTCATTCAACTCACCTGTAGGAGCTTGTCCTGAATGCGAGGGTTACGGACGAATTATCGGCATCGACGAAAGCCTTGTGGTGCCCGACCCCGACCTCTCGGTGATGGATGGTGCTGTGGCTTGCTGGAAGGGCGAGAAGATGTCGGAGTGGAAAAAGGAGTTTGTACGGAGAGCAGAGAAGTATGAGGACTTTCCTGTCTTCACTCCCTACAACCAGCTGACCGAACGGCAGAAGGATGTGTTGTGGCATGGTGTGTATGAAGAAAACGAATGGGG
Organism: uncultured Bacteroidales bacterium; assembly: GCA_902800305.1. Lineage (GTDB taxonomy): Bacteria > Bacteroidota > Bacteroidia > Bacteroidales > Bacteroidaceae > Minthosoma. Next base: position 15,283 of record CADCDP010000037.1, read on the forward strand.
CAACCGTTCCATCTGTATCGACGAGTTTTTCCGAATGTTGAGGGAGAACCAATATAAGATTCAGTACCGCGTGATGTTGGCACGTTACCGAGGAAAGACCACTTGCCCCACCTGTCACGGACGAAGATTGAAGAAAGAGGCGGAATACGTGAAGATTGGCGGCAAGAGCATCACCGACCTTTGCGAATTGCCCATTGATGAACTGAGCGAGTTCTTCCGCACCTTGGAACTGACGGAGCAGGAAAACAAGATAGCCAAACGGTTGCTGACGGAAATCAGAAGCCGATTGCAATTTTTGGTGGACGTAGGGTTAAGCTACCTCACCCTCTCCCGTCTGAGCAATTCGTTGTCGGGCGGTGAAAGTCAGCGCATCAATCTCGCCACCAGTTTAGGTTCATCGCTGGTGGGTAGCATGTACATTCTGGATGAACCAAGCATCGGCCTTCATTCTCGCGACACCCAACGACTCATCCACGTATTACGTCAACTGCAACAATTAGGCAATACCGTGGTGGTGGTGGAACATGACGAGGAAATCATGCGAGCAGCCGATTACCTGATTGACATTGGCCCTGATGCAGGAAGATTGGGTGGAGAGATTATGTATGCAGGATGCCCCCCAACCACACCCCTTTTAGAAGACGGGGGACATTCCCATACCATAGATTATCTGACGGGTAAAGAGAAGATTGCCATTCCCGAAACACGTCGCCCTTGGAACAACTACATCATGGTGAAGAATGCTCGTGCCAACAATCTGAAAGGCATCGACGTGAAGTTTCCGCTCAACGTAATGACTTGTGTCACAGGTGTATCTGGCTCTGGAAAGTCATCGTTGGTGAGGGACATCCTTTATTTGGCCATGAAACGGCATTTGGGCGAAAGTGCCGAGAAGCCAGGACGATTTTCGGGTTTGGAAGGCGACCTCGACATGATTCAGCGAGTGGATTTCGTCAACCAAAACCCCATCGGCACATCGTCACGCTCCAACCCCGTAACTTACATCGGAGCTTGGGATGAAATCCGCAAACTATTGGCTTCCCAACAGCTGTCCAAACAGATGGGTTACACGCCTGCTTACTTCTCGTTCAACGCCGAAGGTGGCCGTTGCGAGGAATGTAAGGGTGAAGGCACCGTGACGGTGGAGATGCAGTTTATGAACGACCTCGTGTTGGAGTGTGAAGCTTGTCACGGGCGACGTTTCAAGAGCGACATTCTTGAAGTGAGGTATCAAGGGATGAATGCCTACGACATGCTGAACATGACCATCAACCAAGCTGTGGAGTTCTTCACGAAGCACAAGCAAAAAGCCATCGTGGAGAAGATGAAGCCGCTGCAAGATGTGGGATTGGGATACATCAAACTGGGACAACCCTCCTCCACCCTCTCTGGCGGCGAAAACCAGCGCATCAAACTCGCCTTCTATCTGAGTCAGGAACGAGCAGTACCCACCCTCTTCATCTTCGACGAACCCACCACAGGATTGCACTTCCACGACATCAGCAAATTGCTCGATGCCTTCCACGCCCTCATCACCCGTGGACACACCATCCTCATCATCGAGCACAACATGGACATCATCAAGTGTGCCGACCATGTGATTGACCTCGGCCCTGAAGGTGGACAAGCAGGTGGACAAGTGGTGGTGACAGGCACTCCCGAAGAGGTTGCCATACACTCCGAAAGCTACACAGGGCAATTTTTGAAAGAGAAATTGAAAGAATAAAGCCTCCTGCACAAGAAAATACCGCTCAAAATTTTTGCACTTCTTTTTTTTTCGTATCTTTGCCCACGAAACCTATAGAAATGACAGAAACTATAGAGCCTTTCGTACCTAAAAAACTAAAACCATCAAACCTAAAAGACTAATGAACAAAACCTATCTAACCCTCATATTCGCCTTTCTTTGGGCAATGACCACCCATGCACAACGTTTCGACGACTTCTTCGAAGATGCCACCTTGCGAATCGACTACATCTTCGCTGGCAACGTGAATGAACAGCACATCTACCTGCAAGAGCTGAAACGGCAGGAGCGGTGGGCAGGGAGGAAGAGCCGACTGGCTGAGAAGTTCCTGAATGGCAACGGACAACTGACGATGAAAGACCACGCCTCTGGACAGGTCATCTATGTGAACACCTTCTCCACACTCTTCCAGGAGTGGCTGCAATACGACGAAGCCAAGAAGGTGGATAAGGCTTTCGAAACCTCCTACAACGTGCCCTTCCCCAAACAACCTGTAGATGTGACCATCACGTTGACCAACAACCACCAAGCCGTCGTCACAGAAATGACACACACGGTTGACCCCAAAGACATCCTCATCCGTAGGATTGGCGACAACGGCATCCCCTTCCATTATGTGTGGAAAGGACAGAAAGACAATCAGCCACAAACAACCGAACAAGAACCTCGCAGCGGTAAGGGGCGCAACTACATCGCCTCCGAATACGACCCCTTCAAGGGTGTGAACATCACCGACTGCATCGACCTCGCCATCCTTGCTGAAGGCTATACCGAATCACAGATGGGCAAGTTCTATCACGACTGCCAACGTGCAGCTGATGCCCTCTTTGAGCGTGAGCCTTTCAAATCACTAAAGAGCCGCTTCAACATTGTGGCCGTAGCTGCTCCTTCCTTGGAAGCAGGCCCTACGGTACCTCACAACGGCGTATGGCACACAACCCCTGCAGGTAGCCACTACGACACCTTCTACTCCGACCGTTACCTCATGTCGCAGGACATGCACCGCATCTACGACCTGCTCAGCGGTGTGCCCTTCGAGCACATCATGGTGCTGGTCAACAGCGACACCTACGGCGGTGGCGGCATCTACAATCAAGTGACTTTCTCCACCAGCGACCACCCCACTTTCAAAGAAGTGTTCGTGCATGAGTTTGGCCACAGCTACGGAGGTCTTGCCGACGAGTATGCCTACGACGATATGGATTCCGAGTGGTATCCTGCCGACACCGAACCTTGGGAACCCAACATCACCACGTTGAAAGACTTCAATTCGAAGTGGGCAGACATGATGCCCAAGAAACAACCCATCCCCACACCACTCGACCCCCGAGTGCCCAACTTCCGCCAAGTGAACAAGAACGACCCCAAGGCGATGGAGGCACTCAACAAAGCCACCCAAGTGGTGGGCGTGTTCGAAGGAGCTGGCTATCAAAGCAAAGGTTGCTACCGCCCTGCCCAAGAGTGCCGCATGAAAATCAACGAAGTACAAGACTTCTGCCCTGTCTGCACCAGAGCCATCCAAAGAATCACAGACTTTTATACAGCGAAATAATCTAGAGAATCTAGAAAATCTAGAAAATCTAGAAAATCTAGAAAATCTAGAGATTCTAGAGATTCTAGAAAACCCCGAAAAACCTAAAAAAACAATACCACTATGAAACTAAGACAACTAACCCTCGCATGGCTGATGGTGCTGACACTTTCGGCTTATGCCGCCAACGAGAAACAAACCGTCAGTCAAGTGACCGACGCTGTGCAACTGACCACCGACGTGGATTACATCGTGACAGGTACCACACCCTTTGCCACGACAGGTAGCGTGGACATCGCCAACACCGAACACGCCGTACTCATCATCTCCAGCATCAAGCCAAGCAAGGTGCTCACCAGCTGGATGAACTACATCTACATCAACGGAGAGAAAGCCGTCGATGGCGAAAACTGCCAAGTGAAGATGTACAACCGAGGCACCATCATCTTCCCCTACGCCAAAGACATCCAACCTCTCACCTGCTACACCGAGCAGAGTTTCAAGGGAGAATCCTGCAGCAACTACAGCGAAGGACACAGCGGTGGCTACATGAAGACCCTCTCCACCAACCTGCTCAACAACCAAATCCGCTCCTTCAAGCTTAAACGCGGCTATATGGTCACCTTCGCCATCGGCACAGGAGGATGGGGTTACAGCCGTTGCTTCATCGCCGACCAAGAAGACCTCGAAGTGGAGAAGCTCCCCAGCATCCTCGACCAGCGTATCTCTTCCTACCGCATCTTCAAGTGGCACAACGCCCACAAGGCAGGACTTGCCAGCAACGGCGATTGGAGTGCCAACCAAGCCCTCAACACCTCATGGTGCTACGATTGGGCTGAAGGCAACGCTAACAACATGCCCGACACCGAATGGGTGCCCAACCACATCTACGAAGACTACCCATCCTCCTCACGATGCGGTAGCGTGACCGCCTCTTGCCACATGAAGACCAACAACGAGCCAGGCAACTCCGCCGACGACCATCCGCAAGATGTGGCCACCGTGCTTGCCAACTGGCAGAACCTCATGCGTACAGGTATGCGCCTCTGCTCCGAGTCTTCTCACGATGGCTCCATGAATCACCTCAAAGCTTTCATCGATTCCATCGACGCACGCGGATGGCGATGCGACATTCTCGACCTCCATTGCTACTGGGACACAGGTTTCAGCAACCTCACGTGGTACAGCGACCACTACGGCAACGGACGACCCATCTGGATTTCTGAATGGATTTGGGGAGCCTCTTGGAACCGCAACGGAGCTTTTGCCGACGGACGCACCGATGCACAAATCCTCTCACGCACCAAGGAAATCCTCGGCGACCTCAACAACAACCCCCGTGTGGAGCGTTATGCCTATTGGAACAGCGAGAGCAAGGCACACATCTACGAAGGTGGCTCTCTCACCGAACTCGGCAAATACTATGCCACGATGGACGACGGATTGGCTTACAACGCCGCCAACGAATACATTCCCAAAGCCACTCGACTCGAAGCCCTCGGAAGCCTCACCGCCAGCTACAACCGCGTGAAAGGCACCGTTGCCCTCTCGTGGACAGACCCTAATGGTGACCTCATGGACAACATCACCGTTCAATGCAAACTGCCAGGTTCAGCCACCTTCAAGAGCGTCGGCAGCGTCACACCCAAGGACAAGACATCTGCCGAAGGTGTCACCTACACCTACACCGACACTATCGCCGACCCAGGTGCCTACATCTACCGCATCAAAGCCGTCAGCTTCAACAACAAGACCTTCAACACCGACGACGTGACCGTCAACGTGGCACCTGCACAAGGTACCAACGAGATACAGTACGGCAAGCTCATCCTCGACAACCTCGATGAGAACACCATCAACTTCTCCGAATCGTTCGACGAGACACCTTGCATCTTCATCGGCTCACTCACCAACAAAAACTCCAAGCTCCTTGCTGGCAACATCACCGCCAAGAGCAGTTCAAAGAGTAACTTCACCTACCAGCTCTACCCCTGGCAAACCAACACAGGCGAACTGAAAAACAACGAGGAAATCCCCTTCCTCGCCCTCAAAGCTGGCAACTACAAGTACGGCGACCTCCAATGTGAAGTGGGACAAGTGGATGCCAACAAAGCCTCCGACAACCTGTGGACGGATGTGACTGAGGTCACCTTCGCACAACCCTTCCCCGAAGGCATCACCCCCGTGGTGCTCACCGAAGTGCGCAATCCTGGCTACATCAGCGCTGCTCCAAAGACAACTCTCTCCACTCGCATCTTCGATGTGACCAACACAGGCTTCAAGTTCATCATCTACTCCGAAGAAGCCTCTGGTCGCAAGGTGGCACTCTCCAAGAAAGTATGCTACCTCGCCATCACCCCAGGCATCGGTATGGCCGATGTGGACAACGGCATCCTCATCGCAGCAGGACACGGCACAGACAGCCAAATCTACGGCTCCAGCCAGCGCAAGAACAACTTCTACACACAAACCTACGACGAAGCCGAAGGCACCCTCACGAACGAGCCTATCCGACTCTACTCGCCCACCGTGCTCACCGCGCTCCAAACCAACAACTACCCCACCGCCGTCATGCTGCGTCGCTCCGACATCACCGAGAAAGACGACAACGGCACCTCATGGACAGTCGGCACACAGGTGAAGCGCATCTGCGACCACGACATCATCGTTGATGGCAAAACCATCTCATCCACAGCTACTACCGATGCCACAGCCGACTATCGCGACCAACTTGGCTGGGTAGCCATCGCCGCCTACGTGGAAGGCAGTTCTGCACCTAACGCCATTCCGACCCTCCCAGCTGACCGCCAAAGCACGACTCCACGCATCGTGAACGGACGCATCCACATCAACGGAGCCACCAACCTCCGCATCTACAACCCATCGGGAGCAGAACTCTCCTCCCAATCCGTCCTCTCCCCCGGCATCTACGTAGTCAAAGCCGATGGCAAGACCTACCGAGTGCTTATAAGGTAAAGGTAAAAGTGATAAATGAATAACTCAAGTTTCGCAAGTTGCTGAATTCTTTTCAACACAGAGTTTTCACAAGAGGACCGAGGAACACAGAGGAACACTTTTTTTGTATATCAGGTAGAGATGGTCAGAGGAGCCTAAAGGCTCTTACGCAGAGGGGCTGCGCGACCTTCTTCGCCGAATGGCTCTGTGAAAAACCTTTAGGTTTCTCATGTATTCTCCCTTTTAAAAGAAAAAAAATAATTCTCCGTGTATCTCCGTGCTCTCTGTTTTCTTTGTGGTGAAAAGATACATGCGAAAGTTGAGTAAAAGTATTATTATGTTAACGAAAACCTTGACAGTGTGGGGGAATATAAAAAGCTGTGAAAAGTTTGGAAGTTTCCAAAGAAACACCTATATTTGCTGAAAATATAGTTTTCGTATGACTCAGAAGCATCAAATACAATTGTTCGGAGAGAAAAAAGTCCGTTCGGTTTGGGACAGTGAACAAGAAAAGTGGTTCTTTTCCATCGTGGATGTGTGCCATGTGTTGACAGATAGTAAAGACTATCAAACAGCACGCAAGTATTGGAATAAACTTAAAGAACGGCTGAAAAAGGAGGGCAATGAGTCGGTGACAAATTGTCACCAACTGAAATTGGAGGCAGCTGATGGTAAGAAATACAAGACCGATGTGGCTGACACTGAGCAACTTTTCCGTATCATCCAATCAATACCCTCACCCAAAGCTGAACCATTCAAGCAATGGATGGCAAGTGTCGCATCACAGCGTATTGACCAGATGCAAGACCCTGAGCTGAACTTTGAACAGGCATACGAAGATTACCGACGTTTGGGTTACTCAGACAAGTGGATAAACCAACGGCTGAAAAGTATTGAGGTGCGCAAGGAATTGACAGACGAATGGAATCGTGCTGGAGTAACAGATGGTTTACAGTATGCTTCATTGACAGACATCATCACTCGTGGTTGGAGCGGCATGACTACCAAACAATACAGACGGCATAAAGGTCTGAAAAAAGAAAATCTACGTGATAACATGACCAACATAGAGTTGGCTCTCAACATCTTGGCTGAGGCATCAACCACGGAAATAAGCAAAGCTCAGAATCCCAAGGGTTACGAGCAAAGTGCCCAAGTGGCACGTAAAGGTGGTGAGATAGCAGGTGATGCCAGAGCCAAGTTGGAGGCACAGGTGGGGCACTCTGTCATATCTAAAGAAAAAGCTTCCGACTATCTTCCGCCAGCAGACCGATGGGGAATGCTGCCAGAGGAAGAAGACAAGGATTGAGAAATCCATGCAGGTTTAACATTCAAACTTCAGTACAAAATGGAAGCAAGTGATTACATTCTGGAGTTTGTGAGTTCCCAAACAAATAAAGAAAAAGTGTGTGTACCAAGGTACGGGTGCTTATATGCGTTTTTTCGATGAAAATTTTGAACTTGCATTAATATCTCTTTAAGCAAGAAAATGTCTTTATAACATATTATTAAGGTGTCAAGCTCTTTTGATGTGACACCCTTTTTGATTATTTCCCCAATCCTCCATTCATGTTACGACTATCTGATTTGGGCATCCTTGAATCTAAGGAGGCCCATTCATAAAATGTCTCTTACATAAAAGGGCTAATTGATATAGACCGATTAGATAAATAGGAAAAAAGAATCTTCGGCTTTCGGCGGTAGCCAATTATGGTCAAAATGCAGCACCATTATTTGGAAAAATCGAAAAAATGTTGTAATTTTGCCGCAGAAAACAAACAGGGTGAAATACGATGGAAATAAGAATTACTTCGATTGACAAGATTGGAGAAGCTGCCAAGGAGTTTGTGGCGGCGATGGGTGATAGGAAGGTGTTTGCCTTTTACGGGAAGATGGGCGCGGGAAAGACGACGTTCATCAAGGCGGTGTGTGAGGAACTGGGCGTGGAAGATGTGATTAACTCGCCAACGTTTGCCATCGTGAATGAGTATGTGGATGGGCATGGAGAGCCTATCTACCACTTTGACTTCTACCGCATCAAGAACCTACAGGAGGTGCTGGATATCGGCTATGAGGATTATGTGTATTCAGGGCATGTCTGCTTCATGGAATGGCCTGAACTCATAGAAAACCTCCTCCCCGAGGATGCCGTGAAGGTCATCATTGAGGAGGAGGAAGATGGGGAAAGAATAGTGAAAAGTGACCTATTCTTCTGAAAGCTGTTCGTTATACTCCAGTTCTGCGTCAATCAGCAGGATGAGGGCATCGAGGTCGTAAGGCCCCATGCCTTCTTTTTTTGCCTTCTTCTGAATGTGGTGTGCTATTTCCTCGGTGTCGATGTCGATGTAGCCGTCGGCATCGGCCTCGCCGTTCATGTTGTCGAGGTATTCGAGCATCACGTCAAGGCAATAGTAGATGTCTTCTTCCGTAAACAGGTCGCGGTTTTCCACGCCCATGTAGTTTTGGATGAAGGCAACCTCCTTGGCGTCCTCTTGGGCACCTTGGAGGATTTCGTCGTCAATGCTTGCCATCAAAGAATTGCTTTGAGTTTTGCTTCGAGGGTAGCCTTGGGAGCTGCACCGACCACCTTATCTACCACCTGCCCATCTTTCATGAAGAGGATGGTGGGGATGTTGCGGATGCCGAACTCAGCCACGAGGTCGTCGGCATCTTCCTCGATGTTCACTTTTCCTACGATAGCTTGGCCTTCATACTGGTCAGCTAATTCTTGAATGATAGGGCCTACCATGCGGCAGGGACCACACCATGTGGCCCAAAAATCGAGCATCATTGGCTTGCCTTGTGCTACTACTTCGCTGTAATTTGAATCGTTAATCACCATAGTTTTTCGTTGTTTTTAGGGGTTAATAAATATATATATGTGTGTTAATTGATTTTTATCTTGATTTCTTCGTGCTCGTCGATGTAGCGACTCAGCCTTTTATTCATCCTCACTTTCACTTTGCGCGACATGAGCGACACACGGTTGCTGTCGGATGTGTGGATGTTGAAGATGAGGTCGGCTTCACCTGGACTTTCCTTCACGATTTCTGCCAAGTCTTCCACCATCGTGGAGGTCAGTTTGTCGAGTGGAACGTCGAAAGTGATTTTTTTGATGAGTTTGTCTTTCACCTCCGAAAGCAGGTCAACGGTGCGGATGTTCATGTTGTACACCCCTGGACGAAAGCGGTTCGGCTCGAATTTCAAGGTGATGTAGAGCGATGCACCTTCCATAAAGAAGTTGCGGTAGGTAACCCAGTCGCGGCCAAAAAGTGCCAGTTCACCGTTGCCGACAAAATCTTCCATCTTGACGATGCCGTAAGGATTGCCGTTCTTCCCTTCGCCCGTGCGAACGGCTGTGACGATGCCCCCGATGGTCACTTCTTCCAGTTTTGAAAGTTGTTCTTTTTGTTCTTCCAACTGGTTCATGTGAGTGTTGCACACGTGCTTCAGCACCACCGAGTATTCGTCGAGTGGATGGGCGGAAAGGTAGATGCCCACCAATTCGCGCTCTTTGTTCAAGCGTTCCAGATTGCCCCATTCGGGGATGTTCTTGGGTATCGTCGGGTGTGTGACCGCAATGCTCATACTTCCGAACAGAGACGTTTGTGCTTGGTATTTATCTTGCTGGTAGCTGTTGCCGTAGCGTGCCAACACATCCAGGAATGTTTCGCCCTTCTGTCCTGTGGCAAAGAAAACTTCGCGTTTCATCTCCTTCTCGAAGCAATCGAACGCTCCAGCAACAATCAGGTTTTCAATGTTTTTCTTGTTGCATTGCGACAAGTTCACACGCTCGAAGAAATCGAACACAGATGTAAACACGCCATTCTTCTCTCGTTCGTCGATGATGGCTTGCACAGCCGACTCCCCCACTCCTTTGATAGCAGCCATGCCGAAACGGATGTCACCATTCACATTGACAGAGAACTTGTGGCGGGACTCGTTGATGTCAGGACCCAAGGTGTTGATGCCCATCTGCTTGCACTCGTCCATCAACTTGCGGATTTCTGTGATGTTGTCGAGCGAACGGCTCATCACCGCTGCCATAAACTGAGCAGGGAAATTCGCTTTCATGTATGCCGTTTGGTAAGCCACCCATGAGTAGCATGTAGCGTGTGACTTGTTGAAGGCATAGGATGCAAACTTCTCCCAGTCAGTCCAAATCTTGTCCAGAATCTTGGGGTCGTGGCCATTCTTCACACCACCTTCGATAAATTGGGGCTTCATCTTATCGACGATGTCCTTTTTCTTCTTACCCATCGCCTTACGTAGGGCATCGCTCTCACCACGAGTGAAGTCGGCCAACTGACGCGAAAGAAGCATCACCTGCTCTTGGTAAACGGTGATACCGTAGGTGTCCTTCAGGTATTTTTCCATGCAGGGAATGTCGTACTCGATGGGCTTCCTCCCCTGTTTTCTATCGATGAAATCGGGAATATAGTCCATCGGGCCTGGGCGATAGAGGGCATTCATGGCAATCAAGTCCTCGAACACAGTAGGCTGGAGTTCACGCAGGTATTTCTGCATTCCAGCCGATTCAAACTGGAAGGTGCCCACGGTGCGTCCGTCGCAATAGAGCTGGTAGGTTGCAGGGTCGGTGATGTCGAACGCGTCCACGTCGATGTCTATGCCAAGACTTTCCTTGATGTTGGCAACGGCTTCTTTTAGTTGAGAAAGCGTTTTCAAACCAAGGAAGTCCATCTTAATCAGTCCTGTCTCCTCGATGACGTGGCCGTCGTACTGGGTGCATCTCAGCTTTTCGCCCGTTTCTTTGTCATCGGCTGTGCTCACGGGCACCCAATCATCGATGGCATCGCGGCAGATAATGGTGCCACAAGCATGAACACCCGTGTTGCGCACGTTGTTCTCCAACATTTGTGCAAACCGCATGGTGTCGCGCAGCAATGGGTCAGGCGAAGTGGCGGCATCCCGCAGCTCGGGCACACATTCGATGGCGTTGGCCAAGTTCATTTTCTTCCCATTGGGCAGTCGGTCGGGAATGGCTTTGCAGAGCGCATTCACGGTCGAAAGCGGCACTTTCTGTACTCGTGCCACATCTTTGATGGCTAATTTTGTGGCCATCGTGCCATAGGTAATGATGTGCGCCACTTTTTCCGCACCGTATTTTTCGGTCACCCACTGCAACACTTTCCCACGTCCGTCGTCGTCGAAGTCAGTGTCGATATCGGGCAACGAAATACGGTCGGGGTTCAAGAAACGCTCAAACAGCAGGTCGTATTTTATGGGGTCTATCTTGGTAATGCCAAGGCAATAAGCCACAGCACTTCCAGCTGCAGAACCACGACCAGGTCCCACCCATACGCCTAATTCCTTTCGGGCGGAATTGATGAAGTCTTGTACGATGAGGAAGTAACCAGGGAAACCCATGGTCTTCATGACGTGCAGTTCAAAGTCCAACAGGGTCTTCACGTCTTCGGGAATGGGATCTCCATAGAGCCTTTTTGCACCGTCGTAGGTAATCTTTTTCAGATAGTCTGCTTCAAACTTGATACGGTATAATTTATCGATTCCACCGAGCTTTTTAATCTTTTTTTCTGCATCTTCCTGCGACAACACGACGTTTCCATTCTCGTCTCTGGTGAACTCGTTGAAGATGTCCTCATCACTGAATTTTTGCCGCCATTCCTCTTCGGTACCGAAGTCTTCGGGAATGGCAAAGAAGGGCATGATGGGAGCGTGGTCGATGCTGTAGGTTTCCACCTTGTCGAGAATCTCGATGGTATTGCTCAATGCTTCAGGTAAGTCTTTGAACACATCGTTCATCTCTTCCTTTGTCTTAAACCACTCCTGTTTGCTGTAGAGCATACGATTGGGGTCGTCCAAGTCCTTGCCAGTGGATAGGCAGAGGAGACGGTCGTGCGCTTCAGCGTTCTCTTCATCTACAAAGTGAGAATCGTTGGTGCAGATAAGTTTAACGCCGTGTTTTCGAGCCAGTTCTATCAGTATGGGTTCTATGGCTTTCTGCTCTTTGAAAGTCTCACGGTTGGCTTTTTGCATGGGGTCTTTCACCTCATGGCGCATCAGCTCGATGTAGAAGTCATTGCCAAAAAGGCTTTTGAACCATTGGATGGATTTCTCAGCCTCTTCAATCTGTCCATTTTTGATGTAGCGAGGTATCTCACCCGCCAGACATGCCGACGAAACTATCAATCCCTCATGGTGCTTCTCGATGGATTTGTGGTCGGTACGAGGACGGTGGTAGTAGCCATCCACCCATGCTTCGCTGACTATCTTCACCAAATTATGGTATCCTACCTCGTTCTTTGCCAATAAGATAAGGTGCCATCCACTTTTGTCGAGCGCATTGTTCTCTTTCGAATGCAGGTCGCGGCGAGCACAATACACCTCACAACCGAAGATGGGTTTGAATTTCTCTTCTCCGGCCTTTTTGCTGTTGACTTTGTTGCAATAGTTGAAAAACTCCTTGATGCCAAACATGTTGCCATGGTCGGTTATCGCCATGCCGCGCATTCCGTTCTGGATAGCCTTATCTACCAATTTGGGAATTGCAGCCTGTCCATCAAGGATGCTGTATTGTGTATGTACGTGTAAATGCACGAAATCTTCCATAGTCTGCTATTTTGTTGCAAATATAGTATTTTTTTTCCATTCCTTTTGTTGTTTAATGATTGTTTTTGCCTACCTTTGCAATAATTTAGTATTTGACGATGCCACAGACGCTTACTCAAACACAAACCCAGAGGACAGAACAGCAGTTGCGACTGTCGCTTCAGCAACTTCAACTTGTTAAGCTGCTGGAGATGCCTATTGCCGAATTTGAACAGCAAATTAAAAAGGAGATGATGGATAATCCAGCCTTGGAGGAAGGTGCGAGCAATGCTTACGAAGAAGATGAAAAAAGTGCTGATTCCACCGATGAAATCGACTTAAATGATACAGGCATCGACCCATACAGTGATGTCGATAGCGATGCTGTAGCGAATATTTCTGTGTATAGTGACGATGACCTTCCTGTTTATGCTGCTGGTCATGGAATGGAGGAACGGAGTGAACAGCCAATAAGCGACGGTGGCTCGTTCATCGAGTATTTGGAAGCACAGATGATGAATGAGCACTTGAGCGAGGATGACGAGAAGATTCTAAAGTATTTGATAGGTTCACTGGACAATCGGGGCTTCATCGACCGTCCACTTTCTACGTTGACAGACGAATTGGCTTTCAAAGAATATCTTTATGTGACAGAAAAGGATGTGGAAAGAGTTTTGCATATCCTACAGAGTTTCGACCCTGCGGGAATCGGCGCACGTTCCACACAAGAATGTCTGCTGTTGCAAATAGATAGGCAATTACATCATCGAGAGAAACCCGTGTCGGAACTGAAAGAGAAAGTGCTGCTCTTGGAACGGAAAATCATTGCTGACCATTATGACCTGTTCATTAATAAGAATAAAGAACGGTTGAAGAGTAAGCTCGGTATTTCATCGGTGCAGATTGACGCATTGTTTGAGGATTTCAAGAAACTGAATGTCAATCCAGGGTTTGCCTTGAGCGAGTCCTCTTCTTATCGAGTTCAGACACAAATCCCCGATTTCATCGTGGAAACTGACCCCGAAGGAGAGATTGAAATGCGCCTTAATAATGGAGAAGTTCCCCGTCTGCATGTTAGCCATGATTACCTGAACCAAATGAAGACATTTCAGGCTCATCCAGACAAATTGACTCGAAGTGAAAAGGAGGGTTTGTTATATACTCGTCAGAAAATAGAGGCAGCGCAAATGTTTATTGAATCGGTCAAGCAACGTCGGCGCACCTTGTACGAGATTATGAAGGCGATTATAGACCTACAACACACCTTCTTCTTAACGAAGGACGAGGATGATAAGGTTCGTTTGGTGATGGAAGATGTGGCCAAACGTGCTGGCTATGATGTTTCGACCGTCTCCCGTGTATGTAATTCCAAGTATGCCATGGTGGATGGGCGTATCTATCCGTTGACGGATTTCTTCAAGCTAACTCGGAAGAATGCGGTGGGCGAAGAGATTGATGGTCGTGTGGTGAAGGAGACGCTTCAGGCTATCGTGGATAACGAAGATAAGCTGAATCCGTATTCCGATGACAAGATTGTGGAGTTGATGAAGGAAAAAGGAATCACGTTGGCACGGCGTACAATCGCCAAGTATCGTATGGAGATGGGCATTCCAGCCGTCAGCAACCGTCGTGGATAGTAATTGTATAGAAAACAGAACAACGATATGAACACAAGACAACTGATACGAATGGCGAAACTGCTTTCTTCGCTTTTCATGCCATTATACGCTCCGTTGTGGGTGTTCTTTGGGCTGTTTTTGTTTAGCTACCTGAAAATGCTGCCATGGGGATATAAACTCTTCATTCTCGGCATGGTGTATTTGTTTACGGTGTTCATTCCCACCGTTGGCATTAGCTTTATCCGTATTTTTAAGCGATGGACTCGTTTGGAACTCAGCCATCGTGAGCACCGACACATGCCCTACATTGTCACCTTGTTGAGCTATACCGCATGTTTGGTCCTAATGACGAAAATCAACACGGCCATGTTTTTCCGTGGCGTAGTCATGGCAGCCCTTATTTCCCAGATTATATGTATTACCATCAATGCATGGTGGAAGGTGAGTACGCACATGGTAGGCATGGGGGGATTGGTGGGTGCTCTCAACGCATTCAGTATCCTCTTCTTTTATAACCCAGTGTGGCCCTTCTGTGGGTTACTCCTTCTTTCGGGTGCTCTTGGTACCAGTCGTATCATTCTTCGGCAACACACCTTGGCACAGGTGTTGGTAGGCTTTGGTATTGGCTATGTTTGTGCCATGATATTTATATTGATTAGTTGGATGTAAAAATGTTATAATATGAAACCTGTTGTATCAATTATTATGGGCAGCACGTCCGACCTTCCGGTGATGGAAAAAGCTGCCAAGTTCTTCGATGAAATGGAGATTCCGTTCGAAATGAACGCTTTGTCAGCTCACCGTACACCCGATGCTGTGGAGGCTTTTGCTAAAGGAGCAAAGGAACGGGGTATTCAAGTGATTATTGCAGGAGCTGGCATGGCTGCGGCCTTGCCTGGCGTGATTGCTGCCAGCACGACACTCCCAGTCATAGGTGTGCCCGTAAAAGGCAGTACGTTGGATGGCATCGATGCTGTCTATTCTATGCTTCAGATGCCTCCTGGCATTCCTGTGGCGACTGTTGCTATCAATGGCGCCCTCAATGCTGCCATTCTTGCTGTTCAGATGTTGGCTCTTTCTGACGAGGTTCTTGCTGAGAAGTTTGCAACCTATAAGGACGGGCTTCGGAAGAAGATAGAGAAAGCCAACGCTGAGTTGAAAGAGGTGAAGTTCAATTTTAAGTGTAATTAGTTCAAAAACCGAATACCATGTCTTACCAGAGAAGGAAAACCATTTCGGTGAAAGTGGGCAATGTGATGTTGGGTAGCGATTACCCCATTCGTGTGCAGTCGATGGCCAATACCTCGACGATGGACACAGAAGGGTCTGTTGCACAGGCTAAACGTATTGTCGATGCAGGAGGCGAAATCGTTCGTTTTACGACACAAGGACAACGCGAAGCGCTCAACATGGCGAACATCAGTCACGCACTTCGTGAAGCTGGCTATACAGTGCCCTTGGTGGCCGACGTTCATTTCAATGCAGCCGTTGCCGACACCGCAGCCACCATTTGCGAGAAGGTGCGCATCAACCCTGGGAACTACGTTGACCCAGCCCGAACATTCAAGAAATTGGAATACACAGAGGCTGAATATGCCGATGAAATCGGGAAAATCGATGAACGACTGGTTCCTTTCCTACAGATATGTAAGGAACATGGAACGGCCATCCGCATCGGTGTGAACCACGGCTCGTTGAGTGACCGCATTATGTCTCGCTATGGCGATACGCCAGAAGGCATGGTGGAGTCGTGCATGGAGTTTCTTCGTATTTGTGTCCGTGAAAGCTTTACGGATGTCGTCATTTCCATTAAAGCCAGTAACACGGTGGTGATGGTTCGCACTGTGCGTTTGTTGGTCGCTCAAATGGAGAAAGAAGGAATGGCGTTCCCTCTCCATTTAGGTGTGACAGAGGCAGGAGAAGGTGAGGATGGACGCATCAAAAGTGCCGTTGGAATCGGAGCTTTGTTGTGTGAAGGCATCGGCGACACCATTCGCGTTTCATTGTCGGAAGCACCAGAAAGAGAGATTCCTGTGGCGAAGAAATTGGTCGATTCCATCGAGGAATGTGCCCATTTACGTGAGGTGGCAAAGGCTCAGATTGTCGATGACACGGTAACCGTGGAGTTCCATGAAAAGGATTGGGAAGACTTGCAACTGAAAGCATCCATGACGGTGGGTGCTCTTTTCATCGACCAGTTGGCGCATCGCCTTGTCATTAAGAATGAAGGATTTTCTGCCGAGCAGTTAAAAGATTTGGCGGACGGAATCCTTCAGGCAGCACGCATTAAGTTTACCAAGACGGAATATATCAGTTGTCCTGGCTGCGGACGCACTCTCTATAATTTGGAAGAAACCATCGCCAAGATACGTGCAGCCGTAAGCCAACGTGCTGCCACCGACAAACGCTTTGCCACACTGAAAATCGGCATCATGGGCTGTATCGTAAATGGCCCAGGAGAGATGGCCGATGCCGATTACGGCTATGTGGGTGCTGGCGTAGGCAAAGTGTCGCTCTACAAGCAGAAGGTCTGTGTGGAGAAGAATATCCCAGAGGCAGACGCGGTAGAACGGCTCATTGAGTTTATAGAAGATGACTTAAATTAACATGTGTATGACCTCTATTATCGGTATATTCGTAGCGGTGGCCAATATTGCTATGAGCGCGATGACCCCAATTTATCCGCTTATTATAGGTGTGTTGATTCTGGCGCTCATCTTATTTGTCGTGATTACGTACAACAGTTTGGTTCAATTGCGCAACAAGGTGAAGGAAGCGTTCTCCACGATGGATGTTTACCTGAAAAAGCGATATGACTTGATTCCCAATCTTGTAGATATCGTGAAAGGTTATGCCAAGCATGAGACCGATACGTTGCAGGAAGTGACGAAGATGCGTGTGAATGCACAAAAGGATGATTTAAATGCAGCGATTAACAGCGAGGTGAAGATTGGTGATGCCCTCCAATCGCTGTTGTTGGTGGTGGAGAAATATCCAGAATTGAAGGCTAACACGAACTTCTTGGACTTGCAGGAAAGGCTCTCAAAAATGGAAGAGGAAATCGCTTTCTCGCGCCGCTATTATAATGGCAGCGTGAGGCAGTATAACAACAGTTGTCAGATGTTCCCACTCAATCTGATTGCAGGTATGTTTGGCTTTAAGACACTGCCGATGTATCAGGTGGAGAGTGAACAAGAACGCAAGGTTGTGGATGTAAAATTATAGTCAGATGAAGAAAAGAAGGTTTTTATGGCTGTTTCTGCTCTTGTCTATCACGATGATGGCAAGAGCAGACCGAGGTGGCTTCTATTACCGCCATTTCCATGTGGAAGCGTTCGTGCATAAGAATAATGTGTGGGACATTACCGAGACGATGGATGTTACCTTCACCGAACCGCGCCATGGTCTCTATCGTTACATCCCCACCCGCTTTTGGCTGAAGCACGATGTGTCGAAAAATGCGGATAGCGAACAGCGTGTCGTGGAAGGGCAAGTGGTGCAGGATTGGCGAGATTTCGAGTATCAAAGTACAGTGACGGATGCCAATGTGGAGGGTTGGGAATATACCACCGAAGACAGCGACGATGACAACTTTGTGGTGCGCATCGGTAGTGGTGACCACGAAGTGATGGGGGAACAACGCTATGTGCTACATTATAAATACACCTATCGTGATGACCGTTACCCCAATTTCGATTACCTCTACCACACCGTTTTAGGCACGGATTTCGACGAATCCATCGAGCATTTCAGCTTCCATATTGTTTTCGAGAAGCCCCTTCCTGCCGACATCCAGAAAAAGTTGGAGGTCTATTATGGCGAGTATGGCAAAGATGACAATATCGTGGAAGACTTGAAGATAAAAGCGACCCGAAAGGACATCACAGGTACGGCAGACAACGTGAAGCCCAACCACGGAGTCACACTCTACGCCCAGCTACCAGCCGATTACTACGAGGATGTGCTGACGACCAACCACACCCTCCATTATGTCTGCTTTGCCCTCACGATTCTGTTCATCCTGTGGGTCGTTTATTCGCTCTTCAAGACCAAACGCGGCCACATCACCAAGGTAATCGAGTTCTATCCGCCTGAAGGCACCAGCAGTGCAGAGGTGGGTGTCATCACCGATGAAAGCGTGGATGAGGTCGATTTAGCCTCCCTCATTCCGTGGCTGGCTGGGCAGGGCTACATCACGATTCGCGAAACCGAGGAAAAGAAACTCTTCGGAAAGAAGACTCGCATGAAGCTCATCAAGCGGAAAGACCTTCCCTCCGATGCTCCCGACTACCAAAAGAAGATGATGAAGTTGCTGTTCAGTGGGCAAGACACCATCGTCGATTTGAAAGACTTAGGCGAGAAGCCCGATGCCGTAGAGGCAGTAAGGAAAGCCCTCTACAAGCATTTTACGGGCAAAACAACCTTGACCCGCATCAGCAAGCGCATCTTCCTCTACCTTCCCTTGCTGCTGTTCAGCACTATGACCTTTGCCACCAATTCTGTGGTGGAAACCTTCGACTTGAGCGAGATACTCACCGCCATCTTCCTGTGGGGTTCGCCTTTCGCTTTGGGGGCCTGTTGTAGTATGATCATCGATTACAACAACCCGTTGATTAGCAAGTGGAAGCTTGTGGGTGTTTTCTGCCTCAAACTGCTGGTGATGGCGGGTGTCTGTGCTTGCTATTGCCTGTTCGTTTGGGCATACGGTGCTCCGATGAGCCAATACATCATCGTTGCTCTGTTTGTGGTGTGCTTCCTCTTGGGCGAGTTAATCGGTCGTTTCAAGGTCGATACCCCCTATCGTGTACAGATGATGGGACGTCTCTTGGGATTCAGAGAGTTCATCAAGACCGCCGAAAAACCACGCTTGGAGTCGTTGCAGGCAGAAGACCCTGCGTACTTCTACAAAGTGCTGCCCTACGCAATGGTGTTCAAACTCAGTGATAAATGGGCGAAACTCTTCAAGGACATCGACGTGAAGAAGCCTGAATGGTACGACTCCCCCAACGCACTGACAGGAGCCGCACTGACCAGCCACATGACCAGTAGCCTTTTTTCATCCACACGCGATGCCATCAAGGTGGTCAGCCATGACAGCCGTTCTGCCAGCCACAGTTCCTCGGGTGGAGGCTTCTCCGGCGGCGGAGGTGGCGGCGGCGGTGGCGGCAGCTGGTAAAAGAGAAGAAACATGAAACTGCTGATAGACATAGGAAACACTTCGGCGAAACTGGCCGTAGCCGATAGCGACATCGTTCACTTCGAACGGTTGCAAGAGTCGTGGGCAGATGCCTTCGTTCGTCTGACAGGAAAGTACGACATCACCTCCGTGCGGGTCTCCACCGTGGCCGCCGAGGACAAGGCGCTGCATGAAGCCCTTGCCACCTTGGGCATACCCGTTCTTTGGCTCACCTACGAAGTGCCTTGTCCCGTCAAACCCGTGCCGAATGTGCCCCAAGGACTCGGAGCCGACCGTTGGGCAGCCGACATCGGGGCAATCGCACAAGACCCCGACCACACATTATTGATTATAGATGCCGGCACATGCATCACCTACGACGTGATTACCCGTGATGGTCACATCCTCGGAGGAGCCATTTCGCCAGGGGTTCAGTTGCGGCTGAATGCCATGCACGAGCATACGGCACTCCTTCCCCTCGTCTCTGCAACGTCTGAAGCCGCGTTGATGGGGCATGATACCCCCACTTCCATGCTTTCCGCAGCCGTCAACGGTGCCCGTTTCGAGATGGAGGGCTACATCCGTACCCTGCTCCGCGACTATCCCGACCTCCACGTCTTCATCACAGGAGGCAACACCTTCCAGTTTTCCGACACTATCACCTGTCCCATCACCCACGACCCCTATCTGGTCTTCCGAGGGTTGATGGCACTATAAACATACACAGAGGGCTGCTCATTTCGGTATGGGCAGCCCTCTGTATGTGGATGGGTTAAGACTTTTATTTTCCTAAAATTATGTTCACCAAAGTGGTTACGTCGGAGATGTTCACGAGGTTGTCACCGTTTACATCGGCCATACCGTTCTCATCAATTCCTTTGCCGAGGATGATGTTGACCACACTTGTTACGTCGCTGATGTCTATCCGCCCATCCCCGTTTACGTCACCTGCAATGCCAGCCTTTGCCTCAGTCGTGAACTGTTGTGTCTCACCGTAGAACGTCTCGCCCTCCGAGGTTTTGACGAAAGCCGTGTAACAGTAGGTTGTCTTGTAGTCGAGACCTGTCAGCTGGGCTTCCATCACCCGTCCACTCGCCTCCACGGTCATGGCATCCTTCGGGATAGCTGGGGCACGATGCTGTCCGTCCTAGCTCGTGTTCGTCGGGTCGATACCCACCCAATCGCCGTAGTAGTATGTGCCCGAGTTGGAAAGGTAATAGGGGCGGTATTTCCAAAATGCTCCCGTATAGAGGTTGCGGATGTAGCCCTCCATCGTCCCTTCATACAGATATGCATTTCCTGTGTTCGAGGCGAAATCGTCCGTCCAATCCGTGCGTCGCCACTCGAAACCCACGTTGGTTTCCTCATCGTCAAGGTTCGATTCTGCTGCCACAATCACGTTGCCAGCCGAAATAACCTTGGGCTGGGAGGTGGTGAGGGTGAGAGGTGATGTTGTAATAACTTTTGTTCCCATATAAGAGTACAGGTTACCGTCATCACTCTGTACGACAACAGAATAGCTTACTTGATATTGGCTATTAGGATCCAGCCCTGTCTTGAGAAGAGTGTTTCCTTCAACGTCTTCTATGAATGTGATTCTTTCAGATACGACATTCGCATCCCCTACGGTATATCTACCCAAGGCAGTTATGGAAGAAGCCGTACATGTTGCTTGAACAGAGGGATTTATCCGTTGTGTGTAAACAGTAGCGGTTGTGGTGTAAGATATTGTATCTCCCGATGCTTTCGTTGCTCTCAATTGGATATTGTTTGAAATCTCTGGTCTTAAACCTGTCATCTGAATGGTGTCTCCATCCAATGGTAACCACACTCCATCATTAATACAATATTCATTAGTATATTCGCTGTAGATGTTTCTCCACATTATTGTAGAAGTTGTCTGTGTAGAGGAGTAATCGACGTATGGTTTTTGTAATAGTTCCTCCGTTCCTGTTTGGTAAGGAATCCTATTTTTATTCCAGCAAACCAACTGACTTAAAGTCCCTTTATTAACATACATCTTAACATTATAGTCGAATGCATCCTTCCCTATGTCTATCAAGTTGTCGGGAAGAGTGACAGAATTTAATTCGTTACATCCATAAAAAGCATAATTCTCAATGGTTTTTACACTTGCTGGAATTACCAAATCTGTTATCTCCGTGTCTTCATCACTATATAAATGATGTGCTAAGGACAGAGGATTGGATGTGTTGTATTCAAAAAGAATGGAACACCATGCTGCAATATCTGAGACAATCACCTTCTGAAGATTATTACAACCCTTTAAAGCCTCTTGCTTAAAACATTTCACACCGTAGGGAATGCTTAACGACGTTAAATTGACACAATCCAGAAAAGCACATTGTTCAATGGTTGCCATGTTGCTATAGATGGTGACGGATGTCAAACCACTACAATTCCAAAATGCCAAACGTCCAATAGTAGCAAGATTATTACCGATACTGACAGAAGTCAACCATAGAATATATTAGGCATTGATAATCAACGACTTACACATTAAACGATAGAGAGGTGGATTTAGGGTTGGACAATGTCAGAAATAAGGAGGCAAAATTAACGTATTTAACCTTTGTTTGGGATATTCATTGGTTCGTCTGTGGATATTACTATGATTTCCTCAGGATCTACACCCTGATATAATCAGCTTGATTTTCATTCCATTGAATTAAAGCCCTTCCTATCGAAGACATCATCTGATTAACTTCTTCAAGTGAGTCTGGTGGGCACTCCAATCCATTAGGCTCATAGTTTGATTTTGCATGAACGATGCTATTTCTTGTTGAATACAGAATATGAGCTACTTGCTTTTTCAGACTAATCTGCTGTTCGTTAGGAAGTGCTATTGATTCTATTTTCACTTTCTCTTCAATCCCAAGTTGATGTTTCACCGTTTTTTGAAGGGTTTTGGGCAGATGATAGAAATCGGGAACAACATCTATACATGTCTGAATAACAGAAATGGCCAGAAAATCGTCTTTCTGATTATCCCTATACCCTTTCACTATGTCAAGAAGGGTATCCATATAGTGTGCTGTGCATCCCGGATCTGAGAACTTAAAA
>CADCDP010000038.1 GCA_902800305.1 uncultured Bacteroidales bacterium
GAATGACTTCAGCTTCTTACTTTCGCCCCTCAACCCTCTGGGGAGGGGCGGATGCTGTGTCTCTGTTGCTTGTTCGCAGTCTGTCAAAGAGCTTCTTCTACGCCTAAGGGAAGCGGGCACAAGACCCTCTCCGGAGCTTCAGCCCCGGACGCTTTCCGAAAGCGAGTGCAAAGGTAAGGACATTTTACGAATTGCCAAAACTTTTGAGCAACTTTTTTTCATTTCAATCTATTTTTTTAGCTTTTCGACCCTTAAAAGGCGATAAAAGTAAGCTTAAAGGCTTATTTCTTTGTCAAGAAGAAAAAAAATCGTACCTTCGCACTCATTATGAAAAAAGAAGCTACATCACCTGTTTACGGAAGAGATGCAATGGAATTTGTAACTGTTGCCGTTGAGTTCTGTGCCTTTTTGGAACAGTTAGAAGGAAAAGAACGCATCAACGTTGTTGATACTCTAACCAAAATTCTTCCCCTACTCTATCTAAAAGGAGCATTGTTGCCCAAATATGAAATTTTGGAAGACTACTACCCTGAAGACTTCGTTACAGAGGATAATTATAATATTGTACGCGCGAACATACATATAATAATGGGAGAGAAAGACGACTATTTGGATGTCTTCATGGAAGACATGAAATATAGCGAGTCCCCTATCTTGTCCACCATCAGTGAAAACTTAGCAGACATATACCAAGAGTTGAAAAACTTTGCCATGAGCTATAAACATGCCGTTGATGAAGAACAGATGATGAACGCCCTTTCCACGGTGAAGGAAGAATTCCAATACAGTTGGGGACAGAAAGCGGTGAATGTGATGAGGGCACTGCATGAGGTAAGATACACATCGGAAGAAGAATATTTGTAACATGAAAGTCATTCAAGACAAATACGATAAGAACAAGATACAAACGCTACCACGAGAACTCTTCGAAGGAAGAATTTTTGTTATCTTTACAGAAAGAGAAGCGTTGAAAGCCGTAGAGTATTTACTCCAGCAAGATGTTTTAGGCTTCGACACTGAAACACGCCCCTCCTTCAAGAAAGGTAACTCCCACCAAGTAGCGCTTCTCCAAGTGTCAAGCCACGACACCTGTTTCCTGTTCAGGTTAAACAGAATCGGCATCACCGACTCCCTTGTCCGTCTGCTCGAGGATTGTAGCATCACCAAAGTAGGTCTGTCATTGCAAGACGACCTAAGGATGCTCAATCAAAGAAGAAACTTTACCCCCGGAACATTCGTGGAGCTTCAGAAAGAAGTAAAAGACATTGGCATTGAAGACAATAGCCTTCAGAAAATTTATGCCAACCTTTTCGGAAAGAAAATCTCCAAAAACCAGCAACTATCCAATTGGGAAGCAGAGACCCTCACGGAAGCGCAACAAAGGTATGCCGCCACAGACGCATGGGCCTGCATCAAGATACACGAAGCTGTCAGCAAGATGAAGCAGACGGGCGACTTCATCGTTGAAACGACAGCCGCAACGAACACAGATAACCTTTCGTCCCAAAACAGTAGTCAAGAATCATAACAACTTAATACCGACATACAGCAAATGAAGAGCATTTTTCTAAAACGTGGAAAAGAAGAGTCGCTGATGCGCTTCCATCCATGGATATTCTCCGGAGCCATTCACCATGTGAGCGAAGAACCCAAGGAGGGTGAAACGGTGATGGTCTTTACCCACGACAACCAATACATCGCCACCGGACATTTCCAGATTGGCAGCATCATGGTACGCGTGTTATCGTTCGACAAAGAGACGATTGACCAGAACTTCTACGAACGGAAACTTGCCATCGCCAGCGATGTCCGTCACCGCATCGGCGTGATTCACGACAACAATAACACCTACCGCCTTGTGCATGGAGAAGGCGACAATCTGCCAGGACTCGTCATCGACATTTACGGCAAGACAGCCGTCATGCAGGCACATACCGTCGGTATGCACCGCGACAGACACATCATTGCTCAAGCTCTGAAGAAAGTGATGGGGGAAGACGTGGAGAATATCTTCTATAAATCAGAGACCACCCTACCCTACAAAGCTGAATTAGGGCAAGAAAACGAATTCCTGCTTGGAGGAGATGCCGACGACATCGCGATGGAAAATGGTCTCAAGTTCCACGTCGATTGGCTCCGTGGTCAGAAGACGGGTTTCTTTGTTGACCAGCGCGAAAACCGCAGTTTGCTGGAACGCTACTCCAAAGACAGGAATGTGCTCAACATGTTCTGCTACACGGGGGGCTTTTCGTTCTACGCCATGCGAGGCGGAGCCAAGCTTGTCCACTCCGTCGATTCTTCCCAGAAGGCCATCGATTTGACCAATGCCAACGTCGCGTTGAACTTTCCCAACGACAACCGCCACCAAGCCTTTGCCGAAGATGCCTTCAAGTTCTTGCAGCAGATGGAAACGCCTTACGACCTCATCATCCTCGACCCTCCAGCCTTTGCCAAACACAAAGATGCCCTTCACAATGCGCTAAAAGGCTATACCCGGCTGAACAAGAAAGCTTTCGAGAAGATACAGAAAGGCGGCATTCTCTTCACATTCAGCTGTTCGCAAGCCGTCAACAAAGACCAATTCCGCACCGCAGTCTTTACGGCTGCCGCATCAGCGGGTCGAAATGTCCGCATTCTCCATCAGCTCCACCAACCAGCCGACCACCCCATCAACATCTACCATCCCGAAGGCGAATACTTAAAAGGATTGGTGCTATATGTGGAATAAAAAGACCATAACATTCCACGTGGTAAGGACTCAATGGGTGGAATCCCCCATGGCAATGATGGGGTTGATATAGAAGAGCTTTTCGTAACGGTCCCAACGACGATACTTGACCTCGCCACGACCATTCCTCAACTCAGGAATCCAAGTGTGGATGGAGAAATGGCAGTGAGGGGGACAGTCATCACGGTTAGCATTCCCCGTCTTCCCCACTTTCCCTATCGGTTGTCCTTGCCTGACAAATCCCCACAGCTTGATATCGGGAGCAATCTCACACATGTGGGCATAGTAATAGGCACGGGTAGCTTTTCCAAGCACTTCCACGTAATTGCCTCCGCCTTTGTTGCCCCCATCTGCCCGGTGGAGTTTGACCACAATGCCATCGACCACACTACGGACAACGGTACCAGAGTCGGCAAAGACATCAATGCCACGATGAAAATGGTCACCCCACGGATACCAGAAGGTCTGATGGTCATAATTTTCTGAGTTGCAACCATCGACGGGGTTCGGTATCTGGCTCTCAGGTATCACCCAATAGAGGAACAAACCTAACAGCACAACAACCGGAATCGTTTTCTTCAGATTTATCTTCTTCATTCTTATCTTGTATAGTTAAGTATCACATTTTTTGCTTCGTTCAAGACGAATCATCAAAAGCATGGCATCAAGCCGTTACCAGCCCCATACCATTCACGCCACAAATCTACATAAAAATATTGATTTATAAGCCTGTCGCAATAAAAAACTTTAATTATTGGGACATATTATTGTTTTTTTCCTTGGAGATTGTTTCTGTGGAGAGATTTTGGGGGATAGGGAGGAAGCGCGTCACCGCTTTGGAGGATTGCCCATTAGCGCTTTGGACGTTAGCCTGTCACAACTTACAAATACAAGAAGGATTTACACAAATAAAAGTAGGATTTGTACAAATTTAAGAAGTATTTGTACAAATCCTACTTGTGTTCGAAAATCCATCTTTTTGCCTTCGGGGGAAATGGTTGGGAGAGCCGTGAAGGCATGGTAGCTTTGCTAATTTGATGCAAAGATACGAATTTTTTTCGAATTTGTCAAGGGTTGGGAAGGGGAAATCAGACCAGACGGGTAAACCGTCTGGCACGGAAAAGGGGGAGCGGAGGGAATGGGAAGGAGGGAACGGATGGCACGGAAAAGAGATACTTAGGAGGCCGATGGGACATCTATATGGATGCAGAGCATCGTTAGGTCGTCGTTGGGTTCGGCTTCTCGGCGATGGGTGTCAACTTGGGATTTTAGGTTTGCAGATATCGGCTGGCTGCATGCCCTGTTGAGCCATCGTCTGGAACAGCCTCGTTACCTGTGCCATAAACAGCGAAGCGGGGATGCCTTTGCCACTAACATCACCTACAGCAAAGTACAGCATATTTCGGCGAATCACATAACCATACAGGTCGCCTCCGACCTCTTTGGCGGGAGTCATCGAGGCATACATATCGAGACCTTTGCGATGCGGAAACTCATGAGGAAGCATCGACATCTGAATATCGCGTGCAATCTGCAATTCGCCCTCAATGCGCTCTTGTGTCGCCTTGACTTCTGCCAATCGGTTGGCTACACGGTGGCGGATGATGGAGAACACCACAAAGAATATGATGAGCAGGACGATGGTGACAATGAGCGCTATGACCCTGGTGAACATCAAAGACACCTCTTTCTCGGCCAACAGAGCTTCCTTTTCCTTCATGTCATAGAGAGAGGCCAACTCGGCACTCCTGTCGCGTTTCGCCCATGCTCTGGCGGAATCGAGTGACATGATGAGACGCGTGGCAACAGCCAAGGCCGAGTCACGGCGACCAGCTTCCAAATTGGCATCGAATTTCATCTTGACAAAGCCCACAAGGTTGTCGAGCGTCATTTTCATGCCATGTTGATAAATCATGCTTTCTACTGGCTCGATGTTGCGCACAGCCTCGTCGTAGCGGTGAGCAAAGAGCAGGTAGTTGACGGCATTCACACGGCCAACAGGAGACTCAGCAAAGGGGTTCTTCAGCGCATCTTCGTAAACCTGAGCAGCCTCTTCTGAGTGCCCGGTCTTCTCGAGGACAGCCGCCTTCATGATGGCAATCTGATAGGAGAATGTCGTGCAAAACTCCTCCATGTTGCCTGGATTCTGTGTAAAACTCGCCAAGTTCTTTTCGGCACGCTCTATCCATGCCAAAGTACGCTCAAACTGGTTGATATTAAAGTAAGCGATTAAGGCTTCGACAGATGTATAGGCCCGTTCAAATTCAAACCGTCCCAACTTGATGGAGTCATCACGGGCTTCTTCAATATACTGATCCAACAACTCCATCGACTTTAGCAACGTTTCTTCTGCCTGCTCAAAACGCTCCAGATTGATGTCGCACTTAGCCATATTGGTACACAAATTCACATAGGCCGACTGAAGCAGATAGTGGCTGTTGACGAAGTCCATATCAGCATTTTCAATCAAGGGCAGCACCTTATGCAACCCTGACTCGTAGCGCCTGTCAATCACTTCAATCTCGACACTCTCGGTGTTCAGCAAGAAGTTGTAAAAGCGGTCTTGAGCGGTCACAACGGGAAGAGACAGCCCCCTATCGAGTATGTCCAACGCTTTCGGTACATTCCGACTTTGATAATAATCAACCAGAAACACGTCGGCTGCAATCGGGCCTATGATGCCAAGCGACATCAGGCTGTCGGCAGTACGTGGCACGGAATCAGACTTTCCGAAATATTGGTCAATCTGTTCTGGATCAAAGTCATAGTTCTGGGACGGCTTTCCACACGACGTGAAGAACAGTAAAGCCGCAAGAGCCAGCGATGAAAGGAGGTTTCGCATGTTCAGTCTCATGACCGATTTGGGTTAAAGCACCCCTTTACTGCTGGGGAGCTGGAACTTGTAGATGTCGCGCTTGACGGCCATCTTGATGCTGCGAGCAAGGGCCTTGAAGATGCCCTCAATCTTATGGTGCTCGTTGTCGCCTTCCGCCTTGATGTTGAGGTTGATACGGGCAGCATCGCTGAACGACTTGAAGAAGTGGAGGAACATCTCGGTGGGCATGTCGCCGATGCGCTCACGATGGAAATCAGCATCCCAAACGAGCCACGGACGCCCTCCGAAGTCGAGCGTCACCTGACAGAGACAGTCGTCCATCGGCAGGGTGTAGCCATAACGCTCGATGCCCCGTTTGTCGCCCAAAGCCTTGGCGATACACTCGCCCAAAGCGATGCCCGTGTCCTCGATGGTGTGATGCTCGTCCACCTCAAGGTCGCCCTTCACTTGGATGCGGAGGTCGATGGAGCCATGCTTGGCTATCTGCTCCAGCATGTGGTCGAAGAAGCCCAACCCTGTGCTGATGTCGCTCTTGCCTGTGCCGTCGAGGTTCAAGCTGATGTCGATGTCCGTCTCCTTGGTGGTGCGGCGCACACTGGCCACACGCTCACCCGCAAAGAGGATTTCAGCGATTTCGTCCCACGACTGCACGTTGTCTCCCAAAATCAGGTACTTGCATCCCAGATTGAGTGCCAACTGCTTGTCCGTCGGGCGGTCGCCAATCACGTAACTGTTGGCAAGGTTATACTCACCCGTCATGTATTTGCCCATCATGCCCGTGCCCGGTTTGCGTGTGGGCAGATGGTCTTCGGGGAATGAGCGGTCGATAAGGATGTCGTCGAAAGTGACGCCCTCCCCTTTCAGCGTGTTGAGCATGAGATTGTGCGTCGGCCAGAAATCTTCCTCTGGATAGGAAGGGGTGCCGAGACCGTCCTGGTTGCTAACCATGACAAACTCGAAGTCAAGCTTAGTGCGGATAAAGTGCAGATTGCGGATAACTCCCGGCACAAACTGGAATTTATTGAAAGAATCTATCTGTTCGTCGGCTGGCTCCACAAGGATGGTGCCGTCGCGGTCGATAAAGAGTGCTTGTTTCATGTCCTCTTTCTATTAAACGTATTGACGAAGTGCTGCCAACAGCTTGGTGTTCTCATCCTTGGTGCCCACCGTGACGCGGAGGCAATCGCCGCAGAGGTGTACACGAGTGCGGTTGCGCACGATGACCCCTTTCTGCACCAGATATTTGTAGATGCTGTCGGCATCGGTCACCTTTATCAAGATGAAGTTGGCATCGGTGGGATAGACTTTCTTGCAGATGGGCAGGAAGCCCAAAGCATTGAGCAGTGTCTCGCGCTCTTCGAGTATCATGGAAATGTGCCGCTGCAACAGCGTGGCATTGCCGAGAATCTCCATCGCCTTGCGCTGGGTGAGCACATTCACATTGTAGGGGTACTTCACCTTGTTGTAGAGGCCGATTATCTCAGTGCTGGCGTATGCCATGCCGAGACGGATGCCAGCTGCTGCCCACGCTTTCGAGAACGTGGCCAAGACAATGAGATTGGGGTATTTTTGGAGGTCGAGGCGGAAAGGATGCAGTGGGGAGAAGTCACTGTAAGCCTCATCCACCACGACAACGCCCTGAAAACCAGTAATGACTTTCTCTATCTTCTCACGCTGGAAAGCATTACCCGTGGGGTTGTTGGGCGAACAGATAAAAATGAGTTTGGTGTTGTCGTCGCAAGCCGCCAAGAGCGCATCGGGGTCGAGGTCGTAGTTGGCGGTAAGCGACACTTTGCGGTACTCCACATCGTTCACATCGGCACACACCTCATACATGCCGTATGTGGGGTCGATGGCCACCACATTGTCCTTACCTGGACGGCAGAACACACGGAAAGCCAAGTCGATGGCCTCGTCGCTACCATTACCCAGGAAGATATTGTCCACTGGCACACCCTTCATGGGCGAGATGGCTTGCTTGAGTTGCTCCTGCAAGGGGTCTGGATAGCGGTTCACACCATTCGGATAAGGGTTCTCATTGGCATCAATGAAGACATCGGCCTTCACTCCCTTAAATTCGTCGCGGGCGCAACTGTATGGTTTGAGTGCCCAAATGTTTGGGCGAACTAATTCTTGAAGTGGTTTCATAACGTTTGCAATCTTACGGTCATGGCATTCTTATGGGCATCGAGCTGTTCAGCGGCAGCCATCAACTCTACAGCATGACCAATGGAACGGATGCCCTCCGTGGTTAATTCTTGGAAAGTGATTTTACGGCAGAAGGAATCGAGATTCACACCACTGTATGCTTTGGCATAACCCGATGTGGGCAAAGTGTGGTTGGTGCCCGAAGCGTAGTCGCCAGCCGACTCACAGGAGTAATGTCCCAAGAAGACACTTCCTGCGTTCACCACCCTATCGGCAAACGATTGGTAATCCTCAATAGCAAGAATCAAGTGTTCGGGCGCATACTCGTTAGTCATCTCCAATGCTTCTTCCATATCTCTGACAATGATGAGCTTAGAATACTGCAGAGACTTTTCGGCCATCTCTTTACGTGGCAAGAGCGCCAACTGGCAATCCACCTCAACATTCACCTTCGCGGCCATCGCCTCAGAGGTGGTGATGAGAATCACCTGAGAATCTGCTCCATGCTCTGCCTGAGACAGCAAGTCGGCTGCCACAAACACGGGATTGGCTGTATCGTCGGCCACCACAGCGACTTCGGAAGGGCCAGCCGGCATGTCTATCGCCACCTCATGCAAACTCACCTGCTGCTTGGCGGCCATCACAAACTGATTGCCCGGACCGAAAATCTTGCTAACCTTGGGCACAGACTCGGTGCCATAAGCCATCGCACCAATGGCCTGAACGCCACCAGCCTTGAAGATGCGGCTAACACCTGCTACCTTGGCTGCCACCAAAATAGCAGGATTTACCTTGCCTTCGCGGTTAGGAGGAGTGCAAAGCACAATCTCGCGGCAACCAGCAATCTTCGCTGGTGTGGCGAGCATCAGTACCGTGGAAAAAAGAGGAGCGGTGCCACCTGGAATGTAAAGGCCCACCTTTTCGATGGGTACCGACTTCTGCCAGCACACCACACCAGGAGCTGTTTCGACCTTCTCGCCCACAAACTTCTGAGAGGCATGAAACTTCTCGATATTAGCATGAGCCAACTTGAGGGCATTCTTTAAGTCGGAAGAGACAAGCGATTCAGCCTCAGCTATTTCAGCTTCAGAAACAGCCAAGGATTCGAGCCTCACCTTGTCGAACTTCTCTTCGAAAGCTTTCACAGCCGAGTCGCCATACTGCTGCACTTGGTCAAGCACGGTCTGCACCGTAGCACGAAGTTCAGAAGCATCGCGATGGGGACGCTCCAACAGGGCTTTCCACTCTGCCTTTTGAGGATATTGAATGATGTTCATCTTTTCATGTACCATTTACCATGTACAAATTGCCATGCGGCTTGTACACTATAAAATCATTTTCTCAATCGGTGTCACCAAAATACCTTCTGCGCCCAGCGACTTCAACTGACCGACAATCTCCCAGAAATGCTTTTCGTCGAGCACGGCATGAACAGAACACCATTCCTCGTCAGCCAATGGGATAATGGTCGGACTCTTCAAACCAGGCAGCACCTTGACGATTTCTGCCAAACGCGCCTTGGGGGCATTCATACGAACATATTTCTTATCTTCGGCTATCAACACGGACTCAATACGGAAAAGCAGGTCGTCAAGGATGGCTTTCTTCTCGGGACTCAATCCCTTGTTTCCTATCAGCAATGCCTCGCTCTGCATCACCACTTCCACCTCCTTCAGGTTGTTGCTCACCAACGTGGAACCAGAGCTGACGATGTCGAAGATGCCATCTGCCAAACCGATGCCCGGAGCTATCTCGACAGAACCCTGAATGAAATGAATCTCTGTGTTTACGCCCTTTCCCTCCATAAACTTACGGAGAATGACGGGATAGGAAGTGGCGATTTTCTTTCCGTTGAACCACTCCACGCCAGGATAATCTATCGCCTTGGGGATGGCAAGAGAGATGCGGCATTTGCTAAATCCCAGACGCTTCACGACATCCGCGTTCTCATTGCGCTCCACAAATTCGTTCTCGCCCACAATGCCGACATCTGCCACTCCATCAGCCACGGTCTGAGGGATGTCGTCGTCGCGGAGGAAGAGCACCTCAAGGGGGAAGTTTGATGACTGAACAAGCAGAGTGCGCTTGCTGGAACTAATCTTGATGCCCGTCTCCTTCAGAAGATTCATCGTGTCTTCGAAGAGACGGCCTTTTGATTGTACTGCTATACGTAACATATATAATAAGGTGATGGTTTCTAAATGATTAAAAAGAGTTTAATTAAGTGCCCCATGGAAAGTCATAATTGAATGATTGGAGGGGATGTATGTTGCTATATAAGGATGCCGACGATGGGGGTCGTCGTGTCGGAAGAACTCAAGAATGGAGCTGAAGGGATAACGGCTCGTGTCGAACACGATGTAGTCGTAATCCCTGTAAAGCACATCCGTACTGGGCATATCCCCCAAGCGAGAATGAAACACATCGTACTTGAACATGTGTTTCTCCGCAATACGCTTCATGTCATCGAGATTCTGTCCGTCGCTCACAATGAGGAACTTGAACTGCTCAATCTCCGGTGCATGGCTGGAGAGCGCACGGCTCTTCTGCACCAGATAGGACATGACTCCTTTCAACACAATCGTGACGGTGATGAATACCGAGTAGATGCTGCTGTAATGAGAAAAATGTTTCTTGAAAAAAATGGCCATCGCCTTGTGGAAGGCGTTGATATACTTTAGAGAGTCTTTCTTGGTGCTCTCTCCCTTGTAATGCAGGATATATGTAGGCAAATAATAGTTTTTGTAACCGGCTGCCAACACGCGATAACTCAAATCCACATCTTCTCCATACATGAAGAAGGTCTCATCCAACAATCCTACTCGGTCAAGTGCCGCCTTGCGAATGAACATGAAGGCACCACTCACGATTTCTATTGGATTGATGGATTGTTTATTCAGATACTGCATATAGTATCGCCCGAATACACGACTGCGGGGGAAGAGTGTTCCAAGCCCTGACATCTTGCAAAACGCCACAAAGGGTGTCGGAATGCCTCGACGGGATTCTGGCGCAAACGAACCATCAACCTTCAACATACCCACACCACACATACCCGCCTGTGGCGATTTGTCCATGAAGTCGATGCACTCGCGCAAGGTACTCTCACCGACGAATGTATCCGGATTCAGCAATAACACATACTCGCCTCTCGCCTCCCGTATGGCTTGATTGTTTGCCCGCGAAAAACCGACATTGGCATTGTTCTCTATGTAGCGCACCCACGGGAACTTTCCCTTCATGTATGATATTGAATCATCCGTACTGTTATTGTCCACCACAAAAACTTCTCCACACACACCACATAATGCTTTCTCCACCGAGAGCAAGCATTGTTCCAAATAATAACGGACGTTATAGTTGACTATGATTACCGAGAGTTTCAATGTCTTATCAAAATACAATTGTTAAGAGGCTTACACCACTGTTCTTTTTACTCTTCTTCCTACAACCTAATCGTTGTCGTGCGTCGTCAGATAGGTTTCTATTTTCTCCTTTGACGGCCAACAATAGATAGTTACACACAACGCAATAAGCGCACAAAGTGCAGCACTCGTACTTGTCGCAATGTAATAGACCACAATGCCAAACACCGCTGTAATGCACAAGATGCCCATTCTCACCACACTCCACACATGATAAGCCGTCAGAGCCTCATCATTGTTCATGCGACGCAAACCTTTGGTTGTATTCAGCGTGAAAAGCCTAATGGCAACAGGAATACAGATAATGGTTAGCACAACCACCGCCATGTTCAGCACAAACTCATGCTGAGAGTGAGGCTCCACCCAGCCATTGGGAATAACATTCAACTCGCCCAAGCACACGGCCAAAACTGTAATCACCCATACTGCCACAACTTCTATCCGTAACGCTTTAAGCAGTTTTTGTATATACTTTTCCATTCTTATGACTACTATCGAATTAAAACTTTCTAAAAACAAATAAGAGCACTTTTTACCTACCTGTGAAAGGCACTCTGTTCACCAACGAGCGTCCTAATGTCACTTCATCAGTATATTGCAGCTCATCGTTGATGCTCATGCCCCTCGCCAAAACGGTCAACTTCACTTCCGGATGCGCCGTCAGTCTCCTATATATATAAAAATTGGTGGCATCTCCCTCCATGGTGGAACTTAATGCCAAAATGATTTCTTCCACATCGCCTTGCTCCACTCGCTCCATTAAACTGTCTATCTCCAACTGGCTCGGCCCCACCCCATCCATCGGGGAAATGACGCCACCCAACACATGGTACAATCCCCGATATTGCTGGGTCTGCTCAATCGCCATCACGTCCTGCACATTCTCCACCACACAGATAGTCGCAGCATCACGGCTCGGATTGGAACAAATCTGACATACATCGTCATCGCTGATGTTATGGCAGACATGACAATAGTGTACGTCATGGCAAAGCGTCGAAACAGCATCCGTAAAAGCTTCTACCTTACCGACATCCAATCGCAGCATGTGCAACACAAGCCGCATCGCTGTCTTGCGCCCAATACCAGGCAATTTGGCAAACTCATCCACGGCACGCTCAAGCAGTGCCGACGAATACTGTTGATTCATTTCTCTGTCAATTTTACACAAATCGAGTGCAAAGTTACGGAAATAAAGTGAAAAGTGAAGAGGGAAAAGTGAAAAAGTGAAAAATAAGTGAAAAGTGAAGAGGGAAAAATGAAAAAGTGAAAAATTTGCTACTGCATTTGTACGTCACCTATTGACGACTGCTGCGGTAATAAATTTTTCACTTTTCACTTTTACCTTTTCATTTATCAGCGCAACTTCGAAACGAAGCTATACGCTTTTCTCAGTGTCAAAAAAACTTTGTAAGCCGTTATTGCATAGCCCACATAGTTCATGTATTTGTTGGACGAATTTCGAAACAGGCTGTTAGCTGGCGGCATATAATTCTCCGCCAAATCAGTCTTCAGCCTACGGGTGCTTTGCTCTATTTGCCGCTTAGCTTTCTGCTTTTCGAGACGTATAGCCTCCAGCGAGGTGTACTTTGTAGTCATCGTCCACCTCCTTCCTCGTCATAATCCAGTTCTTTAGCCAGACTTTCAGCCAATCGGCGGAGTTCTTCATCTCGTTGCTTTCGGCTTTGCCTTGTTGCCATCTGTTCCGTCAGCGTAGGCCCCTCCAACAGTTGTTCGCTAAAAAGCTTCACCAATGGAGATTCAATCAACCTCTTCCTAAACAGGAAGAAGATCAAGATGATGAACACCAAAACACCACCAACGATGTAATAGCTGACCATCTCACTGCCAGTCAGCATGGTGATGGACTTGACCAATCCCGTGCTTAGAAAAAAGATGGCACTAGTGGCCAAAGCAAAAGTGACAGCAGCCAACACCACGTAGGTGGTCACTACTGTCAAATGCTCTGTGGCCTCAAGACGCAGGTAGCGCTCAAGCCGATAGGCAAGGCCCTTCAAGTCATCACCAACCTTGCCCGACGCACTCATTCTGTATCAAAATCTTCGGCAGGATCAGCCTCCTTCTTCTTGCCGATATTCTTGATTTCGTCCACTAACTTGTCGAAGCTGTACTTGTCAAGCTTCACACCACGCTTCTCAAGAGCTTCCTTGATTTTAGCTCTTTGATCTTCACCTTTCTCAGGAGCAAAAAGCAGACCTACTGCTGCTCCAGCAATAGCGCCACCTACAAAAGCGGCCACCAATGCAATACCATCACCTTTTGTCATAGTTTTGTTTAGTTTTAAAGTTTATAATTGGGTTAATACAAAATGTTTTCTGCGAATTTTGTGCCAAATATACGACTTTTTGCAATAAAAACAACACTTTTTCGCGGATTTAACGTTTTTTTGCACTATTCTCCTTTGTAGAATGGCAAATAAAACTTAACTTTGTAGTGCCTCTTTTTGAAAAAGTATATTATTCAATCATTTAATCAAACACTAAAATTACTATGATGAAAAAATCTCTAATGATGAGCCTTGTACTCATTGCGGCTCTTGTATTTGTATCGTGCAAGTCACAGGAAAGCAGTTACAAAAAGGCATACGAAAAGGCCAAGGCTCAAGAAATGGCAAGGACAGCTACAGCTGACCAAGTGGACACCGCTCCTGTTGCAGTTACTCCTGTGGTAACCACTCCTGCCGTCGAGCCAAATACGGCTAACGACCGTCAGGAACGTCTCACCGTGATGAACGGAGGAACACTCAAAGCTTTCAACGTTGTATGTGGCTCGTTCCAGAATGTGAACAACGCCAACAACCTGCGCAACACGCTCGTGGCAAAAGGCTACTCTGCACAAGTGGCCCAGAACCCAGAAACTGGTATGTACCGTGTAGTGGCCTCATCTTTCGACAACCGTGCATCAGCCATCAGTTCACGCGACCAGCTCCGCAGCACTTATCCAGACGCATGGATTCTCTACAGAACATATTAAATAATAACTGTGCGCTTCAAGGAAGCATTCCCAGAAAGTGGCAATTGGTTTTACAGCCAGTTGCCACTTTTTTCCATCGAACATTTCTGCTCTATTATGAAGGGTTCCGCAATATGAAGTTGGGGCGAACATTATGGGTCATCATCCTCATCAAGCTATTTATCATCTTCGCCATTCTGAAAGTGTTCTTCTTTCCCAATTTTCTCAAGCAACACTCTCCCCAAGGAAAAGAGGCCGAATATGTGGCAACCGAGTTGATAGAGCGTCAAGCCCCTTGACAGACAACAAGCGACGAAGGCTTTAACAACCATAACCTTAAAAAACAAACCTGTATGACAAACATTCTGCTGAACATCAATGCCGAAACCATTGATTGGTCGAGAGCACAATTCGCTCTCACGGCTATTTACCACTGGCTTTTTGTGCCGCTTACCCTCGGACTTGCCGTCATCATGGGCATTGCCGAGACGTGCTACTACCGCACGAAAAGCGACTTCTGGCGCACCACCGCCCAATTCTGGCAACGTCTCTTCGGAGTCAACTTTGCCATGGGAGTCGCCACAGGCATCATTCTCGAGTTTGAGTTTGGCACCAACTGGAGCAACTACTCATGGTTCGTGGGCGACATCTTCGGAGCACCCCTGGCCATCGAAGGCATCGTAGCTTTCTTCATGGAGAGCACTTTCGTAGCCGTCATGTATTTCGGATGGAAGAAGGTGTCACCAGGTTTCCACTTGGCCAGCACATGGCTCACAGGACTCGGAGCCACCATTTCGGCATGGTGGATTCTGGTGGCCAACGCCTGGATGCAGTACCCTGTCGGCTGTGCATTCAACCCCGACACCATGCGCAACGAAATGGTGTCATTCCTCGACGTAGCTCTCTCGCCTTTCGCCATCGACAAATTCTGCCACACGGTCATTTCAGCATGGATTATCGGAGCCATCTTCGTCGTGGCAGTCAGCGGTTGGTATCTCTTAAAAAAACGGGAGACACACCTCGCCACCGAAAGCATCAAGATAGGAGCTATCGTAGGACTTGTGGCCTCTATCGGAGCAGCAGCCACAGGGCATAAGTCAGCCCAAAGTGTTGGAGAAGTACAACCCATGAAACTGGCAGCTATGGAGGCACTCTACAACGGAGGCAACGACCAAGGACTGACCGCCGTGGCGTGGGTGAATCCTTTCGTACAGCCCGACTACGAAAACGACGGTGAAGCACCACTAAGAATCGCTATGCCCTACGCCCTCTCGTTCATGGCCACCAACGACATTCACGGCTATGTGCCTGGTGTGAACGACCTTCTCAACGGTTACACCCGTCCCGATGGCACCACAGAACCTTCTGTTGACGAGAAAATCCAACGAGGAAAGGCAGCCATCGTCGCCTTGGCTGACTATCGCACTGCCCAAAAAGAGGGTGACCTAACCAAAGCTGAAGCCGCCATGACTCTCCTGCAAGAAAACATGCCCTATTTCGGCTATGGCTACATCCACGACAAGAGCGAATTGGTTCCATTCATTCCTATCAACTTCTGGGCTTTCCGCATCATGGTCGGTTTAGGATGCCTCTTCATCCTTTTCTTCGCACTCGTCCTCTTCTTAGTCTATAAAAAGAGCCTCACCACCCTGCCCCATTGGGCATACTGGGTAGCGGTCATCATGGTGCCATTGGCCTACATCGCATCCGAAAGCGGATGGATTGTGGCAGAGATGGGACGCCAGCCATGGACAATCCAAGATATGCTGCCCACATGGGTGGCTGTGAGCGACCTCCATTCGTCGAGCGTCATCACCACCTTCTTCATCTTCCTCGTGCTCTTCACCACCATGTTGGCCGTGGAAATCAACATCTTGCTGAAACAAATCAAGAAAGGACCAGAATACACACATTAAATAAAAAGATACGATTATGTTGACATACGAATTTCTTCAACACTACTGGTGGTTCCTGGTTTCGCTGCTGGGAGCATTGTTGGTTTTCCTCCTGTTTGTGCAGGGAGCCAATTCTCTTATTTTCTCCCTCGGAGGCACAGAAGAAGGCCGTCGGCTAGTGGTCAACTCCACAGGCCGCAAATGGGAGTTCACCTTCACCACACTCGTCACCTTTGGTGGAGCCTTTTTCGCTTCGTTCCCCCTCTTCTACAGCACCAGCTTCGGTGGAGCCTATTGGCTGTGGATGCTCATCCTCTTCACTTTCGTGCTACAAGCCGTCAGCTATGAGTTCCAGAACAAACTCGGTAATCTGTTGGGCACACGCACTTTCCAGTTCTTCCTCATCCTCAACGGCATCATGGGGCCTCTGTTGCTCGGTGGTGCAGTAGCCACCTTCTTCGAAGGTTCCAACTTCCTCATTGCCAAAGACAATCTCGTTGCCTCCCCCTTGGCACTCGACAGCCAAGACGTTGCGCTGACACCCATCATCAGCCAGTGGGCCAATGCTTCTCACGGACTCGATGCCCTGCTCAACCCGTGGGTGCTCATCTTCGGTTTCGCCGTAATGTTCCTTGCCCGTACACTCGGCATCCTCTATATAATAAATAATGTGGCCGACGAGGACATCCGTTCGCGTGGTTCCGTGCGCCTCTTGGGCACAGCCATCCCCTTCGTCATCCTTTTCGTGGCCTACCTTGTCCATCTGCTCTTAAAAGAAGGCTTTGCCGTTATGCCCGAAAGTGGCCTCATCGTCATGGAGCCATACAAATACCTCCACAACCTGCTCACCCTCTGGCCGCTCTCCGTCCTCCTGCTCATCGGTGTGGCACTCGTACTCTACGGCATCATCAGCACCATCCTCTCGAAGACCTACATCGGCGGCATCTGGCCAACGGGCATCGGCACCGTCCTCACCGTCCTGGCACTCCTGCTTTGTGCCGGATGGAACGACACCGCCTACTACCCTTCGACCGCCG
The DNA here is from genome assembly GCA_902800305.1 of uncultured Bacteroidales bacterium. Lineage (GTDB taxonomy): Bacteria > Bacteroidota > Bacteroidia > Bacteroidales > Bacteroidaceae > Minthosoma. The sequence goes on from CADCDP010000038.1 coordinate 17,043, forward strand.
ACCTCCAGTCATCACTCACTTTGGCCAACTCCTGCTCCAGCGAGTTCACCCTGCGCACCATGTTCTACGTCAGCCTCCTCATCCCCTTCGTTCTGGCTTACATCGTTCACGCATGGCGCAGCATCGACCACAAAAAGCTCGACAAACAGGAGATTGCCACCGACCACGCATACTGACACTTCATATATGTAATAAAAAAAGCAAGGGCTTGTTTGTCCTTGCTTTTTTTATGGGATATATTTAACTTCTTTTTCCGTTCTTCCAATTATTGTCTCTTACTTTTTCTCCTTCTTTGGAGCAGTCTTCGTGTATCGCTTGTTGAGGGCTTTCACCACTTCTTCGGTCACATCGTAAGCCTCGTTAGCATAGAGCACATTGTCGATGCCAGACGACTTGCAGAGGATGAAGTCGTAGCCCTTCTCTTTGGCGTATGACTTAGTGAAATTCTGGATGGTGTCGGTCAAAGCCTGAAACTCCTTCTGGTATTCCTCCTGAAGAGAATTGCTGAGACGTGCTTGCAGCGATTCGAGGTCTTGCTGGAGCTTAGCGAGACGTGCCTGCTCAGCCTCAAACTGCTGTTGAGTGAACTGGTTGCTCTGGTACTTACGGTTAAATTCCTGCATCTGAGCCGTGAAAGTCTTGCCCTTTGCGTTGATGGTCGATTCAGCATTGGCACGCTTCTTGGTGAACTCTTCTTCGAGGTCTTTGCACTTCTGATACTGCGACGTGAGCGTGTCTATCAGCACGTATGCGATTTTGTAACTCTGCCCCTTGCCTGCAGGTGCTTTCTCTGCGACGGCTGCCGGAGCAGCATCTTTATCAGCATTGTTGCAAGAGGTGATGGTCGCAGCAACAGCAACCATGAAAAGTCCGCTAAGGACGAGTGTAGTAGTTTTTTTCATTGAGTCTTTATTTTTTGTATTATTCTTTCACTGCGTATGGCGACTTGTGGCGCATCGCGTATTCTTGACTCTGTACACAAGTCACCCCACGCTCACGCATTGCTTTCGACTGACTCACGTGCGTCTTCACAAATCGGCCATTCTTTTTCAAAAGGACACGAACGGAAAGCAAAAGTACTGCAATGCCTACAATTATCACACAGAAAAGCATTGTTTTCAGCATAAAATCTTTACCTTTGTAACCAAATTCTTTGCAAAGATAAGAGTTAAATGGTTTGCCGCTAAATGAAAGACCCGTTTTTTAACCTTATTTAGTAAAATTAAGTACTTCTGACGATGAAAACAACTGAATTGACCGATGGAACAAGACAAAAGGGCTACCCAAGAGGCAGTTTCCCAGTGCGTATCAGCGTAAAGGGGGCAGAAGGATGTAGTGCCCTCACACTCATCGATGCGTTTCTCACACAATCGAAACAAAAATACCTGTTGACCCTTCTTGAAACTGCAACGGGCGACGACTCACACGCCGAAGCGGTGATAGCCGTACCGTTTCCCGAACGTGAACACATCCGCATTGACTTCAACATCTTTGCCAGCGAGATGGAAGAAAAGCACGGAACGGGAATCTTCTTCCACATGGAGAGTGCCTTCTAATGAGGGCGTATCAAAAGTAACATTATGGTACGCCCTCTATCAGTTTTATTCGTGCTCGGAAAAACACGTGATGTTTTGCTGTTAGAATGAGAAGAGGTGGCAGACGACCTTGTCCCAATAACGGTTCTGCAAGTGTTCTGGACGGATGAGAAAATTGAGTGTACCGCAGTCGTGGAAGATGAGGTTCCAGCGGTCTTCTCCATCGATTTGCAAAAGGGAGAGTGCGCCGGGGAGTGCCTCGCGCACCTCTTCAATATATGGCTGACCCAGCAGACGCAGGCCGTCGGTGTTCTCGCAACAGGTTGAGAACGTGATGGCCTCGGCAGGCAGTGTGGCTGGTGTGCCATCGGGATAACGCAGGTGATGGGTGTGCAGGTCGGCGCACGACGGCGAATAGAGCACACGGAAATACTCGGGTTGCCACAGCCCCAAACCCGGATAGGCGGGCGTGTCGAGGGTGCCGAGGAAGTAGTCGAGGGCAGCAAAGAAGTAAAGCATCCCCTCGTGGGGCAACAGTCCCTCGGGGTCTAAGGCGGCAATATCCTCGCAGCGTATCTGACAGACGAAGGTCAGCGGGTCCTGATACGTCTCGCCGTCCTCATCCGTCACCGTCACGTCAGGCCAGTCCAGCTGCTCGGGCATATCTGGCTCGCCCCACCACTTGCTCTGACCAGTCAGGGGGGTATCTATAGGATGTGTCTGAAGCTCAATCACGTTTTATCGCAGCTTGGCCGCAGTTTAAGGTTTAAGGCTTAGGTTCATCACGTCCCAACAGGTACAGCGGATGTCGCGAAGGTCTTCCTCGTTGAGTTTCCTTTCGGGATATAGCGGCTTGAGCGGCATGTCGTCCTGCCACGTTCCCTCGAAGCGGTAGTCCCACCATTTCGTACACACACCTTCGCGGTAGGAGCCATCGGGGTGTTCGGGATGGATGAGACGTCCGCAGTCATACTCACCCTCGGAGTACCACTCGTAACGGCTGGTCGGCCTGATTCCACACTCGGCCAGATAGCCCTTGCCCTGTCGCACACCATGCTCGAAATGGCCTTTATATACCATTCTGCCCACCTCCCTGTAATACTCTCTGAGGTCGGGATACTGCGGGAAGGGTATGTGCTCCTCATCCACGAAGTATTCCAGACGGCCCTCGCCATGCGGCAGACCGTTGGTGTCCCGTTCACCTTCGTATTCCAATCGGATAATCTTTCTTGGTTCCATAGTTGGTTGTTTTTCAGCGTTTTCAGAACAATCAAAATCTTATTCTACGATCCACGTCAGTTCTACCGAGTAGTCGTCGCCGTCATAGACGCAGCCGTCGCTATACTCGTCGCCGTCAATCGACTCCGACAAGTGCAGCGGCTGGTCAGGCGTGAGCGTGTATGTCTCGTCGTAGAAGGATATGGTGATGGCTTCCTGGGTGATTTTAGTAATCTCATAGTTCCAGAAACCGTCGATATCCAGCGTACCCAGCTTGGCCTCCATGTCATATTCCTTGTACTTCCACTCGCCATCACTGTAAACCGTCCAACTCTTGTTACCGCTCTTCACGTGCAGCATGACCTTACCCGTAAACGTCTCTTCGTCGTCGATGTATTGACCATCAATGAATTTGCCCTCATAGCGGCGTTTGCCATGATAGTCGTTGCCCACAAGCACACCCTGACCGTCGGGGCGGTCATTCTTTACCTCGCCTTCATAGACCCATTCATCATGGTTGTAACTGATGTGCCCATCGGCCCACACGTTGGCCGTCATCTCAGGGCCTACTCCCGTGGGGTTGGGCAGTGTCAACCGCTTGGAGGCACACCAGTCGCGCTGCCATTTCTTAGCCTCCACCCGTTCGCCTTTCAGCCAACGTTCACTACGGCACTTGGCCTTCTTGGCACAATGCACCTCCACGTAGCCGTCGTAGGGCTTGAAGTCCTTCACGTCGTCGCCATAGTGGTCGATGGAGTCGCCATTGGGTAGCCAGAGCGTGGCGCGGGTCGATAGCTTATAGATGTAGTTGCCGTACTTGTTGGACTCATAGTCGCCGCCGCGCTGTTCCACCTTGTATATCTTACCATCGATGGCGCGGAGCGTCAGGCGAAGCGTGATGCAGTCAACCTGGCTGCTTTCGTCAAGTTCCCAGTCCAGCACCTTGTACTGGAACAGGTCGTCTGGTCCCTGGTAGCGGACGATTTTGTCGCCGGCGTACCACTCTCTCACCCAAGGATCATCCTTGCCAGAGTAAGTCTTCTCCAAGAACAGCTCGAAGCCATAGCGGCGACCGCCGTGCAAGAACATGGCGATGCTGTCAGGCATGCCCGCCGACGGATAGTCTGTGGAGCACGGCGGACGCTTGATGCGGAACACGCCGTGCAGACCCCACCATTCGGGTTTCTTGTCCTTCGAGGTGTTGATCCAGGCGTGCTCTATGTAGCTGCCGTCGGCAAAGGTATAACGTCCCTCTGCGGCGTAAGCCGGGCCGTTGATGCTGGCATAGCTCAGGTGGAACGTGCCCTTGAAGTGGTCGCCGTTGGGATAGAACACCTCTCCGTCGCCGATAGGGCCTTCCAGTTCCTGCCGGATGGTGTCTCCCCACTGCCAGTCACCCTTATAGATGATTTCCTTGGCAAGCAGCCGGACGCAGTAGCAGTTGCGGCTATAGACACCCCCGCCAACATGGTGCTCGCTGCTGGACACCTCTACCTCCTCATCAATCTTGATGGTGTAGGTCTTGCCGTACAGTGCAAGCGTGATTTGTGCGCCATCGTAGGCTGTCACCGTGTTTGTCGCACACAACTTGGGCAGCGGTTTGCCCACTACAATATCACTCTCGTCCACCTCGTAGTGCTTAAGAGGCATGGAAGTCACCGTAGCACCTCGGTCCACATGGCTGTTATAAACGTTGATGTAACACGCTACTGACATAATTTTGAGCGCGGCTTGTACCGCAGTTTAAGGTTTATTGTTTTATGTTTAAAGAGTTTCGACTTTCAATTTCCTTCACGTCCATGCGTCAAATCGTCCGTCATCGTCATCAAGTTCTTCCTCTGGCAGTTTCTCAAACAGAGGCATCCAGTAGCGCTCCATTTCTTCCTTATGACGTAGCAGGAAGGCGGGGTCATCCACACGCCGCAATTCACTCAACGCTTCTTCGTCGTCTGGGCGATAGCGAGCGGCCTTGAGAGCGAGTTCTCCTATCTCCATGGACGACAGTGTCCTGCTTGGCGGCAGACAACCGGCACGCGCCTCCGTCACCATCTCCTTGATGCAGGTGGTGTCGGCCAGCCGAATACCCGCTTCCAGATAGTCGAAAGCTTTTTCCAAGTCCTCGGGAAATCCCAGTTCCCCATAATAATGGTGATACCACAAATAATAGGCACAAGTGCCGTCGCCCAGCTCCAGTCCTCGGTGCAGACGCTTGTCGATAGCCTGATGAATCCTGACCTGTTCGGCTTCATCCAGCGCATTGAAATCCTCTTCGCTCATATCCGCTTGGTAGAACATACACAAGGCACAGTCCTGCCGTATGCCCTCCTCCATATATTCCTCATACAGAGCCATATTACCACGCTGCAAATAGGTGGTTGCCAGAAAGAAATAGGCATCCTGCTCACCACGGTCAAGGGCCTGTTCATAGCATCGGATGGCATCGTCCTGTCTGTCCATCTCTGTGTAGGCAAAGGCCAATAGGCAGAGCCACATCGGGTCGCTGTCCCTCTCTGTGGCGATGCGCTGTTCTATTTCGACGGCCACCTGTGCGGGTTCGGCCTCGCAGTAGATGCCGAAGATGCGTTTGCGTGCATCTGTCTGGGCTGCATACGTGCTGCCACATTCGACGGCCTGCCGCAACAGTAGTTTGCTACCTTCTACATCCATATCCGACGGGCGGGTTAAAGATGTCTCGCCATAGCGCATCATTTGGGAATAAGCGGCCAAGCTGTCTGGCAGTGCGTCCCTGGTGCGGTCAAACAATGTTTCAGCTTCTCCTATCGCCCCTTCATAAGGATTCTTGAAATAGAGCCAGCGTCCGTAACCGTACTGTGCAAAGGCATCGCCCTGGTCAGCTTCCCTTTGCAGCATAGCGACCTCTTCCTTGGAGAGCCGCAGCACTCGCTCCTTGGTGCGGAAACGTCGCAGGAACTGTTCGTCGTGTGTGTTGATAAGCGGGGTGTTCATGGGCTTTAGGTTACAGATAGCAAATAATTTTGCCACAAAGATACACTTTTTTTGGTAGAACCGCACGTTTCTTCCATTTTTTTGTAAGTTTGCCCCCAAAAAACATGAACAAGGAAGGAAATCCTTGCCTGGCCTCGAAGGGAGAGGTCAGGCAAGTTTGTGTATGGAGGTTGCTTTCTTGTTTCCTTCTCTCGGTAGAGAGGCAAGGAGGGCGGTGCCGTCCGCCGTGGCGGAAGCACCGCCCTCCTTTTGTCGATGGTATCACAGAATGCCAGAGCGGCCGGCCTTTGAAGGGCCGGCCACCTTCTTAACGGGTGAATGGTAATATTATTCTGAGACCGCCCGGACGGGGTAGCCGCAGGCGCGATAGTCGTTGCCCTGATTCCAGATACTCGATTTGAAGTAGAAGTCGCGACCATTGGTCTGACTGCCGGGCGTAGCCGACCAATAGGAGCCGTGTTCGCCAACGTTGCTGAGGCCGCCACTATCGTTGCCACGAAAGCCCGAGGCGGGGAAGAACACACCACTATATGTGTAGCCTTTGTTGAACGCAGGTCTGGTCTGATCTTTGATATAATTGTACAACCCCATGGTAGGTACGCAGAAGCCGGGAGGACACGGATCGTAAACCGTCTTTACCGTAGCGGCAGCGGCAATGGTATTACTCGCCTTCTGAGCATCCCACATATTGAAATACTGGGTGTTGCAGGGGCTCTGAGTCGAGTTGTTATAATTATGCACCGTCGGTTGCTGGATGTTGCCGCCAATGGTCACGGTCTTGTCTTTGGTATTGGTGAAAGCTGTCGTAGTCACGTCGTTGTTGTTGATGTCATAGACGGTATGGTTGGTATTGCCCTCTCCCGTGCTGGGAATAAAGGCATCCTTGCGGCCCCACTGGTAGAAAGTGCAGTAACCTGTGGCACCGCTGGTGGCGTCGCCCACCCAGCCGAGGTTCACGGGTGTCAGCTGGTAGGTGTGGCTCGTACTCGGGGTGGTAGAAGTGACTGCGGCAATCTCCGTCAGGTTGTTGAAGGTCTGCTTCGTCACCCAGATGTGCCACGACCAGACGATGATTCCGTCGGCGTCCTTGGCGGCCACGAGGGCGTTGCCCTCCTGCGTGTCGGCGTCCTTGCCCACGGTCAGCGTCAGGTAGTCGCCGCTGATGCCCACGGCGGTCACCAGTCCCTTAGCGTCCTGCCAGAGCAGCTCGGCGGATTTCACGGCGATGCCCATGCCCTTATTCACGCCCTCGCCGCTGGTGCTCTTCGTAATCCACGGGGCACTAATGGCATCGCCTGCGTGGTTGACGAAGTTTGCGCAATAAGGGTTGCTTGTCGTCATTTCGCCAGGCTTGTAGGCCAACGTGTTGGCTGCACCGTTCTTGATGGCGTTGCCATAGACGAGGGGCAGCTTGTAGTTGCCTGCCGTGTGTACCATGTAGCAGTTGGCCGTCCAGCGGCTGGCGCGGTCGTTGCCTGCGCAGTCCACCATCGAGAGGTCGGTGATAACTTGCTTAGTCATCTTCACCGTAATCTCGTAGTACTGGCCGTTGACAAAGGTCTTGGCCGAGGAGGTCGTGTAGGTGTATGAGTCGTCGCCCACGGTGGCGGTCAGGGTGATGGTCTTGGACGAGCCTGCTGCGGGGAAGGCCACGTAGAGCACGCCGTCGCCGTTAGTGGAATAGGTGGCGTCGGGGATGGTCAGGCTGACGGTGCTGGTTCCGTCGGTGACGGTAAGCGCCGATGGGCTGATGGCAGCATCGTTGGCCTTGTCCTTCAGCGTAAATTTCACGACGGACTGCTGGTTGGCACCGAAGCTGACGCTACCGGTGGTGGAAACCGTGCTGCCGCTCACCGTAAAGCTACCTGCGGTGATGGTAGCGGGCGCGCAGAAGTCATACGACGAGGCAATGGTTGCCAGCGTGCCGTCCTGACCGTCGTAGGCGTCAATAGTAGTGGCGGGGTCAGTAGCCGTATGGAAATAGAGCGTCAGGTCTTGGCCTGCGTCTGGAGCGCTTTCGAGCGTTCCGGTGAGCGAGGTCTCGTTGGTGGTGCTTGCGGCAGAGTACAGCGTGCCAATCTGCAAGCCACCCTGATAGACTAATACCACCTCGTTCGCATCCCAGGTGGCGTTGAGCACATTCTTTGTGTCAGCGTCATTGCGACCGAGCGTGAGTGCGCGGGTGGTGGCGTCGCCGCCCTTTGAGGCGTTGACGGTCATGGTGTACTTCTGTGTTGTGGGATTCTCGACGGATGAATCGTCGAGCACATGGTCATCGCTTGAGCAAGCGGTGAAGGCGGCTCCCGCGATGAGCAGGGCGCAGAGCGTCTGTGCGCTCAAAATAAAATTCTTCATTGTCTTCTGTTTCGTTTGGATAGGTTTAGAAATCAATGTCCCAATCGATGTCGCCATCGCCGCCGCGCGACTTGGCACCATTTCCACTGGGTTCGTTGCCCCATGTATCGGTTTCGGCTTCGCCATAGCCCGAACGGCTGGCACTGACGGATGATTGTGATGCTTGCAGGGGCATCTGTGCCCCCAGCACATACACCTCCATGAGAGGTGATTGATAGTCTTTTTTGTTCATGTTGTTTTTATTTTGAAGTTATTATAAAATATGTGTAAACGCAACAAAGGCACGCCTTTTCCCACGGGGGAGAAGACGTACCTTGGATAGTATGCAATAAGTCCAAAAGAACCTATTGATAATGAATGTGTTACAAAATGGGGGGGGGGGGGGGTAAAATTGCTTCGCTCATGCCCATGAAACAAGAACCGTCACGCTGGGTGGCGACGGGAAACGTCGGTTGGATGAAGGTATATGGGTACATGAGTCAGTTGCTTTTTACCTTTTCGGCTGCAAAGTTACGGAAAATTTCTGACAGACAAGGCTTTCCCACGAAAAAATGTTTGGATAAGACGAAAATAAAACACGAAACGTTAGTTCGGCGTAGCCAATGAGTCATGAATTATTTGCAAATCTCGAAAAAAAGTTGTATATTTGCAGTTGAAAAGGATTTTGTTGTGGGAAGCCCACGGATTTCCGCTCCAAAAACGCAACTTCCAATCGTAAGCTTCGATAGTACAATCGTAAGCTTCGATAGTATAATCGCAACCTTCGACCCAGAGGGGGCAACGGAGCAGAGTCACAGGTGGCAACGTAGGAGGGGTCAATAGGGGTAACGGCGCAAGAGAATCAAGAGTTACCAATAATTGACTCAAGTTTCGGACGTTTATACGCCTTTGGCAGATTTTCTTGCTCCTTCGCCGCCAAGGCGACTTGGAAAAACAATAATTACCAACAATTATCCATAATTTGGACCAATAATGGAAGTTTTTTGGGGTGGCAAGTTCATAAATCAATATTTTTACGTACATTTGCACACGATTAATAAATCCATCCACTTAACAAAAGTTAGAAAACTCATGAGTGAAGTAAGACCTTTTAAGGTATTCTCAGGTACAAAGACCCGGTATTTGGCAGAACGCATCTGCCAGAGTTTAGGTTGTCCGTTGGGTAACATGGTCATCTCGCATTTTGCCGATGGCGAGTTTGCTGTGTCGTTTGAGGAGTCCATCCGTGGTGACGATGTGTTCCTCGTTCAGTCAACTTTCCCCAATAGCGACAACCTCATGGAACTGTTGCTGATGATTGATGCGGCTAAACGTGCCAGTGCCCACAGCATCGTGGCGGTCATCCCCTACTTCGGATGGGCACGCCAAGACCGCAAGGACAAGCCACGTGTGAGCATCGGCGCTAAGTTGGTGGCCGATTTGCTGAGTGTGGCTGGCATCGACCGCCTCATCACGATGGACTTGCACGCTGACCAGATTCAGGGTTTCTTCGATGTGCCTGTGGATCACCTTTACGGTTCACTGGTCGAAATTCCCTACGTGGAAGCACTCAACCTGCCCGACCTCGTGATTGCAACCCCTGATGTGGGTGGTGCTAAACGTGCCCGACTGTTTGCCAAGAAGCTGAATGCGCCGCTGGTGCTCTGCAATAAAGTTCGTCTGCAAGCCAATGTGGTGGATTCCATCCAGATTATTGGCGATGTGGCGGGGAAGGACGTGGTCATCGTCGATGATATGGTGGACACAGCTGGCACCATCACACATGCTGCCAACGAGATGATGAAGGCTGGTGCGAAGAGTGTGCGTGCTGTGGCGAGCCACTGTGTGATGAGCGACCCCGCCAGCGACCGTGTACAAAATTCGGCACTCATCGAGATGGTTTTCACCGATTCCATCCCTTACACTCAGAAATGCCCGAAAGTGGTGCAGCTTTCCATTGCCGATATGTTTGCCCGCGCCATTCGTGCGGTATCGGAACAGAAGAGTGTAAGCGAAGAGTTTAACTTCTGATGCACTTTGCCATACTTGCAGCAGGGGAAGGGTCTCGACTGGCTCAGGAAGGCGTGGAACTGCCTAAGCCACTGGTCAAGATAAAAGGTGAGGCGATGATTGACCGTCTTATCCGCATCTTCCATCGTTGTGGTGCAGAGGACATCTACATCATCACCAACAACCTCACCCCTCTCACGCAAGGGCATCTGCGCCAACTGCAGGAATCGGAACCCAAGATACACCTCATCGTCAAGACCACACCCTCGTCCATGCACAGCTTCTATGAGTTGCGGCAGGTGATGGATAAAGGGAAATTTTGCCTCACGACGGTTGACACCATCTTTCGCGAGGAAGAATTCATGGAGTACATTCAGGCGTGGCAAGCATCGGAGGAGGATGGGATGATGGCGGTGACTGACTACATCGACGACGAAAAGCCGCTCTATATTGCCACCGACGAAAGTCTGCGCATCACGGGCTTCCTCGACAACGAGCCACAGCGGTTTATCTCTGGAGGCATCTACGGATTGAACGAAACGGCATTTCCCGTCATCGACAAGTGCATCAGCGAAGGGCAATCGAGAATGCGCAATTTCCAGCGGCAACTGGTGAAAGAGGGACTTCGACTGAAAGCCTACCCCTTCAGCAAGATTCTTGACGTTGACCATGCCAGCGACATCGAAAAAGCAGAAATATTTCTTTCACAATAAGACTGATTACTAAACACTTAAACCTAACCCACATGAACACTAAATTCTTATTTGCAACAGCCCTTTGTGCCTCGCTGTCTATGCCCATGATGGCTGGAGACAAGAAGACGGCAAAGGAAGAACCGCAAGACCCTAACGAGATGGTGGCTTACCTGTTCACCTATTTCAACAGTAACGACCCGAAGGATGAGCAGATTTGCTATGCCATCAGCGACGACGGCTACAACTTCACGCCGCTGAATGACGGCAATCCTATCATCGAGTCAGACACCATCGCCTTGACTCAATGTGTGCGCGACCCACACATTCTGCGTGGCGAGGATGGCAAGACCTTCTACATGGTGGTGACCGACATGCGCTCCGCCCATGGATGGTCGAGCAACCGTGGTATGGTGCTCCTCAAATCGACCGACCTCATCAACTGGCAGCACTCCACCATCAACTTCCCCACTCGTTACACGAAGGAGTGGAAGAACGTCATCCGTGTGTGGGCACCAGAAACCATCTACGACCGCAAAGCTGGCAAATACATGGTTTTCTACTCGTTGCGCACCAGTGACCCTGATTCCTTCGACAAGATTTACTATCAGTATGCCAATGCCGACTTTACCGACCTCGAAGGTAAACCCCGTTGGCTCTTCGACGCTGGCAACGCCACCATCGACGGCGACATCGTGTATAATGAGGCCGACCAGCTCTACCACCTTTTCTACAAGCAGGAGTCAGGACGTGGCATCTATCAAGCTGTGGCCAAGAACTTGACGGACAGATGGGAGAAGCTTGATGGCCATGTGGAACAGACAAATGAAGCCGTAGAAGGTGTGGGCGTGTGCAAGAGCCTGGACGGAAAGTCTTGGATTATCATGTACGACTGCTATGCCAACGGACACTACCAGTTCTGTAAGTCGGAAGACCTCAAGACGTTCCAATTCGTGCAGAACACGGAAACGAAAGGCAAGTTCACCCCACGTCACGGCACTATCATCCCCATCACTCGGGCAGAGAAAGAGCGCCTCTTGAAGGAGTTTGGCAACCACAACCAACCGATTCTGTCGGGTTTCCACGCTGACCCAGAGGTGCTGTATTCCAACAAAACCAAGAAGTACTACATCTACAGTACCACCGATGGTACTCCTGGTTGGGGTGGTCACGACTTCAGCGTGTTCTCCAGCGAAGACCTCGTGAATTGGACGGATGAGGGCAAGATGCTCGACGTGAAGAGCGACCAAGTGAAGTGGGCGACAGGCAATGCTTGGGCTCCCTGCATCATTGAACGCAAACAGAAGGACGGTTCTTATAAGTATTACTTCTACTTCTCCGCACATAACCCCAAGAGTGACCGCAAGGAGATTGGCGTGGCTGTGAGCGACAACCCCACAGGCCCCTTTGTGGCTACAGATGCCCCCATCGTGACGGATGCTGACCGTCCGAAAGAGGCACGTGGTGGACAAGCCATCGACGTGGATGTGTTCCAAGACCCGAAATCAGGCAAGTACTACCTCTATTGGGGCAACGGCTTCATGGCTGGTGCAGAATTAAACGACGATATGCTCTCCATTAAGAAAGAGACCATCAAGCATCTAACCCCACAAGGCGGCAATCTGCAGACGTGGGCATACCGCGAAGCTCCCTACGTGTTCTTCCGCAAAGGCACTTACTACTTCCTCTGGTCGGTGGACGACACAGGGTCGCCTAACTACCACGTATGCTACGGCACCAGCAAGTCTCCGTTGGGCGACATCCAGATAGACGAGCAGAACTACCGCGTCATCGAACAGGTTCCTGCTGACAAGATTTACGGCACAGCTCATAACTCCATCCTGCAGATTCCAGGCAAGGACGAGTGGTACATCGTTTATCACCGCATCAACAAAAACTACATCAATTGGCAGCCAGGCATCCATCGTGAGGTTTGTATCGACAAGATGACCTTCGACAAAAAAGGCAACATTGTTCCAGTGAAGCCATCTTTGAATTTCACTAAATAATATATAATGTATCTACCCGCTGAATGGCATCGGCAAGCATTCGTGCAACTCACGTGGCCTCATCAGGACACGGATTGGGCACCTGTGCTTGCCGATGCCATTGACTGTTTCTGTGAGATAGCCCTTGAAGTGGCTAAACGCGAACCGCTGCTGATTGTTGCACAAAAGCCCGACGAGGCTCAAGCGGAACTGACCAAACGGAATGTTCCACTCGAAAACGTGTCTTTTGTTCCATGCCCCACCAACGACACTTGGGCACGTGACCACGCTTTCATCACGTGCATCCACGAGCAAGAAAAGCAAGTTGTCCTCAACGATTTCCAATTCAACGGATGGGGACTCAAGTTTGCTGCCAACCACGACAATCAAATCAATCGAACCATTTTCCCACAGATTGCCAGCATCTATCAGCGACAGGGCATCAAGGCTGAATACACAAACCATCTTGACTTCGTGTTCGAAGGTGGCAGCATCGAAAGTGACGAAGAGGGCACCCTGATGGTCACATCCAGCTGCCTGCTTTCAGAAAATAGGAATAAAACTCTTTCTCAACAAGATATTGAGAATCGATTAAAGCTAGACTTTAATGCAAAAAGAGTGCATTGGATTCACCATTCATGGCTGGCTGGCGACGACACCGATGGCCATATCGACACCGTAGCTCGCTTCTGTTCCCCCACTTCCATCGCCTACGTGAAGTGCTACGACACCCACGATGAGCATGATGCCGAACTACAAGCAATGGAACAGGAACTCCTCGCCCTCCGCACAACCGAAGGTCAACCTTACACCCTTTTTCCACTTCCCCTACCCGACCCCTGCTATGACGAAGAAGGCAACCGACTTCCTGCCACATACGCCAACTTCCTCATCATCAACGGAGCAGTCCTTGTCCCCACTTACCAGCAACCCGACAAAGATAAAGAAGCTTTAGCACAACTACAAAAGGCTTTCCCGGACCGTGAAATGGTGGGCATCGACTGCCGTGTCCTCATTCTCCAGCATGGCTCTCTCCATTGTTCTACGATGCAATACCCCACCCTCTGAGCACAACAAGAAACAGCCTTTTTTACACTACATTTTGTCCCTTTTCGGAACAAAACAAGATTTCGCACCTTTTTTTTCTACGAAAAAGTAAAATTTGCAAAGTCAAGTTTGCATTTTAAGAGAAAAAGTCGTACTTTTGCACGAAATTTCGTCACATAAGCATATTTTGTGATTCTTGTGTGACATACGGGCTAACCTTTAGCTCGACGAAGTCAATTGATATAAACCAAAAAAGATTTATGGAATCTTTCTTCCGTACACATGCTTATTTAGTAGAGCACTTGAAAGCCCCCGTGCGTCGTGACCTGATGGACGAGATAGATTGGAAAGACCGAATGATTGGCATCAAGGGTGCTCGTGGTGTGGGTAAAACCACTTTTTTGCTACAGTATGCTAAAGAGCATTTTTCCCCTTACGACCATTCGTGTCTGTACATCAACACTAACAACTTTTACGTCCAAAACATCGGCATTGCAGAGTTTGCCGGTGAATTTTACCATTCGGGAGGCAAAGTGCTGTTGATTGACCAAGTTTACAAGCAACCTGATTGGAGCACTCAGCTCCGAGAATGCTATGACCGCTATCCTGGATTGAAAATCGTCTTCACGGGGTCTCCTGTTATGCGGTTGAAAGAAGAAAATCCAGAACTGAACGGTATCGTAAAGTCTTACAACTTGCGTGGTTTCTCGTTCCGTGAATTCCTGAACCTTTCCACAGGTTTACAACTACGCTCCTACACGTTGGAAGAAATCATCGCGAACCACAGAAAAATCGCTACGGAAATTTTCTCAAAAGTTAATCCTCGCGAATACTTCCAGCCTTATTTGCATCACGGTTTCTACCCCTTCTTTTTGGATAAAGTGAACTACAGCGAGAATCTGCTGAAGAACATGAACATGATGATTGAGGTGGACATCTTGTTGGTAAAGCAAATAGAACTGAAATATCTGGTTAAAATCAAACAGCTTTTCTATATGTTGACCACCAGTGGAAGCAGCGTGCCCAACGTAAGCCAGCTGGCACAGGAATTGGGTATGAGCCGCGCCACAGTGATGCACTATATTAAGTATTTGGAAGAAGCTCGGTTGGTAAACATGATATATGGAAAGGGTGATGAATTCCCCAAAAAACCAGCACGTGTACTTCTCCACAACTCCAATCTCATGTACAGCTTCTATCCACGTTGCTTCGACGAGCACGATGTGCTGGAATCCTTCTTCTGCAACACACTTTGGAAAGACCATAAGGTGAACAAACATGGAAACCTCTGCTCCTTCCTCATCGATGAAAAGTTGGAGTTCAAGATTGCTGAACACAGCACCAAATTGAAGAGTAAAGCAAAATCCCTCTACGCCGTCAACCAATGCGACATCGGTGAAGGCAACCAGATTCCTCTCTGGATTTTCGGATTCCTTTATTAAATATATAATGTATAATAAGAGTTTGACTCTTTTGCCGACAGGCATTATGAGAATCTCATTAAAAGTATGAATAAAGACAAACAATAACCATTTTATAGTTTACTGATTTTATTATGAGTAAGAAATTTATCACTTGTGATGGTAACACCGCTGCGGCTCATGTAGCTTACATGTTCTCCGAAGTGGCTGCCATCTACCCCATCACTCCATCGTCTCCAATGGCTGAGCACGTGGATGAGTGGGCAGTTGCAGGTCGCAAGAATCTCTTCGGCGACACAGTT
>CADCDP010000039.1 GCA_902800305.1 uncultured Bacteroidales bacterium
GTTTTTGTCTAAGGAGTTTAGGAGTTAAGGAGTTTTGGCGGCTTGTACGCCGAGTCCTCCATAACCACTTGAAATCTCAACTTCCGAAAGTTGAGTATAAAAATTTTTTTTCATGTTTTTATCTGTTTTTATTTATTTTTATTTTTAATGCCGCAAAGCGGCAAATCATCCAAGTTTAACTCAAATCCACTTTAATCATAACAATGTTCAGACCATACATATATTTATAACTGATATCAGGCAAAATGTTTGCCACCATACGCAATCCGATATTCTTGCCAGTCTCATTGCAGGAAGTGGTATTTTTCCCAGCCTCAACAGGGTCGAACGGGCGTCCACCATCTTTCAGCGTCACGTATGCCTTCTCCCCATCGGTATAGACATGCAAATCGAACGAATGATGGATAATGCGACCATGCGAGTGCTCAACAATATTCATCATCAGTTCTTCCAAACATATCTGTAGTTTCAAAATGTTATCTTTTCCAACACCAGCCCTCTGGAGGAAGTCTATGAGTTGAAACAGAACTGCATGTACCTCATCAGCATGGTAGCGGACGGAACAGTCCATCGAACACCCTTCCTCCAAGGGTATCAGCGTCAGAGCAGAGAGTCTTTCCTTCCGACAGCGGCTGTAGATAGTGGTGTAAAGCAACAAGCCAGCCAAGAAGAGGAACCCACCAATGGGGAATCCAAGCCAAACATCGTCAGGCATTTCGTAGGCAAATATCCCAACAGAGACAATCATCACTGCCAGTTGGCCAACGACTGAGACAATACTGAGCCACATGCGTTCCTGCACCTGATAGACGCAGACGAGTATGAGCGTCAACGAGAAAGGAGGTATCATCAGCGAGAAGCTGCGCAACACATCGTTCACATCTTCCAATTCCCCAGCATCCTTCACACCAAACATCACGCCCACCCAATCGGGCATCCACATCAGCAGCACCAGCGTCGAAGTCAATATGCCGACCATCAGCAGAGCGTCCCGCGTCAGCAGTGCAAAGCCCCTCACGTCCCGTTCACCTGCCATCACCCCCCCAATGGCAAACAGCGCCTCCATCACCCCGTTGACAAAAACGACAGAAATCAACAGCATCTGAAGACAGATCGACCAGAAGAAAAGCCCCTCCTCCCCCTGTGCATCGTATGTCAGTCCATTCACAATCAGCACAGCCGAAGCCATCAAGATATTACCAATGGTGACAGGCACCCCCTCCCGAATATTCTGTACGAACCATCTGCACAGTTGAGCCCCAGGCCACACCAGCCGATAGGAACACGAAGAGTCACGCAGATAGAGACATAGCAGCAGGACAATCACCACAAACTGAGAGAGAGAGCCCCAGGCAATACCTCGAATACCCCAATTCCACCAGCCAACCGCCAACACATCGACAACAGCATTGACCATTACACCCATGCAGACAGCCAAGGTGACACGACGGGGATGACCATCGGTAGCCACAAAAAGACAAAGGGCGTAGGAAAGCATTTCCAGCCAAGCCCCCAGTACATAGATGCTCAAATACTCGGCCGGCAGCCACCGCAACGAATTGTCGGGGGCAATGACACCCATGATGCCAGGGATGGCTGCAAACATCAGCAACGAGAAACCAATGCCTAAAAACAGAATACTCCATACGGAAGCAGAGAAGATATTCGAGGCACCATCCAAGTCGTGACGCCCAATCGCACGTGCCACCAAGGCATTAGCACCAAAAGCGAAAAGTAGTCCCCAACAACTGATTAACGTCGTGACGGGCATCACCAAACTCAATGCAGAGATAGCCTCCTCACCCTCAAACTGAGCCAACACGACAGCATCTATCGCACAAGCCAGTTGCCCCGCAGCAGAAGTCATGACAGAAGCCCCCATAAAATTCCTCAGAGCCTTCGAGATGATATAATGATTACGGCTATTTCCCATCACGTTTTTTCCAATCCACTTTACGGTCTATCCTAATCGCCTTCAGCCCATAATACTGGGCATACATCAGCGAACGATTATCCGTTGGCTTCGACTCCAAATCACCCCCATACACAAGGTGCATCTCCGTGAGCGACCGATACAAGGTATATCTGTCCAGATGATACGGAATATAGAAAGCTGGCACAACAATCACCTCCTCATTCCTCCGTGGTAAAACCGTGGCCAGACGTTCATCAAACTGCCGACGATAAGAGCCCTCTATCCAAAAACAACCCACCATCAAGAATAAGCCCAAGAAAACCAAGAGCCCCCCCACCACCAAGGCAGCCATGCGACGCAAGGGAGTAGCCACAAGGGGGGAATGCTTCAGCCAAGGCATCGTTTCCTTGAATGCAGCAGCCGAAGCCACCGTCAGGAACAGGGTAGAGTGGAAACCTGTACGAGCCGTAAACTCTGGTGCAAACATCATCGCACAGAGCACCAACAGCCCGCCCCCAGTGAAGGCCACAATGCGCAGGACAGCATAACCCCCTTCATTTTTCCCTTTTCCCTTTTCCCTTAAACTTACCCTCTTACCGCTCAAAAAACACACGATGGGAACTAAAAGGAAACTCTCGCAAAGAAGGATGGGCAGGAACCCTTCGATGAAGTTATCCCAAAACATCTCTGCTGAGAACAGCTTTTCGGCGGGCAGCACATAGTCGGGAGCCAATTCCCACATCAACTCTTCACGATGGATGGAGCCTGGAGCCAACATCAGCAGCACACAACCTATCAGCAGAAACACATAGCCCATCACCATCCACCTTCTCAATCGCCTCTGTCGCCCATAGACCAACAAAAAACAAGTGGTGAGTGCAACCGTTGCAAGGCTACCCCCCTCTTCCGACCAACCAGCTACCAGTCCAGAGAGAGCCATCAAGGCCGCCGAAGGATGCCGACGGGTGACCCACGGTAACAGGAACAAACATTCCCACAATCCTGTCCATAGATAAACACAAGCCCCTGTCATCCACAGCATCGTGGAGACATAGTCGAGCACTCCAAACTGCATACAAACCATCACCCACAGAAACGTCCCCTTGTGGTCAGCTGGAGAAGCCATTTTCCCCACTGAAAGCCAGTAGAGTACCAACATCAACAGGACGAAAACGCCCGTGTTAGCCATATCGAACCAAATCTTACCCACCCAAGCAAAAAACTGAATGCACAGCATAGACCCAGTACGTCCTCCCCAAGTGAAATAGTGCGACCATTGAGACAGAAGAATGTCGTAGAAACTGCCTATCCGTTCTCGTGTACTGATATCATCCATCAAATTTCCCCAATGTTCACCATCCCAGATGAAAGCGTAGGAGAAATCGTCGCCCACCATCGGCAAGAGCAGATTGCGGACGAGGAAGGGAGCGGCAAAAAGCATGAGAACCACTTGCCATGGGGTGCGTTTCCAACCATACTGAAAGAAAGTGAATAACTGCTTCATTGCGTCACAAAACCAAGAGTATTTCGGTACAAAGGTACGAAAAAAAACAAAAAACTCCACTGAACATCATCCTCATTAACCATTTTTCCGTATATTTGCGACCAAAAACCATCTTAACCATGAGATTATACCTATTAAACGCCACTCAGGAAGATATGCTCCAAGCCGCCAACTTGGAGACGATGGAAACAGGCTTTATGGTTAGTATCTATTTTTCAATATCAAAGAAACACTATAGCAACGACGAGATAGCCGCCGCCTGCCAGCTCGTACTCGACGAGGTGCACTACACCCACGTGCATTTAGTCAAGCTCGACGACGGACAACTGATGATTAGCGAAAACACCGATATGCCTAACCACGTCCATCGTCACCAGATGTCGCAACATGAATGGGAAGCTCGCCAACAAGAATTTGTTCGCCCCTTCAAACTTTTAGAAGAACCAGGCGTACGCATCAATGTGATAGAGACAGAAGAACACACCATTGTCTGTATCACCTTCAACCATATCTTCTTCGATGGCATGTCTATGAAAGGCCTATTCAACAGCTTGAAAGCAGCCTTGGAGGGGTTGCCCATAGAAGACCAAGGCGACATAGCCTGTGTTTGGAACGAGGAAGAACGTGCTTCATACGGCACCGAATGCTACAAGAGGGCTCAGCAGGCTACCTGTGAAAAATTCCGAGGTCACCGCTACACTGACATCTGCCACCCAACAGACACCCCCTTTGGACAGACGCTCTATGCCTGTTATTTGCTCGATTACAGTCGTATACGCCACATCCGAATAAACAGCAGTGCTTTGACCGAAGATCAACAAAAGAAAATGTTGACCACCATCAGCGTCGCTGCATACGCTATGGCCTTGGGACAGATGGCGGGAACGACTGATGTAGTGTTTATGACCACCAACCACGGACGTATCGACAAGAGGCTGAATATGAAAGTACTCGGCAATTTTTTAAAGAGCATGTCATTACGTATCAATACAGACCCCAAGCAGAGTGTGGCAGAGTTGATTGCACAGACACGTACCGCCCTCTTCGGAATGATGCGCACCATCGGTTATCCTTGGACACACATGGTGCGCGACTTGCATTTGTCACCCGAAGAACAGGTGGGTACGGAGATGAACGTTAGCGGTTTAGGTATTTACGAGTATCTTACTATCAGAGGCATTAATTATTCAGGTTACCATATTAAGATGTCTGAGAGTAATATGCACCTATTCCTCGTAGTCCAGATTCGGGAAGAGGGACTCACCTTTAATGTGGAAGGTAGCGAAGCACTCTATACACAAGAACAGCTTGACACAATGGCTCGTCTGACAGGTGAATATACCATTCGTCTGATTGGTGACCAAAACAAGAAGCTAAAGGAAATTATTATTCCATACGACGATCCTCACCGTCGGTGATGACCTTCTTCCATCCATAAAACTGAGCGTACATCAGATTGTGGCTACCTTCCTCGCGAGGCTCCAAATCAGACCCCCACGCCAGTACATCTGTGTTCCATGAAACTGTGTTAGATAGCCACCAATCGGGCAGATTGTCTGCAATGGGTGGAACATCTATCTGATGTACAACCACTAAGTCTTGGTCTTGATGTGCATTGATATAGTCAATACGATTCATCCACTGCTGGCGCACCCCCCATTCAATATAGAAAACGATGGCTGTGGTGGCTACCCACAATAGGAGGCTAACAGTCACAAACGCCCGAACAAATATCTTACCTCTTACCTCAAGCATCTCACTTTTTTGAAGTTCGCACATGGCAGACAATGAGGCAATTAATACAGCCACCGTGGAGAAGAACCCTGCACGGGTAGGTGCCATTGGTACAAAAATCATCACTATCATCGTTACCATGGCTGCACCCACCATGACAGTCTGAAACTGTGTGACCTTATTCCAGCGTTGCCCTTTGGGCAACCTACATATATAATAAAGTATAGGGAGAAATAGAGGTATCTGCTTGCTAACTACTGGGTAGAAACACTCCATGAAATTAATTTGGAACATCAGAGGTGTCCAATACATGTCCTTTGGTAGTTCAGGATTGTATTCATACAGCCGCTGCAACTCCATGCGCACCATCTCGCCTGGAGCCAAACCCAGCATCAGTCCACCCACACACAGAAAGACAAAGCCGACCACCATCCACGGTGCCAATTGGTTATGGCGCCAGAAATAAATGAATGCACAAAACGTGATAATGCCTGTAGCAAAAGCCCCAGTCTCAACAGACCAGCCCGCACACAGGCCGCTGAGTGCCATGAGGGGGATGAACCATCGGGAGGAGAATTTTGTGCCTTGCCAGAAAGCTAAGGCAAAAGGTAACAGAAATAACATATCGATGACTCCCGTCCAGAGAAATACGCAGCTACCACACATCCATAATGTCGTTAGGAAGGGGTCGGGTATCAAAAACCAGAAGGTGAAAAGTATCCAGAACATATAGGCCGTATTCATCTCATGCAGTTTTTTCCCTGTGCCAACACGAAAGACCAGCAAGGCCAGGGACATAAATACCAGTGTGTTGAGTATATTGAAAAGCTTCTTTCCTTCCCATGCAAAGAGTTGGGTCAAACCGATTCCAATGATACGTCCTCCCCACGTCATGTAATGGGAATACAGTGACTTGACAATGTCGCCAAACGACGTAATGCGCTCACGGGTACCGACTCCATCCAGCAGGTTACCACGGTCTGCTCCATCCCAGATGAAAGCATAGGGTATATCATCAGATACCATGGGAAGCATCAGGTTGCGAACAAAAAAAATGCCCATAAAGATGAGCAGCATGACTTGCCATCTTTTCATTCCATCGTTCATATTTGCCTTTTTTTTATGCAAATTTAGTAATAATTGAAAAATTGGAGAATTTTTCCCCTTCCTTTTTGACTTTTTCGTTCTTTTCCGTATCTTTGCAATCACTAAACATGTGATAAAGATGAAAAAGTTTCTCAAATTTTCCCTTTTTTTATTCGCAGCTGTGCTGCTGGTGGGGGGTGTTTTTTATAGTTTTTGGAATGATGACGAAGAGGATGAGGAGAGCGTGGGTGAGTATCATGCTCTGACGATTGAAACGCAAGACTTTTCGGCCGTTCGTGAATTTACGGTAGCTGTTGAAACAGAGCAACCTGCTAACATTCGTCCACAGGTCAGTGGAAGAATCACTCAAATTTGTGTAAAGGAAGGTGCAAGGGTGAAGAAAGGACAGACTCTATTCGTTCTCGACCAAGTGCCGTATCAGGCAGCTGTGAGGAATGCTTCGGCTAAGGTGAACAGTGCTAAGGCGCAACTGGCTATTGCACGGCAAACGTTGGAAGGGAAGGATGTGTTGTACCAGCAGCACGTCGTTGGTGACTTCGACTTGGACAAGGCGCGTCATGAGGTGGCAATGGCCGAGGCTGAATGGGCTGCAGCACAGGCTGATTTGGAGAACGCGCAGAACGATTTGTCCTACACCGTTGTGAAAAGCCCGTCTGACGGCGTTCTGAGCATGATTGCCTACCGTGTGGGTGAACTGGTTGACCCTTCAATAGAGGAGGAGATGGCTACCGTGACCGACCCCAAGCACATTTATGCGTATCTGGGACTTTCGGAAAAGACGATACACGATTTGATACAATATTACAACTGCACGGTGGATGAATTGACGGACAGGTTACCCGAAGTGACGTTGGTGACCTATTGGGGGAAAGAATTGGAGCGGAAGGGGCGTATCGATGCCATCAGTGGCAACGTGGAGACAGGTACAGGAGCCGTGACGCTGAGGGCTTCGTTTGAGAATCCTGACGTACTGTTTAGGAATGGTAGCAATGGTACGCTGAAACTGCCATATATTGTAAAGAATGTGATTGTCATTCCTCAGGAGGCCACATACGACATTCAGGACAAGTATTTCGTCTTTAAGGTGGAGAATGGCGTGGCGAAATCGACTGAAATCGAGGTAATGCCCTACAATGATGGTCAGAACTATGTTGTGACTAAGGGGTTGGCGACTGGCGATGTCATTATATCTGAAGGTGCTGGATTGCTGAGGGATGGCATGAAGGTGAAAGTGAAGAATTGAAGAAAACTCAAAAACTCAATTTGAAGACGTGAAGACTCATTTTTTCATTAATCGTCCGATTTTGTCGATTGCGCTCGCTGTTGCAACTGCGCTGATGGGTGCCATTGCGTTCATGAATCTGCCTGTGGAGCAGTTTCCTGACATTGCCCCACCTGTGGTGGAGGTGACTGCTGAATATACGGGTGCGAGTGCGGATGCGGTGCAGAAGAGTGTGATTGTGCCGTTGGAGGAGGCCATCAATGGGGTAGAGGATATTGATTATATCAGTTCCTCGTCCACGAGCAGTGGCATTGCGTCGATTTCCGTTGTCTTCAAGCCAGGTGTGGACCCCGACATGGCTGTGGTGATGGTGAAGAACCGTGTGGGTGAGGTGGAGGGCATTCTGCCCGAGGAGGTGATTGAGACGGGTGTTCATGTGGAAAAGGAGCAACAGGCTTATCTGAGAGTGCTCGCGCTGGAGTGTCCCGACAATCGCTATGATAACGATTTCATCACGAATTATTTCAACATCAATGTCAGTCCCCGTCTGCTGCGCATCAGAGGTGTCGGAGAGGTGCAGCTGCTAGGCAACGTCTATGCCATGAGAATTTGGATGGACCCGAAGCGGATGGCGTTTTACGACTTGTCGCCCCAGGACATTGAGGATGCCTTGAATGCCCAGAACATTGAGGCGGCTATCGGAACCTTGGGTGAGGACTCTAAGAATACGTTCCAATACACGCTGGTGTATCGTGGGCGCTTGGTCTCGCCTGAGGAGTTTGAGAACATCGTGCTTAAGGATGTGCCGGGCGGAGGTGAACTGAGGTTGGGGGATGTGGCGCGTTGCGAGTTAGGGACGGAGAGTTATTCGAATGACAGTTGGGTGAACTCTCATCATGGAACGGTGGCTATCCTGACCCAATCGGCTGGTTCGAATGCCCGGCAGGCGAACAACGAGATAGACCGCTTGCTGGAACAGCTGGAACCCGACTTACCTCCTGGATTGGAGTTCAGGGTGCTGCTCGATACCAACTATTTCCTTAATGCTTCGATAGCTGAAGTTGACAAGACGCTCTTCGAGGCGCTTGTGCTGGTGGTGCTGGTGGTGTTGTTGTTCATTCAGAATGCCCGTGCTACTTTTATCCCGACCATCGCCATCGTAGTTTCGCTTGTGGGCACATTTGCCTTCATGTATGTGGCTGAATTCTCGCTGAACCTCATCACACTGTTTGCCCTCGTGCTTGTCATCGGAACCGTGGTGGATGATGCGATTGTGGTGGTGGAGGCGGTTCAAAACCAGTTTGAGGCTGGCGAACGCAATGCTTATCGGGCTACGTTGGGAGCGATGAACCGCATTGGCTCGGCTGTCATCACCACGACCGTTGTCTTTATGTGTGTATTTATCCCCACATCCTTCTTTAGTGGTCTGAATGGCACCTACTATAAGCAGTTCGGACTGACCATGGCTGTCGCTGTGGCTATTTCCACGCTGAATGCCCTGACTTTGTCGCCAGCATTGTGTGCGCTGCTGATGAAGGCTCCTGAAAGGCAAGGAAGGTTCTTTGCCGCTTTCAATGCGGCCTTTGCCGCAATGACGGAAAAGTATGTGAATGCGCTCAAGGTATTCACCCGCCACAGGTGGGTGGCTGCAGCCATCACTGTTGTCACGATGGTGCTGGCTGTATATAGCTTGAATGCCATTCCCACGAGTTTAATTCCCGATGAGGACACTGGCAACATCTTTGTGGATATCACCACCCCAGCCGGTTCAACCTTGGAGCAGACGAAGAAGAGCGTGAAGAAGGCGACAGAGGCTGTGGCTGATATAGAAGAGATTGAATCGTGCGCATCTGTCGCTGGATGGAACATTCTGGGTGGTGAGGGAGCGAACACGGGCGTCCTCATCATCAAGCTGAAGCACTGGGACGACCGGCCAGGCAGCAAACATGACATTGAGGCAGTCCTCGAAAAGGTGGAGGCCAGGGTTGACTCCATCAAGACTGCAAGCATGTTCGTGTTTCCTTTGCCCACTGTCACAGGGTACGGATTCGGTAGCGGCATCGAGTTGAACGTGCAGGATTTCGAGGGCAAGCCAGTCGCTGAACTCAAGAAAACCACCGACCTGCTGGTGAATGCCCTGAAAGAGCGTGAGGAGATAGGCGAGGTGTATTGTACCTACGAGGTTGATTTCCCACAATACACCGTGTCGGTCAATGCTGCCATCTGTAAGCACTACGGCATTGAGGCTTCGGCGGTGCTCCACACATTGAACGGCTACATCAGCAGTAATTACGCCTCCCAATACAATGCCTACGGTCGTCTCTACCATGTGATGTTGCAAGCTGACCCGGAGCTGCGTGCCGAAAAGGAGGATTTGAACAACATCTTCCTCATCTCGGAGAATGGCAACTTCATCCCCATCACTGAACTTGTCACGCTGAAGAAGAGCTACGGTGTGCAGTCGCTGAATCGCTTCAACCTCTTTTCCAGCATCAGTGTGGAGGTGGAACCTGGCGATGACTACAGCACGGGCGATGCCATCAAGGCCATTGATGAAGTGGCAAAAAAGGTTCTGCCCATGGGCTACGGATTTGAATATTCGGGAACTACGCGTGAGGAAGTCAGCCAAACGGGCAATACGATATGGATTTTCATGCTCGTCATTGTCTTCATCTATTTGGTGCTCTGCTCTCTCTATGAGAGCTTGTTTGTGCCGCTGGCCGTGCTCTTTGGTGTGCCGTTTGGACTGATGGGCTGCTGCCTTTTTGCTATCTTCTTCGAACTGGAGAATAACATCTACATGCAGGTGGGCATTATCATGATGATCGGTCTGCTGTCGAAGACGGCCATCTTGCTCACCGAATATGCTGCCGCACGCCGCCGACAAGGATTGGGCATCCGCGAAGCAGCCCTTGAGGCCGCTAAGGCTCGTTTGCGCCCTATCACCATGACCGCCCTCACGCTCATCATCGGTCTTTTGCCACTGGCCTTTGCCTCCGGCGCTGGAGCCGTGGGGAATATGTCGCTGGGGCTTTGTGTCATTGGCGGCATGTTGGTCGGAACACTGTCGTTACTCTTCTTTGTGCCGCTCTTTTTCATTTTCTTCCAATTGCTGGAGGAGCGCTTTAACCCAATACGCAAGAATCGGATTAGAATGGCATGGGTTGTGCTGGTCGGATTATGCGGAATGACCAGTTGCAAAACTTTTTCCAATTATGACACTCAGCATATCAACACCGACAGCATAGTACGTTCCGACCTCTCTGTCAGGACGACTGACGAGCTTGTCGCCACGAAGGGCTGGAGGGAGATGTTCACTGATTCGCATCTTGTGGCATTGATAGAGGAGGGGCTTACGGAGAACAGAGACCTGAACATCGCTAAACTCCACATCGGGGTTGCCAAAGCGATGTTGCGCAACGCCAAGGGGGAGCTGTTTCCTTCGCTTGACGTGGGGGTCGATGGCTCAACCAGCAGATTTGGATTTAAAAACAAGCAAAGAAACAATGGTGAAGAGGAGGATGAGGAAGAGAAGGATGGTGTACTTACGGAATCAGCCTACACTTTTGGTGCTACTCTCAGTTGGGAGGTTGACATCTTCGGCAAGAAACAGAATGCCAAGAAAGCGGCAGCGGCAGGTGTGGAGGAGAAACACGCTCAGTTGCAGACTGTCATTGTGGAGCTAATTGCCACCATCGCCACTGGCTATTTCCAATTGGCCATGTACGACGCCCAGATGGCAGAAGCGCGCACCACGATAGAGAACTGGCAGGAGTATATCCGCACTCAAAAGGCACTGATGATGGTGGGAGAGGCAACCAGCGACGACGTGGCACAGGCAGAGGCGAGCTGTCTGGAAGCAGAAGCAACGCTGGAACAATTGACCCTGCAAATGCAACAAGCAGAGAATGCGCTTTGCTCCGTATTGGGCAGACAGAGTGGACACATTGAGCGTAACGACTTCAAGACTATTCTGCAATCCTTCGATGAAATCTCCAGCATCAACATCCGTGCGCTGACCTCACGCCCAGACATCCGTCAGGCCGAAGCAGAACTGAAGCAGGCGTTTTATGCCACCAACGAAGCCAAAGCCGCTTTCTATCCGTCGCTCAACCTGACAGGCAGTGCTGGTTGGACCAACGATGTCGGTGAAATCATTAATCCTGGCAGCCTTCTGCTGAGAGCGATTGGTTCTCTCACTCAACCTATCTTCAACAACGGACGCCTGAAGGCTGAACTCAAACAAGCACAGGCCGAGCAGGAAGAGGCAAAGATAAATTTCAAACAAACGGTGCTGGAAGCAGGTCAGGAAGTGAACGACGCTTTGGCCAGTGAACAATATGCTCGTAGGGCTATCGCCCTGAACGAACGGCAGGTGGAGAAACTTTCGCAGATTGCAAGGATGGCTGAAACCCGTATGCGCTATGATGAGGATTTTAACTATCTGCAAGTCCTCATGGCTCGGCAGTCACTACTCGATGCCAGTCTTTCGTTGCTTGAAAATCAATACGAATTGGTGGAGGCGCATATCTTATTATATAAGGCTCTCGGAGGGGGAACGATGGGGGAATAGGTAGATGAAAAGGTCTTGGAGGAAATGTGTATGAATAGGAAGAGTGTGGCTGAGTTGTTGCGGTTTGCACTGGTAGGAGGGGTGGCTGCGGTCTTGCAGATTAGCATCTATGTGGTGCTTGCGGCTCACATCAGCCACGGTCTGGTTTTACCCATCAGTTACGGCATAGCTCTGGCTGCCAACTTTGTCCTTACAACTTTTTTCACGTTCAGGGTGAAGCCCACAAAAAGGAAAGGGATGGGCTTTATGCTCTGTCACGTGAACAACTTTGTGCTCCAGTTCCTGCTGCTGAACTTCTTCGTCGAATGGATGGACTTCGACAAGCAACTGGCCATCTTCCCAGTGCTGGCCATCTGCATCCCCATCAACTTCCTGCTCATCAGGGGCTTGATGAAGAGGTGAACTTGGAGGGTTCTATTTGTTCTAATCGTTTTCCTGTCGCATGGGGAAGTGTCCTACTCCTTTCATAAACCAAAGACACCACGACTGCCGTTTGTACATATTGGCAGTGGGTGCAGCAGAGTTCATCACCAAGGGATTGGGGAAGGTGATGGCTATCATGGCGCATTGGTTGCGAGTGAGGTCTTTGGCATCACGGTCAAAGTGGTCGTGTGCCACGGCTTGTAATCCATAGATGCCATCGCCCATCTCGATGGTATTCAGATAGACTTCCATAATGCGCTGTTTGTCCCACATCATTTCTATGAGCACAGTGAAATAAGCTTCCACTCCTTTACGCATCAATGCAATCTTTCCGTTTTTTCCCGTGGGGAATAGAAAGACGTTTTTAGCCACTTGCTGACTGATGGTGGAGCCTCCACGGGTGCAGTTCCCTGCCCTGTATTCTCGTATCACCTCCCTGATGACTTCCCAGTTGAATCCATGATGGCGCAAGAACATGGTGTCTTCGCACGCTATCGCTGCCACGGGCATGTCAGACGGCATCTCTTCGAGGGGAACCCATTCGTGATGCCACCTGATTTGTTCGCCACGACTCACTTGCTCGTAGGCTCGGATGAACATGAGTGGCGAGGCATAGACGGGTATGTATCGGTAAATAAATACAAGCAAAATGCTCCCCGTCAGAAAGACGATGAGCATCCACTTGATGATGTTACCTATACTGGAAAAAAACTTTTTACTTTTCACTTTTTTCCTTTAATGCGGTAGCAAATTTTTCACTTTTCATTTTTCACGTTTCCCTTATTGGAGCGTTCCTGCGTTAGCCGCATTGATCATGGCCTCTGAAGCATAGAGGTAGATTTCCACGCGGCGGTTCTGTGCCTGTCCTGCTTTCGTCGAATTGTCAGCCACAGGATTGTTTTGACCAAATCCTGTGCTGCTTTTAATCTGGGTTGTTCCTGCTCCTTGTGCCAAGAGGAATGACTTGACAGCATCGGCGCGTTGCTGGCTGAGTGTGATGTTCTTCTGGATGCTTTCTTCGGCGGTGGAGTTTTTCCAACCTTGATTGTCTGTATAACCTTGGATTTCAACATCACAATCTGGATAGACTTTCAACACGTTGTTGGCGAAGTCGGTCAGATTGGACATAGCTGTGCTGCTGAGTGTAGATTTGCCTGTGGTGAAAAGAATACCAGAGTCGAAGGTGATTTTTACGGCCTCCAAACCATTCTTGTCGGTGATGGTTTCCACCTGTGCATTCTCCACAGCTGCTGCTGCGGCTTTCGCCTTATCCATCTTTTTGCCGATGAGTACACCTGCACCCGTACCCACTGCGGCACCAATACCTGCACCAATCAGTGTGCCACCAGCATTTTTGCCGATGAGGTTACCAACAACTGCTCCGATGGCTGCACCTGAACCGCCACCGATAAGTCCGCCTTTGGTTGTGTTGTTCATGCCGCAACCTGAAAAAATCATGAGAGCCGCCATGACAAGCGCGGAAAACTTAAATTTCTTCATAATCGTAGTGTTTTTTATCATGTATAATTAATAACGTATAATAAGTCTGACTCGATACACGCAAGCCGCATGGTAAATCGTACATCGTACATCATTCATCGTACATCATTTGTGTGCAAATATAGGGAAAAAGAAGAACACGTACAAATTTCTATATGTTTTTTCCCTAAAAACAAAGAAAAAAAATTGTAACTTTGCACCCATTATCGAAGAGAACAATGGAGAAACTACTTGAAGTGACAGAACAAGTGGGCAGTGTCGTGTGGGGATGGCCCATGATTATTTTGCTGCTGGGCACGCATATTTTTTTGACCATTCGCTTGAAAGTGCCACAACGCAAAATTTTTACGGCACTACGCCTGTCGGTACGGAAAGACAAAGGTGCGATGGGCGACGTGAGCCAGTTTGCGGCATTGACCACTTCGTTGGCTGCGACCATCGGGACGGGCAACATCATCGGTGTGGCCACAGCGGTGAGTTTGGGCGGTCCTGGAGCGGTGCTGTGGTGCTGGTTGACGGGCGTGTTTGGCATCGCCACGAAGTATGGCGAAGGATTGCTGGCCATTAAGTACAGGGTGAAGACAGAAGACGGTCGAATGTTGGGCGGTCCGATGTATGCACTGGAGCGTGGACTGGGCATGAAGTGGTTGGGGGTGCTGTTCTGCGTGTTTGCGGCAGTGGCCTCGTTCGGCATCGGCAACACCGTTCAGGCTAATGCCATCAGCGAAAATCTGTCGTTGGTACTGGACGGATGGATGGCACCAGAACGCACGAAGATGGTGGTGGGGTTCATGCTGGCGGCGTTGGTGGGCTTTGTGGTGATTGGCGGTGTGAAGAGCATTGCCCGCTGGTGTACGGCCTTGGTGCCTATGATGGCACTGCTGTATGTGGTGGGCTGTATATATATAATATGTGTCAACTACAGT
This sequence comes from uncultured Bacteroidales bacterium, assembly GCA_902800305.1. Taxonomy (GTDB): domain Bacteria; phylum Bacteroidota; class Bacteroidia; order Bacteroidales; family Bacteroidaceae; genus Minthosoma. Next base: position 14,905 of record CADCDP010000039.1, read on the forward strand.
TATCTTGGCGAAGCTGTGGCATTGATATTTCGGGAAGCATTTTCACTCAAGGCCGTGGGCGGTGGCACAGCTGGCACGGTGCTGATGGTGGCGGCGAGGTATGGTATTGCCAGAGGTCTGTTCTCCAACGAGTCGGGCATGGGTTCTGCTCCTATCGTGGCAGCAGCAGCTCAGACGAGGAATCCTGTGCGGCAGGCACTGGTGTCGTCAACTGGTACGTTTTGGGACACAGTGGTCATCTGTGCCATCACGGGGTTGGTCATCGTGACGAGCCTCATCGCTTCGCCAGAAATCAGTCAGGAGGACGGAGGTATGCTAACGAAAAAGGCATTTGGGATGATTCCATACGTGGGTACACCAATTCTGACTTTCGGCATCATTACGTTTGCTTTTTCCACCATTTTAGGATGGAGCTACTACGGCGAACGTGCCATGGAGTATCTGGCAGGACGACGGAGCATCGTTTTCTACCGCATCATCTACATTTTGTTGGCATACGCTGGAGCGACGATGAGCCTGGCACTGGTGTGGAACTTGGCTGACATTATGAATGCGCTGATGGCAGTGCCCAATCTGGTGTCGTTGCTGCTATTGTCGGGGGTGATGGCTCGGGAGACACAGCACTATCTGTGGGAAAAGAATCTGGAAGAAGAGACTGAGGATGTAAATTTAAAAGGTTAAAGTTTAAGGTTTAAAGACCACGCGAGAAGAACAATAGTAAGAAACTAAAAATCTGAAATTATATATGGTACAAGACCTTTGTATTATCATGCTGACAGCAGGCATCACGAGTCTGCTTTTCAAATTGCTGAAACAGCCTGTGGTGTTGGGTTACATCGTGGCAGGAATACTGGTGGGACCTCACGTGCTGGGCGAATCTTGGGTAACCAACGAAGAGAACGTGAATACGTGGGGCGAAATTGGCGTGCTGTTCCTACTATTTAGCCTCGGACTGGAATTTTCTTTCAAGAAACTCCTGAAGGTGGGTAACACGGCACTGATTGGTGCGGGAGTCATCGTGGTGGGCATGATGGTGACGGGCATGTTGACAGCCCACTTGTTGGGGCTTGACAGCATGAACGCATTGTTCTTGGGAGGTATGCTCTGCATGTCTTCCACGACCATTGTCTTCAAGGCCATCGAGGAGGCAGGACTACGGAGCCATCGCTTTGCAGGTGTGTGTTTCGGCATCCTCATTGTCGAAGACCTCTTCGCTGTGGTGCTGATGGTGCTGCTTACGTCCATCGCTGTGAAAAACGAGTTTGAAGGTTCTGAACTGCTGTGGCAGGTGAGCAAACTGGCCATGTACATCGCCCTTTGGTTTGTGTTGGGCATCACGCTCATCCCAACGTTCCTGAAGCGTTTCAAGCAACACTTGAACAACGAGACGCTGACCATCTTTTCCACAGGTTTGTGTCTGGGCATGGTGCTATTGGCTGTTCAAGCAGGATTCAGTAGTGCGCTGGGAGCTTTCGTGATGGGTTCCGTACTGGCAGAGACCATCGAAGCAGAACGGATTGAGTATCTGGTGCAACCCATCAAAAACATCTTTGGTGCCATTTTCTTCGTGTCGGTGGGCATGATGATTAACCCCTCATTGTTGCTACAACACTGGTTGCCCATCACCATCATCACGCTGGTGGTCATCGTGGGACAAATCCTCTTTGGCAGTTTTGGCACCTTGCTTTCGGGACAGCCGCTGCGAGTGGCATTGCAGACGGGCTTCTCGCTGGTGCAGATTGGTGAGTTCGCTTTCATCATCGCCAACCTGGGACAAACACTGAAAGTGACAGATTCAAGCTTGTACCCTATCGTTGTGGCAGTCAGCGTGATAACAACATTCCTTACACCCTACATCATGCGCCTCGCCTACCCCACTCTCTCCTTCCTCGAAAACCACATGAGCGACGAGACGAAGAAGATTCTGGACAGCTATACGGAAAAGAGACAAGCGGATGCTTCTCACGACAAGAAGTCATCACATAGGTTCCCTCCACTCCGAATCATCAAATTCCTATTGCTGAAATTGGCGATGGCTCCAGGTATCAACCAATTTCTCCGACTTTTCAACGAAAACCTTTATGCCCGCGAGCGTTTGGCTGAATCGCAACGAGGTTTGGAGAAAGAGGTGGAGGACACCCTTCTGACACTTGAAATGAACATCGCCGAAGTAGATATGCCCAGCAACTCAGCTTTTGCAGGAAAGGCATTGAAAGACCTTGACATCCGCAACATCACAGGGGCTAACATCGTGAGAATCATTCGTGGCGGCATCAACATCAACATTCCAGGAGGCAATCACCGCCTCTATCCAGGCGACAGAATCATCATAGCAGGGTCTGACTCGGATGTGGCAACCTTCCAAAAACTGCTGGAAACCAGCGTTTCAACGAAGGACAACCCAACAGACCAGAACACCAGCATCATTTTGGATAACTACACCGTAACGGCAGACTCTCCTGTCTGTGGCAAAAGCATTCTCAAATCGGGCATCCGTGAACAGGGCGGTTGTATTGCCATCGGCATTGTGCGTCCCGACGATGACCTCTACATCAATCCTGACCCCAACATTGTCCTGCAAGAGGGGGACATCATCATCGTGGCAGGAGAGAAACAGAAAATCAATGACTTTTTTGGCTAAACACGGATGGCTTCGTGCATCGATAACGAACATATATACAGAACCACAGAAATAAAAAAAGAAACAACATGAACTTCTTAGAACTTGCAAAAAACAGATACAGCTGTAGAAGCTATCTGTCAAAAAGCGTGGAAGAGGAAAAGCTCGACTACATCATGGAGTGTGTACGTCTTGCCCCTTCGGCTGTCAACAAACAACCATGGAGATTTCGGCTTATCACCTGTGAAAGCGACAAACAAAAACTCTGTCAGTGCTATAATCGAGAATGGTTTTCCACTGCGCCCGTTTACGTCATAGCCTCGATTCTGCACGATGAAGAATGGGTGAGAGCTGACGGCAAGCATCATGGAAATATAGATATAGCCATTGCCGTTGAACACCTCTGTCTCGCTGCCACAGAGCAAGGGTTGGGAACATGTTGGGTGTGCAACTTCGATGCTGCATTGTGCAAACGCCTTTTTGCCCTTACAGACAATGAAGAAGCGGCTGTGCTGATTCCGATAGGTTATCCTGCTGACACCTTGAAGGAAAAGACACGCAAACCGATGAAAGAAATAGTGAAAAATAAGTAAACAATCGTTGTGGAGATGGAGGGGATTGAACCCTCGTCCAAACAAGGAAGCCATACGCTTTCTACATGCTTATTCTTGCCTTGGGTTTTCGTGATGCAGCAAGACCAAGACCACCAACTGCACCCTTATCCTCTAAAGCTTCATCAACGGAGCGAGGCATCCGCTGACTATTCCCGATTTTATAGCACCGCTGGTCAGAACGCTTCAGGACTGTAGCTTTCTGGGCGATGTCTCGTTCCCCCGCCTAGCAGGGGAATTAGGCCATATCTACTATGCTTCGATTAGGCAGCGAGAGCGTAACGAGTTTCGCCAATTAATTCTTTGATGTCTGAGATTCAAGAGAGGGGCATCGACTCTCTGCATGCTTACGTACCACTTCACCTCGCTGTCAAATCCAGTCATCCCCGACTTTCTTTGCCCATGTCTGTGTCTTCTTGAACACAGAAGGCGAAGAGATAAGTATAAGCTCAGCTGGTCACCACCAGTTGAGCTTTTTTGTTTTCTTTAGAGGTGCGTACCCGATTCGAACGGGTGTAGACGGTTTTGCAGACCGTTGACTAAGCCTCTCATCCAACGCACCAGTTGCCTGTTATTTGGCTTTAGCGAGTGCAAAGGTAGTGCTTTTTCGGTAAATGACAAATTTTTTAGTGCTTTTTTCGATGAAAAAGACGATTTTCCCTCCCATTTCGAGGAAAAAGAGTAATTTTGCAGCATGAAAACAAGAAAAACGCTCAAAAAAGTGGCAACATTCATCAGCGAAAATAGCCTGTTGAGTGAAGGAGCACGCATCGTCGTAGGTTTAAGTGGCGGTCCCGATTCGGTATGTCTGGCACTATTATTATATCACTTAAACTACGAGATTGTGGCTGTCCATTGCAATTTTCACCTTCGAGGTGACGAGAGCATGAGAGACGAAAAGTTTGTGGAGAACTTGTGCCACCAATATAATTGGACCTATTATAAAGCGGACTTTAATACCCAAGAATATGCTCAAGCACATGCCATGAGCATCGAAATGGCTGCACGTGATTTGCGTTATGAATATTTCCGACACATCAAGAAAGAGGTGAATGCAGAAGTCATTGCTGTGGGACATCACCAAGACGATAATGCGGAAACCCTGTTGCTCAATTTAGTGAGAGGAACAGGCATCCGAGGTTTATGCGCCATGCAGTTCAAGCATGGAGATATTGTACGTCCGTTGCTTTGCCTCTCCCACCAAGAGATTCTCGACTATTTGCACGAAGAACAGCAGGATTATGTGACCGACCACACCAACCTGGAAGATGAATATGCCCGTAACAAAATACGGCTCAACGTCTTGCCGACATTGCGAGAGGTGAACAAAGGGGCATCGAAGAACATCTTGTCAACCATTGAGAATCTGAACGAAGTGTTGAAAGTCTATCAGCAGGCAACACAACAAGCCATCGCTGACTGCTGCACACAGCGTCCTAACGGAGAATTGGCCATCAACATCGAATTGCTTCAGCAACAGCCATCCCCTATCTCGGTGCTCCATGAGATACTGTCACCTTTAGGCTTCAACAAGACCCAGTTGAAGGAAATGCTTTCCACACGCACGGAAAGCGGTAGATTTTTTGTCGGCAGAGATAGAAGAGTCTTGATAGACCGTCAGAACATCATCGTGGAAGTTCCTCCCTCCCCCTTCCCCACGATTCGCCAAGAAATTGTGCCCATCGAGCAGTTGACCATCCTCAAAGATTCCAACCACGCATACCTCGATGCCGACAAAATCAAAGGAAAGCTCATGCTTCGTTGTCCCAAAGTGGGCGACACCTTTGCCCCCTTTGGCATGAAGGGCAAGCGCAAGCTTCTCAGCGACTTTCTAACCGACCAGAAACTCAACTGTTTCGAAAAAGAAAGGCAACCTCTTCTGGTTGACGGTGAAGAGATTGCCTGGGTCGTTGGATTGAGGAGTTCAGAGCTGTATCGAGTCGGCACGAAAACATCTCGTGTCCTCTGTCTCAGCATCCAACCCACTTAGCGTTACCTTGCCATTCTGTAGATGGTCTCTATATCTTCCGTACAAAGCACCTTAAATTTCCCTTGAGTAATGGTGTTGTTGCGGGTACATTTACGCGCCATCTCCTTGATTTCCTCGTCAGTGATATCCCGACCTATCAGTTCGTGGATGCTGTTGGGCATACCGATGGCATGATAGAAACGCTCCATAGCTGCAATACCTCTCAAGGCAGTTCCTTCAGGGTCGGTGTAGTCGTTTTCCACTCCCATCACGTTCACCGCAAAGCGTACAAAACGGCTCAAGTTTTCCTTCATCACAAAACGTGCCCAACTTGGCCACACCACAGCCAAGCCTGCTCCATGAGTTACGTCGAACATGGCACTCAGCTCATGCTCAATCTGATGCGTTGCCCAGTCACCGTTCATGCGGTTGCCAGTCACATCGTTATGCGCCAAACTGCCCGCCCACATGATTTGTGCCCGATTGCGATAATCCTCTGGATTCTTCAACACTTCAAACACACATTCCTTCATCGTCCTCATCAATGCCTCGGCAATGACATCCGTCACCGTCATGTCACCGTCAGGATTGAAATAGCGTTCCATCGTGTGCATCATGATGTCAGTCACACCCGCTGCTGTCTGGTACGGAGGCAGCGTGAACGTCCTTACGGGATTCATGATGGCGAACTTCGGGCGAGAGATATTGTTTGAATACCCCAGCTTGATGTCGCCATCCTCGTTGGTGATGACACTCGCCTCGCTCATCTCGCTACCTGCGGCAGGAATGGTGAGCACACTCGCCACAGGCAGACACGTTTGTGGTTCAGCCTTGCCCAAATAGAAATCCCACACGTCACCTTCGTAAGGCACTCCGTAGGCAATGGCTTTCGACGAGTCAATCACACTACCTCCACCGATAGCCAAGATAAAGTCAAGCCCCTTCTCTCGGCACAGCGCAATGCCCTCCTTCACCTTCGACAGCCTCGGATTCGGCACAACACCGCCCAACAGCACAAACTCAATGCCACCTTCCGTCAACAAACCACACACCTTGTCCAGCAAACCTGAACGCTTTGCACTCATTCCACCATAATGTACCAGCACCTTCGTACCGCCATACTTTTTCACCAAGTCGGCCACCATCTCCTCCGACTCCTTGCCAAACACCACTTCAGTGGGAGCGTAAAACGAAAAATCTTTCATTGTATTGAATCTTTTGGTTTAGGTGGCAAAGATAAACATTCCTTCATAAATTCACAAACATTTTGCCTGAAAAATTGTACGTTTTTGGAAAAATACGATGTTTCTTTATGTTTCTTTTTAAACTTTTTGCACGTTAGCTGCGTCTTACCCAACAAAAGAACAACATTACATTAACCCAAACAGTTTAACAAATTAACAAACACTAGCAGTATGAAAAAAATTTTTCTTACGATGATGGTGGCAATGATTTCGCTCACATCATTTGCACAGTTCGGTGGCGGACAACGCCGCGAGTTCAATCCGGAAGACATGGCAACACGCCGTGCTGACCAAGTGAAAGAAGCTGCCAAGACAACCGACGAGCAGTACAAGAAGGTGTATGACCTTTTCTTGAAGCAGGCACAGGAGAGTCAGGCAAGAATGAAGGAGGCCCAAGAGAAAGGTGAACGTCCACAGTTCAATCGCGAAGAGATGCAGAAGCAACGCGAGGCCACCGAGGCTGCGCTGAAGGAAATCCTTTCTGCCGAGCAGTATGAGGCTTACGAGAAAGCACAGCAGGAACGTCGTCAGCGTTTTGGCCAAGGCAACGGCCGAGGTGGTGGCAACAGAGGACAAGGTGGTGGCAGACCAGGCGGCAACCGTCCACAAGGCACCGACATGTAAAGATGAAACAACCCCATGGATAGGAAAAGAGGGATGGAGATGCCTTAACAAGCATTTCCTTCCCTCTTTTTTTGTCCATTCCAAAGATAAAGCTTATCTTTGCAAACCAAAACATCAAAACGGATGAATAGCATGAAAAAAGCGTTCATTCACAATTCTTTATAATCACAGAACAATGAACAAGGCAATAGCATTGATGATGGCCATGCTGGGGATAGGCACCTCAGCTTGCAGCCAATCCCAACCCAAGTCCCAAGCGGCAGAAGCCGCCACGAATGTAGTGACCAACGACAACACGGCTGAGATGGATAGTTTCAAGACTCCAAACGGCAAGACGGTCAAGTTTTATGCCCTGATGCACGCTTGCATCCGCATCAACTACGACGGAGTGGAGATAGAGATTGACCCCGTTCGTCAACTTGGCAACCGTACTGTTGACTACACGAAACTACCGCAAGCCGATTTCATCTTTGTGACTCACGAGCACCAAGACCACTTCGACAAGGAAGCCATCAAGCAACTGACGCATGCCAACACACGCTTCATCACCAACCGTCGCTGTGCCGACATGGCTGGATACGGTCAGGTGATGGCCAATGGCGACCAAGAGAATCTGGGTCAGGGCATCACCGTCGAAGCGGTGCCTGCCTACAACATGACAGAAGGGCGTACACAGTTCCATCCCAAGGGCCGAGACAACGGCTACATCCTCACACTCGATGGCCTACGCATCTACATCGCTGGCGATACAGAGGACATTCCCGAAATGACCAACATCCACGATATCGACATCGCGTTCTTCCCCTGCAATCAGCCCTTCACAATGACACCCGACCAGTTGGCACGTGCTGCCCGCATCGTCAAGCCCAAAGTGCTGTTCCCCTACCACTACGGACAAACCGACGTGACCGCCCTACCCAACCAACTGAAGGCAGACAAGATTGACGTGAGAATCAGACACTACGAATAAACAACCACATTTATTTTATATTCATCTACTTATCTTATCTAACAACAGCAATGAAAAAGATTTTTCTTGGAGCACTCTTAGTGCTTGCCACCGCTTCTGCCAACGCACAGCCAGGTGGCGGAATGTTTGGCCAAATGCCACAAATCGAAGTGACGTTTAACGAGTATGTTGCCGCTCCAGAAGGCTTCGACCAGGAAACGGCTGGCATCGAACGTGGCACCATCGAAGAGACAGAGTATCAGTCGAAGACCGTCGGCACCACTCGCAAGGTGACGGTTTACCTGCCGCCCAAATACGACAAATCCAAGAAGTACCCTGTCCTCTACCTGCTTCACGGCATCGGTGGCGACCACAAAGAGTGGATGCAGGGTGTGCCCAACATCATCATGGACAACCTCTACGCCAAAGGCAAGGCAAAACCCATGATTATCGTCATGCCCAACGGACGTGCACTCCCCAACGACAAGGCTGAAGGCGACATCTATGGTGCCGAGAAAGTGAAAGGCTTCGAGATTTTCGAGCGTGACCTCATCGACGACCTCATCCCCTTCATCCAGGGCAAGTACAGCACCTACACCGACCAAGAGCACCGTGCCATTGCAGGACTCTCGATGGGTGGCGGTCAGTCCCTCAACTTCGGTCTTGGCAACCTCGACAAGTTTGCCTACGTAGGCGGTTTCTCTTCTGCGCCCAACACCAAGCAGCCCGAACAGCTCATTCCCGATGTGGCAGCCATGAAAAAAGCCAACAAACTACTCTGGATGGTGTGTGGCAGCAAGGACTTCCTGATGTTCAACAGTTCACGTCTCAAAGCTTTCTGCGACAAGAACGACGTGCCCTGCACCCTCATCCAGTACCCCGAGGGTCAGCATGACTTCGTTGTTTGGAAGTACGGACTCTACAACTACGCCCAACTCATCTTCTAAACATATTCTATTTTTCTACCGTAACACAAGGGCAAGGCGAGTCACATCGCTTTGCCTTTTTTGTTGACAATAAATCACCGGTACTCTTGACAAAGTCGAAATAATTTCGTAACTTTGCAGTGAAATTGGGAAGCCATCACGCCTTCGCGGCTCCCACCAGTTATTTCCGTGAGGGCATTTTTGAAGGCTTTCAAACACAAGTAGGATTTGTACAAATACTTCTTAAATTTGTACAAATCCTACTTTTATTTGTGTAAATCCTTCTTATATTTGTAAGTCGTGACGGGCTAACGGTAAAAGCGGTGACGAGCAATCCTCCAAGGAAGTGACGGGCTTCCTCCTGTTTCTCTAAGGAGCCAACAGGTTAAAAAATCATCCCACTTGTGCATTTTTTCTTCGCAATATTTGGCAGTGTCTTTGTTTTTTACTTACTTTGCCACAGAAAGGTATCTTGTGTGCCTTTGTGCGGTGTATCGGTGCCGTGTTTATTGCAAAAGGAAACGTGATGGAAAAACATGAAGACGTGATTCTGCACAAGCTTCGTGATACAGCAAAATTAGTTGTGCCAGAAGATGGAGAAGTGTGGCTCTATGGGTCACGCGCCCGTGGTGATGCCCACAAAGATTCCGACTGGGATTTGCTCATTCTGCTGAATCAGCCATCCATCACGACCGAGGATGAAGAAAACATTGCTTATCCGTTTGTGGTGGAAGGGTGGAAAAACGATGCGGCATGTCCCGTCGGATTACGCGCTTGTATGGCAAAAAAACAGACAGGCATGTCTCAAATGACGGCAAGACTAGACCGTTGAAAAATTATCTGCGGATTTTAGGTGCTATTTGCTTAGCTTGTCGATGGTTTCGATGAGGCTGTTCATGTTGTCGGAATGCTGCCAATACAGCGGATGGATGACGCCCTGCTTGTCGATGAGTTTGTAGGTGGGATAGCCGTTGACGCCGATATAACGTTCGATGGCGCTTTGCTGGTCTTCGGGCAGGTTGTAGTGGACGCAGTTCGGTCCCGTCAGGTTGTACTCGCTGATGACGCTCTTCCACGCCTCGTCGCTGCTGTTGTTGGCCAAGAAGAGATAGACGATGTCGTAGTCTTTCAGGGCTTCCCTCACCCTCCACGAGTCCTTCAAGTTCTCTCGGCAAGGAGCGCACCACGTTCCCCAAACATCGAGATAGATAATCTTGCCTTGATAGGGTTCGATGAGTTTGCGGAGTATCTTCTCGCCATCGCTCATACCCTCCACATCAGTAGATGGACGGATGCTGTTGGCATCGACAAATTGCTTTTCCGACTCTTTCACCTTCACGAACTCGCGGTATTGCAGCACGGCACGACGCATCAGCTCGGGGTTGGTGATATAGGGCAATGTGCTGGCCACCTCCTCGGCAGCAACATCATAGTCGGTTCCCCATTCCAATTTGTAGAACAGATCACGAACCATACAAACCTGAGCACAGAAGTTCGTGGGGCTGAGATTCAGCTTTTCGTGCAGCTTGTTCATGGCATTTCTTCTCGCCTCGCGTAGGCTGATGATGCTATCTCTTGCACAGATTTCTGCCGCCTCTGGATAAAAGTCAACGGGGTATGTGCTGCCCTTGAGGCTGGATTGATTTATGGGTTCCATCAGTGTGTACTCCATCCGGTTGAAGAAGAACTCATCGCCGGCAACCATCAGCAGCGGGTTGTCGAGCAGGTACTTCTCACGAGGTGCCAAGAAACTGAAATATTGTTGCCAGTAAGCTTCCTTGTCAATGTCGTAAACGCCGTCATTCTCTTTCACGAAGTCCATGAACAAGTAGTAGCGGTGGCATATTTCATACAAGTATTGCGAAACCATGTATGTGCGGAGGATGTCAGAAGTCCTGGGTGAGCAGCCTTCAAGTTCGGGCAGCCCAGCATTCATCTGGCGTACCAAGTCATCCAGCTTTGCGACTTGTACATCTCTCCAATTCAACAGCGAGTCGGGATGTGCCACATGGGTTTCGCTTTGCAGGGGCATGAGGTACTTGTACATGACAGGAAAGAACAACTTACTCGCCTCAGCACTGACTCCCTTACCACTCAATGTGACATTGTCTCCCGGTTTCTGCATGGGTTTCGTGGCGTCAAACGTCAGTTCCACAGTATCGCCCGGACAGGCATACACTCCTGCCATCGGATAGACGAGTACAAACATGGGGTATGGCACATGGAGATTGAGCGAGAACGTACCGTCTTCCTCGAATTTGATGGGGATGGTTTCCTCCTTTCGCACAATGTAGTCACGCATGATGACATCGACGTTGTTGTTCAGCTGCTTCAACTTCGCCGGGTCATCCACTATCACATTTCCCTTGATGACCACCTCGCCACCATGCATTCGATACTCACCCCAGTCGGCACTCGGATAGTTCATCAGCTGCGGCACCTCCTCCTTCTTCTCCTTCTTCTTCGTCTTTGCCTCCATGTCAAGAGGTGCGAAAAGCATGGCAAGAACAAGTGCGAAAATGATGTTCTTATACATTATATATTACCTAAATTCCGCAGCACTTTAGTTTAACTTTCTTTATAAGTACCTGAGCAACAAAAAGTTGCTCAGGATTTGGCCATGTCAGAAATTTCACTTACCT
>CADCDP010000040.1 GCA_902800305.1 uncultured Bacteroidales bacterium
TGTGGGCATCAAGGGTGTTGAAGCTTCCGATGCCGAAGATATCAATGGTAAATCGCCCGATGGGAAATATTTTGACCTCACAGGCCGTCCTCTCATGTCACCTCCCACCAAAGGCATATACATTCAGAAAGGGAAAAAATGTTGGGTGAAGTGAGTACGACAGAGAGAAGTATAGCTACACGATAAACATTAACAAAAAACAACTTGGGGCGATTGTGAATCGTCTTCATATCAAAAACAAACAGGATTCTCAAGTTATTTTTTAATAAATGGAAGAAAAGTCTATAACTCTTAATAACCAAAGCTTATGAAAAAGAGAAAAATCCAGTTTTTAACCAGCATTCTGGCAATCATCTTGACCCTGCATCTCAGCGTTGTCAGCTGTTCCGATGACCCTGGACTTGAGAACTATTACACCTCCACCAAGGAGTACGCCTCGGATTACCTGATGAACCGAAGCCAGTATTCGCAGTTCGTGCAGATTCTCCAGCGCGCCACGGGCGAGCGCGGCGACCTCCGACTGCTGGACATGCTGGGCACTTACGGCTCCTTCACCGTGTTTGCCCCGACCAACGATGCCGTGAATGTGTATCTGGCCGGAAGGGGGATGACCTCGGTCGATGAACTGACCAGAGAGGATTGCGACACGATTGCCCTCAACTCCATCATCGAGCAGGCCTACTTCACGACGGACTACAGCGATGCGCAGTACCCGAAGGCAAACATGCTGGAGCACATCATGTCGATTTCCTGCGATTCGCTGGTGGAGGGTGGCGAGGTCCGCCTGAAGCTGATGATCAACAAGACTGCACAGCTGACCCACGCCGACGACTCTGTCTGCAACGGGGTGGTACACACGGTGGGGCAAATCGTCAACACCTCCAACGACCTGCTTCCCACAGTGATGGAGGCCGACTCGGCCATCTCCATCTACAATGAGGCCCTGCGCGTCACGAGGGTGAGGGACCTGATGGAGGCCTACATGGATGAGACCTACGGCTTTGCCTCCAACAAAGACCGCATCGACTCTTGCACATGGACCAACGACAAGCTCTGTGTCCACACGGCCGTGGAGTATGACAACGTGGCATACCCTGAGAAACGCTACTTCAACTTCACGGCGTTCATGGTGCCCGACTCCATCCTGTCGGCGAAGTACGGCATCACCGACCTTGACGGGCTCCGTGCCAAGGCAAGGGAACTGTATGAGCCAGTATATCCGGAAGATGCGGATGTGTCCGACGAGACCGACCGCCGCAACTACCTGAACCGCTTCATTTCCTATCATGTCCTCAACCGCTACGGCTCCTACTACACGCTGACCTCCATTGACGGGGGCAGACTGACAAACAACTTCAACCGCCGCAAGTGGGACAACTGCGACTGGTACGAGACCCTAATGCCTCACTCCACAATGAAGGTGTCCTTCCCGTCGGGTTCCCAGGCTGGTCTCTACATCAACCGCCGTGGCGTTCAGTCCCGTGCCGACGAGCGTGGTGTCTTTGTGCGTGGTGCCAAGATCGCCACCGTTTCCGAGGGGCCTCTGCAGCCTAACGCCGTCAATGGCATCTATCACTACATCGACGATATTGTGGCATACGACCAGCTGACCCAGAGCGTGGTGTTTAACGACCGCATCCGCGTTGACTGCACGACGCTCTCCCCAGACTTTATGACCATTCTGTCTGATGGTGAGATGGCCCGTGGACACTCCTGCCTTGTCTCTTCCGACAACGGCCGTTATGGTGTGGGCGGACAGGGGCCGATTGCCGCTTCCAATGTCAACCACTGTGTGGGTTTCAAGGCTGGTTTCTGCCGCAATTTCGAATATACGGACAACACCCATATCCATGTTCGGATGCGTGTGTTGGATTTCTGGTCATATCAGGGTGACGAGCTGACGGTGAAGGGACCCTTCGACGTGAAGATAAAGCTTCCGCCCGTACCAGCAGGAACCTACGAGGTGCGCATGATGACCTGTGTGGACTTCGCTTCCCGCGGCATCGTGCAGTCTTACATCGACGGCATCCCCCAAGGCATTCCGTTCGACATGCGTCCGAATGGCGTTCAACTCTTCGGATGGCAGAGGGACGATGCTCTTGGCGACGATGATGCCATCACGGCATTCGACAAATCCATCCACAACCTTGGGTGGATGAAGGGCCCCGGCTGCTACTCTCCAGGAGGAAAGGACTCGTTCGGCGGCGATCCGATGCGCCAGCTGCAGAACACCATCCGCAGGGTGCTGGGTCATTTCTACACCGATGGCAAGAGCGACCACATTCTCCGTATGCAGCAGAAGATGGAGTCAGGCGGTGAGATGAACTTCGACTTCATCGAAATCTGTCCAAGTTCCGTCTATAACAACGAGTACTACGTTGAGGACAAATGGTGAGAGACATCAATAACTAAACAAAAGCAAGATTGCCATAAAGACAATCGAGCCTGTGCCGAAGTCTCCCAAGGGTCTCTGTCGTGGAGTCCCAAGGGGCAACGACGTAGAGTCACGTGACTCTGTGGGGAAGAGTCATTCGAAGCTACGACGTTGCCTATAGGGAAAGTGTTGGCAAAATAGCCTTCCCTTTTGTGAAAAAGCACAGGAGAACAACACCCGAATCTTCATAAGGATGTGTGGGGATGCCACCACGGGGATTTTTTTTTGAAAGTTTCAAAAATATTTTTGCAAGTTGAGAAAAATATTTTGCAACTTTCAAAATATTGTAATCATGGGGATGGAAATCAAGGATTCCTTCGTTGCTGATATTCCGATTGCTTCGTTAAGGTATTCACGATGACGGGTTTTAGGATCATTGCGATGATGGGCTTACCCATGAAACGTTAGTTCGACGTAGTCAATTAACCAATGAGTCATGAATTATTATAAAAACAAAAAATAATTTGTTCCAACAATTCAAGTTTTTTATTGCGACTGGTTTATAAATCATAATTTTTATGTAGATTTGCCGATAAAAAAGAAGATGTACGATGAGCCGTGCGGTTTGCTTGCATCGCGTTGCCCATATCGAACATCCTACATCGTACATCGTTCATCGTTCATCGTACATAAATATATGAAGCACATTTTATCCATATCCATCCTGTTGCTCCTGTGCCTGACCTCCTGCACGGACGACAAGGCCGTGTTGACCATCCTCGACCGTGCCGAGGCCATGATGGGGGAACATTCCGATTCAGCCTATCTGTGGCTGTGCAAGGCTGACAGTGCCATTGCCGACCAGTCGAAGAAACAGCTCAAAGCCCACTACCTGCTCGGCTGCATCTACCGTGACATGAAGGAAGCTCCACAAGCCATCCAGTGCTATTACGATGCCGTGGAGAAAGCCGACACATTGAGCGATGATTGCGACTACAACACTTTGTTCCGTGTGTACGGGCAGATGGCAATGCTATTTAGTGCTCAATATATGGCAGAGGCAGAACTTGACGCATGGAGAAAATACAGCCACTATGCCTTCAAGGCCAATGATATGTATAATTACATACATGGCCTCGAACTTACAGTCATTCCACTTTTCTCATTGAGGGATTCCGCCTCTGTTCTGCGTGTTACTGAAAAATGTGCAAAGCTCTATCAAGAAAACGATTTGTCACAAGCGGCGGCAAGAGTATATCCTACAGCCATCCTCATGCTTCTGGAACAATCTCATTACAAAAAGGCATACGACCTTATGTGCATCTTTGAGACAGAATCAGGGCTTTTCGATGACCAAGGAAATATTTGCCCCGGAAAGGAGCATTATTATTACAGCAAAGGACTCTACTACGAGGGAACAGGTCGTACTGATACTGCTGAATATTACTATCGAAAACTCCTACATTTTGACCATCAATATGATGCTTATAAGGGGTTACTCTCTGTCTATCAAACAAGGGATATTTCCGACTCAATCGTTAAATTCTCAACGCTATGTGAAAGAGGATTGGAACAGTTGCTGTCAGAAAATAAAATACAATCAGTCATGCAACTTTCTTCTTTGTACGACTATACACGTTATCAGAAGATAGCAATGGCGAAAAAAGAAGAGGCAGAACAGGAAAGGTATACAAAATGGGGTATATCCCTCTTCTGCTTAGTTCTGTTCTGTATAGGTATCGCATGGTATACACAATACAGGAAACGTGTGGATTCCGAAATAAGAGAGCTTAGCACAAATTATATGGATGCCATAGCCCGACTCTCCCAAGCTCAGGAAGAATTGACTGTGATGAAAGGCTCATCCAGCATCCAAAGGGAAGCAATGCTGGACAAAAAGCAAGCCGAAATAAAAGCCTTGGAAGTCCTGATAGAAGAAAGCCGTGCAAAACTTGATGCAATGGACTCCGAACAGAAAGAATCCGTATTGCTCAGAAGCCAAATAGTCAAGACCTTCAGAGATATGGCGCGCCCCAAACTTCACTCATCCTTGCCTACGGATGCTGAATGGAAAACACTTATTACATTGTTGAAACAATGTCTTCCCGTATTTTATAAAAACCATATAGAGGCGCATCAACTCTCCGGACAAGAATTGTACACAGTCATTCTTGTCCGTCTCAGATTCACATCCGGCGAAATCGCTTGTCTTTTGAACACCTCCCCACAGCGAATCACCAACGTTAAGAAGCACCTTAACAGCAAATTGTTTGGAACAAACAGCGCCACTAATCTATACGAGAACCTCAAAAAGACACAAGGTGTAAAAGAGGTGTAAGGAATTGTATAAGGAGAGGATATTCAATATGTTAGCTTATTAAAAATTCGCAAGGTGTAAAATTGGGTGTAAAAATACCACGTTCCATATTTGACACAGTTATATGATTTGCCATAACTTTATAGCCGAAAAAATCAATTTCAAATAAAAACAAACGTTATGACAAAAAAACTATTTATCATCATCCCTTTGCTGCTAACATTTATTTCTGTAGCATTGCAAGGAAAAGAATCTAAGGACGGCACTCCTGTGAAATTGACAGTAAAAGTTACGAAACCAACAGGGGAACATGATGGTCCGAGTCGTACCCTTACAGATTCCGTGTACGTCTATCAAGATGGCCACACGTTCACATTTGATAGTGCCCAAGTGGGAGCGACTATCAGTATTGTCAAGGAAGGTGAAGAAGTCTATTCCGACATCGTTGACTTAACTTGCACAGTAACCATCCCAGAAAGTGTCACGGGCACAGTCGAAATTATACTTACACAGAATGGCATCACCTACTGGGCACAAATTGTCCTATAAAGGGAACGAAGATAGTATTAACATAATAAAAGAACAAAAAGAAAAATGAAACGAAAACTATCATTTTCAAGTATCTTTGCCATCGCAACGGTGGCAACGACCACACTCCTCATCACGGGATGTGAACAAGACGAAGAGTATTATTCACAAAGCGACGAAACGCTGGCCGAGAGGATGATGACCAGGGCTGCGGAAGGGGGAGGCGTAGTGCTAACATCCGTAAAACGGTGACCTTCACGGCAACTGTGATAAAATACAAATTGAAAAAGCCACCCTTTAATTCATATTTTGTAGGGTCTATTTCATACGACGAATCACAACCTATTCGTTTATCACCTTTTGCACCAACTGCTACAAGTTTAGGCATTACGGCAACAATAGATAATCCATATGGAGGAATAGGGCGTGAAGAAACACTTACAAGTTTCTGTACCGTAACAGCCCATAATTAATAACCTTTTTTTGAATGAGAAAAGCCATCTTCTCTATTCTTGTGATTTTTTTCGCTGTCCCCGTCATGGGGCAGCGGCAGAAGTTTCAAGCTCGTGTGGTGGACGGGGTGACGGGTGATCCGTTGCCTTGGGTACACGTGTATGTGGAAGAAGGGCGAGGCACACTGACCAATGCCGAAGGGAACTTCACCATAGAGGCAAATAGGGATGAGGATGTGAAACTGTCATACGTAGGGTATGAAACCCAACGAATGGTGGCAGGAAAGCTGCCTCCTGTGGTGAAAATGAAGGAACTGATACCGTCCCTCAGTGAAGTGACCGTACTGTCTGATGTGGCACTTCTTGAACAGGTGGCCAAGAGATTATCGAAGGATTATAGGAAGTATGAGAAAAATACATGTCCTTATTTCAACAGGATTTCTATTACCTACAACGGCATGACCGAAATGGTAGAGAACTTTATTGAGGCACATTCAGCCGTGAACCTACGCCAAATCAAACTATCCTCAGGACAATATTGGGCGAAAACGGTCGATGGTGGCAAAATGCATTCGTCGCTAACCCACTCTAATCTCCACAAGATGATGTCGCTCGCTCCGATGACGAGAGGTGAGGATATATGGGATTCCTACATCTTCCCATTTCCTGTCGGCTGCAAAGCCTCCTACTTTGAGAAGTATTACCATGTGAGCAAGGAGACACTGACTGGCGATGATGGGCGGCTGATGTACAGATTCCTCTTGCGGAGAAAAAATGAACATCAACAGCGGATGATGAGTGGGACGGTGTATGTGGATGCTGAAACCTTGGGGGTGCTCCGCTTTGATGGAATAGTGCATGGTGTGCCTGTAGCACTTGACTTGCATGACGAGGAACAACAGAATGCACTTATCGACCTGCATCTACAGCTCAACTATGACCAAGCAGTGGGCTTTGCAGAGGTGAAAGATATGGTGTTCGAGATAGCGTGGGGCGATTTGTCGTTTCGTTCTACACTGGTAAACGTGGCAGCGTGTGATTTGCCCCTCACCTACGGTTCTCCAATTACAGGTAATCTCTTGGAAACCATCGCCGATGTGGGTATGAACCCAGAGGTGGAAAAAGAGTTTGCCTTTATCCAACGCACTGATGAGGAAGAAGAACTGACCGAAAAAGAGGATATTCCGATGGCAACGACTACTGTTAAATACCCCAAGGAACGGGTTTACTTGCACCTTGACAACACAAGCTACTTCAAAGGCGAGACTATTTGGTTCAAGGCATACGTGGTGCGTACCGACACATGGCAACGCACCAATTTGAGTCATGTGCTTTATGTGGAATTGCTTAATCCGAGCGGTGATATAGTGGAGCGGCGCAAACTGCCCATCGTCCGTGGTGAAGCATACGGCGACATTCAGTTGGACAGCCTTATGATTACAGGATTTCACGAAATACGTGCCTATACTCGTTACATGACCAACTGGGGTACACATTCTTGCTTCTCGAAAGTCATTCCCGTATTCAAAACGCCTCAGAAAGAAGGTGACTACAGCCATCCTGTAATAGACCAATATAGTCATCAAAAGCGTTTGCCTGACGAACGGAAAGACATTGAAGACAATTTGAGCACGTCTTTCCCTATGGTTATGCCCGACACGATACAAGCATTGGCGACAGAAGATAACATTCGCATCACCGCCGCCACCAATTACATCAAACCGTGCGGCAAGGTGGAACTGACCATCTACACCCAACCTCGTTCCACATTGTCTGTCTCTGTGACAGATGCCGCCACAATGATGAATGCCAGGACTGGCAATATCCGTACATGGATGATGCAACCTACCGACACTGCAGACTTGGCTCCATTGCAAAGCAAGGTTCAACCCATCGAAAGCCGACTGAACATCCACGGACGGCTAACGTCACGCAATCAGAAGGACAAGGCCGACAATATAACCATCACCGCTTATCTCTACAACAAGATGGGACAAAGCATGTCGGGGAAGGTCACTACTGACAGTACTGGACATTACCTTTTCCTGCTGCCCGACATCAGTGGTCAGTGGGACTTGCAGCTATTGTCGAAAAAGGATGGTGTGGCTCAGAAAAACTATACCATAGGCATTGACCGCCACTTCTCACCCCAACCCCGAAAATTGCTTCCCGAAGAATGTCAGCTGACACCTGTTGACACAACTTCCATTTGGCATTGGCAGACAGACGATGAACCCGTTCTGTTGACTCAGCGAGAACATGTGCTCCAAGAAGTGAAAGTGAAGGCGCGACGACGCTGGACAGAGACGAAAGCTTGGGCACACGAAGAGAATGCCCGAAATGTCTCACAAGTGTACTATGATTGCGACGAGGCACTTGACCGCATCGCTGACGAAGGACAACCACTGCCAACGTTGGCTGAATGGTTGAAGACGAAAAACTCACTTTTTGGCGGTGAAGATACCCCCACAGATGTCCTGCTGATGAAATCGCGTCATCACATCATAGGACAACGTCGAGAGGTTCTGGACACCAGACGGGGGCTGGACTTCACGGTGCGTGACTCCGTGATGGCCTACGAGGATTGGTTGAAAGAAGATGTCTATCCTCCTGGCGAACCACCCGAAGCTGTTGGGTACGATATTAGCACTCCTGCTCTGTGGAAACGATTCTATCGTGATGGACTTTCCTACAAACGCCGTCCAATCGTATGGGTGGTGGACAACCAATATGTAGGTATCACCAACTGGCATCTGAACGGAACTTATATTCAGGCTTGGCGCTCTATTTGCCAAGCCATCGACTGGACATATTGCGACAACACCACCAACACGGGTGACTTGCCCAGAATGCTTGACGAGATGAAGTCCGTCTACATCTCCGAAGACATTGAAGCCCTCCACCGCCATATCGTATGCGAACAGCTTGACCGCATGAATCCTGTGGTGCTCTACTGCTTCTCCCATCGAAAATTTAAGAATCCAGTCAATGGACTCCGTACCACCCATTTCCAAGGTTTCGACGAATCTACGGACTTCCCGATGGAAGACTACTCCATCCTTCCCCCCATGCCCGACTATCGCCGTACACTTTACTGGAACCCCACCGTCAAGACCGACAGCGGAGGTAAAGCGCACATCGAATTTTATAACAATTCGTCTTGTACCGACATGTTTATCAGCGTGGAAGGAATGACAAGGGACGGAAAATTTATCATCAATGAATAATAATAGCATAATATGAAACTCTATCATAAACACCTGATTTTCTTGTTTCTTATGGGATGTTTCGTGTCATGCATGGAGAAAAGGCATTCGGCGGTATACCACATATCAAGTAATGGAACCGACACCTTTTGTGTCCGTCTCATGGATTGGAATGTGTGTGGGGCATTCTCTCCTGCCTACGATTCTCTGATAACAGACTCCTTTGTTTCTCATCCGCATCAATATGTACATCTACAGAACCCCGATACCACCATTGTCTATTGGTACAACGGGGTCTGCCACCCACTATACAATCAGTTGGATTTGAGGGAGGTGTATCATATTGAGCCAAGAGATTCAAGCCATACCTTAAAAGAGAAAATCACGTATTTGTATTGTGACATTGTCTCAGACAAGGCTTTGGATGCTTACGTGGAGGTAAAAAAATCAATGAAGTGCATCCAATTCTTAAATGGGGACACGCTTCACCGACGAGAAATACAAGGACTGAATATTTATCCTTTTCATCTGAAAAAAGGACACAACACCTATTTGGTTAAAGCTATTGCAAAGGGTGATGACTACTCATTTGAAGCAACCATCTATGATAGTCTCAGCGTTGGACGACTTTATGTTGAAGGGCAAAGTAATAATATTGTCTATCCATTTATTGACCATGGCGACAAGGTGATTACGCTCAGCAATGCTCACCACCGTGTACTGAATGCTCCCGTCATTTTACAATTTTATGATGTATTTGGTGATGTCGTGGGAAAATCTATCTCGTTACTTCCCGATTCATGCTCTTACCCAATTCCAGAACTGAAGAAAGACGTTTCATATATGTGCAGCATGACTATGTGTGGCATAACTGTCCGTCAGCCTATTCTATGTGGTAGAGAAGACGATGCCTATAATAAATTCTATGCCTTGCGCCAGAATTTACCCACTCATCACCCTCGCATAAATGAAATAGACCAGCTTCTCTATCGATTAGACTTTTTACTCCATCATCCCACACGCTATGATGGCGACTGGTGGTGGCAATTTAAGCTCGCCCCGCTTACTTACCAATTGGAACATCTTTTTGCCCATCTTGACAGCACATACGGACAAGATGAAAGCGAAGCTAACGTTCAGTTTATCACCTATCATTCAGAGCAAGACGACAGTCTTCAACGCTATCTGTTGGTACACCCCAACAGGATAAAGGGAGAAAGTCCAATCCCTTTAGTGGTGATGATGCGTCCCGATATTGAAAACCTACACCACTTTTTCTCTTGCCCTCAGTTGGCTCGACAATGGGCGATTAATCAAGTGCAGACACTGTCCAATCGGTACGGTTTCATCATTGTTATGCCGGAAATGCGTTTCTACCTTCATGGAGATTTAACCCCAAAAGCAGAAACAGAACTGAAATTGGTTATCAGGGATGTACAAAAACATTACAATATAGATAAGAGTAGGATATATCTCCATGCCAATTGTAGTGGGGGCTATCGGGCTTTGAGGATGGCAACGAAGAATCCTGAGCTATTTGCTGCCATAGGGCTATATGCACCTGTTTATCATATTAATGATGGAAATGGAAAATCAGAGGAACATGCTCTGTGCAACAGTATTAAGAATTTGAAAGGCGTTCCTATGTTTATTCATTATGACCCTGTCGATGACCACAATTCTTATAGTCAATTTGCTAGTCTTGTCGAAGACTGTAAGAAAGAAGGAATACCTTTGACGCTATCCGTCAAACGCAACTCTGGCAAGTTGTATAATGTGTTGCTTGTCGGAGAAGAAGCTTTGGCTTTTTTCAAAGGGGAAAAGAACCCTTCTAGAAAATGAGTTGTCCTTTCTAAAAACATATTCATTAGAATTTCCTAAAAGTTTAATATTAATTTAATAAAAAGCTAAAAGTATGAAAAAAAAGCAATTATCTTATGGCATTTTTGCCATTGTAACGGGTGTTTTGACCCTTTTATCTGTTATGGGATGTGATAAAAATGAGGAGTTTTATACAAATGACTCGGAGTATACTTTGGCAGAGAGAATGATGACAAGAAGCGAAGGTGGAGGAATAAGCATGTACAATCGTGCCTTGCCATTAGGGTCAAAAAATCTGCCTTTCATGATGGGAGTAGGACAAGTGAGATATTTTGTCTTTAACGTTACTCTTCTGGCTAATGATAACCTCACATCTTTTTCTTGTGATGCAAAACCTTCTTATGCATTTGCTGATGATTGTAGTTCCGTGTCGGCTTCTGCAACTGAAATAGTAAGTGAATCAGATTCTCTTTATGTGAAGTTGGACGTTAATATTTCTTTCTTGTATAAAAATTCCTATCAGTATACAACGAGTTTCAGAGATTTGTATTCTCGTTCGGCGTTTGTAAAATAAAAAACATTTTCTATAGTTAATGACTATGAAGAGAATAACAGAAACATTAGTGTGTACATTCCTCCTTCTGGCATTGCTTTGGCCCGTATCCACACTTGCTCAAGAAAGGGAATGGCCTAACACCCCAGAGGAAAGAATACGGCAAGTCAAAGAAGAGTTTGGTCTCATTCCTCCGATTATCTACAATGAGAAGGAAATAACTATGGATGAACTGTCAATGATGGACTCCACCCAGTTCAACACATTCGTCTATTTCAAGCCTCAACTGTCTGTGACCTTGGCTGGTGAGAGGGGAAAAGATGGTTTCATCTATATTCATTCCAAAAAAGATTATATTCCCATGCCATCCCCCTTTCCCGATGGATATTTCCAAGAAGGGGACAGACCTGCTGTATTTCCAGGAGGTCAAGACAGCCTGTATCTGTACATCAAGTCACACCAACAGGTTGCAGACGAGGTGCAGAAATCCAAGTTTCAGGGATTCACGGTCTTGAACTGTTACATAGACGAAGAAGGGGCTGTGGAAAAGTGCGTGGTGCAGCGTATGGACATTGAGGCTCCTCTGGAAGCAACGCTGTACTGTCGGGACGGGTTGTTACCTCAAAGTGACGTAATTCAAAAGAAGTATCAAAAACTCTTCGAGAAAATCACGAAATCAGCATTAAACGTGGCCAATAACCTGCCCAAATTCACCCCCGCAACTTTTTATCTTCGGAACGTGAAATACCGAATGAATCTGTACATTCCCTTTACGTATGATGCCGAAATACCCATAAAAGAGAACTAACCCCTTCCCTTTTGTGTATGACTCCGAAAACGGGATTTTTCATCGTGTTCTGCATCGCTTTAGCCTGTGCTTCCTGCTATCTGCCACCTGTTTCCCTCTTCACCGACAGGCTTTTGTTACCGAAATGGTATTTGTGTGCATTGGCAATATCATTGGCAGTGGTGGGCTATTCGTTGATGCGGCTGTCTCATCGGAAGGTGGCTATAGGTAGGCTCTTCCCGATTGTGAAGAATATGTATCTCATGGTCACGATGGCAGAATGTCTATATGTGTTGGGGGATATGTTTGTGTATGGTTTGCCATCTATAGGGGCTTCGGGAACCTTCGACAATCCGGCAGGGTTGGCATTGTCTGTGTGTGTGGCCATCCCTTGTGCAGTCCATTCTTTGTTCCGAGAAAAAGGGATGTGGCATAAGATATTGTGCGCCATTGCTCTTGTGGGGATGTTCAGTGTACTATGCCTGACAAAATCGCGGACGGGACAGATGTGCTTGTCGTTCTACTTTATAATATATATGTGTAAGGGCATTGGTGCGCTTTCCCCTTCTCCATGCATCAGAAAGGTGGTCTTCTTTCTTTGTGCTGTCATCGTCTTTGTAGGTGTGGCTGTTCTTATTGTTAGAACAAAGACCGCATCCACTTCGGGTAGGGCATTCATTCTCGAACGTTCTTGGGAACTTGTCAAAGAGAGACCTTTTGTCGGTCATGGATGGAATGGCTTCGAACGGGAGTATATGCTCTGTCAAGCATCCTTTTTTCGAGAGCATCCCAACAGCGACTGCGCAATGTTGGCTGACGAAGTGCAGCATCCGCTGAATGAGTTTGTCTATCTGTGGGTGAACTATGGCATTATTGCCCCAATCATCTTGTTGGGTACAATGCTTTTGTCCTGTGTTGTCTGTACCCGTCTTGTTGGCAAGATGTCTTTGTGGTTGTCTTTGCTCTGTGTTTTTGTCTTTTCGTGCTTTTCCTATCCTTTTCATTATCCTGTGGCGTGGTTCGTGGTAGCCCTCCCGTTCATTGTTTGGCTTCGATGGAGACGGGGACAAAGATGGACTTCGTTTGTCATGTTCCTTGTGGGGTTGGTGGGTATGTTGTTTGTGGCTGTGGATGCCACTTTCGAATATCGGTGGAACAGGGCATACCGTCATTCCTTCAGAGAACAGAATTCTAAGGTTTTGGACGAATACGATGCATTGTATGGCTATATGTGCCATAACCATTATTTCCTCTACAACTATGCCATGACAGCCTTTCTTTTACATGACTTCAATAAGGCATACACTCTGATTGAAGAATGTGGGCAGTATTGGAATGGTTACAATCGGGAGTTACTGGCTGGTGACATTTGCCGCAGAAGCCAAAAGCTTGAGGAGGCTATCAACCACTATGCCCTTGCAAGGCAGATGTGTCCAGCGCGCTTCGCTCCGCTCGAAGGGCTGTATAAGGTGTATGATGTCATGGGAGAAAAGGGAAACAGGGATAGAATCGCAAAGGAGATTGCAAGAAAAAAAGTCAAAGTGCCATCTTCCACAATTGAAAGAATCAAGGAAAAATACAAATAAAATAATTACTCACTAAAAAACAAAACAAAATGAAAAGAAAACCAAACTTTTGTAGTATCTTTGCCATCGTTACGGTGGCAATGACCGCATTCCTCATTACGGGATGTGAAAAGAATGAAGAGTATTATTCACAAAGTAATGAGTACACCCTTGCGGATAGAATGATGACAAGGGCGGCAGAAGGAGGAGATGTAACGCCGCCCGTCTTAATAGAAATAGAGGAAGGAGGCGATACTTCCTTTTATGATATAGCGAATGGAGTAACTCTTGAGGTTTTTATCCATTGGGATAGAGGGAATCTTGCATTTATAAATCCGACAATCTCAACACAATTTAAAGATGGTATCTCATATAATGATCATTATGAATTCTCTTTATCTTCTTCACATGTGTGGTGGATAGGTAGTTCTTCCGTTGGTGGAAATATCAGATACAGAAAAAGAAGTAAAATCTCAGGTTCATGGGCATATATTGATGGGGAATTTGAAAAACAAGTTAATCTTGTGTATGTCCAAGATGGAGATTCCATCAACTAAGTATTTAGAATCAATGCTATATAAAAGATGTTTTCAAAATGGATTTTATTTATATTTTACGTCATTTCCCCCACTCTGATACACTCAAAAGAGTCTGTGTATCTCTCTTCCGTGCAGGAGAAAGCGTATCTGCATTTAGATAACAACTGCTATTTCGCTGGCGACACGATTTGGTATAAGGCTTATGTGGTGAGGGCGGACGACCACCGCCCCACCGACATGAGCCGCATCCTCTATGTGGAGCTGCTGAACGAGCAGGGCTACCTCATGGAGCGTCAGCAGCTGGTGGTGGATGACGACGGACAGGCGCACGGCCAGTTTGCCATAGCCGACAGTGCATGGGCGGGCTATTATGAGGTGAGAGCCTACACGAAGTGGATGTTGAACTGGGGAGAGAACGCAATGTTTTCGAGAGTGGTGCCCATGTATGAGAAGCCCGACTCGGTGGAGAACTACCGACGAAAAGTGATGCCCCGAAAAGTGACAGCTGGCGAGTATACGGTAGAATACCCTTTGCCGAAGCTGAGTATCGCCCTCTATCCCGAAGGTGGTCATTTGGTGTATGGCTTGCCGTCGAGGGTAGCTTTTGAAGTGACGAACGAAGAGACAAGAAGACTGAACCTGAGCGGTACACTATGGGAGGATGGAAGAGAACTACAAAAAATCCATTGCCTCCACGCTGGTCGAGGTGTATTTCAGCTTACTCCTCGGAAGGGATGCCAGTACAAGGTGAAGTTTGAATTGAACGGTACTATATATGAAAAGGAGTTAGGAACAATCGAAGACGAAGGTAGCGTGATAGAAGTCAATATGACTGGCGAAAGGATTGGTGTCACTCTCCGACATGTTGGACGACGGATAACCGAAAAACGGAAACTCCTGGTCTCGTGTCGTGGTAGGCAAGAAGTGTGTTTTCACATTAGTGCAGGTGAGGTGGAAAGCCATTATGCCCTGTCCATGGATAGCCTCAATAGTGGTGTGCATGACATCACGCTCACCGACAGCCTCGGAAGAACTTTGTTGCGGCGAAAGGTGTTTGTCTATCCTCAAATAGAAGAAATGGCTCCATGCCGTGTCACCTTCGACAAACGAGACATTGTGTCGTATGGCAAGATGGAGATGGATTTAGACTTGGGTGCAGCAGTGGGCGAACAGCGGTTTTCTGTTTCTGTGACCGACAAGAGCCAAAGGGATGCCTCATACAGCAACGGCAACATCCAAACGGAACTGCTCTTGCAGTCAGACATTCGTGGTTTCGTGGAAGACGCTGCATGGTATTTCGAGCATCCTGATGACGAAAAGCGAGCCGCACTCGACCTGCTCCTGATGGTGCAGGGATGGAGTCGATACGACTGGGACGGTTCTCAATATGAAGCAGAAAAGACACCCTCCCTTTCTGGGCGGATGACTGATATTCACGCCAGAATCTGGCAGCACACCAAGGGTCGTAAAGCCCTATTCGCTTCCCTCTTCCTAAAGAACGACTCTGTCTTTGACACCCATCTCCACGAAAGGACTTACCTCTTCCGTGGAGCCATGTATGCCGACTCCCTTGACCGTTTCCGCATCGAATATGAACCTTTTACGGGTGAAGGCATCCTCCAGCTGAGAGGGTATTATGCTGACAAACTTGGACATCGAAACTACGACAAACTACTGCACGACCCTCACATTTTGATACGTTTGGACAACTTCTTCCCCGACTACCTGAAACAATATAGCTGGTATGAGATGAACCGTCCCTCAGAGAGTCTGTCTGAGGAGGCAGGAAGCGACCCATATTCCATTTTGCTCGACGAGGTGGTGGTTAAGTCTGCTAAGCGACGGTACAGCAGGTTCCGCATGGAGCCAGTCGTTTCGTATGACTTTAACGACCTGCTCAACGAGTTTTGGGATAAATACTACCTCTACGACGAGACCCATCTCTTCACCAATCAGCAGTACGACATCGAGAACGTGATGGCCTATCTGGAGTGGAAAGTCATGCGTCGCAACTATGTGGATAGTTTGGCCAGGGTGGGCATCTTGGCAGATGGCAATTATGTGGACAGAAACCATGAAGCCTATCTGGATTTCCTCGCCACCTACTCCTATCTTCATCGCATCGATAGTGTTCAGATTATCACCGACACCCCTTGCCGCCCCACATATTACCGTACCGTCTTTCCTGTGAGACACCAAGTAGGAGGTATCACCTCTGCTGTTGTGGGATACGTCAATTTTCAGAAATACCCCGAAGACCAAGAACGTTTTATCGAAGGACGTTACATCCGTCTTCACGGTTTCAACCGCCCTGCCGAATTCTACTCGCCCGACTATTCACGGATGCCTTTGCCCGAGAAGCCAGACCATCGGCACACGCTCTATTGGAATCCCACCATCAAGACTGATAGTGAAGGGCGGGCGCATATAGAGTTCTACAACAGTAGCAGCTGCACCGACATTGACGTGAAAGTGGAGGGCATCACCAAAGACGGAAAATTTATCACCAATGAATAATAATAGCATAATATGAAACTCTATCATAAACACCTGATTTTCTTGTTTCTTATGGGATGTTTCGTGTCATGCATGTAAATTCTATAGAAAATGAGATTTGTATCAAGGTTTTCAGTATTAACATTTTGGGGAATGATATTCTTCTTCCTTTCATGCTTTCATCGTGAAGAAATCGTTTTTGAAGATTCACATTTTTCCACGATGATGGAGCATTTCTACACCGTCAACTATTCCTATCCCACGGACATAGATGATTTCTTTCAGCGATTTTATGCGGAGGACTGTCGGGGTGGATATGACTATTTGTCGATGGTGACCAATCAAGATTTCAGCAAAGAGAATGTGTCTTACGAATTGTACGATAGCCTGATGTGTGCTTTCCAAGATGATGCATCTCTCAATTGGCGAGTGCTGAAAGAAAATAAAGAATGGCTTCGATTTGAGGAAAACGACTCTATCATCATGTTGCATCATTCCAAATATCGTGAATGTTACGTTTATCCCAAGATAGAATTTCGAGTGAAGAAATATTTAAAAGGTGAGTTGGAACTGGACACGTTGCCGATGTCCAAAAAGCTTGAAGTGCTGAATTGGACGAAAGTCGTGAAGCCGTATGGCAAGGATTCTGTATTGACGACTTTACCATGGTCTGCAATAGCGGTTCCCCAAGAGACTTCCGAGATTTTTGAGATTGTACGGAGTGTGAATGAGGAAAAATCTCTAACAAAGGCTGTGGAAGATTCCTTGTCTTCGATAAGAGGGTACGTTCTTCATTATAACAGGAAAGGTATGCTTACAGACCCTTTACTACACAGAGATGTACCTCCGAGAATAGCAAAGAATCGCAGATTGTTGGAGTATCTGGATAGTTGTATGCGGAAGAATGGCCAGATTGACTTTATACAGTTTTATGTTTTTGATTAGTACCAAAGCCATCAACCATTAAAGTAACAATACAGCATAGGCTTTTTTCAATTATTGGTGTCCGCTTAAACTTTTTAGTACCAAAGAAATGGCTCTCAACACGCCGATTAGATGCTTTACAGTAAACTTTCGATGAGTCTTCGTCGAAGAGTCACGAGGGGCAACGACGAAGAGTCATGCGAGGCAACGACGTTGCCTATAGGGAAAGTGTTGGCAAAATGGCTCACTTCCGTGAAAGGGAAAAGTGAAGAGTGAAAAGTGAAAAATTTGCTATCGCAGCAGTTGCCAACGGTTGACGTGCAAGTGCGGTAGCAAATTTTTCACTTTTCACTTTTACTTTTTCACTTAAAAATCGTAACTTTGACTCCGTCGAAGGTACTCACGTTCGGAAAAACTCAAATAAATTTTGGTTTTTCTCTCACTTAATGCATAAATTTTTCCCGTTCGAAAAAGATAGCAAGCTCTCTTTTTACTCTCTTACCCAAAATTTTCGTACCTTTGCCAAAAATTGTCTCAGTTATGACGTATGGCGTGATAGGAACGGGTGCCATCGGGGGCTACTATGGAGCTAAGTTGGCACATTCGGGGCAGGAGGTGCATTTCCTCCTGCATCGGGATTATGACTATGTGAAGGAACATGGATTGCAGGTGGATTCGTGCGACGGCAGTTTCCATCTGGACGATGTGAATGCCTACAAGAGTACGGAGGATATGCCGCAGTGCGACGTGGTGCTGGTGGGCTTGAAGTCGGTGAACAACCATCTGCTGCCCAAGCTGTTGCCGCCGCTACTAAAGGAAGACACGTTGGTGGTGATGATTCAGAATGGCATCGGCATTGAGGACGATGTGCAGCGGATGTTTCCCGATGTGCAGCTGGCGGCAGGACTGGCATTCATCTGTAGTGCGAAGACGGAGCCTGGCAAGGTGAATCATCAGTGCTACGGATACATCAACCTAGGCAATTATTCGTGCAAGAGTCAGGAGCGGATGGATGCGGTGGTGGGCGACTTCCGTGCGGCTGGAGTGGATGCCAACGAGGTGGAGTATCTGGAAGCCCGTTGGAAAAAAGCCGTGTGGAACATGCCGTTCAACGGGATGACGGTGGCACGGAACACGCAGACGGATTTATTGCTGAAGAATCCCACCACGTTGCAGCTCATCAAGGACCAGATGATGGAAGTGGTGGAAGCGGCGCAAGCGTGTGGTGTGACGAACATCGACGAGGCGTTTGCCGACAAGATGATTGACAACACCATCCACATGACTCCTTACTCGCCCAGCATGAAGCTCGACTATGACTTTGGTCGTCCCATGGAAATCTACTACCTCTACACGCGCCCCATCGAGGAGGCACGAAAGGCGGGGTACAGGATGGAGAAGCTGGAGAGGCTGGAGGAGGAATTGAAGAATATGCAGAGGGGGGCTTCTATCATCTTCGACCTCGACGGCACCCTGATGAACACGCTCGACGACCTGCACGACAGCGTGTCGTATGCCTTGGAGGAAGCGGGATTGAAGCCCATTCCCAAGATGGACACGCGCCGCTACTTGGGCAATGGCGTGAAGCGGCTCATCTGGCAGAGTGTGGAGCAGACTTGCCCCGAGGCTGACGAGGCTTTGAAGGAGCATGTGCTGAAGACTTTCCGCACCTACTATGTGGCTCATTCGATGGACAAGACCGCTCCCTACGAAGGCATCCCCGAACTGCTTGCCCAATGCAAGCAACGGGGCTACCTGACCGCCATCGTGAGCAACAAGCTCGACGCTGCCGTAAAAGACCTCCACAAGGCGTTCTTTGCCGAGTGGGTGGATGTGGCGATTGGAGAGACGGAAACTGTGAAGCGTAAGCCTGCTCCCGACATGGTGGACGAGGCCATCCGTCAGCTCTCCCTCCTGCATGGCCGAGATATCCAGAAGTCGGAGTGCATCTATGTGGGCGACAGCGAGGTAGATTTGCTCACCGCCCAGAATGCAGGTCTTCCCTGCATCGCCGTAAGCTGGGGGTTCCGCGACCGAGCATGGCTTGTGGAGCAGGGAGCCAAGACCATCATCGACCGCCCCGACGAACTTTTTTATAAAGTTTAAAGTTTAAGGTTTAAAGTTTAAAGACCATGCGGCTCGTTTGCTAACACCGCGTCAGCCTTCTTTAAACTTTAAACTGTAACCTTTAAACTTTACAATTGAAAAACTAACCTAAACAGACCTAACTATGGCTGAAAAGAAATTGCCTACCGTCGAGGAGGTTTTCGCGTGGATGCGGAAACTGTACGACGAGAGTTATTCGGGCTTGACGAAGACCGAAAGGAATGAACAACACATGTATGGCACGATGGTGACGACGCCGAACGACAAGAAGTTCATCGTCCGTATGCTGGACGAGACGAGTCAGGTGCGCGACACCCAGAAGCTGGCCATCCGAGTGAAGGAACTGATGGAGCAGTATGGCATCCCAAAGTTCCTCAACGCTGGCGACCACTTCCTCTTCTGGATGTACCAGAAGTTCGCCTACCTGCCCCTGTTCAACTGGGCGGCAGTGCCTATCATCAAGTGGCGACTCCGAAGGGACACGAGCCGTGTCATCATCGACCAGGCGCGTCCGAACCTGACCCGACACCTTGCCACCCGTTTTGACCAGCACATCGGGCAGAACGTCAACCTCTTAGGAGAGGTGGTGCTGGGTGACGGAGAGGCCGACAAGCGTTATCACTCTTACTTGGAGGCTCTGAAAGAACCCGACATCAACTATATCTCGGTCAAGATTTCGGGCATTTACGCTCAGACGCATGCGCTCAACTACAAGGAGAGTTTCCCTAAGCTCATCAAGCGTATGTCGGCACTCTATCAGGCAGCCATCGACCATCCCTACACTGACCCCAACGGCGTGACAAAGCCGAAGTTCATCAACCTCGACATGGAGGAATACAAGGATGCCCACCTCACCATGAAGCTCTTCAAGGATGTCCTGTCGCTGCCTCAGTTCAAGAACTACGAGGCGGGCATTGTGGTGCAGGCTTATCTGCCCGACGCATGGGGCTTCCAGACGGAGTTGCTTGAGTTTGCCAAAGCGAGGGTGGCAGCAGGAGGTTCACCCATCAAGATGCGCATCGTGAAGGGCTGCAACCTCGACATGGAGAACATCGTGAGCGACCTGAGGGGATGGCCTAACCCTGTGCGACCCAACAAGACGGAGGTGGATGCCAACTACCTGCACATCATCGAACGGGGTTTGAAGCCAGAGAATGCCCATGTGCTCCACATCGGCATGGCCTCCCACAACCTCTTCACCATCTCGTATGCCTATCTGCTCACGGAGATGTACCACACCCCGAAGGATTGTTTCTGCTTCGAGATGCTGGAGGGCATGGCCAACCACGTATGGAGGGCACAGAAGAAGTTGGGCAACCACGTGATTCTCTACACCCCCGTGGTGAAGAAGGAGCACTTCCTCAACGCCATCTCCTACCTTGTGCGCCGCATGGACGAGAACACCGCTCCCGACAACTTCCTCACACATTCGTTCTCGCTCAAGCCCGACACGAAGGAGTGGAAGGACTTGCAGGAGCAGTTCATCGCTGCCTACAACATGAAGGACTCTATCTCCCACGTCCCCACTCGCACCCAAGACCGCAATCAGCCCTACGTGGGGCAGGAGCCACAGGACGAGATGCTCAACGAGCCAGACACCGACTTCGACCGCTTCTGCAATCAAGAGTGGGTGGAGAAGATATTTGAGAAGTGGAAAGCAGACCCCTCCCTCACCTCCCCAAGGGGAGGGGTAGTATCCTTTACTAAAAAAGAACTATCGAGCCTGGTATCTGCTTCTCCCCTTGGGGAGACGGGAGAGGGGTCTGTTGTCCAATACTACGACCGTTCGCAGGAAGGGGATGTCCTTGTCTGCGAAATGTCACGCGCCAACAAGGCACAGACGGAGCAGATATTGGACATTGCCGAAAAAGACCCTGCAGGATGGCGGCAGACAAGCATCGAGGAGCGTCACCGCATCATGTACAAGGCTGCGAACTTACTGGGACAGATGCGTGGCGACCTGTGCGGCTGCATGTGTGCCATCACTGGCAAGACCATCGAAGAGGCCGATGTGGAGGTGTCGGAAGCCATTGACTACTGCCGCTTCTACACCACCACGATGAAGAAATATGCCCAACTCACCGACCTCACCATGACCGCCAAAGGCACAGTGTTGGTGCTCTCCCCATGGAACTTCCCCTGTGCCATCCCCTGCGGAGGTGTGGTGGCAGCATTGGCATCGGGCAACACCTGCATCCTCAAACCCGCTACTGTGGCAGCGCCCGTGGCATGGCTCTTCGCCCAAGCTTTCTGGGAGGCAGGAGTGCCAAAGGAAGCCCTGCAAGTGGTCATCACCGACAAGGAAGCCACTCCGCTCCTGACTTCCTCACCCGTGGTGAAGCACATCATCCTCACGGGCGGCACCGAGACAGCTCAAAGCATCGCCCATGCCAACCCACGCAAACCGCTCTCTGCCGAGACGGGTGGCAAAAACGTGATGATACTCTCTGCCAAAGGCGACCGCGACCATGCCATTATGAACGCCTGTCGCTCTGCCTTCGGCAATGCGGGTCAGAAGTGTTCCGCCTGTTCCATCCTGCTGGTGGAGCGTTCCGTCTATAACAATCCTGAGTTCTTCGAGAAACTCAAAGACTGCGCCTCTTCCCTCAAGGTGGGCAGCGTGTGGAATGCTGGCAACATCGTGGGACCCATGATTACCAACCACAACGAGAAACTCGAACGTGCCTTCCAGCTCGAACCAGGCGAAAAGTGGCTCATCGCCCCATCCTTCGTCGATAAGAAGAAATACATCCTCCGACCCACCGTCAAGTACGACGTGAAGCCCACCTCCTACACCTTCCGCACCGAGCTATTTGCGCCCCTGCTGGCTGTCACGCCCTACGACACCTTGGAGGAAGCCGTGGCACTCGTCAACAGCCTCGACTACGGACTTACATCAGGTCTTCAGTCGCTCGACGAGCAGGAACAACGCTACTGGAAGAACCACGTCGAGGCGGGCAACCTCTACATCAACCGAGGCATCACAGGAGCCATCGTCAACCGCCAACCCTTCGGCGGCATGAAGCTCAGTGCCTTTGGTCCTGGACTCAAAGCTGGTGGTCCCAACTACTGTCTCCAGTTCATGCACATTGCTGACAATCCCGACTCCACCACCGACTACCGACGTTCCTACGCCGAGTGGTACGAGCAGGAGTTCAAGCACCCACGCAACATCCAACCCAAGATACGTGGCGAGCAGAACGTCTTCCGCTATCTGCCATTGAAGCGCGGCATGGTCTTCCGACTCTTCGGCGACGAGACCCTCGAACAGATTCAGATGGTGCAACTGGCCGCCCAAACCGTCGGCACACCCCTCACCCTCTCGGTGGATGCCAGCAACCCCATCGCCGCCCAGCTCACAGGCAACGTCAAGCAAGAACCCCTCGCCACCTTCTGCGAGAGCATGGCACAATACGAGCGAGTGCGCACCATCTCGTCCAACGTGCCCGACGTGGTCTTCGAAGCCGCCGCCCACTGCAACCGCCACATCGCCCAGTCAGCTCCCGTCAAGAATGGCCGCGTCGAACTCGCCCTCTACATCAAGGAGCAATCCATCGCCAACGAGTACCACCGCTACGGGTCACAGATAGAAGTGCCCGAAGTGGAATAAGCACCTTTAACTCCATGTACAAAGACCATGCCCCACGCATTTACACAGAGCAGGAAGCCTACCAACGGCTTTCTGCCCTGTGCGCCATGGGAGAACGGTGCTGCCACGATGTGCAGGAGAAGTTGAAGCGGATGGGAGTCGATGAAGATGCAGCCGAACGCATCGTGGCACGGTTGGTGAAGGAAGGATTCATCGACGAAGAACGCTATGCCCAAGCCTTCGCCACCGACAAGTTCCGCTACAACCATTGGGGAAGGGTGAAGATACAGCGAGAACTGCAGTTGCGCCACATCCCCCAACGTCACATCGACCAAGCCCTGAGTGCGTTCGACGAAACAGACAACTTACAGACCTTACGGGAAATCCTACAGAAGAAACGCCCCTCGGTGAAGGGAAAGACCGACTACGAAGTCAAGTGCAAACTCATACGGTTCGCTTTGGGAAGAGGGTTCCCGATGGACGACATCACAAAAGTGTTAGGTGACATCGACTAATCAACTAATCCACTAAACCACTAAACAACTAAACAACTAAAAATGCCTCTATGGCTTGACATCGTAAACCTCCTCATGCCAGCCACCTGCATGATGTGCGGCAACCGTCTCGGAGGTAAGGAAAAGTACCTTTGTACCTCCTGCGTGATGCATTTGCCTCATACAGGATATCATCTTGTCGAGCACAACCCCTTGGAGAAACAGTTCTGGGGACACATCTCCATCGAACGAGCCGCCGCCATGTTCCACCACGACGGAGAACGGACACGCCACCTCATGTATCACATCAAGTATTGGGGACACCCCCAACTGGCCACCCATCTCGCCGCCCTCTATGCCGAGGAACTCAAAGAGAGCCATTTCTTCGAGGGGATAGACGCCATCATTCCTTTGCCCCTGCACTGGCGGCGACAAATGAAACGGCTTTACAACCAGAGCCACTACATCGCCGAAGGCATTCGTCAGGCAACAGGACTTCCCATCGACAAACACGTGGTGAAGCGAGTGAAATGCAACCCGTCCCAAACCCACCTATCACCCCGTGAACGCATCCAGAATGTAGAAGGCATCTTTCGCGTGACTCATCCTGAACGCATTCAGGGAAAGCACCTACTGCTCATCGACGACGTCACCACCACAGGTTCCACCCTCGCATCCTGTGCCAAAGAACTGGCACAAGTGGAAGGAGTGCGCATCTCCATCCTCACCCTCGCCGTAGCATCACGCACACCGATACCCGCCTCCGAGAAAGGTTCCGTGGAAGCTTCAGTATATGGATTGCCGCTGATGGAATAGGAGAAGGGGATGCTTGATGCTCCTTATGTCACTTTATTGGCGTATTGTGAACAAGAGGATTACCGCACCACCACTTTCCGACCCTGCATGATGTAGATGCCCTTGGACAAAGGACGGGTGTTGTCGAGGCGACGGCCAGAAAGGTCATAGACACCTTGGTTGATGTGTTCGGATGGTTCGGCACAATGCTGTTGGATGGCATCGGTGAATGGGGACGATGTCAGAGGGAAAAGCATCCATTGCCGATGGGTGGGCGTGGTAGTGCCTTCGTCGTACTGCCAGATGCCGACCGTGGTGCCAGCGTTCGACGAGGCATTTGTGAGGTCAAGGCCATGACTGCGTCCACGACTGGCCAGTATCTTGAAGTAAGGATAATCCACTTCGTCGATGTAGAAATTCTGCTCGTTGGCTTCGGTACTCACGGCGGTGAGCGACGAACTGTTGCTGGCTCGATGAGCCGTGAGCTTCAATCCAAGGGCATTCTGGAAGCTGTAGGTGCCGTTGCCCTTGTCGGTCAGTTGCCAACGTTGTGCCTCACCGTAGTCAATCTCTTCAAGCGTCACCTTGCTGCCCGTAGCTGACACGGCACGGGTGGTTTCTTGGCGTGGAACAATCAGGTATTCACAGCCATCGGCAAGCAAGTTGTCGATGCTCACCTTTTCGGAACGGAGTGGAATGACCAGCGTGGTGATGCTCTGTGCAGGCATCGTAAGCGTGAGTGTGCTGCCGTCGAGCTTCACGCTACTCAGGGCATTGGCAAGATTCTCGCTGTTTGAGGTACGATAGGCGCGAATGGTGCTGCGGTTAGGTTGTTCGGTGAAGAGGGACAGGTCGATGACGTGTGCGCCAGCCGTTCCCTCGTTGAGCGCAACAAGCACCAATGTGTCGCGGTCGGCATTGACAGCGGCCAACGACTGCGGACAGAGTGACGTGATGATGTCGTAGCCACGACGGATGAAGCGTGAGCACTGTTGCCGCACGTAGTAGTTCTTCACCTTCGCGTAGGTTTGGTCGGCAAAGCTGCCTCGGATGGTACACCACTGGTCGTTGGCTTCCTCCATGTACTGCCAGTCAATCCATGCTTCAGGTTGGATGTAGCGCATATCGTCGATGAGCCGTTGTGCCATGCTCAGGTTGCCAGCAAGACCGTTACCACCCGAACCTGTCTCACTCATCCACAGGTCTTTGCCTGTCTGGTGAGCCAGTTGGCAGAAACGAGCGCGGTCAGTGTTGCTGCCCGAATAGGTGTGGGTGTTCCATTGTCCCACCCATTTGTCGGCATCTGCCGAAATGAAACGCTTGAAGCCCTCCACAGCCAAACCAACGTTGGTTTCATCGGCAGCCGAAATGACGGTGTTAAGCCCCGATTCACGCAGGATAGGTTCAAGCACCTTCACGAACTTAATTTGCGACTCATAGTCGAAGTGGCAACCTTCTTGCACACCATTGGCATACCAGAAGTTGGTCACCGACTCGTTGAAGGGTTCGAGCGTCTTGAACTCGATGCCGTACTCATCCTTGTAGTGCTTACATACATCAACCAAATAGTGGGCAAACTCCTCGTAGTATTCTGGTTTCAGATTGTCCATACCACCATCCACATTGCCACTGACACAGCCGCTATAGGTCATGTAGTAAGGGCAGGAGTTACTAAAGGCCTCGAACACAGCGTCTGGCCGCTTTTCCTTGATTTTGAGCATAATCTTCCGTTGGGCAGCATCACGTTCCCAATGGTATTCGTCACCGCTGAAGTCCTTGAAACCTTCCATCTCGGCACGCAATCCCTTCCCATTGCCCATGTGGTGCTGAGTACAGTTGCGGTTCTCGGGGTCGTCGCCACCGCCGATGTTATAGCGGAAATGGCTGTAGTTAAGCCCCGTAGGACTGACGAGCCACGTAATAATCTCGTCCATCTTCTTATCCGACCACCTGCCACATTGTCCTGCCCACCAACAGAGCGACACGCCCCAACCGTCGAAGTGCTGGCGAACGACCTGTGGGGAAACCATATAGCGAGCGGTGTCGGCAGGGGGTGTCTGCTTCACGTTATCGCTGAAGTACCACAGATGCTTGATTTCGCTACCGCTCTTGTCGCTATAGACCTTTTGATGGCCGTCGTTGCTGTCTGTACCTAAGTATTTGTTGTTGGCCTTGCAGCGTAACTTCACAAACTGCCCCGAAGCTTGTTCAATGGCAAACTTCGCCTCATCCACCTCTCTGTCGGCGATGAACTTGGAGTTCCACTGCCCACTCTGCGAAAGGTACAGTTCTTGTCCCACCGTCTGAATCAGGTAAAAGCCTTGTCCGTCGGGGATGAAGACGAGTTGCTGAGGGTTGCTCTTCGTAGGCGACTCAATCCAGCCACCATTGTCGGTACCCATTTCCAAGTGGTTACCGCTACTGTGCATCAGAAACATCTGAGTAGGCTCAGAGAAACTTGTCTGTCCCCAAGCGGCATGACCGATGAGGCAGAAAACCAGCCATACGCCCAGACGCATGACAAACTTGCACGGATGGAACGAAATCATTTTATACATAGTCGTGAGATTTTATTGATTTAAGTTTCGGATGTTATATTTACGCTTCGCGTGACGAAAGAAAAAGC
This sequence comes from uncultured Bacteroidales bacterium, assembly GCA_902800305.1. Classification (GTDB taxonomy): domain Bacteria; phylum Bacteroidota; class Bacteroidia; order Bacteroidales; family Bacteroidaceae; genus Minthosoma. The sequence continues at coordinate 27,173 of CADCDP010000040.1, forward strand.
GCTACGCTAAATGATAAATGATAAATGATAAGTGATAAGTAAGTGTTCAAAATTAATTTACACAAAATAAAATTCCATTTTCTACGTTCTATTATATATAGGAGTAGAAACAATGGGAAAAATCAAACAAT
>CADCDP010000041.1 GCA_902800305.1 uncultured Bacteroidales bacterium
AAATAAAAACAGATAAAAACATGAAAAAAAATTTTTATATATTTTTGCCTATTTTTTTCTATTTTTTCTTTCCACGCCCCGCAGGGGCATAGGTTAAATGTTAAATGTTAAATGATAAATGATAAAGGATAAATGAAGAACGTTGTGATTGCGGCAGGATATGCCACTCGGCTGGGCGAGTTGACCAAGAACTTTCCGAAGCCTCTTTTGCAGATAGGACGGAGCACCATCCTCGGACGGATGCTTGACGACATCGATGCGATTCCAGAGATAGACGAGCACATCGTCATCACTAACCATAAGTTTGCCCACATCTTCGAGGAATGGGCGAAGGAACAGCACTACACGAAACCCATCACCATCGTGGATGATGGCACGGAGACGAACGACACACGACTCGGTGCGGTGTGTGACCTCCTGTTTGCCATGGAGAAGCTCGGCATCGACGACGACCTCTTGGTGGTGGCAGCCGACAACATCCTGTTTTTCTCCTTCCGAGAGTTCATCGACTTCGCCAAGCAGAAGGGCACGTCGTGCATTATGTGCCATGAGCAGCCAGAGGTGGAGAAGCTCAGGCGCACGGGAGTGGTGGTCGTGGATGAGGAGATGAAGGTGCTGAACATGGAGGAAAAGCCTGCTGTGCCGAAGTCGCATTGGGCTGTCCCACCTTTTTATATTTACAGGAAGGAAGACCTCGACCTGGTGCGCCACTCGGTGGAGAACGGTTGCGGCAAGGATGCTCCTGGCAATCTGGCTCACTACATGGTGGACCACACCGTTGTCCATGCCTGGCCTATGTCGGCAGGACGCTTCGACATCGGAAGCCTCGACACTTACTATGAGGCGGTGAAAAAATTTGGAGAATAAAAAGACGAATAGCAATATGCAGAAAATTGACTTGAACAACAAGACTATCCTTGTGACGGGTTCGGCTGGCTTCATCGGCTCCAACCTTGTGAAACGTCTCTTCAAGGATGTGAAGGATGCCACGATTGTGGGCATCGACAATGTGAATGACTACTACGATGTGCGCCTGAAGACGTTCCGACTGGAGGAACTGGATAGGGCTAAGCCTGAGGGCATCCGCTATGTCTTCATCAAGGGCGACATTGCCGACAAGGGGACTATCGACAGCCTCTTCGAGCAATATCAGCCTCAGGTGGTGGTGAACCTCGCGGCACAAGCTGGTGTGCGCTATTCTATCTCTAACCCCGACGCTTACATCCAGTCAAACCTCATCGGCTTCTACAACATTCTGGAGGCGTGTCGGCATCACCCTGTGGAGCACCTCGTCTATGCCAGTTCGTCGAGCGTGTATGGCTCCAACAAGAAGGTGCCCTACTCCACTGACGATAAGGTGGATAACCCTGTGAGCCTCTATGCCGCCACGAAGAAGAGCAACGAGCTGATGGCTCATGCCTACTCGAAGCTCTACAACATCCCCTCGACAGGACTCCGCTTCTTCACGGTCTATGGTCCTGCTGGTCGTCCCGACATGGCCTACTTCGGCTTCACCAACAAGCTCGTGAAGGGGGAGACTATCCAGATTTTCAACTATGGGAACTGTATGCGTGACTTCACCTACGTGGACGACATCGTGGAGGGTGTGGTGCGCATCATGCAGGGTGCTCCCGACCGTCAGCAGGGTGAGGATGGTCTGCCTTTGCCTCCCTATGCAGTCTATAACATCGGCAACAACAACCCCGAAAACCTGCTCAACTTTGTGGATATCCTGCAGCAGGAGCTGATTCGTGCCAAGGTGCTGCCCGAGGACTACGACTTCGATGCTCATAAGCAGCTGGTGCCTATGCAGCCAGGCGACGTGCCCACCACCTACGCCGACACTTCAGCTCTGGAGCGCGACTATGGCTTCAAGCCCTCCACTTCCCTTCGTGACGGTCTGAGAGCCTTTGCCGAATGGTACAAGGGATTTTATGATTAAAAGTCCTCACCCATACCCCCCCTTGGGGGATGGTGGGCTTTAAACTTGACAGAAACATCTACATGAAGCGACTCATTCTTCTCCTTTTCGTCCTGCTCCAAACCATCGGTGCCATCAGCCAAGAGAGTCAGGATTCTGTGCCGAAACGCAAGAAAGTGGCGGTGGTGCTGAGTGGTGGCGGTGCTAAGGGCATGGCACACATCGGTGCGCTGAAGGTCATCGAACGTGCGGGCATCCCCATCGACATCGTGACAGGCACCAGCATGGGCAGCATTGTGGGTGGCCTCTATGCCATCGGCTACAATGCTCAGTTGCTCGACTCGCTGGTGCGTCAGCAAGATTGGGCTTACGTCATCTCCGACCGTGAGGACATGAGTCGGCAGAGCCTGAGAGACCGTGAGAAGCAGAACACTTACGCTCTTTCCTACGGACTCACCATCGGCAAACGCAACGAGAATGACGGTGGCATCATCAAGGGGAAGAACCTTTCGCAACTCTTCCATAAGCTGTGCATCGGCTATCTCGATTCGTTGGATTTCAACAAGTTGCCCATCCCCTTTGCCTGTGTGGCCACCAACATCATCGACAACACCGAGTATGACTTCCATGCTGGCAGATTGCCCCAAGCCATGCGAGCCTCGATGGCCATACCAGCCGCTTTCTCACCTGTACGTCTTGGCGATAAAGTGCTGGTTGACGGTGGATTGCGCAACAACTATCCAGCTGACATAGCCCGAGAGATGGGGGCTGACATCATCATCGGCGTGACGGTGCAGGGAGCACCCAAGACTGCCGATGAACTGGGGCACACACTCAGCATCCTCAGCCAAGTGATTGATGTCAACTGCATGAACAAATACGACGAGAACATTGCCATCACCGATGTGCCCATCCGTGTCAACACCACGGGCTATAATGCTGCCAGTTTCACCGCCAATGCCATCGACACCCTCATCCGACGGGGTGAGGACGAGGCCATGAAGCACTGGGACGAATTGCTGGCACTCCGTGAGCGCATCGGCATCGACAGCACTTTTCAGCCCACCCTACTGACCCCTTTCAGCCCCACCATCCTCACGGAGAAGGTGAAACTTTCGGGCGTGCATTTCATCAACACGACCCCTCACGATGAGCACTTCATCCGTGAGAAGTTCCACCTCGACCGTTGCGACAGCATCGATGCCAAGCAGGAGTCACGCATCGCCACCTCCATGCGAGTCGATCTCTTCTACCAGAATGCCGATGTACACACCGAGCTGGACAGTGTCGGCTACAAGCTCATCATTGCGGCTGGCAACAAGAAGACCAGCCAAGTCCATATCGGTTTCCGATTCGACACCGAGGAGATGGTGGCACTCCAGCTCAATGCCGACTTTCCGCTCAACACCTCGCTGCCCATCGATGCCGACTTCACGCTCCGACTCGGCAAACGCACCATGGCTCGCACCGACTTCACGCTCCATCCGCGCAGCTTCACCCGTCCCATGCTCTCCTACGTCTTCCGACACAACGACATCAACATCTACGCTGAAGGTGACCGCGACCACAATTTTGTCTATAACCATCACCAAGCGAGTCTTGTGCCTATCAACTTCAATGTCAGCAACTTCAACGTGAAGGCTTCTCTCCGATGGGACTACTTCCACTTTCAGGGGAGGGTGCTCAGCAGCGACGCCAGACCTCTCACACTCACTGCCGACCACTACTTTAGCTACCGTGTGCAAGCCAACTACAACTCCGAAAACAACTGGTATTTCCCCTCCGTCGGTGCTCGTTTCAAGGCCGAATATGCCTATCTGACCGACAACATCGCCCAGCTTCAAGACAAGCCAGGACTCAGCGACGTGAGTGCCCATTGGCGCATCTCCTTCCCCCTCAGTCAGAGGCTCACCCTCCAGCCCATGCTCTATGGCCGTCTGCTCTTCGGAGCTAATGTGCCCTACGTGTTCGGCAACAAGATGGGCGGCGACACCTTTGGTCACTACATGGAGCAGCAGATGCCCTTTGCTGGCCTTGGCCACATCGAACATGCTGACAACCACTTCCTCGGTCTCCAGATGCAACTCCAGCAGCGCATCGCCGATAACAACTACGCCATCCTGCGCCTGTCTGCCGCCCAACATGGCGACCAGCTCAAGCGCACCTTCGAGCACAAGACCCTGCTCGGAGGACAAGTGGCCTACTACTACAACACGCTCTTTGGTCCCCTTGGAGCCACCCTCGGCTATTCCAACCTCACCAAAAACTTCTATTTCTGCATCCATTTAGGGTTCGAGTTCTAAAAAAAGCCCCGTTTTTTTGATTGTTTGGATGCTTCGTCGTATCTTTGCACCCACGTTGTACAACTCTTTAATTTTTATGCTACTATGAACCCAGAAGTGGACATGATAAAGTGGTGGTCATCGCTCAGCATCGAGGATAAAGTGAAGGTGTCGGGCAAGACCTATCCAGAGTGCTCCGAGTGGTGGAACAAGCTGCCACTCGAAGAGAAACAGGCCGTGAAGGAGGCTTCAGGCATCGAACGAGCCAAGAGAAACAAGACAAAAGGATTCACTTAAAAAGGGAAAAGGTATAAATGAAAAGTGAAAAATTTGCTACCGCACTTGGGCGTCAACTGGTAGCAAACAGTTGCGGTAGCAAATTTTTCACTTTTCACTCTTCACTTTTAACTTCTAAACAACTAAATATCTATCTATGGCAACTACCGTCGCTATGCGCAAGCCGCACAGCAAAATGAATTACGCCCTCCAGCACCCTGAGAATGAGGGCGGCATGAACGACCGTGTGAAGCGTCTGCACCAGCAGAGCATCGACACTCCCACCACACTGACGATTGAACGTGCGCTCATCGAGACGGCGTTCTACAAGGAGAACTACGGCAAGATGCCCAACTGCATCCTCCGTGCTCGCAATTTCTACGAGATTTGCAAGAAGAAAACCATCTATATCGGCGAGGACGAACTGATTGTGGGCGAACGTGGTCCTGTGCCCAAAGCCGTGCCTACTTTCCCTGAGCTGACTTGTCACTCGGTGGAAGACCTCCACACACTGAACGACCGCGAACTCCAGCCCTACCTTATCTCTCAGGAGGACATCGACACCTACGAGCGTGAGGTCATCCCCTATTGGGAGGGACGCACCCAACGTGAACGCATTTTCAGCCACGTGAGCAAGGAGTGGGAAGAGGCCTACCATGCTGGTGTGTTCACAGAGTTTATGGAGCAACGTGCAGGTGGTCATACGGCGATGGACGGCAAGATGTATCATCGTGGCTTGCTCGACTGCAAGGCACTCATTGCCAAGACTCTCTCCGAACTCGACTTCATCAACGACCCCGAAGCCACCGACAAGCAGCAGGAACTCCAAGCCATGGACATCTCCTGCGATGCCGCCATCCTCTTCGCAGAACGTCATGCAGACCTCGCCGACCGCATGGCTGACGAATTAGAAAACACCCCGAATGGCTCTCCCCATTATGGGGGAGATGCCCGCAGGGCAGAGAGGGTCTTGGAGCTTCGAAAGATTGCCGACGTATGCCGTTGGGTACCAGCCCATGCCCCACGCGACATGCAGGAAGCCATCCAGATGTACTGGTTTGTCCATCTCGGCACAGTGACCGAACTGAACGGATGGGACTGCATGAACCCTGGGCACATCGACCAGCACCTCTATCCCTTCTACCAGAAAGGACTTGCTGACGGCACCATGACACGTGAGAAAGCCAAGGAACTCCTTTCCTGCCTCTGGATAAAGTTCAACAACCAGCCAGCACCTCCCAAGGTGGGCATCACCGCCTTGGAGTCGGGCACCTACAACGACTTCACCAACATCAACATCGGCGGCATCGACCGCCACGGCAACAACGCCGTCAACGAACTTTCCTACATCATCTTGGAGATACAGGAAGAACTGCACGAATTGCAGCCAGGACTCTCCATCCATGTCAGCAAAGTCACCCCCGATGACTTCGTCATGGCAGGAGCCAAGGTCATCCGACAAGGGCACGGTTACCCCTCCGTCTTCAACCCCGACACCTACACGAAGGAACTGGTTCGTCAGGGCAAGACTCAAGAAGATGCCAACGAAGGTGGCTGCTCTGGCTGCATCGAGGTGGGAGCCTTTGGCAAAGAAGCCTATATCCTCACAGGCTATCTGAACACGCCCAAGATACTGGAAATTACCCTCAACAATGGCATCGACCCCATGACAGGCAAGAAGCTTGGACTGGAGACAGGCGACCCACGCACCTTCACTTCATACGAACAGCTCTACGAAGCCTACCACCAGCAGATGCGCTACTTCGTCAATCTCAAGCTCGCCGTCAACAACTACATCGAGCGCATGTTCTCTCTCTATGCCCCAGCCACCTTCCTCTCCCTCTTCATCGACGACTGCATCACACGCGGACGCGACTATTATAGTGGTGGCGCACGCTACAACACAACATATATACAATGTACGGGACTTGGCACCATCACCGACTGCCTCTCCACCCTCAAGAAGCACGTGTTCGACGACAAGCGGTTCACCATGGACGAACTGCTCCATGCCATCGCCTCTAACTGGGGAAGAGGCGAGGCCGGAGATGTGAAATGTGAAGTGTCAAATGTTGAATGTCAAATGGCAAATGGTAAATATGAAGTGATGCGCCAGTACATCCTCAACCACACCCCCTTCTTCGGCAACGACGACGACGAGGCCGACACCATTGCCGTGAAAGTGTATGACGACCTTGTCGCCGCCATCCAAGGGCATCCCAACACGCGAGGCGGCACTACCCAGCTCAATATGCTCTCCACCACCTGCCACAACTACTTCGGTTCCGTCTGCGGAGCCTCCGTCAATGGCCGTTTGGCACACTTCGCCATCAGTGACGGCACATCCCCCGCCCATGGAGCCGACACCCATGGCCCCACTGCCGTCATCAAGTCGCTCGGCAAGCTCGACCAGACCCAGTCGGGCGGTACCCTGCTCAATGTGCGCTTCGTTCCTTCACTCTTGAAGCGCGATGAAGACCTCCGCAAGCTCGTCTCCCTCATTCGTGCTTACTTTTCGATGGGTGGTCACCACATCCAGTTCAACATCGTCGATACGCAGACCCTGCTCGATGCCCAGAAGCAACCCGACGACTACAAAGACCTGCTCGTGCGTGTAGCTGGCTATTCCGACTATTTCAACGACATGACCGAACAGCTCCAGAACGAGATTATTGCACGGACAGAAAATGACACTCTGTGAGAATTGATTGAGCATCCTATCCATCCACAGCACTCATGGCCCCCCCATGAGTGCTGTTTTTTTTTGATGGTACAAAACGGGAAGGGAGAGGACTGAGATACCACCCCAAGACAAGCCCAACTCCATGTACACGACACCTCCCAATCGCACCCGTCGGGTACGGCTCATCGTACCCGTCGGGTACGGCACGTCGCACCCGACGGGTGCGGCTAAGAGGTGTGCTGCAAGTCCGCAATGATGCGTAAAGCCTTGGCGTATGAACAGGAAAGGGGTAACTAACGCAAACCGTTAAAAAAACATAATAGGTCGATGCATCCCTTAAACTTTCATTCCTATAGGAACGTCTTACCTATTGTTTTTTTGTCTGCCATCAAAGAAAGGTGCGGACAGAAGAGAAATGAAAAACTTAATATTAAACTACTTCAACAAGCACGACACTCTATGAGAAGATTATTACTACTCGTATTTCTGATGATGACCACAGCCTTTAGTGTCATCGCACAAGATTGGCAACGTCAAGCTGAAGGTTCACGACGAAATTTCACTATCAATGGGCATTTGACCGACATCGACTCGAAGGAACCGATGGAGCATGTGTCCATCCAGCTATTTTGGGCAGTAGATAGTGCCTTCGTTGGTGGAACCATCTCCAATGAAAAAGGAAATTTCTCTGTGGATGTTCCATCCTTGGGAACGTTCCGCCTAAAAATATCATACATCGGCTACCAAACCATCGAACGTGAGGTAACATTGCGGCGAGAACAGAATATGGATTTGGGCAACATCCGTATGGCACAAGACGATATGCTGCTGAAGGAAGCTGTGGTGAAAGCGAATGCGACGCAAGTGGTAGTGAAGAAGGACACGCTGCTGTATAATCCTGAAGCCTACCGCACCCCAGAAGGTTCAGCCATCGAGGAACTCATCAAGCGAATGCCTGGAGCCGACATTGATGAAGACGGCAACATAACCATCAACGGTAAGGTCGTGAAGAAGATTCTGTTGGACGGAAAAGAATTTATGTTGGGCGACATCGAAACAGCACTGAAAAACATTCCTGTGAGCATCATCCAGAACGTAAAGTTTTACGACCAGCAGAGCGACCAAGCTCGCATCACAGGCATTGAGGATGGCAATAAGGAGACGGTGCTCGACTTCACCATCAAGAAGGGCATGAATCGGGGTTACATGACCAATCTTGACTTGGCAGGAGGTACAGAAGAACGCTATGCCTTGCGTGGAATGGGAAGCAGCTTCACCGACAAGACACGTTTCGTGCTGATGGGGAATGCCAACAACAAGGAGGAAAATGCAGGTTGGTGGAATCGTAGAGGATTGAACACCAACAAGATGTTGGGCACGAACTTCAATTACGACGATGGGAAGAAAGTGAAGGTCGATTTCAGCCTCCGCTGGAACCATCGCAATGGCGACAACCGCAATGAGAACTCCCGTGAGAACTTTTACAGCCAAGACTATCGGACATTCTCCAACAGTAATTCCGTCAATCTGTCGCGCAACGACAACTGGAACGGCAATATGCGTGTGGAGTGGAAGCCCGACACGTTGACCAACATCTTGGTGCGCGCCAATGGAAGCTATGGAAAGAGTGACGGAATCAACACCTCCCAATCGGCCACCTTCAGCGACGATCCTTATCTCTACACCAACGACCCGCTTTCCCCTGAAGCCATCACGTTGATGAATCAGAAGCAACTTGCCGTCAACCAGAACGGACAAGCCAGCCTCAGCTACGGACGCAACAAGAACGTATGGGGTATGTTGCAACTCTATCGCCGTCTGAACCCTCGTGGCCGCAACATCACTTTGCGAGTGGAAGGCAGTGCTGGCGACAATCAGCAACAGAACGCCTCTAACAACGAGGTGCATCTTTTCCTCGTACAGAATCAGGCAGGACAAGACTCCACTTATTTCACGGCTCGCTACAACACCACCCCATCCGACAACAGCGGCTATGTATTGAGTGCCAACTACAGCGAACCCCTCTGGAAAGGTGCCCATCTGCAAGCCAACTATGAACTGCGCTACAACCAAAATAAGAGCGACCGCCAAACCTACGACTTCAGCCACGAACCCATCAACATTTTCACTGGCATCGTGCCCGTCTATCGAGAGTGGGGCCCTTGGATTGGTGAGCATTCACAATTCGCGACTCTCAATCACCCCTTGGATTACTACCTCGACAGCGACCTCAGCCGATTCTCCGAATATAAGAACTACACCCACAATATCCGTCTTACACTCCGACATTGGGAAGAGACTTACGACTACAACGTGGGTGTGCTCTTACAGCCCCAACACTCTAATTTCATACAAGACTATAGAGGCATTTACGTCGATACCATCCGCAACGTGATGAACTTTACGCCTACCATCGACTTCCACTATAAGTTCAGCGATCAGCAGAACATCTGGTTCCACTATCGAGGCGACACCCGACAGCCCGACATCACCCAGTTGCTCGACATCACCGACGACTCCAATCCGCTTTACATCACACAAGGAAACCCAGGATTGAAGCCTCAGTTCACCAACTCGCTCAACATCTACTACAACAACTACATAGCTCGCCACAAACGCTCTTTTGTGGCATACACCAACTGCCGAATCACACGCAACAGCATCTCCAACCTTGTGCGATATAACGCAGAGACAGGAGGAAGCATCTCTCGTCCTGAAAACATCAACGGCAACTGGAATGCCGACGGAGGATTCACCTTCAACACGGCAATTGACTCCACGGGGCATTGGAACATTGGTACAGACACCCGTGCCCGCTACAACAACTACGTCAGCTATGTCGCCCAGCAGAAGGCCGATGCCGAGAAAAACACGACTCGAAGCATCAACCTCAACGAGCGACTGAATGCCAGTTTCCGCAACGATTGGTTTGAAATCACCATCGATGGCAATGTGAACTTTCAGCACACGCGCAACGAACTACAACCTAACGCCAACCTCGACACATGGCAGTTCAGCTATGGCGGCCAAATGCTCTTCCGACTTCCAGCAGGATTCGAGGTGAGCACCAACATTCGCGAACATAGCCGTCGCGGCTACAACGACCCCTCCATGAACACAAACGAACTGATTTGGAATGGACAAATATCCAAGACTTTCCTCCGCAGTAAAACTCTTGTCGTGGCACTCAACTTCTACGACCTCCTCCAGCAGCAAAGCAACTATGAGCGATGGGTGAACGCCAACGCCCGTAGCGACACTCGCTACAATAGCATCAACAGTTATGCCATGCTTCATGTCCGCTACCGTCTCAACATGTTCGGAGGCAAAGTGGACACCGAAGGACGTTACGACAAGAAGTGGGGCAACCGAGACAGGCGATAAAACAGCATTATTCACCAAAAAATAGAAAAATATGAGAAAGCTATTCGTTTTATGGACAGTCGGATTGATGATGTCACTTTCGGCATCGGCACAACGCGCCCAACAGATACGGAAGGGCATCCCGCTGGACTCCATCCGGCTGAGTGACCCAGCGATATTGGCCGACAAGGCGACACAGATGTACTACATGACGGGCACAGGCGGCATGATGTGGCGCAGCCAAAACCTACAGCTTTGGGAAGGACCATTCCGTGTAACAGAATTCGAAGCCGACTCATGGATGGGACCACGCCCCATGATATGGGCTGCGGAACTGCATCAGACGGGCGACGGCTGGTACTACTACTTCGCAACGTTCACGAACCAAGCGGTGAAGATAGACACTGTTCGAGGCAACGTCATCGAGCGTCGTGCCTCACAAGTGTTGCGTGCGGACAACCCGATGGGGCCCTACCATACCTTTGGTGATGCCACCTACCTGCCCGCTAACCGTCCGACACTCGATGGCACATTCTGGCGCGACAAAGATGGCAAGCCCTATATGGTGTTTTGTGGCGAATGGCTACAGAACTGGAACGGCACTATGGAAAAAATCGAATTGAAGCCCGACCTCAGCGGCACAGTAGGCGAGCCGAAAGTTCTCTTCCGAGCCAGCGATTCGCCTTGGAGTCGCGAGAAGAACGGCCAAGGCGAAGTGACGTGGAACAAGGTGACCGATGGCCCATTCCTTTTCCGTACTGCCACTGGTCGCCTTGGCATGGTTTGGACATCGTGGGTGTATGATGTCTATACACAAGGTGTCGCCTATAGCGAGAGCGGCACGCTGGACGGTCCTTGGGTACAAGAGACAGAACCTATCACACCTCCAGGTTATGGTCACTCTATGCTCTTCCAGCGTTTCGACGGCCAATGGATGATGTCCGTACACCTACACCAGAAAGACGCTCATGGCCGAACGGTACGCACACCACACCTGTTCGAGGTGGATTTGAGTGGAGATAAACTAACCATCAAAAAACAATAATATATGAAACAGTTTATGATTCTCGTCTGCAGCTTTTTGGTGGCAGCGAACGGCTACAGCCAGCAACAACTGGGGCGCAGACCTCAAGTGAAATCCCCCATCATCAACGTGGACGGGACGGTGACGTTTAATTTCTATGCCCCCACAGCGCAACAGGTGAGTGTGACAGGCGACTTCGATGAGATTTCGAGTAAGACGCTGAACATGACGAAGCAGGACAACGGCGTGTGGACAGCGACGACCGCGGCTTTGAATCCAGAGTTGTACTCCTACAGCCTCACGGTGGACGGGCAGCGCATCGTTGACCCAGCGAACAGCTATGTCAATCGCGACATCTCGACGCTGAGCAACATCTTCATCGTAACGAAGTCGAAGGACGACAAGGGACACCTTTATCAAGTGAACGACGTTCCTCATGGCACCCTCTCCCGTGTGTGGTACGACAGCCCGACGCTGGGTCAGCAACGTCGCATGACGGTCTATTTGCCAGCTGCCTACGACGGCAAGAAGCGTTTTCCCGTACTCTATCTGCTTCACGGCTGGGGTGGTGACGAAACGGCATGGGGCGACTTGGGACGCACCTCGCACATTTTAGACAACCTCATCGCTGAAGGGAAAGCAAAGCCGATGATTGTGGTGATGCCCAACGGCAACCCGACCTGCAATGCAGCTCCAGGATGGTGGCATGAAGGGATGTACACACCCGACGGCAATGCCTTCCGCGACCGCGAGGCAAAGGCTTCGATGGAAGCAAGCTTTATGGACATCGTACACTTTATCGACAGCCGCTACAAGACCATTGCGAAGCGTTCTGGCCGTGCCGTGTCCGGTCTCTCGATGGGTGGCGGACACACCTTTGGCATCTCGCGGCTCTATCCAGAGACGTTCGACTATTACGGTTTGCAGTCAGCCGCCACGATGATGGCGTTGGGCGGCTGGTTGAACAGCCAAGACCCCAAGCCTGATGCCGAGTACGACGCACAGATGGCACGGCTATTCAACTCGAAGCCCAAACTCTTCTGGATAGCCATCGGCAAGGACGATTTCCTAATGCAGCAGAACACGACGCTGCGCCAGTATCTCGACACGAAGGGCTACCAATACGAGTACTACGAGAACGACGGTGGCCACATCTGGCGCAACTGGCGCATCTACCTCACATTATTCTCCCAGAAGCTTTTCAAAGAATAACAGACCCATTTATATACTCACGAAAAATACAGATTCCAGACGGGATGTGTGGGTTGTGCTTTGTTCAGATTTCGGCATGAGAGGGGTGAAGGGTGTTCCATTCACTCTTCTCTTAGTTTTGCGTAGGGTTGCCCCATGAGGGTGAGATTGCCATTGTGGAGGATTTCGACGTGGATGCCGCGCTGGAAGATGAGGACGATGTCGGAGCCGCCAAACTGGAAGTAACCCATTTCGTCACCTTGGTGGAGGGCCTGACCGACGTGGAGGGTGGGTGTCCAGTTGACACTGCAGATTTGGGACATACCGACGGGGAGCATGGCAACGAGTCCGAACTGGGGGGTGTCGATGATGGCGCAGGAACGTGTCTCGACCATCTGGAATCCGAGGTCATTGACGTAATAATAGAGTTTTTGCTGGTCGTCCCACAGGGTGTAGCCTCCTCCTGCCGACACGCCTGGTACGGTGCGGAGTTCGAGGATACGGCCATCAACAGGGGCGTGGTAACGGTGGTAGGAGTTCACGTCGAGGAACGTGTGGGTGAGTGTGCCTCCTGCAAATGCGTCTTTGTAGTGTGAGTCGTTGCCGATGAGCTGCGCGATGTCGGTGATGCGGGCGGTCTTGATTTGAAGGTCGTGGGGATAGACGAGTTGGTTTTGGTCATCTATCTGCCAAGTGCCCTTGGGGTAGGAGTCGGCTGGGAGCACCACGTCGGCATCGGCGATGGGTCGGACGGAAGGGGAGACGAGTTTTCGGGCGAAGAATTCGTTGTAGGTGCGCCACTGGTTGCCTTGGCCGTACCACCCTTCGGTAAGTCCCCAATCGGGGTCGTCTTTGACGAGGTTGTAGTAGGTGTCGTTCCAGCTTTCTTCGGTGTTGAGGAAGTCGCCCCACGTATTGCTATAGGTAGAGAGCCAAGAGGAGAAGGGCTCGACAAATTCGATGGTGGGATAGAAATAACCACGGTCGCGGAGTTCGTCGAGGGGCTGGTCGATGATGAACCAGAAGTAGCCGATGCCTTGGTCGGTGCGTCCGTAGAGGGAGCGTCCGTAGTCGTTGGGGGCGGGGTGTATCATCACGTCCCAGGGAAGCTGGCGCACGTTCCAGTCGATGAAGTCGTAGAATTCGTCGAGTGTCTGGGCAGGATTGTAGTGGCGATCGGGGTTAATGGTGGCGGCTTGTGCGATGGCGTGTGTGAGGAGTGCTTTCACTTCGGCGTTGTGTTGGCAGATGTCCATCAGTTCCTCTACTGCCGCCGTGTGCTGCCGAGAGGGGGGTGTAGGGGTGTCGCTTGTGTCGGAACAGGACACAAATGCTCCGCTTGCCACGATGAGCAAGCAGAGCATGAGGGTGTGTAGTTTCTTCATGGGGCGTGGGGTTTATTTGAACTCGAAGAGGCTGGTGAAGCCTGTCAGGGCGAAGACGCTGCGGATGGTATCGTTCATGCCTGTGATATAGACATGGCTCTTTTGTGACTTGGCGTTTTTGAGCACTCCGAGGAAGAGGCGTAGGCCACTAGATGAGATGTATTCGAGCTTTGTGCAGTCGAGAACGATGTTTTTTCCTGTGCAGTTGCCGAGGGGTTTGAGGTCGATTTCGCACTGTGGGGCGGCTGCTGTGTCGAGTCGTCCTTCGAAGTAGGCAACGAGGTTGCCGTCTTGTTCTTGAATGGTTGTTTTCATGTTTAATGAGTTTTTTGTTTTTTAAGTTTTTGAGTTTATAATTTCTTACGTAGGGTGAGCACGTTCTTCCCGTCAATACGTTCGTAGTTGATGGAGTCCATGAGCTGGCGCACGAGGTGGATGCCGAGTCCTCCGATGGGGCGTTCTTCGGCGGAAAGTGTGGTATCGACTTCTTCCTTGGCGGTGGGGTCGAAGGGGGTTCCGCTGTCGATGATGGTGAACTTGAGGCGCACGTCGTTGGCATGAGCTTCGATGCGCACGTTTCCCTTGTGGCCTGCTGGATAGGCGTAGTTCATCACGTTCACCACAGCTTCCTCGATAGCCAGATTCATCTGCATAGTCACACTCATGTCGAAGCCAAGTGCCTCGCACACTTCATCCACGAAGTCTGCCAGTCGGGGCACTTCCTGCACGTCGTTGGCAAGGGTGATGCTGCGCTCGATGCGCTCGACGAGGTGTTCTTTGGTGTATTGGATGGCGAGCAGGGTGAGGTCGTCGCTCTGTTCGGCTTCGCCCACGAAGTGGTGGACGGCGGCTGTCATGTCGGCGACGAAGAGGTCGGGGGCTTGCCGCTGGTGCTCCACGGCTTGTGTGGCCACCTGCTTGACGCGCTCTTCGCCGAACTGGCCGTGCTGGCTGTCTTCTGCCTCGGTGAGGCCGTCGGTGTAGAGGAAGATGGTGGTGTGTGGGGAGAGGGTGGTTTCCTGTGGGGTGTATTTCCATCCAGGGAGGACTCCCACGGGTATGTTGGAATCGACGTGGAGCTGCTGGAGGCTTGTGCCCACGAGCAGGGGTGCGTCGTGTCCTGCATTGCTGTAGCGCAGACGACCTGTGGGGAGGTCGAGCACACCGATGAAAAGGGTGACAAACATGTTCGTATCGTTCATATCGGACATCGATTCGTTCATGTTGGTAATGATGCGGTCGGGGGCAGATTCATGCGCCGAGACGGTGCGGAAGAGGGAGCGTGTGACGGCCATCACGAGGGATGCTGGCACTCCTTTCCCGCTCACGTCGCCGATGCAGAAGAAGAGCTTCTCGTCGCGGATGTAGAAGTCGAAGAGGTCGCCGCCTACCGCTTTGGCAGGGGTGAGCTGTCCGCATATCTCGATGTCATCGCGCTCGGGATAGGGGGGGAAAATCTTGGGGAGCATCGACATCTGTATGCCGTTGGCCACTTTCAGTTCGCTCTCGATGGAGGCTTTCGAGGTGGTGGTGGCTTGCAGGTCATCGATGTATCGTGCCAAGGATTTCTGCATCTCCATGAAGGAGTCGCGCAGATGGCGGATTTCGTCGTGGGTCTTGATGGAGGGCAGCTGCACGTCGAAGTGTCCTTCGGCAATCTGACGGGTCGATTCAGCCAACTTCTTCAGCGGCCACATCTGGGCACGGATGACGAGATGGAGCACGAGGGCGATGGTGGCGAGCAGAACCACGAGCAGCATGAGCATGAAGGCTCGCAGTCGATTGGGGCTGTCCATGACTTTCGCTTCGGGAATGGCGAAACTGACTGACCATTGCACTCGTGGCACGAAGGCGTAATAGACGATGGCTCGCTGTTTTTTCTCCTGTCCAGTGGATGTGGCGAGGGAAAAGTCCTTCATCAGCGTGTCGGTGCCATCCATCCCGCTCAACATACGGCGTGTGAGGTTGAGGTAGCTCGTGTCGCCGAACTGCTGGGCGTGTTTGATGACATTGATGGTCTGTTCCCATTGGGGGTCAGGACAGCTGATGTACATGGAATCTCGGCTGAGCACCATCGCCTGACAATAGTCGTAAGGCTTGGCACTTTCGACAATCGCTTTCACCCAGTTGAGTGCCACATCTGCACACAGCACGGCATAAATGCTGTCGTGTTCATCGTGGAGCGGCACGGAATAGGTGACCATGGCGCGTTTAGTGGAGATGGAGTCGGCGTATGGCAAACACCAGTAGCCACAATCTAACTGATTGGTATAGACCCAGTTGCTGTCTGTTTCCAAATAACAGAAGTCGTTGTCGGGTCCTCCAATCTCATTTTCCTCCAGACGGCCATTCTCAGGGTTTCTCACCAAGGTGGGGGCATAGTAACGTCCATGCTGTGGAAAATAGCTGTCGCGATAAAGGAGTGTGGCAGCAGAGATGACCGAGTCGGCATCGGCATCCATCAGGCGATGGAGCACTTCGTAGCTTCTGACCTCGTGGCGTGCTTCAGTTTGGGCATAGGCAGCTGCCGTGTTGACAGCCGTCTCCACATTCGACACATGACCACTTATTACGTTGATGGCTGCTTCCATCGAACGGCGAACTTGACTGTGAGCTTCATCCGTCACGATGGTTCGCACTTTCTGTACCTGCCATAAGCCTGCCACCACCATGATGGCAGCAATCAACATAAGCACCAACAAAGTGGTTCGAGTGGCTACGGAACTGAAAAATGGTTTGAGCATCCGCATGAATATCGAATTTCTCATCTTTCTTCCATTTTGAATTGTTGAGTTTCTTTCTCTAAGGAAAGATTTTTTTGTCTAAGGAGTTTAGGAGTTAAGGAGTTTTTGCGGCTTATGCGCCGAGTCTCTAAGGAGAGATTTTAATTCCATTCCGTTTGCAAAGGTACGGATAAAAAGGGAAAAGTGAAAGTGAAAAGTGAAAAATTTGCTGTCGTAAGTGAAATGTATACTTAAATTCCCTACCTTTGCAAACGGAACAAAAACCAAAAACTCAACTTATGACAAAAGATATTTTCTTGGCTGGTGGCTGTTTCTGGGGCACCGAACACTTTTTCAAACAAATAGAGGGAGTGACAAACACTGAGGTGGGATTTGCGAATGGAAGCACAGACAACCCCACCTACGAGGAGGTGTACACTGACACGACGGGATATGCAGAGACGGTGCGCATCGAATACGATGACACGATGGTGGACTTGGAGTTTCTCTTGCAGATGTTCTTCAAGGCTATCGACCCAACCAGCCTCAACAAGCAAGGCCACGATGAAGGCACTCGCTATCGCACAGGTGTGTATTACACTTCAGAGACCGACCTGCCCATCATCCAAAAAGTGTTTGCCGATGAGCAGCAGAAACTGGATGCCCCCATCGCTGTGGAGGTGGAGCCTTTGCAGAACTTCTACCCTGCTGACGAACGCCATCAAGACTATCTCGACAAGAACCCCAACGGCTACTGCCATCTGCCTGTGGAGCTGTTTGAGATGGCAAGGAAAGCGAAACGGCGTTGAAAATCCGTCTTTTGTTTGGACACTCCAAGGAAAAGCATTAACTTTGCAACCCAAAAAGGAAAGATGGCTCTTATTTTCGACATCAAACGGTTTGCCATCAATGATGGCCCAGGCATCAGGACAACTATCTTCATAAAGGGTTGTCCGTTGAGGTGTGTGTGGTGTCACAATCCTGAAGGCTTCGAGGAAAGGCCTGTGAAGATGTACACGAAGAAGAAGTGCATCGGATGTCAGACGTGTGTGGAAGTATGTCCGCAGAAGAATCTCGTGCTGACCCATGAGGGCATCAAGGACTTGGGAAGATGTGTGGCTTGTGGGAAATGCACGGATGAATGTCCTACACTGGCTTTGGAAATGGCTGGCAAGGAATGGAAAATGGAGGATTTGATGGCTGTGGTGGAGAAAGAACGGCTGGTGATGGAGGAAAGCGGCGGTGGTGTGACGATGTGTGGAGGCGAACCGTTGATGCACACGGATTATCTGTGTGAGGTGTTGGATGAGTTGGGCAGAAGAGGTTTCCACAGGACTGTCGATACAACGCTGTTTGCTTCGGAAGGACAGGTGAAGCGCGTGGCAGAACGGTGTGAGCTGTTCCTTGTTGACTTGAAACTGATGGACAGCGAACGGCATTTGCACTACACACGTGTAAGGAATGGGCAGATTCTCAGCAACATCAGGACGCTAAGCGAGTTGAGCAAGAGGTTTTGGATTAGGATTCCGCTGATTGTGGGGGTGAATACGGATGACGAGAACTTGGAGGCCTCGGCAGCGTTTTTGGCATCGTTGCCCACAAAGCCAGAATTGGTCAATTTGCTGATTTATCACGATGTAGGAAAGGGGAAACATGCCCGACTGGGCACAACGTATAACCCCGACGCGTTCTCGATGGAGGCACCCTCAGAAGAGGTGCAGCAACATGCGCTGGACATCATACAGCGGTATGGCTTAGAGGCCAAGATTGGAGGATAGTGCATTCACAATCAAGCTGTTTACCATTACTTTTATAGAGAGATTTGGGTACTACTAAAATGAAGAAAAAGGTTTTTATTGAAGGTTTAATTATTGGATTGGCGTGTGGCGCTTTTGCTGCATGTTTGTTCTTTTTACGATGAGAATAACAATTAAAATTGGAAGTAATGTGTTGACGAGGGCAGATGGGTCGCTCGATGTGACTCGTATGTCGGCTCTTGTTGACCAAATCGCTTGTTTGCGCAGCGAAGGACACGAAATCATTCTGGTGTCGTCGGGTGCTGTGGCAAGCGGACGAAGTGAATTGAAGCACATTTTGCACGACCTCGACTCTGTTGACCAGCGACAACTCTTCTCGGCTGTGGGACAAGCGAAACTGATTAACCGCTATTTCGAGCTTTTCAGAGAGTATAGCATCCCCGTAGGGCAGGTGCTCACCACAAAGGAGAACTTCTCTGACTCGGAGCATCGCAAGAATCAGGAGAACTGCATGAGGGTGATGTTGGAGAATGGTGTGCTACCGATTGTGAATGAGAACGATACGGTGTCAGTGACGGAGCTGATGTTCACAGACAATGATGAACTGTCGGGATTGATGGCTCGGATGACGCAATCGCAAATGCTCATCATTCTGAGCAACATCGACGGCATCTACACAGGTGACCCTACCGACCCCGAATCACGACTCATCAGCATCGTGAAACCAGGGAAGAAGCTCGACGAATATATCCAAACGAAGAAATCGACGGCTGGACGTGGAGGGATGCAAAGCAAGTCGAATGTGGCCACACAAACGGCTGCCGCTGGCATCAGCGTCATCATCGCCAACGGAAAAAGAGACAACATTTTATTGAAATTAATGAATGACAGGGACAATACACCCTGCACGGAGTTTTTATGTTAGAAGAGAATTTTCAAGCGTCGCTACAAGAGATGTTCCAAGCGGCGAAAGCTGCAAGCATCGACCTTGCATTACTCGATAACGACACCATCAACCAAGTGCTGATGGCTGTGGCCGACAAGGCCATTGCTGAGACAGACACCATCTTGGCCGCGAATGCAAAAGACCTCAGCCGCATGGATGCAGCAAACCCCATGTATGACCGTCTGAAACTGACCCCTAAACGCATCGAAGGCATTGCAGGAGACACACGAAACGTGGCTACACTCCCTTCGCCTCTAGGCAAAGTGCTGAAGCATACAGTCTTGCCGAACGGATTGGATTTGAAGCGTGTAAGTGTGCCTTTCGGAGTCATTGGCATTGTGTATGAAGCCCGTCCTAACGTGACGTTCGACGTATTTTCTCTCTGCTTGAAGGCAGGAAGTGCCTGTATCTTGAAGGGCGGAAAAGATGCCGACGACAGCAACACAGCCATCGTGAGCCTCATCAAGGGAGTGCTCAAAGACTTCGGCATCAACGAAAACGCTATCACCCTGCTTCCAGCCACCCATGAGGCTACGGGAGCTTTGCTTCATGCGAATGGGTATGTGGACTTGGTGATTCCTCGTGGCAGCAAACGACTCATCGACTTTGTGCGTCAAGAAGCTTCAGTGCCTGTCATCGAGACAGGAGCTGGCGTTTGCCATGCCTATTTCGACAAGGACGGAGACACAGAGAAGGGTGCTCGCATCATCAACAATGCCAAAACACGTCGGGTGAGTGTCTGCAACGCACTCGATTGTACATTGATACACGCAGACCGTCTGGCAGACCTTCCAACCCTCTGTGCACCGCTGAAAGAAAGCAACGTGCTCATTTATGCAGACAATCCTGCTCTTGCTGTCCTCAACGGCAACTACCCTGCAGAATTGCTCAAGCCATCGACCGAAGAAAGCTATGGCACTGAATTTCAGTCCTACACGATGGCTATCAAGACAGTTACATCGGCAGACGAGGCCTTCCGCCACATCCGGCGTTTCGGTTCTGGTCACTCGGAGTGCATCATCACCGAGAATCGTGCCACTGCCGACCAGTTCCTCGCCCAAGTGGATGCCGCTTGTGTGTACCACAACGTCCCGACCTCCTTTACCGATGGTGCACAATTCGGATTGGGAGCAGAAATCGGCATCTCCACCCAGAAGCTCCACGCAAGAGGGCCGATGGCTTTGGAGGAAATTACAACTTACAAGTGGCTTATTGAAGGAAACGGGCAGGTGAGACCTGCCTAAAAAAGCAAAGGGATTTCGCCCTATACAGCGCACCCCTAAATCGCACCCGTCGGGTCCGATGCGTCGTACCCGTCGGGTGCGGCAAGTCGAACCCGACGGGTGCGATTTAGGGGTATAGGAAGAACCATGCGGACGGGGAGCCCCATCCGGCATGAGTCCTATTGAGTAAATGTAAAAAGGGGAATCTTCAGTGATGGTTGTCCTTCACCTCTTCAAAATCGACATACGTGCCTTCGTTCTGCCCAAACACCTTACCAGACGAACTGTTGCTGTCTTGTGCGGAAGAAGTACTTTGGCTGGTAGAAGACGTGCGAGAAGAACGTCTTGAAGATGCTGACTTTTTGGCAGACGTTCGACGGGCATTGTCCTTACAGCCCCACCCTGTCAACTGATAAAACAGATGCTTCAGGTTGCTGAAGCCACCCATCAGTTTACTCAAGAGGTACACACCCACAAACACTGCACCAACAATGACGAAGAGCACTAAGAAAAAAAAGAATAAGAGTATGGATGTCATAATCTATACAATCGTTTAATTGAAGGGAGACCGTTCTCCTTTAGTCTTCCTTCAGCAAATAAGATGCCACGATTGACAATGCGACATAAAGTCCGATACAGCCAGCTGCCGCACGACACAATCCTGTCCAGACACTACCATCAGGAGCACATCCACCGCTGATAGCACCATAAGCCAAAAGCAGGATGGACATTCCTAAAAACAGGAACTTGATTTTATCCTTCTGCCAAGAAAAACTCTTGAAGGCGAACATGGGCACTTCACACACCAGCAGCCAGCAAGAGAGTATCATAAAGAGGAACAGGAAGAGGGCATTGAAACGTGGTCCTGTGAGCCATGCTTCGCTGCTGGAAATGAGTGCGCCCCAGAAGATGGCGTTGGCAGGAGTAGGCATACCTATAAAACTGGTGTGCTGACGCTCGTCGATGTTGAATTTCGCTAATCGAAGAGCCGAAAAAGCCGCCATCAGGAATGCCGTAAAGGGCATGACGTTGAAGAAAAACGCATTCCCCATCCATACGGGATAAGCCACATGATTAAATAAGGTGAACAGCATGGCCGATGGGGCGACACCGAATGTCACACAATCAGCCAAAGAGTCAAGCTCCAAGCCCAGTTTCCCACTCACGCCCAATGCACGTGCCGTCATGCCATCGAAGAAATCGAAAAATGCTCCGAGCAGAATAAAAAGAAAGGCAACCTGATGACCATGATGAAAGGCACAATAAGTGGCTATACAACCACAAATCAGATTGCAGCAAGTAATAATGTTTGGTATATGCTTTTTCATCTTCTGAATGTTTCAAGCGTTTCCCACATGAGGCTCCCAACAAGAACGCGCAGCTATTTTAGTCGAGCTATCATGGTCATATTGCCCACCGTTGACTGCCCCATCTTGACCAGCACTTCTGTTCCCAACGGCAAATAAACGTCCACACGACTACCGAACTTGATAAAGCCCATGTGGTCATCAATAAAGCACTCTTCCCCTTCTTTCGGATAGGTGACAATACGACGCGCCATTGCTCCCGCTATCTGACGTGCCATCACTTCCACACCGTGAGGGGTACGGATGACCACCATCGAACGTTCATTTTCCGTACTCGCCTTTGGAAGATAGGCTTTCAGGAAGTTTCCATTCTGATGCCCCACTTTCACTATCGTACCGTCACAAGGAACCCAGTTGGCGTGTACATTCGTCAAACTCATGAAAATGGAAATCATCAATCGCTTATCGTGAAAGTATTCTTCCTCGTCCACCTCTTCTATCACAACAATATGTCCATCGGCAGGAGCGACAATCGTTTTGTTTGTCGGTCCCGTAAACATTCGGATGGGACAACGGAAAAAGTTCAGGAGAATGCCATAAACAGTCAGGACAACTAATATAATAAAGTAGGAACCCCACGCTAAAGTGCCTCTCGAAAGCCACGCAAGCCAAATAATCATCGCTGCTACCACACCCGTGTAGAGCAATGTGTGGGTACCTTCATGATGAAGGCGTATCTTATTCCTACGTTTATTATGAATCAGCGGTTTTGTTTTCGCCATTACTTTATTTGTTATACCTTATTTTTGTTATACCTTATGACGGTCTTGTTTTACACAAAAATCTCACAAACCAAAGACAGAGTCATACACACCAAAACTCTGTTAACATGGTATTATTTGATGCAAAGGTACACATATTCCCTCAAAAAGACAAACAAAATAACACTTTTTCCACTTTTTTTCGCAAAACTTTTGGGAAATCCAAAATAAAACTCTAACTTTGCAGTCGCATTCACAACAGAGTGTCCACATTCAATTTTAAAAAGTCCACTTCCCAAGAGTGCAACATTTTACAATGAAAGGAACACACTGTATGTAGAACGCTTTGAGGATTGTGCTATGGTGTAATGGTAACACTACAGGTTTTGGTTCTGTCATTCCAGGTTCGAATCCTGGTAGCACAACTCACGAGAAACGACATCCAAGGTTCACCCTGCTCTCGAAGCTTTTCAAGCCTCCTCCAGCATCCAGTTCCAAAGGTGTCATTTTTTCGCCCCATCGGACTTGTAGCTCAGTTGGTTAGAGCAACAGACTCATAATCTGGAGGTCCTTGGTTCAAGCCCAAGCTGGTCCACTTTGAAAATCAAGCACTTACGAGTTTCTCGCAAGTGCTTTTTTCATGTCTGCGTAAACAATGCGTAAACAAACGAGTTGAGTCGGCTATTTTGCATCATGGATAGTCATGGAGTTTCAGTGACAAGATAAAGCCTTTTTAATGCCAATTAGCCATGCAAAAATCAAAGACAATGTTAAAAATACTCAAAATTGTAATTTATTTACCTTTTTCCAAGTTATTTTATTCCTATTGCAAAAATAATTTGTAATTTTGTAGCAAAATTACGATAATAAATAAAATATTGTGGTATGATTCGAGATTTTTGGGTAAAGAACTACCTTTCCATTCGCGACAAACAGGAATTAAACTTCGTGGCCAAGGGACCATCTTCGGAACTTGTCACAGAAGTTGCTGATGGTGTGTTCTTGTATAAGTTAGGCATCCTATATGGTTCAAACGCTTCGGGTAAGTCGAATATGTTGATTGCCATGAATGAGGTGTTCCGTCTGTTGGTTATGGCAAAGTCGGATGCTACAGTCGAAATTGGAGGTTGCATACCCTTTGTGCTCACCAAAGATGAGCCAACAGAAATGCACATATCATTCTATGCCGATGGCACCAGA
>CADCDP010000042.1 GCA_902800305.1 uncultured Bacteroidales bacterium
CTACAGGCTCATTGCCTTCAAAGACCGATACACAAGAGTTAGTTGTACCAAGGTCAATACCAATAATCTTTCCCATAATCGTATTTGTTTTTAGTTTTTGTTCTTAATAATAATTAATGTGTATAACTCATGGCCTCGACTCACAGGAAGCCTTAGCCGATACACCATTAAGACAAAAGCCGTGCCAGCATCCGATACTGACACAGCTTTTCTTCCCAACTGACATTGTGGCACACCGTTTATGACAAAGTCTGTCAAAAGATTGCCTTTGAAGCCAACAAAGCCCCTCCCTTCACTGTCAACACGTACTTCAGCCGAGGATGTCGAGGCTTGTCGGGATAGAGCATGGTGACAAATTATCTTTCATTTTCCATCAAGAAAAGGGCATAGACTCTTGACAGAGTCGTAAAAATTTCGTACCTTTGTTCCCAAAATGAAGACTTCCACCGCTTGATGAAAGAGTCTTCGGATTCCGACACACACATCAAATCGTAAGCTTCGATAGTACAATCGTAAGCTTCGATAGTATAATCGCAACCTTCGATAGTACGATCGTAGGTTGCGATTGCTTTTAGCATACGCGGGTGGTTACGGCGTAGCCGAAGAAGAGGAGATGAATACAAAAAGTTTATGGGATTATGAAAACCATCAAGATGCACAGACGGATAGCACAGCGCTATCCGAAAGACAGATAAAAACAATGGAATAAAAACAGCGTGGGATGTACCGATTGGCACATCCCACGCTGTTTATACGTTTAGTTCTCTCTCACACCCACTCCACAAACTTATCGGCTTGCTGTTCCAACGCCTGTTTCTGTTCATCAGTTAGAATCATGCGACCTTCTGTCCATGCCTCGACGTTGAGGACAATACCTGTTTGTGGTTCGGTCATCAGGTCGGCTTGGAGGAATGTGAGCAACTCCGAGAGTTTCTCACGGCTCTTGCCTGTCG
Source organism: uncultured Bacteroidales bacterium (assembly GCA_902800305.1). Classification (GTDB taxonomy): domain Bacteria; phylum Bacteroidota; class Bacteroidia; order Bacteroidales; family Bacteroidaceae; genus Minthosoma. The sequence goes on from CADCDP010000042.1 coordinate 954, forward strand.
CCATCTTGCCACCAGCACCACTCAACGCCACTTTCTTTCCGTTGATGACTGTCGGAGTAGCGTAGTCGCCAGCTTTCAGCGGACGGGAAAGCCAGTCGAGAAGGTTCTTCAAGTGGCCTGGGTAGCTGAAATTGTACTCAGGTGTAAAAATCCAGATGCCATCGGCTGCTGCCACCGTCTGACGCAGACGTATCACCGCTTCGGGAGCAGGAAACTCGATGTCCTGATTCATCCAAGGCACATCCTGATAATCCAAATAAGTCACTTCGGCACGGTTGCCGATATGCGCTTCTGCCATTTTGGCAAGCTGTCGGTTGAAGGAATCCTTCCTCAACGAACCGACGATGAACAAAACTTTCTTTGCCATAACTGTTTTACATGGTTTATCTCTATTTTCTGCTTTTTCAGACACTTAATCCTTCAGCGAATAGGTGATAGTAGATACCACACGTACCTTCTTCTTGTAGGGAAGATCGGCCTCGTCAATGGAAAATTCGCCCTGTCCAGCTTCCACAATCTTATTGATGGTAGAGTGGCTGTTTTCGGCAAACTGGCTTGCCGTCTTTTCCGCGTTGGCAATGGCTTCTGCCATCATTTCGGGCTTAAGTTTCTGGAATTGGGTGTATTCATATTCAGCGTAACTGGAATCCAAGATGATGTCGAGGTCTATCAGTTCGTCTTCGTCATTCATCACGTCGCTGATAAACTGCGTATTTTTAGAAGTAACATGCACAGAACGGGAAACCGTATAGTGATAGAGTGGTTTGTTATCACCCCACACATTAGCCAGATTGTCGTTCACGTTGAAGGTACTGATGGTAGCTGTCGCCTTCCCCTCAATGCCCTTATCGTTCAGGAACTGCAGAATGACATCCGTTTTGTTCCTCAAACGAGCAAAGAGTGGTGTCAATTCGTTGCCCGACTCTTGCAACGTCATGGTCCACGTCACTTTGTCTGCATCCACTTCCTTTTCCGACAATCCCTTCACCGTCACACGGCGGTCTTTGTTCGTGAAATTGTCAATACCGCTCTTGATGCACAGTCCGAGCACCGAGAGTCCCACGGCTACAATGGCAGCAGCCATCACTTTCTCATACTTTTGCATAATTCTCCTTTCTTTTTTTAAGGTTAAAGATATATTGTTCTTTGGGAATACAAAGGTACACCTCTTTTTGAACACTACCAAATTTTCGTGACAAAGTTTTTACGGTCTCATCAATCGGTTCACTCATTCTCGATGATGTTGAGCATCTTGATGGTCGCTTTGATGGCAGCTTCCGTCTGGTCGGCATCGAGAGCACGAGTACGATATGCCCGTTCGTTATAAACCCACGAGATGGTGGTTTGTACGAGGGCATCGGTGCGTCCACCTGGTGGAATGCTCACTTGGTAATTGGTCAACCAAGGGAAGGTGCGATTGAGTTTGTTCTTGTAGATGTGGCGCACGGCACGCACAAAAGCATCGTACATACCATCGCCCATAGCTGACTCTTCGAATATGTCGCCGTCCACTTCGAGCTTGACAGATGCCATCGGCTTGAGACCGTATGCTGTGGAGACCATATAAGAGATAAGCTTCACACGGTCGTCGGGAGCAGAATGCTTGAGCACATCAGCCACAATGTAGGGAAGGTCTTCCTGTGTGACCAGCTGCTTCTTGTCGCCCAATTCGATGATGCGGTCGGTCACCCGACGTGTCTGTTCAGGTGTAAGTTCAAGCCCCAGTTCTTCGAGATTCTTGAGGATGTTGGCCTTACCAGAGTTCTTGCCAAGGGCATACTCACGTTTACGTCCGAAACGTTCGGGCAGGAGGTCGTTACAATAGAGGTTGTTCTTGTTGTCACCATCGGCATGCACACCTGCCACCTGCGTGAAGACATTCTCGCCGATAATGGGTTTGTTGGGGGGAATAGCAATGCCCGAAAGGCTTTCGACCATTGTGGAGACCTTGCCGAGGTTCTCTTCGTTGATGTGTGTCAGCACATGGGCATGGTCGTGCAAAATGGCTTGCACAGAAGAAAGTGGCGCATTACCAGCACGTTCGCCGAGGCCATTCACAGCCGTGTGGACACATCGACAGCCCGCCATCACGGCAGCAAGAACGTTGCTCGTGGCGAGGTCGTAGTCATTGTGTGCATGGAAATCGAAGTGAAGGTTTGGATAGCGTGTAACCATCTGACTCACAAAAGCGGCAGTCAGTTGCGGATTGAGGATGCCAAGTGTGTCGGGCAGCATGAAGCGTTTCACGCCACTGTCCTTCAGGGCATCGATGAAGCCAAACACGTAATCGGGGCTGTCCTTCATGCCATTCGACCAATCCTCCAGATAGAGATTGACGTTGATGCCCAACTCCCTTGCGTACTCGATGCTCTGACGGATGTCTGCCACATGCTCTTCGAGTGTCTTCTTCAGTTGGAAACGACAATGACGCTCACTACCCTTGCAAAGCAAATTGATGTTGCGACATTCGCAGTCGTTTATCCAGTCAAGCGACGTGGTGCCATCCACAAAGCCCAGCACCTCCACCCTATCGAGCATGCCACCTTGACGCGCCCAACGGCAGATGCTTTTCACCGCTTCCTTCTCACCGTCTGACACACGAGCACTTGCCACTTCGATGCGGTCAACATTCAGCTCCGTCAGCAATAGACGTGCAATCATCAACTTTTCGTGAGGCACAAAGCTCACGCTGTTGGTTTGTTCACCATCGCGCAGCGTTGTGTCCATTATTTCGATAAATTTCTCCATGCTTTTTTGTCTTTTGGGGTGCAAATTTACACAAAAATATCGAAAGAAAGGATTGTAAAGGAGAAAAACTGAAAAAAGATGCAAGTCGAACGCAGAGCCAAGCTTGCTTGAGCTATGCTGAGACGCAACTCTTTTTATGTAAAAGTGACACAACAACATAAAAAAATTACTCCGATTATAATAAACCGTTGAATCATTCGTTATTGATTATAAAGAAGAAGAGAGCCTGAAGACGGAAGGGAAAAACGTAACGTAAAAATAAATTGCCTATGAACAATTTTACTCCAGCAAGACAAAGAACATCAAAAATGATTGGCATGACGAGCCGATTGGCAAAGCCAGGAAAAGACACGCTGTTTTTCCTCCAGTTATTCGCAAGAATGTATGAGCCGAAAGCAATGATGGGCGTTGCATAAGTCTCGTTAATTCATGCAAACAAATAAAGTTCTTTCGACCTTGGCGGCATCGGATGCGGCCAAGGAACTTGCTAAGCGCATTAGAAATAGCAACGTGAAGCAAGTGAAAGCTGACGGACTTTGTGGTTCGTCGGCTGCTTTGCTATTGGCTTCCATCATGAGCGGACGGAGCAACTACCCGAACATGCTTCTGGTGATGAACGACTTGGATGATGCCGGTTATGTCTATCACGACTTGACACAGATGCTGGGCGAGGAACGGGTGCTGTTCTTCCCGTCGTCGTACAGGAGAGCGATTAAGTATAATCAGAAGGATGCAGGCAACGAGATTCTGCGAACGGAAGTGCTGACGAAAGTGGCAGATGCACAAGGACTCTTGATGGTGACCTACCCCGATGCGTTGGCGGAGCGTGTAGTGTCGAAGCAGGAGTTGGAAGATAACACGTTGTCGGTGAAGGTGGGCGACCTGTTCGACATCAGCGAGTTGGAGAAGCGCATCTTCGAATTGGGCTTCGAACGGACGGATTATGTGTATGAACCAGGGCAGTTTGCGGTGAGAGGCAGCATCGTGGATGTGTATTCGTTCTCGTCGGATATGCCTTACCGCATCGACTTCTTCGGTGATGAAGTGGACAGCATCCGTTCGTTCGACGTGCAGAGCCAGCTGAGTCAAGGGAAGGTGGAGATGATGACCATTGTGCCTGAAATCAAGAGAGAAAACACGGAATACATCTCGTTCTTGGAGTTCCTCCCGAAGGACACGTTGGTGGTGACACAGAGCCTTGTGTATGTGTGCGACAAAATTGCACAGATACATGAGGAGGGCTTTTCGAGTCAGGCACAGTTTGAGGCTGAGATCAATGCGGAGACTCTGGCTGACCAGTTCATCATCGACGAAGATACTTTCAAGAAGCAAATCGTGCAGTTCCGACAGTTGGAACTGAAGCAAGGCAAAACGAGCGACGAGAAGGCGATACACTTCAACACCACTCCCCAACCCCTCTTCCACAAGAACTTCGACTTGGTGAATCAGGAGTTCCGCCGACTGATGGACGAAGGGTACAAGATTTGCATCTTCTCGGACAGCGAGAAGCAGATTGCCCGTTTGCAGAACATCTTCGAGGAACAAGCACAAACAGAGGTGGACAAGATTCACTTCACACCTGTCAACAAAGCTATCCACGAGGGGTTTATCGACCACACGTTGAAACTCTGCTTCTTCACCGACCATCAGATCTTCGACCGCTTCCACAAGTACAACTTAAAGAGCGACAAAGCGCGTCGAGGCAAGGTGGCTCTGACGCTCAAGGAGATACAGCAATTTGAGATTGGCGACTACGTGGTACACATCGACCATGGAGTAGGACGTTTCGGAGGGCTTGTGCGTGTGCCTCAAGGCGACGTAATGCAGGAGATGATTAAGATTATCTACAAAAATGAAGATACGGTCTATGTCTCCATCCATTCGCTGCATAAGGTATCGAAATATAAGGGCAAGGAAGGCGAGCCGCCCCGTCTGAACAAGATTGGCGGTGGTGCGTGGGAACGCATGAAGGAGCGTGTGAAGACGAAGGTGAAGGACATCGCTCGCGACCTCATCCAACTCTATGCCGCCCGCCTAAAAGAGAAAGGCTTTGCCTATAGCAAGGACAGTTATATGCAGCACGAACTGGAGGCCAGTTTCACCTACGAAGACACACCCGACCAGCTGAAAGCCACGCAAGACGTGAAGGCTGACATGGAGAAGCCGCGTCCGATGGACAGGCTCGTATGTGGCGATGTGGGCTTCGGCAAGACGGAAGTAGCCATTCGTGCAGCCTTCAAAGCAGCCACCGACGGCAAGCAAGTGGCTGTGATGGTGCCGACGACGGTGTTGGCTTATCAGCATTACCAGACGTTCTCTTCACGACTGAAAGAGTTCCCCGTCCGAGTGGAATACCTCACCCGTGCCCGCACAGCAAAGGACATGAAGCAGGTATTGGATGACTTGCAGGAGGGGAAGGTGGACATCATCATCGGTACCCACAAGCTAATTGGGAAACAAGTGAAGTTCAAGGACTTGGGCTTACTCATCATCGACGAAGAGCAGAAGTTTGGCGTATCGACAAAAGAGAAACTCCGCAGCATGAAGGTGAACGTCGATACCCTCACCATGACCGCCACCCCTATCCCCCGCACCTTGCAGTTCTCGCTGTTGGGAGCCAGAGACCTGTCCATCATCCAAACTCCCCCACCCAACCGCTACCCCATCCAGACAGAGATACACACGTTCTCGCCCGAAATCTTTGCCGAAGCCATCAACTTCGAGATGAGCCGCAACGGGCAGGTGTTCATCGTGAACAACAAAATCAGCAACCTCCGTGAGTTGGAGGCGATGATACATAAATATGTGCCCGATGCCCGTGTGTGTGTCGGTCACGGACAAATGAACCCACAGGAGCTGGAGAAGGTAATTCTCGACTTCATGAATTACGACTACGACGTGATGCTCTCCACCACGATTGTGGAGAACGGCATCGACGTACCCAACGCCAACACCATCATCATCAACAGCGCACAGAACTACGGCCTTTCCGACATCCACCAGATGCGTGGACGTGTGGGACGTAGCAACCGCAAGGCGTTCTGCTACCTGATTGCTCCTCCACTCGCAGCTCTGAGCGATGTGACCCGTCGCCGTCTGCAAGCCGTCGAGAACTTCAGCGACCTCGGCAGCGGTATCCACATCGCTATGCAAGACCTCGACATCCGTGGGGCGGGCAATATGCTTGGAGCCGAACAGAGTGGCTTCATCACCGACCTTGGTTATGAGACTTACCAAAAGATTCTGAATGAGGCAGTGGCTGAGCTAAAGGAGAATGAGTTCAACGACCTCTTTGCTGAAGAGGACAAGGACGAAGAAGGAAAGCTGAGTGGTGAGCATTTCGTGACGGAAACCAACGTGGAGAGCGACATCCAAGCTTTCTTCCCCGAAGAATATGTGCCCAGCAGCAGCGAACGCATGAGCCTTTACCGTGAACTCGATTCCCTCACCATTCCCAAACAACTGGAAGACTACAAGAAACGCCTTATCGACCGCTTCGGGCAGATACCACCTGTCGGCGAGTCACTCCTTGCCGTCATGCCCATCAAGTGGTCTGCACAGCGTCTCGGCATCGAGAAAGTCGTGCTCAAGATGGGGCGCATGATTCTCTACTTCGCCCTCGAAGATGTCTACTTCCAGAGCCGCGCCTTTGAAAAGGTGCTCAACTACGTGGCGGCTCATGGCCGTGGTTGCACGTTGCGCGATGGAGAAAGAAAGTCGCTGCTTATCAAGGGCATCAGCACGATGGAGGGAGCATTGAGTGTATTAGAGGCAATGGAAGGCAAGGGGACACACTCGACAACGACTTCACCTACCACAGAAAAACTGAAAGCCCCATGACAAAGATGCACCTCTTCGATTACTTCTACTATGCGTTTGGCCGTAAGCATAATGCTCGTGGCATCAAGCTACTGATGGCACCCTATCTTTGGTTCATTCCCATCATCTGTTCTTTTATCTCCAATCGCACCCTCGGACTCATTGTCGTTCTAGCCATCGGCCTTGCTCTCTACTTGACCATCGACCACATCTACAACAAGAAAGGCGGTCGAGGAGACAAAGTTGTCAAGCATTTCGAACATTCCAAGTACGGCACCACCAGATGGCAAATCTTCGCTTTTATCGCTTGGCTCGTTGTGTTTTTGGTAATTCCTTTTGTTCTCATCGCTATGCACAAAAAAGGATGGGTATAGAATTGCCCATCCTCATCACGGCTTTGTGTTCGAGATTTTAGTTTGGGGAATGAGTACGGTTAGTTCTTAAGTACAGGGCGAACGGTGCGCCCGTAGGCACGATCGCCGTCCATATTCACGGCGTTGCCAGAGTCGAAGCCGAGACGGCAAGCGTTGAACGGGTAGCTCTCGTAAAGCGACGACGACCAGTAGAAGCCGTCGGAGCCCTCGTTGCTCAGCTCATCTTCCAAGCGGTAGCCGGCAGCGGGCAGGAACAGGATGCCGCCGTTAGCCCCCTTAAACTCCCGTCCATTCACACCATTCTTGGTCGTCCAAGTAGAGGACGTATTATCAATCAGCTCCTCAAAATCTTCTAATGTGGGCATCCGCCACGGGACACCCCAATTGGCTGTAGCGGCATCATCAGCAGAATCGAGGGTCGTTTTGTTATCAACCACTATGCCATACTTACTCTCCGTATTATACTTCGTCAATTTATGACCATAGTCACTGCTACTCCACTTGTAGGCAATCCCATAATAAGACTTCTCACTCGTCTCACCCCATGCGTAATAGCCACCGTACCTTTCGGGAGTCGAAGCCCCCACATTGCAGCAAGACCACAATGTACCCGAAGGCAAACCGAGGTCTATCAGGTGAGGATGATGATTGTCTGGACAGGAAAGCACAGGAACTGGTTCTGGATTTGGTGTCTTCCCTAAAATCTTGTTCACCAAAGCAGTCACGTCGCTGATGTTCACTTCGCCATCCCCGTTCATGTCGCCCAGCGGGCGTGTGGTGCCGTCTGGTATGGTGACTGTTTGCGCCTGTGCCGTCATAGCACTCAGCAACAGAACCGAAAAAAGAAAAGGCTTCATTCGTGCTTTAATTTTGGGGGTTAATACAATACTTAAAAACGTTCCTAAGCCGCAGTTCCTATTGCATAGAGATATTCTGGAGCAAAATCTGCTCCATTCTCCCATTCAATAGTATTGAATTTGATGGAAAAATTCTTAAAATACTCAATGTCTTTCAGAGGAACAAAAACAGCACCGTTCAAGGATTGGCTTAAATCGACAATCTTTGTTTCTCCATTGTTGAACAGCAACTTCACTCGATAGCCGTCCAGATAGGTTGCTTTAACTACTTCAATAAACATCGCATCATTATTTGAGAGGTTCAATTTTATCAAGAGGTTCTCCTTTCTGTGCCTTTTCCCAATTCGTCATCAATTCTGTACGGTGGTCTTCAAGCCATTCAAGAATCATACGTAATGCCCGACCTGGCATTTCACCCTTAACAATACCATCTTTGATACTGACTATAACCTTATAATCACCATACCAAGCATGAAAATGTGGAGGGTGATGGTCAGAAAAGTTCATCCAAATGTAAATTCCATAAAAGAAACTAATCTGTGGCATATACGTAAAAATTAACTTTGTAAAATGTCATGTTCCGAAGAACACGTGGCAAATATACGATGTTTTGGGGAGAAACGAAAAACATTGAAGAGAAAAAATGAAGAAATGTCGCAAAAAAGCATTTCTCCAAGCCTCAAATATCGTGTGCGTCCCTAAAATACACGTGAGTTCGATGGAAAGGTGGTTGGATTAATTACAGCAAACCGCCGAAGGTGTTTGGGATAAAACTCCCACGAACTCTCCCCAAAGGAAGAACGACCTATACATCCGCTGACATCAGAAAAACATCCTTTTACACCCTTGCTCGTCACCTCTAAAGCGGTCTGAGTCACACCGAGGGTGTCGGTGTGACTCAGACCGCCACCCTCGGTGTGACTCAGACCGTTTTTGGGGATACGAAAGCACCACCGAATGGCCTTGCCGTATAAGCACACCAAGCCTTGTCGTTCCGTCTCTGGAACGACATTAAAGGGTACAAAAATATTCAAAGGTTGATTTTGTTCAGTTCATCCTCTGCCAGGGCGACGAACTCACACACATGAGGGTACATTTCGGCTGCCTCTGCATGGGTGTAGATCTTGAAATCTTCGTAATCGGCAGCGGCACGACAATCCATAATTTCGCTGTAAAAATTCCCCCACTTGGCATCAAAACGCCCCGTTTTCACAAATTGGCGATTGAATAAGTTTCTCACAGTGGAATGTCTCTTCACTTCTGGTACCTTTTCGGCAATGAGCAGTGCTGTCGCCGCATTAAAGCAAGCATAATACATCCTATTCATGGCCGTATTGTAAAAGCCATTGTCAATGTGGCTCTTAATTTCTGGTAGCAAGTCTTTGGCGGCACGCATCTTGTAAGCGATAAGGTCGCTTCGCAATTGGTCATTCATAGTCGTATTCCCTCCTTTCTTACATTTTCGGTAAATTCTGTGGTACGGCTGTTCCATTGACTCACGGTGTCGAGAAAGGAACTGATGATAACACCACTGTCCAATTCGATGTCGTAAAGCGGCCGCCTCACACTCATCCTGTCACTGAGGCTGATACGGTCTTGGTCAAGAAGTATCAGTAAATCAATGTCGCTGTCAGCACGGGCATCCCCACGAGCTTCCGACCCATAAAGGATGACTTCAGCTTCGGGGTGCTGACGGTGCATCACTTCGGATATTCTTGCTACAATTTCTGGGCGTCTCATCTTCTTGTCTGTTTTGTTTCGGGTACAAAAGTACAAAAAAGGATAGAGCCTTGCAAAATTCAATGAAGAAAATATTGGATGAAGCCCAGCAAAAGGCTTCTGACAGCGGAAAAGTGCGGCTATCAAGAGGGATTAACATTATTTTTCACTTTTTCTCTTTACGCTTTCCACATTTTTCCTTACCTTTGCAAGGTAAAGACAATTAAGACCAACGTGAAAGAGAGCGACAGCATTGTAATTATACCTACCTATAACGAAAAGGAGAACATCGAAAGGATTATCAGAGCGGTGTTCTCCTTGGAGAAGTGTTTCCATATTCTTATCATTGACGACGGTTCGCCCGACGGTACGGCAGACATCGTGAAGCGGTTGATGGAGTCAGAGTTTTCCGACCGCCTCTTCTTGGAGGAACGAAAAGGAAAGCTGGGTTTGGGCACTGCCTACATCAAAGGCTTCAAGTGGGGATTGGCACATGGCTACGACTACATCTTCGAGATGGATGCCGACTTCTCCCACGACCCTAACGACCTGCCAAGGCTCTATGCAGCTTGTGCCGACGAGGGCTATGACCTTGCCATTGGCAGCCGCTACATTTCGGGCGTGAACGTGGTGAACTGGCCGATGGGTCGGGTGCTGATGTCGTACTTCGCTTCGAAATACGTTCGCTTCATCACGGGCTTCAAGGTGCATGACACGACTGCGGGCTTCAAGTGCTACAGGCGTCGGGTGTTGGAGACCATTGACCTCGACAGCATCCGCTTCAAGGGTTATGCCTTCCAGATAGAGATGAAATTTACGGCTTATAAGTGCGGTTTCCGCATCAAGGAAGTGCCCGTTGTGTTCGTCAACCGTGTAGAAGGTGTGTCGAAGATGAGTGGAGGTATTTTCGGAGAAGCCTTCTTCGGTGTAATGAGGCTGAGATGGGACGGTTGGTTTAAGAAATATCCAAAGGCAAAATGAGAACAATAATCAGGAATGCGACTATCGTAAACGAAGGGCGAAAGTTCGTCGGCTCTGTGGTCATCGAGGACGAATGGATTCAGCAGGTATTGGAAGGGGATGACGCTACACAGACCTACGACATCGAGATTGATGCGACAGGGCTATATCTGTTTCCAGGTGTTATCGACGACCATGTGCATTTCCGTGAGCCAGGCTTGACTTACAAGGCTGATATTGCCAGCGAGAGCCGCACGGCTGCTGCAGGTGGGGTCACGTCGTATATGGAGATGCCCAACACAACACCTCCCACCACCACGAAGGAACTGCTGGAAGACAAGTTTCATCGAGCTGCCCAAAACAGCCGCGTGAATTATTCCTTTTTCTTCGGTGCAACCAACGACAACATGGACGAAGTGGTATGGCTCGACCGCCAACGGGTGCCTGGAGTGAAGGTCTTTATGGGCAGCAGCACAGGCAATATGCTGGTTGACCGTGCAGAGTCACTTCACCGATTGTTCGCCACATCCCCCCTATTGCTTATGGCGCATTGCGAAGACACAGGCATCATCAACGCCAACATCCGAGCATTCAAGAAAAGGTATAAGGGGCAGAACGACTTCCCCGTGCGCTATCATTCGCGCATCCGCAGCGTGGAAGCTTGTTATGCTTCATCGTCGATGGCAGTACAACTGGCGAAGGAAACGGGGGCACGACTACACATCGCCCATGTGTCCACCGCCAAAGAACTGGAGTTGTTCGACACCTGTCCCATCGAGGAAAAGCGCATCACAGCAGAGGCTGTAATAGCTCACCTCATGTTCAGCACAGAAGACTACGACCGTCTGGGCACGCGCATCAAGTGCAACCCTGCCATTAAGACTCCTGAAGACAAGGCCGCCTTGAGAGAGGCACTGACCAATGGGAAAATAGACGTGGTGGCTACCGACCATGCGCCCCACCTGCTCAACGAGAAGCAAGGCGGCGCGTTGAAGGCAGCTTCGGGCATGCCCATGATACAGTTTTCGCTGGTGTCGATGCTGCAGATGAGCGACGAGGGAGTGCTGCCTATCGAGCGTATTCCAGAGTTGATGTCGCACAATCCAGCCAAGCTCTTCAAAATAGAGAAACGCGGATTCATCCGACCTGGCTACTACGCAGACCTCACGCTTGTTGACCCCAACGGCAACTGGCAAGTGAAGGAAGGACGTTACTACACCAAATGCGGTTGGACACCGATGGACGAACGTACCTTCAAATGGCGTGTGCGCCGCACCGTCATCAATGGCAAAACCGCCTACAGCGACGGCATCGTGGTGGACGGCATTAGAGGCAAGGAACTGAGATTTGAGGTATCATAATGCGCAAGAACTACCGCATCAGCGATTTGGCCGACTACATCAACTGGGCATATTTCTACCATGCGTGGTCGCTGCCAAGCCAGTCGGAAGAAGGGAGGCATCTGCATCAGGAGGCTCTGAACATGTTGCGGCGGTTACAGCCCTACCTCAAAGTAAAGACAGTGGTGGAAGTGTTGCCGGCATGGAGTGAAGGCGATGACATCGTGGTGCAGCGAACCGTTCCGTGCGAATGTGGGCAACGACACCCCTACGGAAATCCTATCCGCATCCCCATGTTGCGCCAACAGACCCCCGACAAAAGCGGCATCTGCTTGTGTCTGAGCGATTTCGTTCGTCCGCAATCAGCCTTGCGACAAGACCAGATAGGCATTTTTGCCACGTCCACCAGCATCGATGTGGAGCAGACGTTTCCCAACGATGACTACAACAAGATGCTCCTTCAAACCCTTGCCGACCGTTTGGCAGAAGCAGGAGCGGAACGGTTGCATGAAGAGGTACGCAAAACGATTTGGGGTTATGCGCCCGACGAAAGCCTCACCATCAGCGAGTTGCATCAAGAGAAGTTTCAGGGCATTCGTCCAGCGGTGGGTTACCCCTGTCTGCCCGACATCTCCATCAACTTCCTGTTGGATAAGTTGGTGGACTTCAAGAGTATCGGAGTGGCATTGACCGAGCACGGCATGATGCGCCCCCACGCCTCAGTGAGCGGTTTGATGCTCAGTCTTCCGCAAGCCCGCTACTTCTCTGTGGGCAAGATAGACGAGGAACAACTCAACGACTATGCCCGACGAAGAAACATGCCTATAGAAGAACTCAAAAAATATATACAATGTTGCTGAGAATACTATTGCTACTCATCCTCATGCTGGTTTTACCCGATGCCTATATATATATAATGTATATACGGCAATGGACAAAAAACAGATGGTTCCGACTACTTTGGTTCGTACCAATGGCGGTGCTGGTTGTCAGCGCGGTCATCATCATGAGCAGCAACGACATGAAGCCAGAGCATCAACCCTGGGTGGGTATTTTTATGCTTTTCTTTCTCGGCATCTGTGCTCCTAAGACACTCTTCATGGTGTTCGACGGTATTGGTCACGGCATCAACTGGTTTGTCACACATGGAGCAAAGAAACGAGACGATGACGAATGTATATTTGTTCGTGCCTTTCGTATCGTGGGTATGACACTGGCTCTTTTCGCCATTGCCCTTCTTACTTTTGGCTATTTCTATGGACGTCACCATTACGTCATCCATCGGCAGACATTCTATTTTCCCGACCTTCCGCAAGAATTTGAGGGTTATCGCATCGCCCAGTTCTCCGACATGCATATTGGCACTTTGCGCGATGGCAACGAGCAAGATGCCCGAACCATCGTTGACATTATCAACGCCCAAAACTGCGATGCCATCCTTTTCACAGGCGACCTCGTCAACCACCAGAGCAGCGAGCTTGACGGATTCCGTCGCGACCTCAACAAGCTCCACGCCCCCGATGGCGTTTATGCCGTGATGGGTAACCACGACTATAGCATGTACATCCGATACCCCGACGAGAAAGACCGTAAGGCTGATGTGAAAGAGTTACAACGTCGCATCCGCAGCTACGGATGGCAATTACTGCTCAACGAACATCGCATCATCCGACGCGGCAAAGACTCCCTCATCATTGCTGGCGTAGAGAACGATGGCCGTCCGCCCTTCCCTGCCTACGGCGACCTTCCCAAGACCATGAAAGGGCTGAAGCGCAACTGTTTCACCATATTAATGAGTCACGACCCCACCCACTGGCGGCGCAACATCCTTCCCCAAACCAATATCCAGCTCACGCTGTCAGGTCACACCCATGCAGGACAATTCAAAGTGTTCGGATGGTCACCCGTTGCCCACGTCTATAGCGAGTGGTCGGGAGCCTACGTCGAAGGCAACCAGATACTCAACGTCAGCGACGGCATCGGAGCTGTCATGTTCCCCTTCCGCTTCGGCGCATGGCCAGAGGTCAATGTGATTACCTTGAGACGAGAGACACCCCCAACAAAAAATAAAACCCAATAGGCTCCATAACTCCTATAGGCCCTATAAGACCTATAAGTCCTATAAGCCCAATCAACCTTAAAAAACAAAAAACTCATGCTTATTCTAAAAATTCTCTACAAAATTTACTCCTTCACCATCGCCCTTCCCATCTTCGTGGCCATCACCATCTTCGTGGCCTCCAGTGTCATCATCGCAGGCTTTTTGGGTGACACCGACGTGGTGGCCTATTACTTGCCCAAGTTCTGGTCGAAATGCGCCTTCTGGCTTTTCCTCCTGAAAGTGAAGGTGGAAGGTCGAGAGAACATCAAGAAAGACGAAAGCTACGTCTTCTTGGCGAACCACCAAGGCTACTACGACATCTTCTTAGCATACGGCTACCTTGGCCACAACTTCAAGTGGATGATGAAGGAATATTTGAAAAAGATTCCCTTTGTCGGTTATGCCTGTGTCAAGTCCAAGCACATCTATTTGGCTGATGGCATCTCTGGTATTGCCAAGGCAGTGCAGCAAGCACGTGAAACCCTGCAAGGCGGTATGTCGATGATTATCTTCCCTGAAGGTACTCGCACCCGCACGGGCAAGATGGGGCCATTCAAGCGTGGTTCCTTCATGCTCGCCAACGAAATCGGCATCCCCATCGTGCCACTCACCATCAATGGTTCCTTCGATGTGTTCAGCCGCAATGCCAAATCCGTTAGCCGAGGCACCGTCACATTGACCATCCACAAGCCCATCACCGCCGAAGAGCGCAAGGGCAAACAAACCAAGGTGGTCATGCAGGAAGTCTTCGACATCATCAATGGCGGTCTCGAAGAGAAGTATCGTTCATAAAGGCTGAAGCACCACACATACTCCTCCGACTCCACAACTCATCCCAAATACGACTGTTTCTACAGTCATCAAAAAAAGCGAGGGGACACCAATTCATTTTGGTATCCCCTCGTTTTTTCGTCAGCTTGGCTATACAACCTGTCTTCGTTATTTCAGGAAAAACTCTTTCCACACCTTCAGCATGGAGCTTTCGTTGGTCGAAATAATCTCAGCGGAACGGGTGAAAGCCCGATATTCCTTCCGACGCGCTGGGTCGATGTGAGAAAGAATGTTTTTGGTAGTGGCAAGGAATATCTCACCATTCACCTGATAGTAGAAATTGTTCGTCATGGGAAGTGGTAACTTCTCCACCTCCACACCCGCATTGGCATCGGCCAAAGCGGAAGCAAAAGCACCGAAGCCAATGGCCGAGGCTCCCTGAAGGATGTTCTGGGTGTTGTTAAGCACATCGACACTTTGTTGGTCAAGCTGTTGTTGGTTGACCGTTTGGACACAAATTACACGGGCAATTCGACCGCCGATGCTGTCTTCTCTGACTATACGACCAAACATGTTCTCACTCCCCACGGGCATGTAAACATCGCCATTGGGAAACTCCACCCTCAGCACACTGCCCGGCAGTGCCTCCATCAACGTGTCGTTTTGGCTATACCACAGGGTCTGCTTACCAACATGGATGTTGCAAGGAACAACAGTTTTGGTGCGTTTGTATAGTCCCGTATAAACAGTGGCTGTACGGAACTGCTTGTTGATGAAAGGCCACACCCCTGTGGGTGCCCAATCCTTATTGTCTTGGGCGACAAGGCATAGGGATGAGAGTGCCACCAACAGCATAGAAAGGAGGATGCGACGTTTCA
Organism: uncultured Bacteroidales bacterium; assembly: GCA_902800305.1. Classification (GTDB taxonomy): domain Bacteria; phylum Bacteroidota; class Bacteroidia; order Bacteroidales; family Bacteroidaceae; genus Minthosoma. Next base: position 16,521 of record CADCDP010000042.1, read on the forward strand.
TGGGATTACTTCACTTTGATGACCAAATACTTGCTGACGCTCCAGAACTTGGTGGCGTCGGTGATGCGGAGGGTGTATTCGCCCTTGCTGTCCTTCAACAAAGTGTAAGAGCCAGCAGGGTGGTTCGTGAGCAAGGTAGCCGATTTAGATTCGAGCGGGATAACGCTGACCTTACGGATGTCTATCTTGGTGAAGTAGTTCTTGTTATAGTTACCCTGCAAAACTTCTCCCTTCGAGAGGATGCCTTCTTTCTTCAGTTCCTTGGAAGTACCAAACACATACCAAGCCGTATTCAGCTGTGCGTCCTGATTGCGAGCAATTTGCTCTGTCTCATCGCGCTGCTGCTTCACTTGGGTGTTTTCTTCTTTCAACGAGTTGACAGCGTTGCCAAGCTCCTGGATAACGACATCCTTTTCCTCCAGCTGTGCACGAAGTGCCTCTATTTCACGATTCTTCTCGTTCAGCTGTTGGCTCAAGCTGTTGATGGCCTCTTTCAACTTAGCCGAATTGATGGAACCAGTGTTCAGTTTGTTCTCCAGTTCTTCAATCTTCCGCTTGTTCTCGGCAAGCGTTTCTTGGATGAACTCCATGTTCTCTCGGATGTTCTCGGCGGTGCTGTTATTCTCAGCATTGCCTTTCATCATGTTCACACGGCCTTGAGCCTCGTTAATCAAGTCGAAACCCTGCTGGATTTCATTGAAGGTACCCATCAAGTCATTGATTTCGGTATCCTTCTGGTCTATCACTTTCTGCAAGGAATCACGCTGGAGCATGAGACTACCAGATTTCTGTGAACCTTCGTTACAAGCAACCAAAGCGGAGGCAATGGCTGCCACAAAAATAAACTTCTTCATCTCTCTACTTTATTTATATTTGTTCTTTTTCTTGCCTGTACCCATCAGCATCTGCATGGGGTCTTGAGGCGTTTCTTCACTCTCTGTATGGTTGTCGGCTATATCTTTTCCTACCAAGACAATGACGATTTCACCCAAAGGCTCTGTCTGTTCGAAGTGCGCCATGACCTCTTTCAAAGTGCCACGCACGTGCTCTTCATGCACCTTCGATATTTCTCTTGCCACACTCACTTGACGGTCTTCGCCGAACGTTTCAGCCAACTGCGACAAGGTTTTCAGCAAACGTCGAGGTGACTCATAAAACACCATGCTACGCACTTCGTCCTTCAATGAGTCCAAGCGAGTCTGTCGTCCTTTCTTTTGCGGAAGAAAGCCCTCGAAGCAGAATCTTTCGCAAGGAAGTCCACTACTCACCAAAGCCGGCACAAAAGCGGTAGCTCCAGGAAGTGTCTCCACCTCGATGCCATTCTTCAAGCACTCACGCACCAACAAGAAACCGGGGTCACTGATGCCAGGTGTTCCAGCATCGCTCACCAACGCCACGGTGTCCGAACCCAGAATCCTCCTCACGACACGCTGCACGGTTTCGTGCTCATTAAACTTGTGATGGGACAAAAGTTCGCCCTCAATAGCATAGTGCCGAAGCAGAACACTCGACGTACGTGTGTCTTCAGCCAGAATCAAATCGGCTTCCTTCAGCACCCTGACCGCCCGAAAGGTCATGTCTTCCAGATTTCCCACGGGGGTCGGAACTACATACAGCTTTCCCATCTTCTTTTTTCTATTGTTGATGCAAAAATAGAAATAAAAATATACACAAACTTCATTTTTCCGATAAAAACAACTTTTTTTCACATTCCTTATCTATAAAATGCTGTTTTTTGTGTATCTTCGTGCCGAATTGTATCAAAAGTTCTCTGCAATGAAGACAAAACTCATCACATTCGACCGTTTCGTCAGAATCTTGGCCAGCATCGCCATCATGGTGATAGCCTACTTTCTCATACTCCGATTAAGCAGTGTGCTCATTCCCTTTCTGGTAGCATGGCTCATTGCCTACATGCTCCATCCCATCGTGTGCTTTTTCCAATACAAGTGCCGCGTCAAGTCGCGTATTCTTAGTATCATCTTCACGCTGTTACTGATTGGTGGTATCATCTTCGGAGGGTGTTACCTCATCATCCCTCCCATCATCAACGAAATAGCACACCTGAAAGACATTATCGTGAGCTATGTCACGACCGACAGCACCGTCACCTCGGTATCGTCAGAGGTAGAGAACTTTGTCAAGCGCAACGTTGACATCAACGAAATCACCAAAGCAATGACCATTCAGGATGTCTCACAATTCTTGGAAGAGAAATTGCCCCAGTTCTTTGCTTTCATCAGCCACAGCGTCAGTGCCATTATCGGCATCATCGCCTCGTTCATTGCTGTCATCTACTTGTTTTTCATCCTGCTCGACTACGAACTGATGGTGAAAGGGCTGTTCATGATGGTGCCCAAAAGCAAACGCTCCCTAGTGCAAGGCGTGATGCAAGACTTGAAGAAGGGAATGAACGGCTATTTCAGAGGTCAGACCATCATTGCCATGTGTGTGGGCGTGATGTTCTCGGTAGGCTTCCTCATCATCGATTTTCCTTTGGCCATCCCATTAGGACTTTTCATCGGATTCCTCAACCTTGTGCCCTACCTGCAAGTCATCGGCTTCATCCCGACCATCATCCTCGCACTGCTCAAAGCGCACGACACAGGACAGAGTTTCTGGGGCATCATACTGGCTGCCATCATTGTGTTTTGCGTGGTGCAAGCCATCCAAGATTGGGTGCTCACTCCTCGCATCATGGGGAAAGTGACAGGACTCAACGCTGCAGTTATCCTGCTGTCGCTCTCCATCTGGGGCAGCCTCTTGGGATTTGTGGGACTCATCATCGCCCTGCCGCTCACAACACTCATCATCTCTTATTATAAAAGATATGTCTTAGAAGAAGAGACAACCGAAAATACTGAACAAGAATGAAAAAGCTTCTATCCCTTCCACCCAATGCAGTGGAAAAATATTTGACTATCAACCATCTTTCAGAAGAAGAATATTTCTGTACCTCCGACCCTGTTGGGCATAAGCTCGGCAGTGGTGGAGGCACCATTTGGCTGCTCGAACAGAGTGCAGCACACGAGAAAGCCACCTCGTTCGACACCTGGCTTGAACAAGAGAAACGCATCCTCGTACATGCTGGTGGACAGTCACGCCGTCTGCCTGCATACGCTGCCAGCGGAAAGACATCCATCCCCATCCCTGTGTTCCGTTGGAAGAGGGGACAGAAGATTGACCAGACCCTGCTCGACTTGCAAATGCCACTCTACGAAGGCATTCTGAGCCAAGCACCCGACTATATGCACACATTGATTGTGGCAGGCGACATCTTCATTCGCACCACACGCACACTCCAACCCATTCCCGATGCCGATGTAGTGTGCTACGGACTTTGGGTTGACCCTTCACTGGCCAAAAATCATGGTGTTTTTTTTATGAACCGCAACACACCCGACTTGCTCGATTTCGTGTTGCAAAAACCCACTACAACACGGATGGCGGAACTGTCGCAAACACACCTGGCCATCATGGACATCGGTATCTGGCTTTTGGGCGACCGCGCTGTCAACATCCTCCGTCAACGTTCCCTCGCTGATAGTGCTCGTTCTGCAGGAAATGGCATTGCCATTTCCCCTTCCGACTATCATCCTTACGACCTCTATTCCGACTTCGGAACGGCTCTCGGACAGCACCCCACCTCTATCGACGAAGAAATCAATCAACTGAAAGTAGTCATCCTGCCACTCGAAGGGGGAGAATTCTACCACTACGGCACCACTCCTGAGATGATTGCCTCGACTGCCATGTTGCAGAACCAAGTGCTCGACCAACGCATGATTATCCAGAAAGGTCGAAAGAAACCCTCTACCGTGTTCACTCAAAACGCCATCGTCGAAACCGCTATCACCGAGCACAACGTTGATATTTGGATAGAAAACGCTCATGTGCCAGCATCATGGAGTATCACGTGTCAAAATGTCATAACGGGCATCCCTAAAAACGATTGGAACATCCATGTAGAGCCATCCCAATGTATTGACATACAGGCTTTCGGGAAAGACTCCTATATCCTTCGTCCTTACGGCTACAGAGATGCCATGCGTGGTGACATCACGCAACCAACGACCACCTATCTTGGACAACCCATGCCTGAATGGATGCAGCGACACCACATTGACATCCAAGCCATCACACACACCCACGATTTGCAAGCGGCCAACATTTTCCCTGTGTGCAAAGACTTTGCTCAAATGGGACGCTTACTCGCTTGGATGCTCTCGCCCCACCCCACTGACGACCTAAGCAAAGAGTGGGAGATGCTGCCACGCCTATCGGCTGACGAAATTGCGGCACAAGCGAATCTGGAACGCCAAGGCCAGCAACGTGCATCGTTTCTACTCAACAACCTGCCCAAAATAGCAGGAAACTACAAGAAATCCATCTTCCACCAAATTGACCTCAAAGACGTTGCGGCAAAATACGCCGATAACGGTCTCGAACTCCCCAAGCCCCTTCCCGAAGACGCTCTCCCCATGCAGCAGATTCACGATGCTATGTTCCGCGCCCAAGTGCAGAAAAATAAGGGAAAAGATGGTAGGAATTACGAAAAAAAGGCGTTTACCATTCTTCAACAACAAATGGTGGAAGAAGCAATACGATATCTCCAGATGCCACACCTCAATGCCTACAAGGACCAAATTGTGTGGGGACGCTCAGCTGTGCGCATCGACATCGCTGGTGGATGGACAGACACCCCACCACATTGTCTGCTGAGCGGTGGGAATGTCATCAACTTCGCCATCGAGTTGAATGGGCAACAGCCACTACAAGTATATGTGAAACCCACCAAGGAACTCCACATCAAGTGTCGTTCCATCGACCTCGGAGCCGTCGAGACACTGACTACTTACGAGGAATTGGCTCAATACAATAAAGTCGGTTCACCCTTCTCCATTCCCAAAGCAGCCTTAGCATTATGCGGCTTCCTACCCCAATTCTGCGTCGAAAAATACACATCACTCCATCAGCAACTGGAGGCATTCGGTGCCGGCATCGAAATCACGCTCCTGTCAGCCATACCAGCTGGGTCAGGACTGGGCACCAGCTCCATCCTCGCCTCCACGGTGCTGGGCGCATTGGCCGATTTCTGCGGACTCGGATGGGACAAACACGAAATCGGCAACCGTTCCCTCATCCTCGAACAGTTGCTCACCACAGGCGGCGGATGGCAAGACCAATACGGTGGCATTCTGCCCGGCATCAAGCTTTTGCAGACAGAACAAGGCTTCCACCAGATTCCCGTCGTGCGTTGGTTGCCCGACACCTTCTTCCGCCAACCCGAATACCAGCAGTGCCACTTACTCTACTACACGGGCATCACCCGCACCGCCAAGCAGATTCTGGCCGAGATTGTACAAGGCATGTTCCTCAACTCCAACCAGCATCTCGAAATCCTTCAGCAGATGAAGCAACACGCACTCCATCTCTTCGATGCCATCCAGCTGGGCGATTTCCAACAATACGGCACCCTCATCCGCAAGACGTGGCAGCAGAACAAGGCACTCGACGCTGGCACAGAGCCATCTTCCATCGCTGCGCTCTGCCAACAAATCGACGACCTCTGCCTTGGCTACAAACTACCAGGAGCTGGTGGTGGTGGCTACCTCTACATGGTGGCCAAAGACCCCGAAGCGGCTGGCCGCATACGGGAAATCTTCACGGCTCATCCCCTCACCCCCTCGTCACGTTTCGTCGAGATGACCCTATCCGGCAAAGGCCTGCAAATCTCTCGAAGTTGACATGCCGTTGTACTATTAGTGTGGTCATGCGGCCTGGTATCTATGCCGTGCAACCGCATTTTAGCACGAAAAAACAAAAAAAGGGCTCTTTTATTTTGTAGTGTCTAAAAAATGCACTACCTTTGCACTCGCTTACGGAAAACGATAGGCACAAAACCCCATCATCCTCCCATCAGAGAGGTTATTCCGCTAGCTAATAGGTAGATCCGCTAGCTCAGTAGGTAGAGCACAACACTTTTAATGTTGGGGTCTTGGGTTCGAGCCCCAAGCGGATCACTTAAATCGTAGTTAAGTCGCTGACCCTCAGCGACTTTTATTTTAAACCTTTCATTTTGTCCCCTTTTTTGTCCCCCCGCGTCCCTCTATGCATGTTAACATCTTTTAATAATCAAGGTCGTGGAATACTTGGGGGGTGCTATCTTAAGTTATCAAAATGACTGTTTTTCATATTAATCATCACACACCAATTTTGTATTCCTCATCATTCTTAAATGACATTCATCGCCATCAAAAACTTTTTCCAAAAGATCCTTAATTTCGCTATCAAGTTCTGAGTCTGCTCTTTTTTTTACGTTTTCCTCTCCTTTTTTCGGTTTTCCTTTTATATTATTACAGGCAAAAGGAACATGCATCCCGCTTTCATCAAGCGTAATAAAACAATAATTCAACTTTTTCGGAATAATTTCTTTCCATGCAATTCCCAATCTCACTAAAAGATTTAAAACGGATCTTTTATGTGGAGTTTTATTTTTGGACTTAGGTTCCCAGATTATAGGCTCATACCCTTCAAAATGGTTGCTACCTAAAATATGGCGAAGGCTCTGAATTGTGGATCGAGGAGAAATGTAGGTCTCTAGTCCCCTAAACAGTTTTTCTAATTGTTCATCGCTCAATGGATACGTTAGCTGGAAATTGCATATTGGGTAATTCGTCTCCTTCCATTTCTTGATGGCATTAGTATACTTATCCACTATCGGATCGTTACAGGTATTCTGGAAGGTATTCTCAGATAACTTAATTAATGATAATCCCCCTCGAATAACATCTTTATAGTTAGACCGATCAATAATCCAGTTTAGTAGTTCTAATTCCTCATTATACAAAGATTCTGAAACGTAATTGTAAACCTCTGCTATTCTATAACACATAAGGAATACATAATCGCCAAAAGATTCGTCATCAAAATCATCATCAATATAGTCCCATTCCATGTTTGAATGCCCAAAATATCTTATTAGATGGTCTTTAACGGCTTCAGGCTGGCTATAAAAAGGCATGAACATTATATCTTCGCTCAAAGACTCGCATTTTGAAACAATGTCATCAGCTCTTAGAGACAAGTTCTCTATCTTTTGACTAAATAGTTCTTCATTTTTCAATACAGATTTCCATTTATTAATCCATCCATCATAATATACTTTGTTCTCTTGGATTTGATTAAAAATCTTTTTCCACTCATTAATGAAACTAGTAAATGTTATTCGTAATTCACCTTCAGATTCATCTTTAGGAATATTGTATATTCCAAAAGATTTACGTCTATGAAATTCAATGAGGGGAGACTCTTTGTGACCAATCCCAAGAATTCTTTTAAAGATTATCTTTTTAATACGTTTTTTAACAATATCTGGAGTATAGTATACAAAGTAACACTCCCAATTACATCCCTTAAACCATTTACTATATTGTCCCAATGAATGTCTTTTGTTAATCTCATCTGTAATACGAGCGCAGGGGGAAATGTCCGTGGATAGCCCCCATGCAGCCTAACCAGAATATCTTAGTGCAACGGAACTCATGTCGAAGAAAATGGTTACCTTTGCACCATGGCAAAGAAACATTCATCATTCGATTATGAGATGCTGGTACGCTT
>CADCDP010000043.1 GCA_902800305.1 uncultured Bacteroidales bacterium
CTAAAGGAATGACTTCAGCTTCTTACTTTCGCCCCTCAACCCCGCAGGGGAGGGGCGGATGCTGTGTCTCTGTTGCTTGTTCGCAGTCTGTCAAAGAGCTTCTTCTTCACTTAAGGAAAGCGGGCACAAGACCCTCTCCGGAGCGGCAGCCCCGGACGCTTCCCGAAAGCGAGTGCAAAGGTACGACGACTTTCTGAATTGACAAAACTTTTAAGCAACTTTTTTGGAAAAAAGACGAAAAAAGCACATTTTTCCTCTTCCTAAGAGCCACTTATCGGCTTTTTAGCATATTTTTATCCAGGAACTCTTCCATTCGTGTCATCAAGTGATAACGTGTGTTGCCACCAAAGATACTATGATTTCGGTTCGTATAAACCTGCATATCGAACTGGTAACCCTTTTGGACAAGAACTTCGGACAACTCGGTCGTATTTTGAAAATGAACATTATCATCGGCCGTCCCATGAATCAAGAGAAGCTTTCCCTGCATTCCCTGATAGCGGTGGAGCGGTGAACAATCGTAGCCAGAAGGGTTCTCCTGTGGGGTGCGCATAAAGCGTTCCGTATAAACCGTGTCGTAGAATCGCCAATCAGTGACAGGTGCAACAGCTATGCCACAACAAAAAACACCCCGACCCTCACACATAGACATCAACGTGTTAAATCCACCAAAACTCCATCCCCAAATAGCAATACGTTCTTTATCCACGTATGGTTGAGCACCAAGCCAAACGGCAACCTCCACTTGGTCATGCGATTCCAATTCGCCCAATTTCAGATAAGTGCATCGTTTGAACTCGGAACCACGTCCCCCAGTTCCTCTTCCATCCACACAAACCACAATATATCCTTTTTCTGCCAAACGCTGTTCCCAAGTAAGCCCCCCCATAAAACCATTCGAAAACGAATTATGCACTTGTTGGCTACCTGGCCCGCTATATTGATACAGAAGAACAGGATATTTTTTCGCCGCATCAAAATTGCGTGGCTTCACCATCCACCCATTCAATTGAATGCCGTCAGCCGTCGTGAACGAAAAGATGTCAGTTTGTCCCAATGGCAGTGAAGCCAACCTGTTTTTAAGGTCAATATTGTCTTCCACCACTTTTAGCATCTTACCTGAAGCACTGCAAAGAGAATACACAGGAGGTACACCAATCGAAGAATAGGTGTTCAAATAGTACAGACATCCCTTGCTGAACACAGCTGCATTAAAACCTTTTTCGGTGGAGAGTTTCGTCTTTTTGCCCGATAGGTCCACCTTATAGATATATTGTTCTAATGGACTCCCCTCGTTGCTGGCATAGTAAAAAGTCTTCCCCGTCGCATCGGTACCATAATAACGAGTCACTTCGTAGGCACCCGATGTCAGTTGTCGCACCAACTGACCGCCAATAGTGTAAAGATACATGTGTTGGTAGCCATCACGTTCGCTGAGAAGGATGAATTGATCACGTGAAAAGTCAATGTGGGCATAGGCAGACTCATCCACGTAACATTTATTCTCTTCACGCATGATGAGCTGGGCCGTCGTGCTACGTGCGTTGACCGCATAGAAATCAAGACGGTTTTGGTGACGGTTCAGCGTCAGCACCATCAGTTTGTCCTTTTCTCCTGTAAATTGAATGCGTGGGATGTAGCCATCTGCATCAAGCGGCACCTGCATGGTGCGAGTAACACGGCTCTTAATATCGTAAGACAGTACTGAGACCTTCGCATTTTCCTCGCCCGCTTTCGGGTACTTGTATTCATATTCACCTGGGTAAAGCGCATAATCATCCATTGAGGGATTGGAGCCACGATACCACGGGAAAGAGAATGTCTTTACTTTTGACTCGTCAAAGCGAATCCACGCCAACATCTCGCTATCGGCAGAGAAATCGAAGGCACAGTTAAACGAGAATTCCTCCTCGTACACCCAATCGGGCTTACCGTTGATGACCTTGTTCTTCTCACCGTCTTTCGTGATTTGGCTTTCGGCATTGTTGTAGAGTAGTTTCACCAAGAAAATATTATTATCGCGAACGAAGGCAATCAGGTTACCGTCAGGCGAGAACTTGGGACACTCTTGTGGACCACCGTTGGAAAGCGGCGCAAGCGTTTTGTTCTTCACATTATATATATAATATGTGGAAGTGGCAGAATGGCGGTAGATGCTCTGACGGTTCGTCTCAATCAGAATATTTTTTTCGTCGGGCGACACGATATAACCCTCCACATATCGAACGACTGCCCCACGTGCCGTCGAAGCATCGAATAGAGTTTCTATCAGTTCTCCCGTTTTGAACGAGCAACGTTCGATACGTTGTCCATCATCCGTCACGCACGAATAGCTCTCGCCATCCGCCAAAGGAACAACATCCTTCATTTGTTTGGGGTAGTACCGATAATTGGTGATATCATCCAATGTAATCTGCTGCGCATCAGCCACGGCAGCAGCCCCAACAAGTACCGCCACCATCATGATATTCCTAAGTAAAGAACACTTCATCTTGGTCAAGGTTTTTGAATTTGGTTACAAATTTAGGCTTTCTTTTCCAAACCACCAAATTTTTTAGGTAAGACTTATTTCCGTTTGACCGTCAAGCCTTCGCTGTAAAACAACGGATTCCCGTCATCGACTGTGAGACGTTTCAATCGGGGGCAATCATTCAGGAAACCGTTTCCAACCGAACGCAGGCTCTTCGGCAAGGCAAGAGAGTTCAGATGGTGACAATGACTAAAAGCCCAACTTCCGACACTCTCCACACCTTCTGGTATTGTCACATTGAGCAGCACTTCACACGAATTAAAAGCATTGCTCATTATGTGTTTCACCGACGGAGGCAAGTGTAATGCCAGCAAGTTGTTGCATCCACAAAAGGCTCCGTTCCCTATAGATTCAAGGCTGTCGGGAAACACTACACGATTGAGATTGCGACAACTATAGAACGTTCCATTCCCAATGCGACGTACTGTACGAGGCATCACGAAGTAGGAGAAAAATGTACACCCACAGAAAGCCGAGTCGGGCAAATACTCAATGTTTGTATCTCCCATGTCGATTGTACGGAGAATCCCACGACGAAGCATCTGACGCAACACCCCAAAATCCTGTTCGTCCACCAAGCCACTCACTTTCAAATGCCGAGTCAACCGCTGTTCTTCCTCGCTCAAACATTGTCCGAGCGTTCCTGCCTTTGCAAGGTTTACCTCCTTCACTACTGGATGATAATTGGTATCTGCTACTTCTGTCAACATCCATTGTTCTTTCCCATAACCATGCAAATCATCCAAATCGTAATAACCATCTCCGTCGCTTGCCCATCCCATGTTCACGTGCACTTTTCCACCTTTACACCCATCAATGATAAACAAATGACCGCCCTTTGTGGGGTTGCTGCCTCGATAAAGCACGGGGCGTCCCGCTTTTAGTTCCTCATAAAGCAACTGACGGAAAAGGCTATCCTGCCCCAACACCATCATGCTGTCACGAGCATAGATTCCAATCTGGTCACCATAAAAAAACAACCGTTTTAAGGCACCCATTACCGCCGAAAGCGAAGTGCCGCTGGCTTTCTCAGAATACTCAGTAAACGACGAAACGCCACAATCACTAATCAGTTTGGCAACAGAAATCAGTTCTTCTTGTGTCTGTCGCTGGTCAAACATTCGATACATTTTCCACCAATCATACCAATATTCCCCATCGGGACTTCTGCTTGGATACTGATGATAATTAACGATCTGAGCCATCGCAACAGAACCACACCCTGCCAGATTGTATGACAACACTCCACCATCATCATTCTTGGGGCATAATAGATTGAACGGAACCCCCTGTCCCCAATGTGTACGAACAAGCGGGTTCACTTTCCCATAAAACACCTCTTTGTCTTGGCCATATACCTCCACTACCCAAAAACAACATACAACATAAAAAGCAATTCGACACATTGCCTTCTCCAATCGTCTCATCCTTTTATCCATTTTACAACTTTCTTCCAATAGTTTTGTGCTATCCTTCAGCGTTTTTGTTTCCGCCACAAATTTAAGAAAAAGATATCTCATGTCAATCATCCCAAAACCACAAAAAAGCAGTTCTGTTCTATTTTTAACGAATCACCCCTCAAAGCGACTACAACAAAGGTCGAAAAGACGCATCCCGTCAACGTACTTGTCGTTTGCCGCTTACCGTATTTATCCTAAACCGCATAACCATTATACACCAATGCCACATATTACTTCATTCTGTTGCTGCATATGACATTCAGACAATGTTCCATAAGAAGTTGTGCCTTCCTGATTGAAAAATCGAAGCGCTAACATCGATTTTGTACGGAATCTTCGCTTGATAACGAAAAAAGGTGTATCTTTGCCGCCACAAAACCCCAATTTTATTACTCCCAAGGTTGTAACAAGATGAAGCATTTACACATTATTATATATATAGGAGCACTGATGACGGCATTTTCGTTGGCCTCATGCGGCGGATGTAGCAAGAGCGAAGAGGAGAAGAAGCTCCGAATGGAGTCGGTGATTCTGTCGGGCATCAAGCAGAAGGCGGACTTGGTGACAACGGAGGTGAGGGTTCGGAAACTTGCCATCTACGACTCCAGTAAACATGAGAAATTTGTACTGGGGGACCCGAGGACATGGAAGTATGGGGAGAGGAAGTGCATCGTGCCGGTAGATGTAACCATCAAATATGGCTACGACCTGCGCGACTTGACGATTGATGACGTGAAGTTGACCGATGACAGCACGGCGGTGGTGATTCTGTTGCCCCGTCCGAAGATTGTGGATTCGGGATATGAAGCTAAAGTGGAAGAAGGGTCTGTGGTGAGGATGTCGTCGGGTTTGCGCGACCGCATCAGCCATGAAGAGGTGGACCAGCTGATGGAACAAGCGTATCGAGCAGTAATGGCAGAGGATTATACGGAGTTGATAGACAACGACATCGAGAACAATGCCAAAGTGGTATTCGCTTCTATTGTGAAGGGACTTGGCATGAAAAATATGGACGTGATTGTACACAGAAAGGAGGAATGGAAATGAAGGAACGATTGTGGAACGGATTTCTGTATGTAGTTGCAGCCATTTATGTGTGGCGCGATGCTATCAAAAAAACACTCGTTGCACTGGTGATGGTTGCGGTAGTGGCGATTGCGGTCATATTGCTGATAGATTTTTTCAAGAAAGACGCTACCGACATGCCGATGGAGGACACGTTGGCAAGCATTGAAGCGGTGCGTCCGAAAGGCGAGATATACGTATGCAGTTCGGTGATAGAGGACTATGCGCTGGAACGAGCCACAGAACACAACATTTTTTGGAGCGATGTGGAGCATTCGTGTGTACAAACTATGACACAGAAGTGCAGCTATGTGATAGACTTGGACAAAGTGGAGTATGCGGTAGTAGATTCAGCAAAGGTGGTGCGTGTGACACTACCCCCTTTGACGTATGTGGCCTCCACGCAAAGCACTTCATTCTTTTCAGACGATGGAAACTACTGGGCAAACCGTCTATCGAGCACCAATGCGCTGAAAAAGAAAGTGGAAGCACAAATCAAACGACGCTTCGACACACAGCAAAACAGGAGAAAGGCAGAACGTTTTGCGGAAGAGGCCATTAGCGAAGTGCTGGGAAAACTGGGGTACGAGACGGAGTTTGTGAGGAAACTGGAAAAGCCTATGGAATGAAGAGGCGGCCTTGATGGGCGTTTCGTTCTATCATGCGACGCCTCAACTTGTCAACAAACTCATGATTTTTCAAGCCCCAACCAGGAACGGCAAGGAGCGACGAGGGGGATTGGGACACGAACCGCTCGAGCACGAGGTCGGGACGAAGACGCTCCACGATGTCGATGACAAGGTCGATGTATTCATCTGGGGTGAAGAGGTGGAAATCGGCAGGACAAGCCCGATACTCTTCTGCCATACGTGTACCTTTGATTAGCTGTAACTGATGGAATTTGAGCATCGTAAGGGGAAGCGATGAGAGTGTCTTTGCCTCATCAAGCAAGTCGGCACGGGTCTCCCCTGGAAGTCCGAGGATGACGTGCCCACCTGTGCGGATGCCACGGGAGGCAGTACGAAGGATGGCATCGACGGTTTGAGCATGAATGTGACCACGGTTGATTCGCGACAAGGTGGCGTCATACGTTGATTCGATGCCGTATTCAAGAAGAAGAAAGGTGCGGTGATTAAGTTCGAAAAGATAATCGAGCAAATCGGGAGGCATACAGTCGGGACGTGTACCAATAACGATGCCAACAACATCGGGAACACCGAGTGCTTCTTCGTATTTGGCTTTCAGCGCATCAAGCGAGTTGTAGGTGTTCGTGTAGGCTTGAAAATAAGCCAAATACTTCATATTGGGGTATTTTCGGGCAAAGAACCGTTTGCCCTCTTCCAGCTGCTGCGTGATGGATTTTGTCGTGATACAATAATCAGGATTGAACGTCTGATTATTGCAATAGGTACACCCACCCGTGCCTACCCGTCCGTCACGATTCGGACACGTAAAGCCAGCGTTAAGAGAGATTTTCTGAGCCTTTACACCCAGTTGGGCTGTAAGCCAAGAGCCGTAATCGTTGTAGAGAAATGTCATAGGGAAAAGAGGGGAAATAGAAGATGGGGCAAAAGATGTTCGCTCGTCACCTCTAAATCGCACCCGTCGGGTTCGATGCGCCGCACCCGACGGGTACGACGTGCCGCACCCGACGGGTGCGATTTAGGGGTATGCGGGAATCTATTTTGATATACCTTCATAACAGCGTTCAAACAGCAATCGTTATGGGATGAGGAACTTCGTGGAACGTGTCTTGCCACTCACTTTCCACTTGATGATATATATACCACTTGGAAAGTCTGCCACCGAACACCGTTCCGAAGCTCGGAATGTGCGCTGAAGTACCCCATTATCAGCGTAAATATGAACAGAGAACGTCAGTTGCTCTGGCATTTCGGAACCGAAGTGCAACACCTTGGCCTGTGAATCATAGCCAAGCGCATACTCATCAGGCTCCACTGAGGCGATGGCATCAGGTTCTGGTTCCGGCTCTTTCTCCAATTCATCACCAGCGGTGATGTACCACAAGCGATTCGTGCTTGAAGCGTTACGCGAATCAGTGGTGTAGCTGAGAATCATCGTTCCGTCGGAAGAACTGCCACCGTTCAGATTGGCTGTGTGTCGAGTGTATTTGTTAATGAGATTGTAGAAACCAGACGTTCCTTGTGGCTTAATGCTCCAAAGTTGACGGTCTGCCATAGGCTGTGGAACGGCTGTGTTCAGCTGTGTTCCCACGTTGGTAGTAGCCGTGGAATAGCCTTCCGTAGGGTCATTCAGTGCCATACCACTCTGACGGTTGAGCAGGATGAAATAGTCGCCAGAAGGTACAATCTTCCATTGCTGGGAAAACTGGTCTTCTGCCACAGACCATCCACACACAAGGTCACCAGCCTCTCCACTTTGGTCTTGAGTGCTGATGGCTGTGCCCGTTCTGGCATTCGTGATGGTGTAATAATAGTCACCTGCCACAAACGGCGGTGTCGGGTCAGCTGGTTTCTTGTCCAAGAATGCGCCCTTCAAGTAAGGAATGTGAATCGCGATATAGTTCTTCAAATCGTCCACATACTGGTCGTAGGACGAGTAAAGCACCCGCTCTCGGAGCACCCTTGTGTTGATGCCCCATTTGTTGAAGTTCAAGACCTGAGAAGGGTAAATCAGTTGTACAATAGAATCTATCTGCTGATAGAGATAATCCTCCAGCCCTGCCTCCACCACCTCGGCATAGCGACGATTGACCAAACGGGCGAACCAAGGGTCTTCCCACATACGATTCACCCATTCCTTCGCCTGCCCATACCCTACATCCGTCATCAACTGAAGGCTGGTGTCTCCCTTGCGGTTATCGTTTGCGTAGGCAATGTCATAATCCCACAAAGGCCCCCAATAGAGCAAGGAATCTTGTTGGTCTTTATAAAAATAGGTGGAGTAATAGCCATCGATGTTTCCACTCACTTCGGTGGCAATGAACCAGTTGACGAGAGATGTCGAATCCACCCATCGACGATAGCCCTTATCGGGGTCGGCGAAATCGTCACTCGAAAGGACACTTTCGAAATCGTTAATATACTGACGAATATAGGCATTCTGTTCTACAGAAATCTCATCTTCATCGGGATAGTGAATGCGCACAGGCACTTGATAGTAGGAGGTCGTAAAATAGTTTCCATCTTTAAAGCCATCCACCTCCAGCAGATAGCCACCCGTAATGTCGCTATCGTCTTCGAGGGGATAATCTTGCTCGATGATGTTCACACGATGGGGACGAACTTCCACTTGGTCGCTGATATGGTAGTTACCAAGGTACACATCGTTGAGGGTAACATCGACAAATTTGTGTGCAGGATTATTCTTCAGTCCTAAAAAATCCCCCATCAAAGAAGTGATGGCATTACGTATCAACGTCTTGTCGCCAGCATTAGCCATGAGTGTCCACTTCTTCGCTTTAGCGTAGCCCTTACCCAAAAACTTCTCCTTTTGGTTGAACTTGATTTTATAAGGTTTCTTGGGAAGATTCCACGTGGAGTTGCCGCGACCACGTATCTGCATAGAGTCGTATGTGGTCACCACATCGTTCTCATCAACATAATGCATGGTAGCATAAATATAGTAATCCTTACTATTGATGCGTTGATGGTTAAACGTCTCAATATAAATGTGAGGGAGGTTTGTCAATCGTTGGTAATTCTGGGCACTCGCCACAGCTGTCAACAGAAAGAAAATAGTCAAGAAAGTAGTAAGTTTTTGTAGCATAGATAGTTTAATTTTGCGACAAAGATAAAGATTTCCATGAAAACTATCAAAAAAAACGTAATAATCATTGCCATTTTAGTAAAAAGTCGTACCTTTGCAAGCCGATTTTTATCGAAAGGCAGCGAAAGCCGCCTTGTGCTCTGTGTGGATAGCATCTCCTCATAACCGGGAATGCGGTCCGTGAAACGCAGAAAACCCAAAGGGAAACCGATGGGCACAGTACGTCAGTCGCACGGCAACGTCGAGCTGACAGCGAACACACATTATTAATTATTAAAACCAAAAGGTTAAATGCAGTCAAACAGTTTTAAGACAAGCTACATCACGCCCGAAGCTGCCAATAAGCAGTGGGTCGTAGTAGATGCCAAGGATCAAGTTTTGGGCCGTCTCGCATCTAAGGTAGCAAAGGTACTTCGTGGTAAGTACAAGCCCGTCTTCACACCTAACATGGACTGTGGAGACAATGTCATCCTCATCAATGCTAACCAGATCAAGGTTACTGGTGCCAAGGAGACTCAGAAAGTTTACATCACATTCTCTGGCTATCCCAGCGGTCAGCACAAGGCAACTTATGCTGAAATGGTGAAGCGTCCTAACGGATACGAGAAAGTGCTTCGTCATGCAGTGAAGGGTATGCTCCCCAAGGGCATCCTCGGCAGAAAAATCATGAAGAACCTCTACATCTTCGAAGGTGCAGAGCACAACATGGAGGCTCAGAAGCCTGTAGCACTTGATATTAACACCCTCAAATAAGCATAAGGTATATGGCAGTAGAATATATTAATGCACTCGGTCGCCGTAAGAGCGCCGTTGCTCGCGTGTACCTTACAGAAGGTACTGGCAAGATTATCATCAACAAGCGTGAACTTGCTGATTATTTCCCATCAGAACTGATTCAGTTTGTGGTAAAGCAACCACTCAACCTCCTCGGTGTTGCTGAGAAATACGACATCAAGGCAAACCTTACAGGTGGCGGCTTCACTGGTCAGAGCCAGGCACTTCGCCTCGCTATCGCCCGTGCTCTCGTGAAAATCAACGAAGAAGACAAGAAGGCTCTTCGCGCCGAAGGCTTCATCACACGTGATGCACGTGCTGTTGAACGTAAGAAGCCAGGTCGTCCAAAGGCACGTCGTCGCTTCCAATTCTCTAAGCGTTAAACATCGAAGATTTGTGCTAGAAAACCTAGAATTTCTAAAAATACTAGGACTACTAGTCAAACAAGGACATCCAATAACCGTTTAGTATCTAAACTTGCAGGCTCTCTCATGCTAAGGGCGACCTGCGGGTTGGTTAAACAAACATTAACTCAAAAAGAAAGTAAACAACTTAAAACATTATGGCAAGAACAGATTTTGATTCTCTTCTCCAAGCAGGTGCCCACTTCGGTCACCTCAAGCGCAAGTGGAACCCCGCCATGGCTCCTTACATCTTCATGGAGCGCAATGGCATTCACATTATCGACCTTCACAAGACTGTAGCAAAGATTGACCAGGCTGCAGATGCTCTCAAGCAGATTGCTAAGAGCGGCAAGCGTATCCTTTTCGTAGGCACCAAGAAGCAGGCACAGGAAATTATCGCAGAAAAGGCTGCTTCTGTAGGTATGCCTTACGTGACTGAGCGTTGGCCAGGTGGTATGTTGACTAACTTCCCCACTATCCGCAAGGCTGTGAAGAAGATGGCTAACATCGACAAACTTTTGAGCGACGGTACTTACGACAAGCTCTCTAAGCGTGAGAACCTCCAGATTCGCCGTAAGCGTGCTAAATTGGAGAAGAACCTCGGTTCTATCGCCGACCTGACTCGCCTCCCATCAGCCCTCTTCGTGGTTGACGTGATGAAGGAGCACATCGCAGTGAGCGAAGCTAACCGTCTGGGCATCCCCGTGTTCGCTATCGTGGACACCAACTCTGACCCACGCGACATCGACTTCGTAATTCCAGCAAACGATGACGCAACAAAGTCCATCGATCTTATCCTTGACATTATGTGCAAGGCTATCAACGAAGGTATCGAAGAGCGCAAGGTAGAGAAGGCTGACCAGGACGCTAACGCCGAGAAGAAGGAAGGCAACGTTCCTGAAGTAGAAGAAGATGAGGAAGCTGTAGCAGAAGAGACTGAAGCTCCAGCAGCAGAATAAATAAGAAATTGTAACTCGTAAAGAAGTAAATTATTATGGCAATTACCATACAGGAAATCAATGAGCTTCGCAAGAAGACTCAAGCAGGTCTTATGGACTGCAAGAAGGCTCTCACTGAGGCTAACGGCGACATGGAGGCTGCAATGGAAATCCTTCGCAAGAAGGGTCAGCTCGTTGCTGCTAAGCGTTCTGACCGTGAGGCAGCTGAGGGTTGTGTCCTCGCTAAGGTGGACGGTAACTACGGTGCAATGATTGCGCTGAAGTGTGAGACCGACTTCGTAGCCAAGAACGCCGACTTCGTAGCACTCGCCACCAAGATTATCGACGCAGTCGTAGCCAACAAGTGCAAGAGCATGGATGAGGTGAACGCCCTCACCATCGATGGCGAGAACATCAAGGACGCTATCACTAACCGTTCAGGTGTGACAGGCGAGAAGATGGAGCTCGACGGTTTCAACTATGTGGAAGGCGAAGACATCGTTGCTTACAACCACATGAACCAGAACTTCCTCTGCGCACTCGTTGTGCTCAACAAGAAGGGCTTCGAAGAGGCTGGCAAGGGTGTAGCAATGCAGGTGGCTGCTATGTCTCCTATCGCTCTCAACGCTGATTCTGTTCCACAGGAAGTGAAGGACACCGAGACTCGCAACGCCATCGACAAGGCTAAGCAGAACCAGATTGGCAAGGCTGTTGAAGTAGCTCTCAAGAAGGCTGGCATCAACCCTGCACACGTTGACTCCGAAGACCACATCGAGTCTAACACCGCTAAGGGTTGGATTACTCCTGAAGAGGCCGCTAAGGCTCGCGAAATCAAGGCTACCGTTGCTAAGGAAGCCGAGGCTAACCTGAAGGAGCAGATGATTGAGAACATCGCTAAGGGTATGGTGGCTAAGTTCTATAAGGAGAACTGCCTCCTCGAACAGGCTTACATCGACGACAACAAGGTGTCTGTTGCTCAGTACCTCAAGAGCGTTGACAAAGACCTCACCGTTACAGACTTCAAGCGTTTCACACTCCGCGCCGAGTAAGAAACGAATTGACACAATAAGAAGAGAGGGATGCACTCACACGGGTGCATCCCTCCTCTTTTTATCTGTACAACAGGTACGTGTTGGCTTCTGTTCCTTGAACAGAAAAAGTTGTCGTTTCTGCTTAAATTCCGTAGAATCCGAAGAAATAAACCACAGCGGCCTTGCGCAAGTTGCTCATATCCTTCACCTTGCCAATGATGGAACCACCTTTCACGACATCGCCATTCGCACGAATTTGGCCAACGATGCTGCCCTTGATGCGCACATTACCACTACCATCGATATTGCCTACAATGGAACCCTTCTTCAGCACATCTCCATTAGAGCGGAGCTGTCCTTCGATACTACCACCCACATAGATGTTGCCGTTGCCATCAATCTTTCCTTTCGAAGAACCGCCCAACATTACGGTGCCGTCACTCTTGATGTTACCCACAATAGAGCCACCTTTATAGAGCGTCATGCTGCCATTAGAAGAGGAGCTACCGCTGCTCGATGCTGGCATTTTTGTCGTTGTCACCGTAGTTGTCGTGACTGTGTAACCTGGAATGCCCTCGTCGGTGGATGTCGAAGAGGCGTTGTCTTCCGTCTGTTCTTCTTTAGAACCTTTCACAGTCGCATTTGCCTTGTTCTTTAGGTCATGTTCTGCCTCATTGACAGCCTTTTGCACCTCAAACTTCGCAGTACCTTTAGCACCATTGACTTCTTTATAGACTTTGTCATCGACAGCCTTCTTAGCCTTGTTTTTCAGATTTTTTACGTTCAAGCCTCCAAGCTGTGCCGAGGCCGTTGCTTGTGCGCCAAATGCGATGGCAAACACTATCAGCAGTCGCACGATGAATTGATTCCCTTTTTTCATTTTTCTCGTTTTTTAGTAAGTAAAATTGTAATAATGTGAAAATCAGATTTTGCCCTTCTTGTTAATTTTCGCTACAAAGATACATCTTTTTTACGGACACAAGAAACATTTAGCAGGAAAAGTGCCGTATGGAACAAAAATGGATTCCCTACTCTCTCCCATTGTGGAGTCGAAGCAGCATTTTCTGAGTGTCCTATTATCCCTCAAAAATGATAAACTCCCTCAAAATACGATGACCTCGTCACCTCCGAATCGACCACGACGTGGTCGATATGCCAACTACGTCGTGGTCGATTTAGAGGTGATTCAAGCACTTTTGATGAGGTGCTTTCCTCTCGATAAGAAATGGAAAGATTATGATTCGGCCAACATTGCCTCAATGCGGGCGGCTAACTCTTCTGGAGCCACCGTTGGCTCGAAACGCTCTACCGTCGTTCCATCCTTAGAGATGAGGAACTTGGTGAAGTTCCACTTGATGTCGGGATTCTGGGCATAATCCGGGTTGCTCTTCTTCAGCATACCATCCATAAATTTTGCCGTTTCGCCCTCTCCAAAACCAGCAAATGGTTTCTTGCCATAAAGCCACTTGAAGATAGGATGCGCTTCGGGGCCATTCACGTCAATCTTCTTCATGATTTGGAAAGTCACTCCATAGTTCACTTGGCAGAACTCGCTAATCTCGCTGTCCGTACCAGGGTCTTGCTGAGCAAACTGGTTACAGGGGAAGCCGATGACCACCAACCCTTTGTCCTTGTACTTCTGGTTTAGAGCCTCCAATCCTGCAAACTGGGGCGTAAATCCACACTTACTGGCGGTATTGACAATTAACAACACCTTGCCTTCGAACTGGGCGAAATCCAGTTCCTTTCCTCTGCTCGTCAGAGCCTTGAAATCATAAATCTTGTTCATGTCGTTTGTGGTAAAAGATAACAGGCAGACAATGGCTGCCATAATGGTGAGTAATTTCTTTGCCATAATTATACAAGATTACTTTTTGTCTTAGTTTTTTTCATCTATGCCGGATTGAATTTCGACTTTGGCTGCTTGCAACGAGGACAATGCCAGTCATCAGGCAAATCCTCAAAGGCCACTCCGTCGTGCTCAGCGGGGTCATAGACATAACCGCAGACAGAACAGATGTACTTGCCGGATGCTTGGCCATTTATAGTTTTTTTATTAATTCAATTATTTTCTGCTTCGTTGCGTCAGTCTTCTGTTCCTCTAAGAAGGCGGTCACGATGCCCATGTCCTCGTACCCACAGAAACCACTGATAAGTTTATACTCAGCAATGGCACCTTCATAAACACCAGGTGAGTGCGACGACAGCAGCAACGCCGTCTTCTTCACATTGGCAGGCTTCATCATGCTGTAGAAGCGCTGGATAGGAGCCTGAATCTGCGCACTAAGCGTGAAGTAGTAGATGGGCGATGCCAGCACCAGCACCTCGGCCTCAGCCAGCAATGGATAGATTTCTTGCATGTCGTCCTTCTGGACACAAGCACCCTCGCCCTTGCCATGACAATACTCGCAAGCCAGACAGCCCGCAATCTTCTTCTTAGCTACGTTGACGATAGTCACTTGATGACCCGCAGCCTCGGCTGCATTCTTGTACTCTTCCGCCATCCAAGCGGTGTTTCCCTTGGCTCTCGGAGAGCCTTGCAAAATCAGAATGTTCATAAATAAGATAAAAAGTTAAGATGAAAAATATAATTGCTGTATGTTCCTATTCGTTCGCCAATCCTCTTGATGGGGTCGAACTGGGCATAACTCTGATGTTCTGAACCAAAGAGTAAATACGTCCAACTCTTTTCAACGAGGTAACCGTAATTGCTTTTCCGTATAGAACCGCTCCTTTAATCGAAGTTTCTCTTGCTGCTTCTGAGTTTCTTGCAAGTCGTGCATGGCTTTGGCAAGGGCATAGCACTTGGCAACATCCTTCTTTTGGGCATCGGACAACCCTTTGGGCAACAATGCCGTATAATCCTCCGCCATAAGGTCCACGTCTGTGAATGAGTATTGCCGCTGCTTGTCAATCGACACCAAAAGCAACTTACCGCCCTCTTCCACTTCGGGGTAGAACGAGAATCGCTCCTTGCTGCCCTTGTAAGACGGCAACACCCAATAGCCCGTGGTTTGGTACTTTTCCTGTTTCTCAAAGACGAACTGCTTCTTCAAGTCCTCCAGTTCAAACGCTTTGAAGGTCGCCACACTATCCGCCACCGCCAAGTCAGCTCGTGCCTGTGCCAGTTCCAGCGAATCCTGCCGACGAATCTCTGTCTTACGCTGCTCCACAGCCGAAGGGCGGTCGGCACAAGCCAACAGCAACAAGCACAACGTCATCTGGCAGAAAGCACTTCGTATGCCCTCGGCCGATTGACCATGAATCCTCTTCATAGACTTTTGGGTTGTTTAATCTAAGACTACTGCCGTTCCGCTGGTACACACCATCAGCATAGAACTTTCCTTGCCAATGGTTTCATAGTCCAAATCAACACCCACAATGGCATTGGCTCCCATAGCCTGTGCCCTTTCCTCCATCTCCCGCATCGATGTGTCTTTGGCTTCACGCAGCACTTTCTCGTAGCTGCCCGAACGCCCACCCACAATATCGCGGATGCTGGCAAAGAAGTCCTTCACGAAATTGGCACCAATAATGGTCTCGCCCGTCACCACACCCTTGTAGTCACGGATTGTCCGTCCTTCGACGGTTGGTGTTGTCGTAATAATCATTGTATTCAGTTTTTAGGTTAGAAAGAAAATCTTGCGACAAAGATAGATAAAAATTTCGATATACAAACCTATCGTGACAAAAAACTTTACAATATCGGATTTATTTTATGGTATAGAGAAAAAAGAGAAACCTTCCGCTCCATTCATCACGAATCGGGCAGAAGGTTTTAAAGTCTCTAACATTCTATGGTTTACGTAATTCTAAAGAAATGTCTCACGACATCAATCGTATATTATTATGAGTAAAGATTCTTTCTTGCGACAATGGTTTCTTTGTGGCCTTTCGTTTTCTGCAGCTTGGTCATCGCACCACACAACCACAAAACCGATTGACGATGCAAAGTTACGCACTTTTCCTCTTCCCCACAATACCTAAAATATGTGATTTTCAATCTTCTTCTACCACAAAAAAGGTATTCACTAACGAAAAACGTTAATGAATACCCTTCAATCGTTGTGCAATACCCAGTTTTTGAGTGTCCTATTTTTCTAAAAGTTGCTTTGCAAGCGATAGAACGAGAATGATTAGCCTATCCAATAAAGAAATTTCATTTTTCGTCAGAGATAAGCATAAAACTCTTGACAAAGCGGGAAAAAAGTTGTAACTTTGTAGCTGGAAAGGAGGGCTTGAAGAGGGTTCCCAAGGGATTCCGCTTCAAAAAGCCGACTTCCAATCGTAAGCTTCGATAGTACAATCGTAAGCTTCGATAGTATAATCGCAACCTTCGATAGTACAATCGTAGGTTGCGATTGCTTTTAGTATTTGTTCCAATAATAAAAATTTTTTATTGCGATAGGCTCATAAATCAATCTTTTTATGTACATTTGCATACCAAAAAGCGACATCGCCCCATGAAAATACTTACCCACGAAGAGATACTCAGCAAGATTGACCATCCCTTCTTCCGTCTCATCTCGGACACGGCAGAAGAGTTGGGCTTGGAGTGCTACGTCATCGGCGGATGGGTGAGAGACCTCTATCTGGAGCGCCCATCGAGCGACATCGACATTGTGGTGGTGGACGAAACGAAACAGACGAAACGCCCTGGCATCGCTATTGCCGAGGCATTGCGCCACAAATTAGGCAAGAAGGCACACATCGCCATCTACCGCAACTTCGGCACTGCGCAACTGAAGCACAAGAGTCTGGAGATTGAGTTTGTGGGTGCACGAAAGGAAAGCTATGACCGCAATTCACGCAAGCCCGTGACCGAAGACGGCACGTTGGAGGAAGACCAGAACCGCCGCGACTTCACCATCAACGCCATGGCACTCCGCCTGAACAAAGACCGCTTTGGCGAACTGGTTGACCCCTTCGACGGATTAACCGATTTGGAAAACAAGACCATCGCCACCCCACTCGACCCCGACATCACTTTCAGCGACGACCCCCTGCGCATGATGCGTTGCATCCGTTTTGCCACACAACTCGGCTTCCACATCGAGGAAGATACCTTCGAAGCTTTGGCACGCAACAAGGAGCGCATCAAGATTATTTCGGGCGAACGCATTGCTGAAGAACTCAACAAAATCATCCTCTCCCCTACCCCGTCCCGTGGCTTTGTAGAGCTGGAGCGGTGTGGCTTGCTGCCCCTCATCTTCCCAGAACTGGCACAGTTGCAAGGGGTGGAGACAAAGAACGGCAAGGCACATAAGGATAACTTCTACCACACATTGGAGGTGCTTGACAACGTAGCCCAAGCAACAGCCAATCCCGCCAACTTGCCCGAAGGCAACGGACAGTGGGAATCGGCGAGAGACCACACGTTGTGGCTTCGTTGGGCGGCTCTGCTGCACGACATTGGCAAACCCAAGTCGAAGCGGTTTGACCCACTGTTGGGATGGACGTTTCACAACCACAACGACATCGGCGAACGAATGATACCCACCATCTTCCGACGGATGAAGTTACCACTGAACGAGAAGATGAAGTTTGTACAGAAACTCGTGCAGCTGCACATGCGTCCCATCGTCATCGCCGACGAGGAAGTGACCGACAGTGCTGTACGCCGACTGCTCTTCGAGGCAGGTAATGATATCGACGACTTGATGATTCTCTGTACTGCCGACATCACCTCGAAGAACGAACTGAAGAAGAAGAAGTTCATCGATAACTTCATCACCGTGCGCACCAAACTGGTGGAAATCGAAGAGAAAGACCGCATTCGCAACTTCCAGCCTCCCATCAACGGCGAAGACATCATGCAGATGTTTGGCCTACCTCCTTGCAAAGAGGTGGGTGTGTTGAAGAATGCCATCAAGGATGCCATTCTTGACGGAGTAATCCCCAACGAGTATGAGCCAGCGGAGGCGTTGCTCCTCGAAGAGGCGAAGAAACTGGGATTGGAAATAAAGAAGACGGTGTAGTCAATGAAGAATCATACTTATAAACTGACCTATATGAAGAACCTATCAAAACTCCTGCTCGGCATGGCCCTCGTGGCACAAACAGCCGTAGCACAGACTCAACAAGAAGTGCTCGGACAAATCGAGAAAGTGAACGACTACTGGCAAAGCCACAACAAAGCACAGTGCCGAGGCTTCTGGGACAATGCCGCCTATTTCACCGGCAATCAAGAAGTTTACAAACTTACGGGCAAGCAGCAATACTTGGATTATGCCATCGACTGGGCAGAGTACAACCACTGGAAGGGAGCCACCCAAACGGACAAGAGCCAGTGGCAGTATAAGACCTACGGCGAGGGGATGAACCATGTGCTTTTCGCCGACTGGCAAATCTGTTTTCAGGTCTATATCGACCTCTACAAACTGGAGCACCGTGCCGAACGCATCGAACGTGCGCTGGAAGTGATGTGCTATCAGGCTTCCACCAAAGAAAACGACTACTGGTGGTGGGCCGACGCGCTCTACATGGGTCTGCCCATTTTCACGAAGCTCTATACCGTCACCCACGACCAGAAACTGCTCGACAAGCAGTATGAATGCTTCAAATGGACAGACGAACTGCTCTTCGACACGGAAGCACAACTCTACTACAGAGATGGCAAGTATGTCTATCCGAAGGTGAAGACCGCTTGCAACGACGGTAAATCCTTTTGGGCACGTGGAGCAGGATGGGTGCTGGCTGGTTTGGCTAAGGTGTTGCAAGACCTTCCCCAAGATAGCAAGTATCGTGCTCTCTACCTCGACCGCTTCAAGCAGATGGCCAATGGGGTGGCTCGATGCCAACAGTCCGAAGGCTATTGGACGCGCTCCATGCTGTGTCCCGACGATGCACCAGGCTACGAGACTTCGGGCACGGCCTTCTTCACCTACGGCATCCTGTGGGGCGTGAACAATGGCATCCTGCCCGCCAAGCAGTATCAGCCCGTCATCGACAAGGCGTGGAAGTATCTCTCCACCGTAGCTCTCCAGCCAGACGGCAGCATCGGCTACGTGCAGCCTATCGGTGAGAAGCCTGACCCCACACGCACCGTCAACGCCCAATCACAAGCTCCCTTCGGCACGGGTGCATGGCTCTTAGCTGCATGTGAGTATTATAAATATGTGAAATAGCATGGAAGGCGACCATATCAAAATCACCCCTTGGCTCCTGCCGTTCTCATGGCTCTACGGGCTGGTGGTCAGCATCAGAAACCTGATGTTCGATTTTGGTATGCTCAAATCTCAGAGTTTCGATGTGCCCACTATCTGTGTGGGCAACATCACCGTGGGAGGCACAGGCAAGACTCCCCACACCGAATACCTTATCCGACTGTTGTCGCGCCATCATCAAGTAGCTGTGCTTAGCCGTGGCTACAAGCGTAAGTCGAATGGTTACATACTCGCCAACAACAAGACGCCCATGAGTGCCATCGGCGACGAGCCTTACCAGATGAAGCACAAATTTCCGCGAGTGCATGTTGCCGTAGATAAGAACCGCTGTCACGGCATCCAGCAACTGATGAAGAACAATGTGAAACCAGCCACCGAAGTGGTGTTGCTCGACGACGCTTTCCAGCACCGCTATGTAAAGCCTGGCATCAACATCTTGCTGATGGATTACCACCGACTCATCTACTTCGACCGTCTCCTGCCTGCAGGTCGATTGCGTGAGCCGAAATCGGGACGAATGCGTGCCGACATCGTCATTGTGACCAAATGTCCGCGCTACATCACCCCGATGGATCGCCGAGGCATCGAACGGAGCCTCGACCTCGAAAAATGGCAAAAGGTTTATTTCACCACCTACCGCTATCCCGACACTTTAAGTAATATGGGTGAGAATCCCTTGCTCGTCACGGGTATTGCGTCCCCTGAACAGATGGTTTACGACCTACAGAAGCTCATTCCGAAGTTTGAGGTAATGAGTTTTCCCGACCACCATAACTTCACCTCTAAAGACATTGAACACATACGCCAACGGGCTGCGGGTCGCACCATCCTCACTACCGAGAAGGATGCCACCCGTCTGCACGGTCTTAAAGGCGTGAAGGTCATCCCAATCGAAGTGGAGTTCCTCGACGGAAAGGCTGAAGAGTTCAACCAGACTATCATGGGATACGTCAAGAAAAATTCACGCAACAGCGTACTGAACAAAAAGAGAAAGTAAAATGGCTACAGAAATATCCACGCTGGGTGAGTTCGGCCTCATTAAGCATCTCACCGAGACCATCCAACTGAAAAACCCCGAAAGCCGGCACGGTATAGGTGACGACTGCGCCGTGCT
Organism: uncultured Bacteroidales bacterium; assembly: GCA_902800305.1. Taxonomy (GTDB): domain Bacteria; phylum Bacteroidota; class Bacteroidia; order Bacteroidales; family Bacteroidaceae; genus Minthosoma. The sequence continues at coordinate 20,233 of CADCDP010000043.1, forward strand.
GAGTTACGGAGCAGACAAGGACATCCTCGTCACCACCGACCTCCTCATGGAGGGTGTGCATTTCGACCTTACCTACATGCCCATGAAGCACCTCGGCTACAAGGCTGCACAAGTCAACCTCTCCGACATCTACGCCATGGGTGGAACCCCGAAGCAAATCACGGTTAGCCTGGCCTTGAGCAAACGATTCAATGTGGAAGACCTCGAAGACTTCTACGAAGGATTGCGGCTGGCTTGCGAGGCACACAGCGTGGACATCGTGGGAGGTGACACTACCCCATCGCGCACAGGTTTCGCCATCTCCATCACCGCCATCGGCGAAGTGGAAAAAGGCAAAGCTATCTACCGCAACGGAGCCAAGGAAACCGACCTCATCTGCGTGAGCGGCGACCTTGGAGCTGCCTACATGGGCTTCCAGTTGCTGGAACGCGAGAAAGAGGTTTACTACAAGCAGATTGAAACAGCCAAGACCGACACCGAACGCCTCGCCATCTCCCAGCCCGACTTCAGCGGTCGGGAATACCTGCTCGAACGACAGATGAAGCCAGAAGCAAGACGTGACATCATCCAACGACTCCTCGAAGCTGGCATCCAGCCCACCGCCATGATGGACATCAGCGACGGTCTCTCTTCCGAGCTGCTCCACATCTGCACCCAAAGCCATTGTGGATGCCGCATCTACGAAGAGCGCATCCCCATCGACTACCAAACTGCTGTGATGGCCGAAGAACTGAACATGAACCTCACTACCGCTGCCCTCAACGGAGGTGAAGACTACGAACTATTGTTCACTGTTCCCATCACCGACCACGAAAAAGTGGAGCTACTGGAGGATGTCAAGCTCATCGGCCACATCACCAAACCCGAACTCGGTTGCGCCCTCATCACTCGCGACGGCACCGAGTTTGAGCTGAAAGCCCAAGGCTGGAACCCTCTGAAGAATGGAAAGTGAAAGATTTGCTACCGCACTTGAAAGATTGAAGTACCTTTAAAATCACTCATCGACATTCGTGTGTGGCGGTTTTCCCGCCACATTCCAACCAATAACACAATTAATATATTCACAATTTAAAACTAAACAAAATTATGAGAGTAATTATTGAACCCGATTACGAAGCCCTCTCTAAGTGGGCTGCTAACTATGTGGCTAACCGTATCATCGAAGCCAATCCAACACCTGAAAAGCCTTTTGTGCTCGGATGCCCCACTGGCTCATCTCCCCTCGGCCTGTACCGCAACCTCATCGACATGTGCAGCTCTGGCAAGATTTCCTTCCAGAATGTCGTGACCTTCAACATGGATGAGTATGTAAAACTGCCAGAAGAACACCCCGAGAGCTACCACTCTTTCATGTGGAACAACTTCTTCAACCACATCGACATCAAGCCAGAGAATGTACACATCCTCAATGGTAACGCTCCCGACCTTATCGCCGAGTGCAACCACTACGAAGAGTTGATTGCTCAAGCTGGTGGAATTGACCTCTTCATGGGCGGCATCGGTCCCGATGGTCACTTGGCATTCAATGAGCCAGGTTCGTCGCTTTCGTCTCGTACACGCATCAAGACTTTGACCACCGACACCATCCATGCTAACAGCCGCTTCTTCAACGGCGACCTCAGCCTTGTACCGAAGCAGGCTCTCACCGTCGGCATCGGCACTGTGATGGATGCAAAGGAAGTGCTTCTCGTATGCAGTGGTCACAACAAGGCACGTGCCCTCAAGCACTGCATCGACGGTGACATCAGCCACAAGTGGACTTCTTCCATGCTCCAGATGCATCCACACGCCATCGTGGTATGCGACGAAGCCGCTTGCGACGAGCTGACCGTAGGAACCTACAAGTACTACCTTGACAAGGAGCGTGGCAACCTCTAAATCACTCCCTTTCATCAACAAAGCAGGGACAGATTCCGATGTGGAACCTGCCCCTGCCTTATTCTTGTTTTCACTTTTTCAAAGTTAGAAATGTTCTTAATCCTTTTGCAGCAGCACAACGGCGTAGGCACTAATGCCTTCCTCACGGCCAGTGAAGCCCAACCGCTCTGTGGTGGTGGCCTTGATGGAAATGTCGTCGATGTCGATGCCCATCACCTCAGCTAGAGTCTGCTGCATCTCGGGAATGTGGGGATTGAGTTTGGGACGTTCGGCACAGACGGTGGCATCGATGTTGCCGATACTATAACCTTTCGAGGCCACCAACTCGATGGTCTTTCGAAGGAGAATTTTGGAGTCGATGTTCTCAAACTCGTTGCCTTTCTTGGGGGGGAAGTGATAGCCGATGTCGCGCATATTGGCAGCACCGAGGATGGCATCACAGATAGCGTGAATGAGCACGTCGGCATCGGAGTGGCCAAGCAACCCAAGGGTGTGGTCAAGGCGGATACCACCCAACCACAGCTCCCTGTCGGGAACTAACTGGTGAACATCATAGCCAAAGCCTATTCGGATTTTCATGGGAGGATGTTTTTAAAAGTGTTTATCTTCTGCGCTTACCCAACAGGTCGTTAATGCCGTCCATGTCGAAGGCAAGGGAGAAACGGAGTGTCTGGTCGAGCGGGTTGCTCTGCGCCGTGGAGATAACGTAGGAGGCGTCGATGGAGAAGACATTCATCTTGAAGCCTGCACCCACCGTGAAGTATTTGCGGTTTCCCTTGTTGGGATGCTCGTAGTGGTAACCTCCACGGATGAAGAACTGGTTGTTGTAGGCATACTCCAAACCGACACTCCACTGAATTTCCTGCAACTCTTCCTTGAAGCCGTTGGGTGCGTCATGGAAAGATTTGAAGATACCCGAAATGGGCGAAACGTTGTAGTAACCCTCTCCTTCGAGCCATGTACGATAACCAGAAAAATCCTGTTCGTAGTCGGCACGTTCACCACCTTCTGACTTCACCATGTAATCGATGTATTGCTCCATCGTCGGACGTGTGGGGATAAGGAATTTGTTAGCATCGGCTGCGATGGTGAGCGTGTTGTATTCGTCGAACGGCACGAGCAACGAGAGTCCAAAACGCATGTTCGTCGGGATAAACTCGGAAGTGTTGCCGTCATCGTAAGAAATCTTGGAACCGATGTTGCTGATGTTCAAGCCCCAACCCATCTGACTCTCATGCCCGCCAAGGTTCAGGTAGCCGTTGTGGTAGAGGGCGATGTCGGCTGCAAAGGCTGAACCAGGCGTAGTCTCGTCGTCGGCCTTGAAAGCGAGGTCGGAGTAAATATAACGAAGAGCGACACCCGCCGAGAATGTTTCGGAAAGCATTCGGGAGTAAGCCAAATCAACAGCCATCTCGTAGGGTTTGATAATCATGTCGTCAGCATCAGGCACGATAACCTCGCCAAGAGAGAAGTAGCGCAGGGAGGCAGAAAGGGCATTGTAGTCGCCCAAGCGCATATAACCTGTAATGTTGGCCAAATCGATTCCGTCAACCAACTGGCGCAACCAAGGAGTGTAGTTGAGCGATACACCAGCACGACTGATGCAGAAGGGGTACTTGGCAGGATTCCAGTACTGCGAATTCACGTCAGGGTCGGTAGCTGCACCCACGTCACCAAGACCGCCAGCACGAGCATCGGGGGCGATGGCAAGCGATGTCACGCCGTAATAGACAGGGTTAAGCTGGTTCCTCACGTCTTGCGCATACAAGGTGGTGTAGAAACTGAAAAGTGTCAGTATGAAAAGTATTTTCTTCATCGTTAATGAGTTTTTTGTTAATAAGTCTTATAGGGCTTATAGGACTTATAGGGTTCAGTGGAACACCCTCTAATAGAAACGAGAAAGGGGGGGCTTTATTGTGTGACTATGAACTTTTCTGACGAAGAGGACACCGTGCCAATGGGCGAGGTGAGACGAACGCGACGGATGTAGATTCCCTTCGGGAGCGAACGGCCACCATCAGTGTTGAGTATGAGGCGTCCTGCCATGTCGAAGATATCGTATTCTTCCACCAATCCCTCCACTACCTTGAAGTGGAGAACGGTTTCACCCATGTTGTTCAGTGTGTCGAATGCTCGTATGGTGAGCGTGTGCTGACCATCGGTGAGAGCGGGCATGGTGTAGGTAATCGTACCAGAACGGTAGTCGCCAATAGCTTGCAGGTAGTAGCTGTTCAGCGTGTAGGTGGTAGCCTCGTTGCCATCGACAATGGCCACAATGTCATGCCCCAACCCATTGCCGGTAGTGTTGATGCCACTGCTGTCAGTCAAAGTGATGTAGAGGGTAGGTGTTTCGCCAGTGATGCCTCCATCCTTCCAGGAAGCCCCATTGAGGTAAGCCACAATGTTAGGACCTATGGTGTCGGTCAACTCTTCGCTGGAGGTGCCTCCTACGAGGAAATCCTTAAACTGACCTTGCGCTTCGAGGGTCTTGGCCTGATTGACCGCATACAGGATTATCAGGCCTGCCTCGTTGGAGTAGTTGATGTCAAGCGGCACGGGGAAAGTGAAGGAGAATTTTCCCGAAGACACAGAATCTGTGCCCGAATAGAGCACACGTGTCCGGTCATCGTACTCGAAAGGTTTCGTGTCTGCCCCGACATTGTTCTTGCAGACAATGTGTTCCTCGTTGTCGTAAACGATGGGCGACACGGTGCCTTTGAAGTCGGTGGCAGGATTGCCCTCTTCATCCACGATGTGTCCTTCCACGGTGACAGTTTCGCCAGCTGATATAGTAGGAGGATTCTGGGTGTCGATACTCAGCCCATTAAATTTATCGATTTTGACCTTATACGTGGGTGTCACCAACTTGATGGCTGGGTCACCCAGCAGGACGAAGTGCGCCTTGTTAATGGTGTCGAGTTTGGAATAATAGGTTTTCGATGCCAAGATGTCGGCTTTCGCCTGTGCCAAAGCCTCGCCGATGGTGAAGTGCTCGCCATTGTTCTTGTTGCCCAACACGTGCGACATGAAGTTGCGGTTGATGGTGCGGTTGGGAGCCGAATAGACCGTTCGTGCCGTACCAACGAAGCCCATGGCACCACCCTGTTTGTTGAGGACAGCGGCGCAAGCAAGATTTTCGGTGTTCATGTCGAAGGGAGCCACGTCACATGCAGCAGTAATCCACAGAGGAAGGCGTGGCGATGACCAGTTTTGGAAATCAGCCATCTTGAGCACCTGTTCATGGGAAAGCATATAGGCGACACCATGCCCTGTATAGTTCATAATCAAGGCTCCTTCCTGCATCGTCTTATTAATTTCGGCATAAACACCTGGGTAACTGTTTCCTGTGGCCGACTGTTCACGAATGTAACTATCCCAATAGATGCGCTTATAGTGGAAGTCGGGGTAGATGCGTTGCGTGTTAGTCAACACATTCTCTGCATCCTCCATGTGGATGGTCGTCTTGTCGTCATCACCCATTAGGCAGACAGTATTCTTCCATGCACCCGCATACTCGTTATTGATATAAGCAATCAGCTTGTTCACCACACTCTTAGCCTCTGTCACCGTGGAAACGGGCAGTCGCCCCACGCCACAATCAGGCTGTTCCTTGAGGGGCGAAACACCTTTACCATCGGCCAACAAGGTGAAATACTCTTCCACGACGTATGAATTGATGTGAGACCACGAGTTATCGGACTCATATACTAAGAGATAGTCATCTTGCGATTTGGAAGTCAATCCATTCGTGACGAAGCGGTTGTCCCACATACAATTACCGAAAAGCAGGAGATTAAGCCCTCCCTTCTGGGTGCCTGTCAACGGCGAAGAGGTAAACTGCTTGTCGTAAAGCATCTTCATGAAGCGACGATAAGCGGTGGCATCAGGAGTGCCCGAAGAAAATTCATTATAGACTTTATCAGCCTCCACCACCACACAACGGATGCTGTCCTTTGCGGTGTGGGCATCGGCCAAACGTTGCGCTTGTTCGGTCAGACGGCCATTGGCAGGAACAATGATGACGAACTGGATGCTGTCGAGTGCATGAAGGTCTTGGTTCGTAACTGTGCCGACGTTTTCTGGTGAAGGGAAGGTGGCTGCGGTGTTGAGCGCAATGAATTTATTTCGGAAAGCGTCGTCCACAAGGGTTTGGATGCTGTATGTGCCCTCTGAAAAGGTTCCCTTCAGTTCGCGAGTATCGGCTGGTGATGTCACTTCCCAAACGCACGTCGCGCTACTGGCACCTTTTATACGGAAAGCTTTTGTAGTTTTTGTTCCATCCTTGTCTTGGAAAACCAAGAAGTCCTTGTTGGCGATGGACAATTCAGCTTCGTAGCTGGCACGGATGTAGTCGAGGTGACCCGTCACACCCGACGAGCGAGTGTGCTGGAGCGTGACACTAAGCGACGAGGCGGTCTGGTCATACAGCGTGAAAGACTGACTGCTAACGTAGGCGTATTCGTATTCGGCCAATTTCGAGAACGACAACGTTCCTAAAGCATTGTCGCCCACCGACACATTGAGTGTGGAAGCACTGTTGCCAGCCGTTCCAAACTGCACATCCAGCGTCACATCACCACAACTGGTATTCTCGAAGGGAATTGGGTAGGTCTTCTTGTTCCCTGTAGAATAGTCGTACTTCTCAAAGAAGGTACGACCACAGTTCAAGAAGGAATAAGCATCTTCTTCGTGGAGGGAATGTGCATAGTAAGTGTTCTGACCGCCTTCCGAGGTCGTCACTTGAGCATCCACCACTTCGAAGGAGGCTGGAGTGTCTGTGGTTTCCGTCAAGAAGTAGTAAATGTAGTTGGAATAAGGATTGTTTCGGTGGCTATAGGAACTCGATGCATCTTTGCGTGTCCATTGAGTAGTACCGCACGAATAGAAGAGTACGGTACCGTTCTCCTTGCGGTAAAGAGGTATCTCCGTCAAGTCATCATCGAGATTTTCTATATTAGCTTCTGGCAAAAAGGGGAGGTTGTAACCATAAAGGCACACCTTCTCGGGGTTGCTGAACCCCATGTTTTTTAAAGCCGTACTGGTCAACTGATACACACCCTCATCTTTTACACGGATTTTCACCCACTTGCCAGTGGCAAGCTTGGAGTGTTCTGCATAACGACTCTGGGCACTGGCGGTAAGCGACAGTGCTATTATTATAAATAATGTGTATAGTTTCCTTTCCATAACGCAATTACTTGATTCGCAAATCCAGCAGTTTCCTATCGCCAATATATCCTTCTATCCTGTCTCCTTCCTGCACGGGACCTACTCCTTGCGGTGTACCTGTGAAAATAAGGTCACCCGTCTTTAAGGTGAAGAATCTCGATGCGTAGGCAATAATGTGGTCAATCGAGTGAATCATGTTGGCCGTATGTCCAGTCTGCCGTCGAGTGCCATTCATGTCCATGTGGAAATGGATGTCCTGCACATCGCAGCCCAGTTCTTCCTTGTCGATGAACTTACCCAACGCAGCACTTCCGTCAAAGCCCTTGCAACATTCCCACGGCATCCCCTTGGCACGAAGTTCGCCTTGCAAGTCACGTGCCGTGAAATCAATGCCCACAGTCAACTCGTTGTAGTAGCGATGGGCGAAACGCTCGCTGATGTCTTTGCCCACATGAGCAATCTTCACCACAATCTCGGTCTCGTAGTCGAAACGTTCGGCAAAGTCTGGCACAAAGAAGGGCTTTCCTGACTGGATGATGCTCGAGTCGAACTTCGAGAACAAGACAGGCTCCGTATGTAATAACGAATTTTGTTCCTCTTTAGTATGCAATTCGTTGATATGTTCGGCATAGTTCATGCCTACAGCGAGAATCTTCATCGTTCGTTAGAATCCGAATAATCTTAATATGTCGTTCAGCTGCGCCAACACCATGATGGCGAGCAGGAGGTACATGCCAAAATATTGCACTACCAACAGGAAATTGTCGTTCAAGCGTCTGCGAGTCACCAGTTCGAACAGGGCAAAGAGCGCATGACCACCGTCGAGTGCCGGAATGGGCAACACGTTCATGAAGCCTAACACAATGGAAAGGAAGGCCGTGAGCAACCAGAATTTCGACCAGTTCCAAGCGTCGGGGAAGATGTTGCCGATACTGATGAAGCCACCCACTTGGCGAGCACCCTTCTTCGTGAAGACGTACTTCATCTGGTCAACATAGTTGGTCAACGTCTCAATACCGTATTTCACTCCAGCAGGGAACGACTCGAAGAAGCCATACTTGCGAGTGGTAATCTTGTCTTGATAAGGCATCGCATTGGCAAAGCCGAGCGTGAACTCTGGGGTGAGCGTTACCTTTTTCGTCACAGAGTCATTGATGACCATCGTGATTTGCCGTGCCTTGAGGCTATCGCCGAAATTAGCGTTTTCGGGCAGTGCCTTCTGGAGGGCGATAAGACTGTTCTGAAAATCGTTGAAGTCTTCTATCGCAACGCCATTTACCGAACAAATCATGTCGGTCTTCTTCAGTCCCATCTCTTCGGCTGGCGTGCCAGGCAAAATGCTGTCTATTTGGAGCGGCGCACGCATCGTGGCATACATAGGCTGCTCTATCATATCAAGCAACGAAAGCTCTTCGGGCATCGTGATAACCACTTCCTTGCCCTCACGGAGCACGGTTACGGTCTTGGCGTTCGACATGTCTTGCAGCACCGTTGTAGCCCAAGAAGGCACAGCCTCTTCGTCGGTCTTGATGATGATGTCGCCATCACGGAAACCGTCTGCCTTGGCTTGCTCCGAGAACTTCATACCGTATGTCATGTCCTCGCTCTTCACGTAGCTTTCACCCCAAGCGAACAGCACCATGGCGTAAATGACGAATGCGGTGATGAAGTTCATGATAATGCCGCCTAACATGATGATGAGGCGTTGCCATGCAGGACGTGTGCGGAACTCCCACCGTTCGCCCTTCACATCCTCGTTCTTGATGATGATGTGCTTCACCAGTTGTGGCAGCTGTTTCCAGAAACTCTTCTGGCTGTCGTCCTCGTTAAACGACGACTCATCCACCATGCCCGAAATCTTCACGTAGCCACCCAGCGGTATCCAGCCGATACCATATTCTGTGCCTTCATACTCGTATTCCCCGTTCTCCTTCCGTTTGGCAGGAGCCTTACCCCTCAGTTTGCGCCACCAATTGCTGTAGGTGCTGAACAGGCTGAACTTCCAGTCGAAGAACAGGTAGAACTTTTCAACTCTTACCTTAAAAATCTTTGCCGCAACAAAATGGCCGCCCTCGTGCAATACAATCAGCAATGCCAAGGCAACAATGAGTTGCAGTCCCTTAATGAGAATTGTTTCCATCAAATTAGTGTCGAAGCGTACTGTCTCGCTTCTTTATCAGTTTGTAAATAAGTTTCTAATGTCGAGTCGGTGGTGAAGGCAATCTTGCCCATCGTCCGCTCAATGATATCGCCGATTTGCTCAAAGCCAATCTTGTCGTCGATGAACGCACGGTTAGCCACCTCGTTGGCCGCATTGACAATACACGGCATATTGCCCCCCTGATGCAGGGCTTCGTAAGCCAAAGCCAAACAGCGGAACCGTTCGGTGTCTGGCTCTTCGAAGGTTAAGTCCTTCATCTTGAACAGGTCAAGACGGTCACCATCGAGCGTGAGTCGCTTCGGATAACTGAACGCATACTGGATGGGCAGACGCATATCGGGCACACCAAGCTGTGCTTTCACGGCTCCATCCTCAAACTGCACCGCACTATGGATGACTGACTGTGGATGCACCACCACTTGAATCTGCTCAGGTCGTACCCCAAAAAGCCACTTGGCCTCAATCACCTCAAAGCCCTTGTTCATCAGCGTAGCCGAATCGATAGTGATTTTTGCCCCCATATTCCACGTAGGGTGTGCCAGCGCATCGGCCTTCGTCACCCCTCGGAGTTGCTCTTTCGTAAATTTGCGGAAAGGTCCACCGCTGCACGTCAGCAGAATCTTGTCGATACGGTTGCCTGGCTCTATGCACTGGAAAATGGCCGAATGCTCCGAATCCACAGGCAGGATGGGCACACGGTTCTCGTTGGCCAAACGGGTGATGAGGTCGCCCGCCACCACCAGCGTCTCCTTGTTGGCCAGCGCAATCGCCTTCTTCGCCTTAATAGCTGCAATGGTCGGTTCCAATCCAGCGAAACCCACCATCGAGGCAAGCACCATATCCACGTTGTCATCCTGCACCACTTGGCACAGCGCATCAGCCCCAGCATACACCTTAATAGGTAGGTCGGCCAAACCTTCCTGCACCTTCTCATAGTTCGACTCCTTGGCTATCACGACCGCCTCGGGGTTATAGCGTCGGGCTTGTTCAATGAGCAGGTCTGCATTGTTATACGCTGTCAACACGTATGCCTCATACAGGTCGTTGTGCTGCCCTATCACGTCCAGAGCCTGAGTGCCGATGCTCCCCGTAGAGCCTAAAATACAAATTCTCTTCTTCATAAGTCTAATAGTCCCAATGGCAAGTCCATCACCATCGTTTTTTCTTCTTTATTTATATCCGAAATAAATTCCTCGTGGGCAGGTATCATCACCTCTTGTCCATCCCTCCGCTCCACGATGAAAAGCCAATTTTCCGTCTTGTCATCTACATCCACGATGGTGCCAATCTCTTGGCCATCATCACCAGCAATCATCTTAAAACCAATAAAATAATTCAGCGAAACTTCATCCTCTCCCAACTCTTCCTGGTATTTCGTCTCCATGTAAACGTCGCTGTTGACTAAAAACTGCACCGCATCCGCACTATCCAAGTCTTCAAACTTCACGATGGCCGTGGTGTCGCTACGAAAACGATACTCCTCCATGAAAAACGGAACAAGAATACCGTCCACGTCACAAATCAGGTAGTCTGCCTCCACCCTGTCCCATACATCATCCGTGAACTGAAAGTTAATCTCGCCTTTCAATCCATGCGTTCGGGTCAATCTCCCAATCGGGTAAACATCTTCTCTTCGTATCATTGTATCCTTTTAATAGCAGCCCCAAGAGCCGTCAAACGTCCCTCAATGTCTTCATAGCCACGGTCAATCTGCTCAATGTTACTAATCATGCTCACGCCATTAGCCGAGAGGGCAGCTATCAACAATGCGATACCAGCACGAATGTCGGGACTCGACAACTTGGCACCTCGCAGCTTCATCTGGTTGTCGTGACCTACCACCACAGCACGATGTGGGTCGCACAAGATAATCTGAGCCCCCATGTCTATCAACTTATCCACAAAGAAGAGGCGGCTTTCAAACATCTTCTGGTGAATCAGCACAGAACCCTTGGCCTGTGTCGCCACCACCAGCATGATGCTCAGCAAGTCGGGTGTCAGCCCTGGCCACGGAGCATCAGACAACGACATGGTGCTACCGTCCATGAACGATGCCACCTCGTAGTGCCGATGCTCTGGGATGTGGATGTCCTCGCCGATACGGTCGATATGGATGCCCAGACGACGGAACATATTAGGAATGATACCCAAATTCTCGTAGCTCACATTCTTGATAGTGATGTCGCTGCCTGTCATGGCTGCCATCCCGATGAAGGAACCCACCTCTATCATGTCGGGCAGGATTGTGTGCTCCGTACCATGCAGCTCCTTCACCCCCTGAATCGTTAACAGGTTGGAACTGATGCCACTGATTTGTGCACCCATCGCGTTGAGCATTCGACAAAGTTGCTGAATGTAAGGCTCACAGGCAGCATTGTAGATGGTGGTCGTTCCCTCGGCCAACACTGCCGTCATAATGATGTTGGCAGTACCCGTCACACTGGCTTCATCCAGCAGCATGTACGTTCCCTTCAGTTCGTTGGCATCAATCTCGTACACACCTCGTTCGATACTATAATTGAACTTAGCACCCAACTCCTGCACCCCCATAAAGTGAGTGTCCAAGCGACGACGCCCAATCTGGTCGCCTCCAGGCTTGGCCACACATGCCTTATGGAATCGGGCAAGCTGTGGCCCCAACAGCAAAATGCTTCCACGCAAAGCGGCACACCGCTGCACAAACTCTTGACTACCCAGATAATCCATATCCAAAGCATCCGCCCTGAACTGATAATCATGGTCGTTCAACTGCATCACCCGCACCCCTATCTTGCTGAGCAAGTTGATGAGATTGTTGACATCAAGGATGTTAGGCACATTTCGGATTATGACAGGTTCGGCAGTCAACAAAATGGCACTAATCACCTCCAGCGCCTCGTTCTTGGCACCTTGGGGGGTGATTTCGCCATGCAGTTGATGTCCGCCTTCAATAATAAATGAAGCCATTATTTTTTCTTTTTCTTTTTCAAACTGGTAGAGATTCTGCTGCTCAAGAGTTCTCCGTCACTCACCAACGGGCAGAGGTCGAGGTCTATCTGCACCTTTCCGTCCGTATAGGCAGCCATGTCATCCGCCACTCTTTCGTCGCTCATCGAATCCACACTCCAGTTCGAGAGGTCGCGCTTCATGTGGTTAGCCACCAACAACGCCAGTTCGTCACGCTGCGGCCCCTGTTCCATCGTGGCAAGATGCTCTGCAAACTTCTCCACAATCGAGCCATAATTCCGCTTCTGGATACGCTTCTGTGGATAAGACAGCTGTTCGGGACGAGCGTTCTCGTCATCTATGCGTTCGATGTCCACGGGGTAGTCAATATCCAGGTCATACTGAGCAATGGCAGCAAGGTGGTTCCAAAGTTTCTTGTTGAAATCCTCCTTGTCAGCCGTATGCTCCACCATGCTCGACATTGTGGCGATAATCGTTCGGGCACATCTTAAGCGTTCGTTCCTGTCAGCAATGGTCTTGCAATACTCCACCATCTGCTGCACACTTCGCCCATATTCAGGCATGATCAATTTTTCTCTTTTCGTATTATAATCCATCTGTTACTTATAACAATTTCTTAGCTACTGTTGCTTGGAATTCCTTCAGATAGTTCGGTTCAAAGTAGGCCACATCCTCAAATTCCTCCCGGAGGAACTTCTTCTCGGCCAGCGGCGACATATACTTCGCCAACAAGGGCACACCCTCAAAGAAATGCGCGTTGGGATGCTGCAGGAGAGGCTTGCACTTCTCGGCACCATTTCCGAAGAAATAAACAGGATGCTCGTTCAGATACGGTTCAAACGAATGTTCGTCCACCACCACGGGTGCCACAGGCATTACCGGTCGCAACGCCCGATTGTAGAGAGCCGCATACACCTCCATGCGCCGAGCATCCAGCATCGGACAAAGCAAAGCATCCTCAGGCAAGTCATCGTGCACCAACAACACAGGCACACACTGCACCTCCAATGTCGGCACCGAAATCAATTTAAGGTCGCGTGCGTATGCCACACCCTTCGCCATCGACACTCCTATCCTAAGCCCCGTATAGCTTCCTGGGCCTGCACTCACAGCCACCGCATCGAAAGGGATGGCATGGTTATCCGTAAAAGACAATGCCTCATCCACCATGACACCCAACGCGGAGCCATGGTTGGTCGTCCCTTGTCCATCACCAGCCTCCTGTGTATTGTCCGTCTGAAAGATGATAGCACTGTCCTGACTCACAGCCACACTACACAACGCTGTTGCTGTCTCTATATGTAAAATTACCGACATCGTATGTAAACTTTGGTAATCGTAAAAAAAATAACTTGGTATGATTTGCCGCTTTGCAGCATTAAAAAGAAAAATAAAGAAAAATAAATAAAAACATGGAAAAAAATTTTTTATATATTTTTGTCTATTTTTTCTATTTTTTCTTTCTGCGCCCAGCAGGGGCATAAAACGTACCAATTTATTTTTTGAGGGTTACTTGACTCAAAATTAGTGCAAAGGTACGAAATTATCATTTATCATTTATCATTTATTATTTAAAATTTGTACCTTTGCACCCAAATTAACGCTTTACAACATGATACAATCAATGACAGGCTACGGCAAATGCGTCGTGGCATACAACGGAAAGAAGATTCACGCAGAAGTAAAATCACTCAACAGCAAATCGCTGGACATCACAGCACGCATCGCCCCCATCTACCGAGAGAAAGAGATGGAGATGCGCCAAATCATGCAGCAGAAACTGGAACGCGGCAAAGTTGATTTCGTCCTGTGGGTCGAAAAAGACGATGCCGCACTCGCCTCACCCATCAACATGGCACTCGTCAGCGCCTACAAGCAACAGATTGAGCAGATGCAGCAGACACTTGGACTGCCTGCACCTGAAGACTGGTACGCCACCCTCCTTCGTCTCCCCGACGTGTTCACCCACACCGAAATGGAAGTCCTTTCCGACGAAGAATGGGCTGAAGCACGCAAAGCCGTCGAAGGAGCCGTTGACGAATTGGTGGCATTCCGTCAGCAGGAAGGTCTCGCCTTGGCGAAGAAGTTCCAAGAGAAGATAGACAACATCGCCACGCTGCTAGCTTCCATCGAACCCTTCGAGCAGGGACGCACCGAAAAAATCCGTCAGCGCATCCTCGACGCTCTGGAGCAGAATATCGGTGTGGATTACGACAAGAACCGCCTCGAACAAGAGATGATTTACTACATCGAGAAGCTCGACATTTCCGAAGAGAAACAACGGCTCACCAACCACCTCCGCTACTTCATCGAAACCATGAAGGACGGTCACGGTCAGGGCAAGAAACTCGGCTTTATCGCCCAAGAGATGGGACGCGAAATCAACACCACTGGCTCCAAGTCCAACCAAGCCGAGATGCAGAACATCGTCGTTCGCATGAAAGACGAACTCGAACAAATCAAAGAACAAGTGCTCAATGTGATGTAAAGTTTATTTAAGTCAGCGTTTTTAAAGTCATAGAATTAAAAGAATTTAAAGAGCTATGCAGGGGTTCGGAATTCGCCTTCGGCGCGGAGAATTTCAAGACCTTGCGGCTTGTTTCCTTACACCGCGTCAGCTTCTTGTAATTCTCAGCCGCTTGCGGAATTCTTATTTCTTGAAATCCTTTAAATTCTTTGACTTGAATACTTTAAACTCTAAACTTTATGCTTTATGAAAAATGAAGGAAAACTGATTATCTTCGCTGCCCCTTCTGGGTCAGGCAAATCCACCTTAATCAATTTTATGATGGACAACGGAGGCCGTGACGAGTTCCGCATCCACTTCTCCGTCTCCGCCACCTCCCGCCTTCCGCGAGGCAACGAGAAGGATGGCAAGGAATACCACTTTTACACAGCCGACGAGTTCCGCCAAAAGATAGCCAATGGCGACTTCATCGAGTACGAAGAAGTCTATACCAACAAGTTCTATGGAACCCTCAAGTCGGAAGTGGAACCGTGGCTGGAAAACGGTTACAACGTAGCCTTCGACATCGATGTCAACGGAGCCAAGCGCCTTAAGAAGATCTACGGCAAACGTGCCATCAGCATCTTCATCCAGCCCCCCAGCATCGAAGAGCTTCGCCGTCGCCTCGAAAAGCGTGGCACTGAGACTCCCGAAGTCATCGAGCAGCGCATCCAACGTGCCCAATTTGAAATTGAGCAAGCCCCCAACTTCGATGAAGTCGTCGTCAACGACAACCTCGAAGTGGCACAAGTCGAAGTGCTCTCACTCGTCGAAGACTTTCTGGAGGAAGAATAGCATCATTCCTTCTCTCACCAATCATACAGAACTTTCACATCTTGTGTAGTAAGTACTACATGCTCGGTGTAGCACTTACTACACACCGTATGTAGCAATTGCTACACGCCGCATGTAGCAATCGCTACACATCGGATCGAACAAATGTAGCAAAGAATTCAGCAGCGGGTAATTTCAGTTGTTTACATTTTGTAATCAACTCGTCTGCTCCTTCCTGTTTCAGACGCTTCTTCAACACAGCCCAGTAGGTACTTGCTCCACGGGGGGATAGCCAACAAGCGTAGCAAGCGTGTGACGCATCGCCAACGATCTGTCAAGCATGGAGGGACGTTCCCAACTCGGAACGCCCCTCCTTTTTATATACTGTGCATCACAAGGAAAACACCATAAACACCTATTTTTACATAAAAAGAGCTGCGTCTCAGCATAGCCCAAGCAAGCTTGGCTCTGCGTTCGACTTGCTTCTTTTTTCTCCTTCAATCCAGAAAAAAACATCATTTCCTCTTTTTTCTTTAACAAAAAATTGCAAAAGAAAACAAAATTCTCTAATTTTGCCATCGATTCGGAAGCGCAGTGGCGTGGAAGAGTTACGGCTGAAACCGCAAGGTGAAGGCTGTCTTTTTGGTTAAGGACGTTTACGGACGTTTTCTTCTACAGTATGAATCTCGCAAGTTTAGACCAGAAGAAACGACAACGGAGCGTCCACGTGTGGATTGTTATACTCCACGTTCATCTCTTGCCTTAAACGGCAAGGATGGGTGTATCTGTATATCATCCTTGGACGTGGGCTGATGGCGTTGTCTATTCTGGTCGAAGGCAATGCGAGAGCCCATACTGTAGGATAGACAAGAAGTACAGACACCCACGTCTTTCCATATTCTCAACTTTTTTACTAACGAGCTAAATCCGAGGTGTCTATAGGCTACAAAAACATACTATATGAAGAAGCCTATACTCATGTTTAACCTGCTCGCCCTCATCGCATGGTGCTGGGTCACACCGACGAGGGCACAAGAGACAACCGACCAGATTGTGCTAAGCGAATTGACCTACGATGATGTTGCGGAAGCCTACCGCTTCACTGTCAGCCTCGAAGGGTCACGCATCTACACGGCTTACAACATGGACATCTTCTTACCCGAAGGCATCAGTGTTGTTTTCGAAAACAACAAATATAAAGTGTCCATGCTAAAAACTACTAAAGCTGTATATCCCTATTCCACCAGCGAAGAGTGGGATGACGACTCGGGAGACTACAAAGAAGTGAAGACTTATTCCCACACACTCAGTGCGTCCATGCCCACCGAACGGCAACTACGTGTGGCATGTAGTTCACAGGCCAACGACGATTTCACAAAAACGTCCGGTGATCTATTCAGAGTCTATGTTACAGTAGATGCCAGCACACTCAACTTGTTCTCTCCCAAACCTCTCGTCAAGGTGTCTGGCATAGCCTTGGCACAAGCAGACGCAACACAACAGACACCTGCCGATTTCAGCTGTCGTCCGTTCTCCACAGGCATTCCCACTGAGCGCGAACTACCCATCAACATCAGCGCGAGCAACCAAGTGGGCACGCTCATTCTGCCTTTCGATGCAGCACTCCCTGAGGGCGTGAAGGCTTACACCTGCAACGGTGCCGATGGCGAACAGACGCTGACGCTCGAAGCCGCCACCTCCTTCGAGGCTTGCAAACCTTACATCGTGTATGCTGCGAGTGGGTATAGTGGCATCATCAGCGGAACGGTTGACCTCTCTACCACCTACCCCGACGAAGACATCTACACCGAGGGCTACCTGACAGGCGTACTCTCCACCACCGTGGTTAACACTGGCTACATCCTTCAGAACCAAGGCGAGGGTCCCACTTTCTACGCTGCCGAGGGTAGCAATTTCATGCTCTCCGCTGGCCGCTGCTACCTCACCCCGTCCAGTCCCCTATCTGCCAAAGCCTTACACCTCAGCTTTGAAGAGGCGGACGGTATCGATGGTGTACAAACAACCACCACTCCCGATGTTTACCACGACCTGTCGGGCCGTCGCGTGATACAACCCACCAAAGGTATATACATCCAAGACAGAAAGAAGGTGCTGGTCAAATAAAACTCTCATGAAAATTGTACATACCCCCAAAAAGAAAGCCTATGGATACAAAAAAATGGAAAGAGGTTGACACTTTTCTGCAACGCTGCTTTGAGCGTTTCGGCTCCATGAATAAGAACGACTACGAAGTGGAACTGATGTACCTTTATCTCAACAACGAAGGTAAAGACAAGTCAGACCATTTCATCAGCACGTATTTGAAAATGCCCATCTCAAAAGTGAAGCGCCTGCGCTATGAGGTGGATTTACAACACCCCAAAGACAAGGATTTCTACAAGAATGAATTCTACACTATTGTCACTACCAAAACCTTCAAGAACGACAATCAAGGGAACATTCTCATTGCCGTCAACAACAAAGCTCTCAGAGAATACTTGAGTGAGTTGATTGAAGAGAAGGGCAGTTTTTTTGATTGCAACTTCACGGGTAACATCATCAAACTCACCCCTATCGATTTGGTGCTGCTCATTGCTGACTTTGAAGACAAAAAGAACATTTCTGAACGCGCCGCAAAATGTATTGCAGAAAATAGCAAAGGACTTCCCCAAGACGGTTGGGCAGATGCCTCAGATTTCCTAAAATCTGTTTTTAAGGATGCTGCTATGGCTGTTGCACCCAACGTGATTACCTTTTTAATTAATTATTTCAATACTGTCAAAACAAAATAACTATGAAGACAAAACATTTTCTTATTACATTACTGATGTGCTGTGTAAGCATTGGCATGTCGGCAGCAGAATGGACAGATACCAATGGAACTGTGTGGAAATTCACCACAAATGGCTCCAATGCAACACTCATTGATGGTTCATACGGTATGCCCTGTATAAGTGGTACCATACCCACAACTCTTACGATTCCCTCGACTGTATATATAGGAGAGACAGCCTATTCTGTCAATAAGATTGGCGATTACGCTTTCTATGGCTGTTCGGACCTCACATCCATCAACATTCCAGAAGGGGTCACGTCCATTGGCTCTACTGCTTTCTATGGCTGTATTTAGAGTCCTCTAAACAACCATAAACAATGAAAAACACATAGAGATAAGCATCTGTATATCAACTACTTTTAGATTTTAACACTTCGGACTTGCTTTTTGGTGGTTCTCAAAAATCCGCTTATCTTTGCAACGCATTTCTACCGCGGAGATGCAACGCATTTCTACCGCGGAGAATTTTGAGGGCTTTTATTTAGCCATCTCATGGACAGGGTTGACAAAGGTTGACAAGAGTGTACAACGGTTGACTGATTAACGAAAGGGAAAGAAGCAAGGAAGTGACCTCATTTGAAGAACGTGACATCGTGGAATGAGTTGACAATGGATGTCAATGATTGACGAAAGTTCACTCCGTGGCGGTTTGCATGAAATTGATTGTAAAACCACATAAAAAAGGAGTCAAATGAGAAAGACAAGAAAATGCGCCTTCTGCGGCAAGGAGTTCACTTGTAACAGCGGCTCGCAGAGGTATTGTTCAGAACATTGTGCTTTCTTAAGGCAGTCCAGCCAGTTATAGACATCGCCAGCCAGGAGTACCTCACATTCTCCAAGGCAGCCATCCTCATGGGATGTTCCCGTCAGTACGTTTACAAGTTGGTAAACGAGGGTAAACTACCTGCATCACGAATCAGCAACCGAATGGCATTTATCCGAAAGGCAGACATTGAGAAAATGCTTGCAGGAAATCCCTATCATAGAGTGTTGCCTGGTGCTTCGTTAAACAAACCAAGCAAGAAACCATCTCATTTGTCTTCTTCCCTTTCGTCGAGGAAAGACAAGAACCACATACCAGAAATTGATATGCGGTCATCAGAACCACTTGAATACATCTCTGGCGAGGACGTTATGGCTATCTACAAGGTAAAGAAGTCATGGCTCTATGTTTCAGCCAAGAGAAACAACATACCTGTGTGCAAGATTGCAGGCAAAAACTATTATAGCCGAAAGCACATGGATGCACTC
>CADCDP010000044.1 GCA_902800305.1 uncultured Bacteroidales bacterium
AATTGTCAAATAGTCAATAAATCGATGACAGCAAAAGAAATACGTGAGTCTTTCAAGAAGTTTTTTGAAAGCAAGGAGCACTTGATTGTGCCATCGGCTCCGATGGTGGTGAAGGATGACCCGACATTGATGTTCACCAATGCGGGCATGAATCAGTTTAAGGACATCATTCTGGGTAATGCCACTCCGAAGTGCAGAAGGCAGGCTGACTCGCAGAAGTGCCTGAGAGTGAGCGGTAAGCATAATGACTTGGAGGAGGTGGGACATGACACCTACCACCACACGATGTTTGAGATGTTGGGCAACTGGTCGTTTGGTGACTACTTCAAGAAGGAGGCCATCTCGTGG
The DNA here is from genome assembly GCA_902800305.1 of uncultured Bacteroidales bacterium. GTDB lineage: Bacteria > Bacteroidota > Bacteroidia > Bacteroidales > Bacteroidaceae > Minthosoma. The sequence continues at coordinate 349 of CADCDP010000044.1, forward strand.
GCTTGGGAGTACATCGTGGATGTGCTGAAGATTGACCCGAAAGACCTCTATGCAACGGTGTTTGAGGGCAGTCCAGAGGAGGGCTTGTCTCGTGATGACGAGGCTGCCAGCATCTGGGAGCAGTTCTTGCCGAAAGACCACATCATCAATGGCAATAAGCACGATAACTTCTGGGAGATGGGCGACACGGGTCCTTGTGGCCCTTGTTCGGAGATTCATGTGGATAGCCGTTCGGAGGAAGAGAAGGCAAAGGTGCCTGGTCGTGAACTGGTGAACAAAGACCACCCACAGGTGATTGAGATTTGGAACTTGGTGTTCATGCAGTATAACCGCAAGGCTGATGGTTCCCTCGAAGGACTGCCAGCCAAGGTGATTGACACAGGTATGGGCTTTGAGCGTCTGGTACGCACTCTTCAGGGCAAGACTTCCAACTATGATACTGACGTGTTCCAGCCACTCATCAAGGTGCTGGGCGATATGGCTGGTTGCAAGTATGGTGAGGATGAGAAGAAGGACATTGCCATGCGTGTGGTGGTTGACCACTTGCGTGCCATTGCTTTTGCTATTGCTGATGGTCAGTTGCCATCGAATGCCAAGGCTGGATATGTGATTCGACGCATCTTGCGCCGTGCTGTACGTTATGGCTACACCTTCCTTGGTCAGAAAGAGGCATTCATCTATAAGCTTGTGCCAACCCTCGTGGATGAGATGGGTGATGCTTTCCCAGAGATTGCTGCTCAGCAGAAGCTGGTGATGAAGGTGATGCAGGAAGAGGAAAGCTCGTTCCTCCGCACTTTGGAGAACGGCATCAAACTCTTGCAGGGTGTCATCGATGAAACCAAGGCAGCAGGAAAGACTGAAATCGCTGGCGATAAGGCATTCACGTTGTTTGACACCTTTGGCTTCCCACTCGACTTGACTGAGCTGATTTGTCGTGAACAGGGCTTCACGGTGGATGAGAAGGGCTTCGACGTTTGTATGCAGGAGCAGAAGAACCGTGCAAGAAACGCCGCTGAGGTGAAGTTGGGAGACTGGCAGACCCTGAGTGAGGCAGAGAGTGAGTTTGTGGGTTACGACAACACCGAATATCCTGCACACATTATTAAATATAGAGAGGTGCAGCAGAAGAAGCGTACGGCCTACGAAGTTATCCTCGACAAGACTCCGTTCTATGGCGAGATGGGTGGTGAGATTGGTGACTCAGGTGTGCTGGTCAGCGAGCATGAGGAAATCAAGGTGCTCGACACAAAGAAGGAGAATGGTCTTTCCATTCACATCGTGGATAAGCTCCCAGAGCATCCTGAAGCTGAGTTCATGGCTTGTGTGGATGTGGAGCGTCGTCATGCTATCGAAGCTAACCACACTTGTACACACCTGTTGGATGAGGCTCTCCGTGAGGTGCTGGGCACCCATGTGGAGCAGAAGGGTTCTTTGGTAACTGCTGACTATCTGCGTTTCGACTTCTCTCACTTTGAGAAGGTGACACCTGAACAACTTCGTGAGGTGGAGCACATCGTCAATGCCAAGATTCGTGAGGACATTCCTTTGACGGAGTATCGTGACTATCCTATAGAGAAAGCTAAGGAACTGGGTGCCATTGCCCTGTTTGGTGAGAAGTATGGCGACAAGGTGCGTGTGGTACAGTTTGGAACCAGTGTTGAGTTCTGTGGTGGTTGCCATGCACAGAGCACAGGTCGTCTGGGTATGGTGCGCATCGTGAGTGAAAGTTCTATCGCTGCTGGTGTGCGTCGTATCGAGGCTGTCACTGGTAAGGCTGTGGAGGAGATGCTCGACAAGATGCAGGACTTTATGACCGACTTGAAAGGTCTGCTTAATAATGCTCCCGACCTCATGGCAACGGTGCAGAAAGCCATCTCTGAGAACAAGGAACTGCAAGCAGAAGTGGAGCAGTTCAAGGCTCAGAAGGCTCAGCAACTCAAGCAGATGCTCATTGAGAAGGCACGTGACGTGAATGGCGTGAAGGTCATCTCGGGTGTGCTGCCTATGGAGGCACAACACGTGAAGGACATCGCCTTCCAGCTTCGTAGCCAGTTCCCAGAGCACTTGCTCGTGGTCATCGGTAGTGAAGCTGCTGGCAAGCCAACCCTCACTGTCTCTATCTCTGATGACCTTGTGGCAGAAGGCAAGAACGCAGGTCAGTATGTGCGTGAAGCTGGTAAGCTCATCCAAGGTGGTGGCGGTGGACAGCCTCACTTCGCTACGGCAGGAGGTAAGAACCCCGACGGTTTGAAGTCCGCTGTGGATAAGATTGTGGAACTGGCACAGTTGTAAGGGACATACCTATTTATGTAACCATAAAAATAAGTTGGTATGATTTGCCGCTTTGCGGCATTAAAAAGAAAAATAATGAAAAACAGATAAAAACAAGGAAAAAAAAATTTTATATATTTTTGCCTATTTTTTTCTATTTTTTCTTTCTACACCCCGTAGGGGCATAAAATGTACCAAGTTATTTTTTTACGATTACTATAATAGAAAGAAAGGGCGACTTCCGCAATGGAGGTCGCCCTGTTTTTTGTTTTAGCATGAGGCTTAGCCGTGTTTCTTACATCTTATTGTCCACCTTGATGACCAGCACACGGAGGTTCTGACTCTCAGCATCGGTTTTCACCTTGGCAACATGCCAGTCGCAAGGAAACATGATGTTGAACGTGCCAGGGATGGAGGTGAACTGCTGGAGACGGTCGTAGTCGAAGGTGTATTCGAGGCGGTCGGGCTTGTAGTCGGCACGTGGCTTTGAGGTCTCATGGTCAAGACGACAAAAACCTTCTGTGCCACGCACCACATACATGAAATCAATCTTCTGGTAGTGGCTTTCTGAGCCTTTACCAGCCCGAAGGTCATCCTGTGAGCACCAGTTGTCACCATCTTCCACGCTGACAGTCAGGGTGGTGCCAGGAATGGGGGTACGTCCAGCAGGGATGGCAAGCAGGTCGGTCTCTTGCAGCCATCGGAACACCGCTTTCCACTGTTCGGGGTTCTTCTGATACTGTAAGTAGAACTCTGCCAGATTGACTGTTGGGGCAGGGGAGGCTTTTGTGAAACGGTCGCCCTTTTCTGAGCCAAACACTCTCCATTCGCCCTTCTTCGCCCACTTCTCTGCCAATCGAGTCACTTCTTTCGAATAACTATTGGTGTACGTTTGTGCCATTGTTCCCACCATGGGAGCCATAGCCACGAGTAAAGCAACGATAGTTTTTTTCATGGTATCTTGTTTTAGTTGTTTTAAGTTTCGCATGTTATCATTCAACGTAGAGTCACAGAGATTTTTTTTATTCCTTTTCTCTCTGCGCCTCTGCGTTCAGAAATAAAGAATTTGCGAAAGTTGAGTGAGTTGTTAATTTGTGTACAAAGGTAAGAAAAAAGGGAGAGTTGTGCAAGAAAAAGAGAGAAAGATGTTGATGGGAAGGGTTGCATGTGCCTTCTCAAATTGTGTGGGAATGGTTTTCGTGGCCTAATCGTGGAAAAAAATGTCCCTTCTGTATAATAAAGCATGACGGAGTTTCGTTATTAAGATGTTTCAAGACTAAAGTTAATGGCAAGATTTATAAGGTTAAAACATTCCCTGCTGCTGTTCTTCTGCTTTTTCTGCGTAAATGTTTTTGCGCAGTTTGGCGACCCGAGAGAGAAGTTTAGCTTGTCGGCAGCAGTGGATGGTGGCACAAACACGAGTTATTGGTGGAAGTCAGAGCATGGCGAACGATTGGCTGGCGGAAGGATAGAGCATGGCGTGAACGTGCGAGTAAAGTCAAGTGTGCAGTTGTTCTCCAATAAAATGTTTGCAGTGTCACTTTCTCCGTTTTATCATTTCAGTAACAGAGAGTTTCGGACGGAGTGGGGTGCAGAGCGGTTGGGCTTTCAGTTGCCGAGTGAACATCATCACTATGGTGGTTCGCTGATGGTCACTTGCAATCTGTTGGCATGGGGAAAGCCACTCACACTGCTGGGGGTAGGCACAGGGAACTTCTCTCAGTATGGCTATGAGAATGCGTCGGGCATGGTAGGTGGCATGGTGTCGGTGATACGCAATCGAAAAACTTTCTTAGGGATTGGAGCTATTTATCTGTTGGGCACTTCGGTCACATGGCCACTCTATCCACTCATTGTCTATTCCCACAGCTTCAATGACCGATGGAGCCTGCGTTGCATGGAAACCAACAACTACCTCTATTACCAAGCTTCACCGAAAGTGAAGTACTCCGTGGGCATGGAGCTGGAGACGGACAAGTTTTATTTCCGTCCGAAGACCCCCAACCTGCCTGAAAAGGCGGTGTTGAGTCAGGTGTCGGAACGTTTGGGTATGTTTGCCGATATTCAAGCAACAAAAGACCTATTGCTGAATGTCGGAGTGGGTGTAAACGTCCCGTTCTATGGCCGTTTACGCGAGAGCGGATACACCCACAACTATATGACATTGCACGACAAAGTGAAACCGTTTGTGAAGATGAGTGTGAAGTATAGTTTGAAGAAAAAGCAATCCCGGTAAACTTCTCGTCGCGTGTCCTCGGCACCACAAAAACGGTGTGACTCACACCGATTGGGAGGTGTCGTGGTGAGGGAAAAAGGGGATTACTTTGTGGGTGCTGTTTGGAGCACTTGTTCCTTCGGCCAATTCACAAAAAACACTCTGGTTGTGGCACGGGTGATGGCTGTGTAGAGCCAGCGGAAATAGTCGGGGGAGAGAAGTTCTTCGGTCATGTAGCCTTGGTCGATGAAGACGTTGGTCCACTGGCCACCTTGGGCTTTGTGGCAAGTGACGGCGTAGGCATACTTGATTTGGAGGGCGTTGTAGTAGGGGTCTTGGCGGAGGGCTTTGAGCTTATCTTGTTTGGAGCGCAGGGTGGGGTCGCCAGCGTAGTCCTCCATAATATTATTATATAATGTGTTCTGCTGCTCTCGGGTGAGGGCAGGGGCTTCGGCTTGGAGGGTGTCGAGAAGGACGGTGACTTGGAAGGTGAAGTCGTCATAGTCTGGGAACTCCAACGTGGCATCGGCGAAGGTGAAGCCGTAGAAGTTACGTTCGTTGCGCACTCGTCGAATGATGGCTGTGTCGCCGTTGGCGATGAAGTCGAAGGGCACAGTCTCGGCTTCTTCGGGTGTTTTTCCCTCTTCTTTGGCGTTCGCTATTAGTTCTAATGCCAGTTTCTCTGTCCAATAATAGTTGTTCTTCGCTACCATCAACATGTCGCCCCCTTCCAGTGGCTCTTCTCGCCAAAGGATTTGGGCACGGATGCCGTTGTTGTAGATGTTGGCACGTTTGTTGCTGCGGGTCACGACGATGGTTTCATCCTCGCCATCACGGTGGTAGCACTCTTCGAGGGCTTCGATGAGTTCGTTGCCGGGTATGTTCTTGACATCTGGAAAACCGCTGAAACGAATTTTGGGGAAGTCGAAGATGTCCTCATTCTTCAGGAGTGTGCGCAGATGGGTGGCGTTCCATAAGATGCCTGAAGAGTCGGCTTGTCGTACCACTTCTGTGAGGGTGTGGCTGACGACGTGGAGACCATAGCCACCCATGTATTCGTCGTTGAGGGCAGGACTTTCGTCGTCGCCCACAGGGGGCAGCTGTGCGGTGTCGCCCATGAGGATGAGCCGACATCCTTTGCCACCATAGACGAAGTGGATGAGGTCGTCGAGCAGTCGTCCTGTTCCGTAAAGGCTCCCAGAGAGATATTCGTCGTTGGCTATCATCGATGCCTCGTCGCAGATGAAGAGGAGATTTTGGCGCATGTTGTAGTTGAGGGTGAAGATGCTGTCCTTGTCGATGGACTTCTGTCGGTAGATGCGCTTATGGATGGTGAAGGCGGGGTGGTCGGCATAGAGGGAAAAGACCTTGGCGGCACGTCCTGTGGGTGCCATGAGCACACACTCTCGGTCGAGCTGTTCCATCGTCCTGACCAGGGCACTGACCAGCGATGTCTTTCCTGTTCCTGCGAAGCCTCGGAGGATGAACACCGAGTCGGCATCGGGAGTGAGGATGAAGTGACAGAGCGATTCGATGACTTTTGACTGGTCTTTGGTCGGTTTTAGGCCAAAATGATGCAAAATAAGGTCTTTTAAGTAGTCAATGAGCATGTTTTTTGAAAAAAAAAGTGAAAGTTGTGGTTGAAATTAAAAATTTTGCATTATTTTTGCAACGAATATAGCGATTATTCGTGAGACTGGACGAAAAAAAGGATGAAAATCTCTTTTCGGACAGGGATTTTGTTAGTAAAATATCACAAATTAACAAACATATCATGAAAAAAAGTATTGTAAATGGACTATTGGTGCTGTGCACTTTGGGTCTGGTGGTAGCTTGCTTTTATAGCATCTACAATGACATTGCCTTCGATGAGGAGAAGGCTGCGCGTGAGAAACTGGTGATTGCTCGCTTGATGCAAATCCGTGACGCGGAAGAGCAGTACAAGATGACGTTCGGTGAGTACTGCGGTACCATCGACTCTATCATCGACTACGTGAAGAATGGTAAGACTGTGGACAAAATCATCAAGGAAGGTGAGTTGACCGACGACCAACTCGAAGCTGGTATGACTGAGCGCGAGGCTGTGGCTAAGGGTATCATCAAGCGTGACACGATATGGATGACGGCTGCCGAAAAGTTGGGCATCAAGAATCCTGACTCGTTGAAGTTTGTGCCTGTAGGTCGCAAGGCTGACGGTACTTTCACCGTGGTTCACTCTTCTTTCGACCCATCGGTGTACGACACGATTTATCAGGGTGTCATCGAGCTTCGCAAGAAGGCCACGTTCAACATGAAGTCGAACGAGTTCGACATGTTGGTGGAGTTCCGTGCTCGTCTGGACGACTACATGGACGGCATGAGCGAGAAGAAAATCAAGAACGTGAAGTCTGACTTGAAGACTCGCCATCGTAACCGTGCAGAGTTGATGCTCGACAATGAGGACCAGACCGAGGGTGAATGGTACGGACTCCGTATCGGCGACCTTGAGGATCCTAACAACAAGATGGCTGGTAACTGGGAATAAAGATAGAAGAATTGAAGAATTGAAGACATGAAGTTCTTCTTATGGCAGAAAATCTGATAACTAATAGAAGTTTGTCCATTCGGGTCTGCTCGAATGGACTTTCTTTTTGTACGTATGCCCCAGGACGGGAGAATCCGTTCGAGTATAAGGTGTGCGACGTGAACCACACCATCTCGCTAGCGGCCAACTTGAAGGAAGCATTGATGAGTGAGCCGATGCTGAAGCAGGAGTATCAGCGTGTGAACGTGCTTGTCACCACGCCCCACTTCACGACGGTGCCTGTGGCTGCCTTCCAGAAAGAGGATGTCGATGCGGTGTATGGATTGACGTTTCCTAAAGACACGTCGCAGCATGTAAGCTATAATGTGTTGAGGCGTTCGGGCATCGCCATCGTGTTTGGCTTCGACAAGAACATCCACCAGCTGTTGCTCGACGACTTCCCTCGTGCCCGATTCTATGCCTCAGCCAGTACGTTGATAGAGTTTTTCAGCGAGAAAAGCCTCATTGGGCAGGGTAAGAAGATGTACGTTTATCTGCATGAGAAGGAGATGACGCTCTACGCTTTCGAACAGGGCAGGATGCTGTTTGTCAACACGTTCCCCGTGGTGAGCGTGGCAGATATGCAGTATTACATCCTGAATGTGTGGAAGGAATTGGCGTTCGACCAAGTGGACGACGCGCTTTCGGTGGTGGGCGACAAAGAGCCGAAGTGCGTGGAGTTGTCGGAGAAAATCAAGTACTTCCTCCAGCAAGTGGAGGTGATAGACCGCAGCGAAGACTTTAAGGACAAGCTGACGCAAGGCAATCCGTTGATACCTTACGACTTGCAAACCCTGCTCATCTGTGGATTCTGAACTATGCGAATTATTCGAGGAAAATATAAAGGTCGGCACATCCCCACGCCGACAGGCTTCAAGGCACGTCCCACGACCGACTTTGCCAAGGAAGGACTTTTCAACATCTTGGAGAATGTCTATGTCGATTTCGACGAGGCACCCACAGCTCTCGACCTCTTTGCGGGCACAGGCTCTATCGGGTTGGAGTTGGCTTCACGTGGATGCAGCAAAGTGGTTTCGGTGGAGAAGGACTTCAAGCATTGGCAGTTCCTGTCTCGGGTGCAGAAGGAACTGCAGGCGAAGGAGTGGTTGCCGCAGAAGGGAGACGTATTTAAATATGTACGCGCGTATAGGGAACGACTTCCGAAGGAAGAGAGTGGGGCAGATGCCGCTCTCTTCGACATCATCTTTGCCGACCCTCCCTATGCTTTGGAGAACCTGAAGGATATCCCCGACGAGACCCTTCCCCTCTTAGCCGATGGTGGCATCTTCATCCTCGAACATGGCAAGGACTACGACTTCTCCACCCATCCCCGCTTTATCGACCACCGCAACTACGGCAGCGTCAACTTTTCCTTCTTTAGGTAATCCCGCTCTTTTCAGGTCTTCCCTTCAAGTCTTCCTTTCAAGTCTTCCCTTCTTGTCCCCTTCGCATGCCCCTACGTTATTTTTACTCCGATTTACAATAATTTTTTGTTTTATAGAGAAAAGTTACTAAAAAAATCGATGAAGAGAGTATAAGAAAGCTTGCTATCTTTCCGAACGTGAGAATTTTATCTAAAAGTTTGATTAAGAGAGTGAAAGCCTTTTTGTTTTTTCCTCCTTTTTGGGCAGTGCCGTAACCTCCTGTGACTCTGCTACGTTGCCTCCTCTGGGTCAACGGGTGTACTAAAACCAATCGCAACCTACGATTGTACTATCGAAGGTTGCGATTATACTATCGAAGCTTACGATTGTACAACGGGAATTCGTGGGCTTCCCACAAAAACATCCTTTTCAGCTGCAAATATACAACTTTTTTTCGGCTTTTGCAAATATTTTATAAAGTGAAAAATGAAGAGTGAAAAGTGAAAAATCTCTATTACCTACCATCTTTTGGGTGGATACTTAGTTTTTTCACTTTTCACTCTTCACTTCAGGCGTTGGCTTTAGCGATTATCTCCAGCCGCCGCCACCGCCGGGACGGCCTCCCCAACCGCCCATAAATGGCATACGGGGATTGCGGTCTTGCGAGTTTTTGCCTCCGAAGATGCTCAGCTTGTAGATGACGTGGAGCATACCGTAAGAGTAGATGGCGTTGTAGCGTGAGTCGGTACTGCGGTAGGCATCGATGGTACGGCTGATGTTGCTGCGGTTATGCAGGATGTCGTTCCACTGGAGGCTGACCGTCAAGGCATTACCCTTCAGGAAGGACTTGCTCACCTGTGCATTCCAAATCAGTTCGTTCGTGTTCATGTCGGACGATGCGTAACCACGGCGGCTGTTTTCGCTGATGTCAGACGAGAAGGAAATGCCGTTCTTGAAGTTCAGGTTCATCTCGGCACCGTAGCTGAAGTCCCAAGTGTCCAAATTGCCCGTCGTAACGACCGAGTTGCGCGACGTGTTGTAGTTTGCACTTCCGTTCAGGCTTATCTCGAACCAGTCCTTGCGGAAACCGAAGCTGATATCTTCGCCTACACCGAACGTGTTGGTCTTCGATTTTTCATCGGTGTATTGTTTGGGGTCGAGGTAACTGACGCGGTGGCTGTAGTTTAACGAGGTGAAGTTGTCGAACGTGAAGTAGTTGTTCTTGTCGAGCGATGTGTTGAAGCCGCCACCCAGATTTCCGTTCCAGTTGCCGTTGATGTTCTCTGGACGAGTAATGCTTACACCAGTGGTCTCGTCGTAGCTGGTACGGTTGGCGATGCTGTTTCGTGTAAAGGTCACTCCAGCCCACCCGAAGATGCCACGCTGGTGATCCATCTTGAAGGAGTGATAGTTGGCGTTGATGTTGTGGCTGAACGATGGCTTCAGGCCAGGGTTACCCTTCGTGATGTTGAGAGGGTTTGAGTCGTCCGTGATGTCCAAGAGGTTCGTCATGTTGGGCTGTGAGGTGCGGCCACGGTAAGAGATACGGAGGTTCGTCTGCTTGTCGAAGTTGTAGCGCAAGTCCACGTTCGGGGCAAAGTTGAACACGTTGCGTGTGATGGTGGGGTATTCCGTACCCATATACTTGTAGTCGAGCACACTGTGCTGTGGAAGAATGTCGATACCAGCACTAAAGTTGTAGGCATCGGTCACCTTGCGGAAGCTCACGCTGATGGTGTGGTCGAAGTTCTTATAAACCGAGTACTGGCTCAATCGGTTTGCCACTGAATCCTCGTCGGCATTATAAAGTTTGTGTCCGTGAGTGAGCATGTAGTCGATGGCACCATTGATGTTGTAGCGGTATGCGTCCAGCGCGTATGCTAAGTCGTTGAAGCTGGCAGCGTCCATTGTGAACGCCTGACGGTCAGACTTGTTGTAGCTGTAGTTGAATCGGTAGGAGAACTGCAGATAAGTCTTCTTGGCGATAGGCTCGGAGTAGGTCAGTTGCACGCTAAAGGCACTGCTTCTTCCAGGCGTGGTGTAGTAGCGGTTGTTGACGGTCTCCGTATTTGTCGCTTTGTAGCGAATCTGTGCAGCCGAAAGTTGCTTGCTGTCAGAGCCAGATGCATTACCCGTAGTACGCAGGGTGATGTTGCGGCCTTTGTTGTTCAGGCGGCGATTCAGTTGCAGCTCGCCAGCGATGCGACGATTGTCGGTGTAAGTCTGCTGACGGCTCAAATTGGTGTTGACAATAATGTTCAAGATGGAATCGGCGTCAAACTGCATGGCGTAATCCAGCGGGTTGTCGGTGTAGTCGTTCGGGTCTTGGTTGAAAGTGGCCGACTTGTTGTTGCTGTAGCCCTTGTTACGTGAGAGGCTGCCCGAAGGACGGAAGATGATGTTGGTCATTGAGTCGGGTTTCCACTCCATGCGGAAGTTCAGGTTCCAGTTGTGGGCACTGCTGCGGCTTAGGTTCTCGCTGTTGTTGAAGGCACCCGTCGATGTGACGAAGTTCTGTACCGACGACTGGTTCCATACGTCCGAACCGTTGTAGCGATAGAAGAGGCTTCCGCCTAACTCCAACTTGTCTCTGCTGGTCGTGAAGTCGAAACCTGCTTGCTTCGAGTTCCTCAGACCGTTGGAGGGACCACCCCAACCACGGCCACCACCGCCGCCGAAACCACGATCGCCCGTATTGTTGGCTGCACCGACGAGGGTATAACGGTCTTGCTCTGTGAATCGGTTCAGCATCAGACGCTCCGAGTAGCGTTCTTTGGTACCGATGCCAGCGTCTATGTTGCCAAACCAACCATTGTTCATTCCCTTCTTCACGCCGAGGTCCAGCACGGTCTCTTCCTCACCGTCGTCGATGCCCGTCACACGACTGAAGTCACTCTTGCGGTCATAACTCTTCAACGTCTCAATCATGTCGGTGGGGATATTCTGCATGGCCACCTTCGTATCGTTCAGGAAGAACTCCTTACCGTTCACCAGAATCTTCTTCACCGTCTTTCCGTTGATGGTGATGTTGCCCTCGCTATCTACCTTGGCTCCTGGCAGTTTCTTCACCAGTTCCTCCAGCACCGACCCTTCAGCCGTGCGGAATGCCGATGCGTTATACACCAGCGAGTCGCCACTCACTTGCACCTGTGCAGCGTTGGCCGTCACCTCGGCCTCTTTCAGCAGCTTCGAGTCGGGCGTGAGGGTGATATAACCAATATCCACCGTTTTGCCCTTGTGCTTGTTGGTGTCGAACGGCAGCAAATGTTCCTTGTAACCCACGAAAGTGATTTTTGCCACATACTTACCCTTTTCCACGTCCTTCACAGTGAAGGCACCTTTGGTGTCGGTGGCAGCACCTCCCACCATCGTGCTGTCGGGCAGATGGAGGATGCGTACAGAAGCTGAGAGGATTGCTTCGCCAGTCTCTTCGTCGAGGATGATACCCGACACATTGTACTTCGACTGGGCCATAACGTTCAGTCCCACAAACGTGAGACACACACTGAGTAGAAAATTTTTCATATTGAGTTGCTAAATGTTAAGTTTTTCGAGCTTATACAACAAATTCGACTACAAAGTTACGAAAAGGTTTAATAGGATGACGCAAAATTCAGTTATTATGTGTAATTTTGTAACGTTTTTTAATTAAACATGAAAGGAAAACCTATGATGAAGAATGCTATCTTATTCGTTTTGTGTGCGCTCTTTCCCGTTGCACTCTATGCGCAGTATGGCCGTCTCGACAAGTATCCCAACATCCCCTCTCAGTACGACGCGGCATTCGTTGACCATGTGAAGGACTTTGCCAGCGGCGTGGCCAAGTCGAGTTATGGCCAGTACTTCGGACAAATCACCAAGGAAAGGAATGTCTATGGCTTTGGTGCCTACTACACCGATAGCGACGGTGTGGTTTATGGTCAGTATCGTCTGGGCAATTTCCTTTTCGGCATCAAGATGGGTGTGCAGACAGCCAAAGTGGGCAGCAACGACCACTACATCTGCTACGACCTTACTACGGGCGAACCCCTCTACATCATGAAGGATGGCGACAAATATACGCTCCCTGCCGACTATGGCAAGACTTACCGTTTCGAGTCGCTTACCTATCAGAATGGCGACAAGTATGTGGGGGAGACCGTGGACGGCAAACGTGAAGGTGTGGGGCTATACTATTATAATAATGGTAATTACTATTATGGACGTTATAAGAACAACGACCGTAAGGGGTTCGGTGCCATGTTCTACACCAGCAACAAGATAACCATCCAATATTGGAAGAGTGAGGATGAATAAGGATTGTCAGGTAAAGAAGAATTCTTGCAAGGCGTGGTTCCTCGCTGCTCGTCCCAAGACTCTCACTGGAGCCATTGCGCCCGTATTGGTCGGTGGAGCTATGGCAGTTGTGATGTCGTGTTCTCGGCTCATTTCCAAAAATATCGAAATGTATGGCCGTTTCAACCCCTCCGACCCCTTCCTACAGAGCCGCTTGCTCAGTGTGCTTATCCCCTTCCTGCTCTGTCTGCTCTTCGCTGTGGCGATGCAGATAGACGCAAACTTCATCAATGACTATTTCGACTTCAAGAAAGGAACAGACCGCGAAGACCGCCTTGGCCCCGAACGTGCTTGTGCCCAGGGGTGGATTACCCCTCGTGCCATGCAGATAGGCATCGGCGTGATGACCGTCCTGTCATGTGTGATAGGCTTGTTCATCCTGTTGTGGCATCTACAGCTGGAGTTGTTGGTGGTGGGCATCGCATGTGTCGTGTTCTGTTTCCTCTACACCACCAAGCTCTCCTACCTTGGTTGGGGCGACCTCCTTGTACTCATCTTCTTCGGCCTTGTCCCCGTTGTCTTCACCTACTATGTGATGACCGGTAGCGGGTGGAACATTCCCCTCGTCATCGCAGGTTTTGCCATGGGACTTGCCACCGACAACCTCCTGATGGTCAATAACTATCGAGACCGCCATCAAGACCTCCAGAGCGGCAAACGTACCATAGTTGTGCGCATCATCGAGGCACAGAAGAAGAAACTCGGCCAGCGCGAAGGGCAACTTGAAGGTGAACAAATTTGTTTGGACATCTATTTGTGGCTCGGCGTTTTTGCCACCATCCTCGCCTTTGTTGCCCTCTTCCTCTTTCCCTTTTCCAGCATTCGCTATCCGTTGATGCTCATCTACCTCATCCTCCATTTCCGTGCTTTCCGTCAAATCAAGACACTCGACGGCAAAGCCCTCAACCAAGTGCTGGGCACAACTGCTCGCAACATTTTCCTTTTTGGGTTGTTGCTGGCTGTGAGCGTGTTCTTGTAGTTTTTTCATTCTAAAACGCTTTGTTTGGAGAAAGAAAAATGCAGCTTTGCAAAAAATGTAAAAAAGAGAGGAGTGTGAACACGATGGCATCATCTTAAACCATGAAACCAATATAGATAAAAATGGGGAAGGATGCACCCCCACGCCTTGTATAATAAATACCAATAAATAAAAAAACATGAAAACAAAAAGTATGAACAAAAAGATGGTAGCCAGCCTCTTTGCTTTGCTGGCATCTTCCATCAGTATGGCTCAGGTAGATGTTGAGTCGAACAATCTCTTTACAAGAGCAAAGACCATGATTGATTCCAAGTCGGTAGTGCATGGGGTAGATACCAATTATGTCAAGACCCCCCACCAGCCTTGGCAAATTAGTGTAAAGAGCCGTGTGGCGCAGACAGACTTGCAGATGCACTCGGTCATTGATGGTGCGAGTGTGTTTAATGGAGAATTCTTGGATCCACAGGTTAAGGGTTACGGCGATCTTTCCATCGCCCCACGTTTTATGACCAAGATTTCCACCTCTGTCGGCGTGAAAGTGGGCTATAAGGGACTTAGTGCCAGCTATTCTTTCCCCGTAGCAGGCGACAAAGGCAAGAACCTTTCTTTGAAGAGTGTTAGCAACTGGTATAGCGTGAACCTACGTTGGCACAGTTTCAAGACAGACAATCCGGAAACGCGCTTTACTGGTGATTTCGTAGTCAGGGAAGACCCCTCAACAGAGGATTGGAAAGGTCCGGTTTCTTTGGATATGAAGGATCATACCAAATTGGATGACCCCATCAAAATCCAGACATTGATGTTCGACGCTTTCTACATCTTCAACAAAAAGAAGTTCTCCTATGCGGCTGCCTACAACCAGAAGACCTACCAGGTTCGTTCAGCAGGTTCGCTGATAGCAGGCATCATGTGTTACTATGCAGACTTCAAATACAACACCGACCGTAGCGCCGACTTCATCGTGGCAATGGGTGGCATCGGCCGTCTTCGCCAGTATCAGGGAAATGTGGGTGTGGGCTACTCCTACAACTTCGTGCCCTTCAAGGGATTCCTCATCAACGGAACGTTCATGCCCACGATTTCTGTACTGAACCGCACCAAAGTCAACCATTACACATCCAATGCTTTAGCAGTTGACCAAGCTCACGTAAATGACCCTGAAGGTACTGATTATGCCGATGAATACAAGATAGAGAGTGCAGGTTCCCATTCAGACAACAACCGCTTGGCGCTGAACTTCAATGCCCGTCTCTCTTTCACCTACAGCTGGGATCGATACTTCATCAACGCCCACGGGCAGTTCAACAACTTCAACTACAAACACGATTCCATGCACGGTCACTTGAACGACTGGTACATCAACGCATCGGTGGGCGTGAGATTGTAAGGGAATAACACCCAAGAATATCCGTGTAATCCGTAGAATCCGTTGTTCATATAATACTTGCGGTATAAGATGAAAGGTGGCTGTGTCTCGCGTTGAGATACAGCCTCCTTTTTTTGTTTGTTTCGAGTGTTGTCGGCATCAGAATGGGATATCCCAGTCCATACCGCCGTTTGTGTCGTCATCGCCGAGGGCACTGCCACGTTCTTTGGAGAGCGCATCGTAATCAGTGCTTACGCTCTGTGAACTATAATGCACCTTGGGGTCAGAGGTTGCGAACATTGTGGCAGGTGTCACGTAAAACACTTCCATGTTGAGTTTCTGATATTTCTTCTTCATGTTTTGGTTGATACAATTACATTTTATTGGTTATTCAAATAGAGATTGATGATGGCAACAGCATCGGTAACGTTGATGACACCATCTCTGTTCACGTCAGCCAACCCAACCTTCACCGTGCTGTTGTCGTTGCTCAGATATACGTTAATGACCTTGACGGCATCCGTCACGTTCAGGGTGCCGTCCTCGTTGGCATCACCTGTTGCATGGGTTTGTACGTCGGTCTGGTATTCTGACATCAGTGGGTCTCCAGGAATGGCTGGGTTGAAGGGCAGTTCTTGGAAGTGTGCCACCAACGTCGCATCGTTGACCTGAGCTTGATAGTTGAACGCCTGTTCGTTGGTCAGCAATGTCCCGTTCAAATACCATCCCGTAAATTCATACAGCTGGTCCACACTTGTGATGTCCACAGCCACATATTGGTCAGCTTCCACCCATGCGCCGCTGGTGCGGTTGAAGGTACACACTCCTTCCGGTTCCGAGGTCAGAAAGAGTCGGCTCTTTACGTCCATCGTCGGGTCGTTGGGAGCGTTGGGTACGAAGTCATACACCGCCACAAAGTCCATCTTTCCCGCCACTGTTGTGTAGCTGAAGCTTGTCGTGGTAGCCGCATCGTAGCGTTCTCCGTTCAGCTCCCAGTGGTTGAAGATGTAGCCCGCCTTAGGCGAGGTCGATACCGTCCTTACCGTTCCAGGCGCATAGTCACCCTTTCCACTCACGTTGGCGCATCCCGAAGGAGTGCATGCCACCGTTAGCGGATAGTAGAACACGGGAACCTGTGGGTCGGCAGGATTTTGTGGATTGAAGCCACTCTGTGCCAGCATGTTGCCCACGTGGAGCAGCAGACAGCAGAGAATGAATGATATACGTTTCATAGGCGAAGGAGTTTTTTTACTTCACATAAATCTTTGCACTCTGGCCGTTCACCGTCACGATGTACAGTCCCTTCGGCAGACTCACGAAACCGTTGCCCGACTGCTGAGCCATCTGTGCGCCGTTCGTGTTGAAGATGCTGACGTTCTTGCCCTCAGCACCACCGATGCTCAGACCTCCATCCTGTGTACCAATCGCTACACCCGTCTGGGCTGTCAGTTTCTGGATGCCTGTAGCCTCGTTCGTTGGGCGAAGGATGAAGCGTTGGTTGAAGGTTCCAGCTTCGGTCTGGAACTCATAGCTGCCCAGCGAGAGGTCGAAGGTCAACCCTGTCTTTGTGTCCACCAGCATCATGGGCAAGTCCATACGGGGAGCCTCGATATGGAACGTTCCGCTTTGCTTGGCGATGTACCCCAAACGGATGTCGCCCTTGGTGGGTCGCTCGTTGATGGCCATCTGGATGCCATTCTCCACCATGTAGAGCTGTGCCTTGGCTTCGTTGCTGATGAATTTCGCTGCATCACACTCCAGTTCGTACTGGCGGCTGGCCTTCTCGTTCAACACCAGTCGGGTGCGGTCGATAGCAGTTGTTTCGTTGTCGCTGATGGTCAGGTTGATGAGCAGACGCTCTGGCGTGATGCCCTTGGCACGGCGAGCCTTGGCCTGATGTGCCTTCTTCTGTTGGCTCTGGGTGTAGGTCTCGCGGCGGTCAATCTCGAAACCAATCTGGTTGCAGCTGTTTGTTTTCTGTACGAAGAAAGCCTCGTAGGGTTGCAAGTGGTAGTCGTCGTCGCCTGGGCGGTAAGCCTGATAGCTCGTGCCGTTCCACACGGTGATAGGTGCCTCGAAGTCGTTGTCGTCGAAGTCATAGAAGCTCGAATAGGGGTTGCCCACGAAGTTCCAGCTGGCATTGGCAGCATTGTCGCAGATGTATTCCACCAGCGTCTTGGGGCGGTTGCCGCCAAAGGTCGGATGATTGAAGTTCACCACCAGTATGCCCGCTGTGGCAGACTGGAAGATGTAGCCTTGGCGTGCCGTTAGCGTAGTGCCCTCCACTGGCTTCCAACCACTGGCACCATTCAAAGCACGAATCAATCCGTCATACTCTCTCCATGCGTACTGTCCTGGGTATTCGCAGCTGGCGATGGTCACATCGTATGGGAAGCAGAAAAAGTACCAACGGTTGGCTTTCACCTGAATCTTCACCTTCAGCGTGTTCACAGGCATATTGGTGGTTTGTTCCGTGTCACCTTCGCCAATCAGCGAGCCACCATGTCCCTCTCCGTCGCAGTTTTGTTCCACCTCGTCGAAAGGTTGGTTGGCTCCGTCTTCTACAATAATGCCACCTTGATTGCCCACTTCGCCATCAATGCTGGTTTCAGCATCAATACCAGGGATTTCCTGACCTGCCCCAATATGGGCATCGCTGGTGCCAGCATACAAAGTTTCGTAGTCGCCTGGTTTTAAGTCACACACCAGCACATTCGTGAACTGGCTCCAGTTGGTGTCGTAGTAATACTTGTTATACAAGAACTCTGGCACATATAGTGTCTGGTGCTGATAGTCGTTGAAGGTATTGGTGCTGATAGTCGGTACATCCACCATATAGGCATAGATGTCTTTCAGGCTACTGCAAGAAGAGAAAGTATAGTCTCCTATGCGTTGAAGATAGGGCGGCAGGTGGAATTCTTTCAGGTTGGAACAGCCTGAAAATGCGTTCGATGACACGACTGTTGTTTGAGGAGATAACTGCACGGATTGAAGGCTGTAACAATTGGAGAAAGTATTGCTCCTAATTGTAGCCACCCCTTGAGGAATCGTAATCGAAGAGAGTGCGGAGCATCCTGAAAAAGCACGCTCTCCAATATAGGTGAGGCTGTTAGGAAGGTCAATTTCTTTCAGATTTGAACAACTTTGGAAGGCATAATCTCCCAGTATTTCCACCCCCTCCCAATTCGACACACTGCGCAGGTTATAGCATTGGTAGAAAGCGTAATAACCGATGCTGGTGACGGTTGTGGGCAGCACTACCGACATGATTTTTGTGCCTCTTAGGAAACTGCCGCCAAAGACATCGTCCTCAGAGTGATAGCCCTGATAGTATTGGTAGTCGTTCGCCACGATATTGGCTTCTTCCAAATCCAGTTCACGCAGATGGGTCATCTTGTTGCGTATAATCATCATATCGTAGCTGTTGATGGTGCCCGACACTTTCAGTTTTACCACATCGCCCAGATTGGCTTCACCTATTTCTGCAGCCAAAGCTGAAGAGGATGGAAGAGCGTCTAAGGTCACTGCTACAAGATCGTCGTAACTGTTCCCTGTAATGATGTCGCTGTAATCTGTCCATGCAGCGCGATAGGCTTCAACTGCATTATCTGGAACAAACATAATACTTCGGTTATCAATGGCATTGTCAATGGTACAGGGTGCCGCATCTTCGAAATAGAAATATCCGCTTATGCCTTGAAAAGCCTGGTTCCTGATGGCTGTGACCCCTTCGGGGATAGTAACAGATGTCAACTTTGAGCAGTTCCTAAAAGCATTGAATGGAATTTGTGTCACTCCTTCAGGAATTTCAAGAGCGGTCACAAGGGTGTTGTTGATGTATAAGTCGACATTATAGTATGGCGAATTTAAAGGATGTGATTCACCACTGCTTCCCCATGAGATTTGTAGATATTTCTTGAGGTTCTTTATATAAAGAGATCGTATGCAATGACAGTTATAGTATTTGCAAGTTGTTTTATATCAACTACTTGTGTGTTAAACGGTAGAAAAGTGATGACGCAGATTCTGTAAAGGGTGCAGATGATGAAGTTTTAACGTATTTAACTTTTATAAACCACAAAAGGCGGATGTATGTGCATTTTTTGGGTGGCACACCAATATCAATACCACAGAAATTTACGGCGATGTGATGATTGAAATGAATTTGATGGTATTATCTATTTGGATGGCGCGGATGTAATATGTTGCGTAAAAAGCCAAAATACTACATTGATTTCATGAAAAAGACGACAAACAATGATTTTCTAGTCTCATTAATTCAAAATATTGGCAAAATATTTGGTTATTGCCGAAATTTTGCGTATCTTTGTCCCCACAAATGACATTTATAATGAAGAATTACAGTCAAGACATAATGGACTATGCTCTCTCGCATCCCCAATTCGGGTTGCATGAGCTATACTCATATCTTGACAAGGAAGGTAACAAGGATATATCCCACAAAACGGTTTCTTGGTATCTCACAAAATTAATAGAATCAGGAAAACTCCAAAGGGTGGCACATGGGAAGTATGATATAGGGGCAAAACAGCAATTCTTGATAACCCCTACAGATGAACAGTTTAGCCTGAATGAAGAGCTTAAACAGAAATGGCCGTTTGCCAACTTCTGTATATATAATGGTAGTGTCATCAGCCCTCTGCAGCATCATCTTTCAGCCAATAATATCACATACATAGAAACCGAGCGTGATGCCGTAACAGCTGTATTTAACCATTTGAGGGATGAGGGGAAAACCGCATATTTGCGCCCAACGCGCGAACTTATATATAATTATATAGACTTGTCACAGCCTTCCATATTCGTCAAGCCGCTTATTACAGAGTCACCCGTCCAAGAATGTAGTGGAATACTGGTTCCTACATTAGAAAAGCTTTTGGTGGATTTGCAGAAAGACAAAGATTTTTTCTACCTGCAAGAAGCTGAAGGCGTGAACATATTCCAAAACGCGCTATCACTCTACTCTATCAATGAAAGTCGCCTTTTGCGATATGCAAGTCGTCGTGGTATAAGAAAAGAAATAAAAACAATTATCCAAACCATCAACTCACATGATTAACAAAGAATGCTTCACCACTGAATGGATTGCCCAGAAATCCACAGAACTGCAATACAATGACAAGAACCTCATTGAAAAGGTCATCCGTGCTTTTTCTTTGCTCGAAATGCTGTCTGCATCCGGTTGCCCATTCCATTTCAAGGGTGGTACAAGTTTGATGCTTATTCTTGGCGGCGGTTCTCATCGTTTGTCTATCGATATCGACATCATGTGTCCACCTGGTACAAACATTGAAGACTATCTGAAGGACTATGCACAAAGCGGCTTCTTGGAGTATCAACTCGTGGAACGCCGTCAAGCAGGGAAGGATGTACCGAAAAGTCATTCCAAGTTCTTTTATCAAGTGGCATTCAAGGGACAATCTGATGTAACATCCTTCATCCTTCTGGATGTACTGTATGAGGATTGCCACTACCATAAAACAAATACCATAGACATCGTTAGCCCATTCATTAAACTGGATGGAGAGCCACTGAAGGTTGTTGTGCCTTCTGTTGAGGACATCCTCGGTGATAAGCTGACAGCATTTGCGCCAGAGACAACGGGCATTCCGTATTATAAGAACGATAAACTCACCACTCTAGAGATTATCAAACAGCTATATGATGTGGGGCGACTCTTCGACAGAATGCAGGACATTGGCACTGTATCACAATCATTCAAGGCTATTGCAGATGTAGAACTAGGCTATCGAAACTTGGGACATGACTTGTCACAAATCTATGACGACATTCGACAAACGGCACTAAACATCAGTACAAGGGGCTTTGTTGACAAAGATAAGTTTGCTTTGCTACAAAAGGGTATCATCAACATCAAGCCTTTCATGTACAAGGGTGCTTACCGCATCGAAGAAGCCATTATTGATGCAGCAAAAGCCGCATACCTTGCCACACTGATAGAAACAGGTGGTGAAAACATTGAGCGATTCACTGATGCACAATTATCTGGGGATTTGCTGATAAAACATGTTTTAACAAGCAAATTGAACAAGTTGCGTATTGGTTTACCAGAAGCATATTTCTATTGGGCAAAGACAAGCCAGTTGATGAAATAAAATAAAATGGCGTTAGGCAATCAGGAAATATAGAAACGTGGATAATGACCACGGAGAAAAAAATGAGAACCTCTGCCACGGCTTGGCGTACCCTTAGAGTAATTTTGCAGAAAAAACATAAAATATGATTAATAACGATAGAGGGCAAAGCCTGATTAGCAAGTACGTATGGGTGATAGAAACCATCTATCGCAGACGCAAGATTTCATTCAAAGAACTGAATGAACGGTGGCTTCGTGATACGGATATTAGTAGAGGTGTGGATATTCCAAAACGTACCTTTGATAACTGGCGTTATGTCATTTGGGACATGTTTGGAATCAGCATAGTCAATGAGAACCGTGGTGAGTACCGCTATTACATTGAGAACGAGGAAGACATTAGTAAAAATGGACTCCGTTCCTGGCTATACAACACATTCTGTGTCAGCAATGCTTTAGCGAATAGTCAGAGCATAAAAGACCGTATCATTCTTGAATATGTTCCTTCAGGGCAAAACTACTTGCACCCCATCATTGAGGCAATGAAGGAAAACCATGTGCTGAACATGACCTATCACAGTTATTGGAAAGACGAGGAAAACAACTTCGATGTGCAGCCATACTGTGTAAAACTGTTCCGTCAACGATGGTATCTGGTAGCACGTAGTACCTATTCATATTATTATAAGAAAGGGCCACGCATCTATTCCCTTGACCGCATCAAATATCTTCATGCTACAGAAGAGAAATTTGAAATGCCGAAGGATTGGACTGCCAATGACTTCTTTGATGGCTGCTTTGGCATCATTGCAGAACAGTCTGTCAAGATACAACCTGTAAAGTTGAAGGTCTCTGCAGGACAGGCAAACTATATCCGTGACCTGAAGATGCACGAGTCTCAGGAAGAAATAGAGCGAAACGAAGAATATAGCATCTTCACCTTCAATCTTCGTCCAGAGTTTGATTTCCAGCAGGAACTTCTTTGGAATGGCGAGGACGTGGAAGTGCTGGAACCTATTTGGCTTCGTAAAGAAATTGCAGGAAAGATTAAAAGAATGTGGAACAAATACAAAGAGGACAAATAAATGAAAGATTTTGCAGCAATAGATTTTGAAACGGCTAATAATGAACGTTCTTCGGTTTGTTCCGTTGGAATAGTCATTGTCCGAAATGGAGAGATAGTAGATAATTTTTACTCGCTCATTCAACCAGAGCCAAACTATTATAACTACTGGTGCAGTCAGGTACATGGCCTTTGCAGCGAAGATACGGATGAAGCTCCCATCTTTCCAGAGGTATGGAAGCAGATAGAACCTTTGATTGAAGGTCTGCCACTTGTGGCCCACAACAAACCTTTTGATGAAGGGTGTCTGAAAGCAGTGTTCCGTGTTTATCAGATGGACTATCCCGACTATGACTTTTTCGATACGCTATGTGCATCACGTCGTTTTTTCCCAGACTTGGAGAATCATCAGTTGCATACGGTGGCAGCAGAATGTGGTTATCAGTTAGAGAATCACCATCATGCACTGGCAGATGCAGAAGCTTGTGCCTGGATAGCAAGAGAAATCCTTTGAAATAAGAAGAATCAATTAAAATAGTAATGCTATGGCATGGATTGACCAACATTTAGAAAAGTTCATTAAAGATTGCTTTCCTGAAAGATATGTATATGCCTACCATGAATATCGTACATGGCAGTCCAGTAGGTATCTTTATGTCACCACTGTCTTAAAAGATGACAAGGATCTCCATTATGAGTATATAGGTGGCGCTGTTGAACTACATCTTGAAGGAAAATACCAAAGTACTGATTATAAGTATTTTGCAAAGGAACTGAGATTCCAAACATCCAGAAACCCGAAATTACATTGGTTGGGTTGGCAAGGAAGGAATCAATGCCGTTGCAGAATAGACGCTGCTACAGATAATTGGGAACAGCTTATGAATGCTTTTATTGAAATAATGGGAATCTTTGATCCAATTATTGAAAAGATAATTCGTCGGACAGCTGTCAATCCTAGTGTGGAACCATATAAGGGAGATACAGTTTTCTCCGAGGAAGGGCTAAATGATGATGAAGTATGCCTGGCTACGTGTTCTTTGGGCAAACTATTTGGCAATGATCTTGTCATTCCAGATTATCAAAGAAACTATTGCTGGGAAGATAAGCAGGTTAAGGCTCTTTGGGATAGTTTGAAGGAGATTCCCCATGATGGCGAATACCATCTAGGTACTATCATTCTACAAAAAGACCCAAATGGCAATTATGCAGTGATTGATGGGCAACAAAGATTGGTTACTTTAACCCTAATTGTCCGAGAATTGAACTATCAGGGAAATATGCCATTGCTAACCCAGAAGTTCCTTTCAGAAAACTCCAAGAAGCATGTGGCAAACAGCAGATGGTTAATTAAACATTTGACATCAAGGTCGTATGATGAAACTCTATGTAGTAGAATTATTAACCAACTCATTTTTACTGTACTGATTCTTAAAGAAAGTCGCTTGGATCTGGCTTACACCTTCTTTTCCAATGAAAATTCTAAGGGAGTACCGCTATCTGACTATGACTTGTTAAAAGCGCACCATCTACGCTATATTTTTATTGAAAAGCAAGCAGAACATTTGGCAAGCAGGTGGAATGATCTGATTGAAAATGATTATCTTTCTTTGGAAAAAACTCTTGCTGCACATTTGTTCCGACTAAGGAAATGGATGAGGAAAAAGAACTTCAACCCAGATGAACGCTTCTGTGTTAAGGAAGAATTTTCTTCTGCCCTTATACTCCCAGAGATACCTCCCTTTGGCGAGAAGTTTGATTTTTACGAGAAAATCCAAGGTGGTTCTCACTTCTTTGCATATACTGAACACTTTGTGAATAGATTTAAACAGTTCTCAGGGACACGTCAAGTTAGAGCCTTGCGTAATCACCTAAAATGGGAATCGCATTGGAAATATGCAGATGTTATTGAAACATTGTTATTTGGATATTATTTGAAATTCGGTGAGCAGTATCTGACGGAGGCTTTGTTCTGTATTTCTGGGTATATTGCTCAACACAGATATGAAGCTACCCGTGCATTGGCTTATAAGATAAGAGAATACGCAAAAGATTCTGAAATCGTGATGATGATAGATCAAGCTTCTTCCCCCACATTCTTTCTGGCCGAATGTGTTTCCACAATAAAGAAAAATGGCAGAGACGTTGAAGAACAGGGGATAGGCATGAGATTCTATCAGCGTTTACAGGATATGTTCTCCGACCTATACGATGATTTTACAGACTTGACAATAATTGATAAGTACAACAATGAATACCTATAGATATACACCAGAAAAGATTGTGGAGGAAAAGTTGTATTTTTCCATTCCTCTCTATCAGCGTTTATTCTCCTGGGGAGAAGAACAGGTCACAGGATTACTTTACGATCTAAAGAACCACTTTGAGCCGTCCCATGATGATGGTACTCCTTATTATTTGGGAATGCTGTCATGTATCAAGTCTGGCAATCATTATGATTTAATTGATGGCCAACAAAGATTTACGGTAATGACACTTGTAGCCATTGTCTTGCGACATTATTATAAAGAATGGATTAACTTCTTAGATGATGGAAAGAGGCTGAGATTCATTTCAAGAACAAAAGATAATGAATACCTTGCTGCTGTGATAAATGGTCAGGCAGAGGTGATTGATCCTAATAGGAAAATGGAGGAAGGGAAACAAGTAATATCAGATTTCATGGTTTCCCAATTCTCTACCGAATATCAGCGAGAAGCTTTTGCTAAGAGTGTTTATTGTAGAATGTCTTTCTTTTTTTCTGAGTTGCCTGCATCATACGCAAACAACCCTGCTTCACTTAACAAATACTTTGAAGCCATGAATGCAGGGGGCAAAGGCTTGGAACAACATGAGATTTTGAAAGTACGTCTAATGCAAGGTGAGGACAATAAAGAGCATCTTACACGAATCTGGAATGCTGTTTGTGACCTAAATTGTCCTATAATAAAACGATACGAAAAGGAACTGGAGGAAGATTATAGTTCCAAGTACAAACATGCCATTGGATTGTGTAGAAACCACAAATATGAAGAAGCATTTGAACTGTGCGAGAGTTCTTATGACTTAGAAGACAACAATGAGATTGGTAGCATTGAAGCCAAGCAACAGGACTTCAAACAGTCGTTTACCGAAACTGGAGAACGGAGTTTTATCACATTTCCTGAGTTTTTAATGATGGTCATCGACTTGCACTTGAATCTTGCAGGCTCCTATTCGTTCTATCGAAATGAGTTGTTGAAGATATACGATTCACATCCAATTCCTGACAAGCAAGACTTTTACAATCAGCTTCTATTCTATCGCTTGTTGTTTGACTATTATATTGTTTACAAAGAAGGTGACGAGAACGCAAACAAGTATGACATCGTTTTCAAGGAAGGGACATCAGCAGAAGCCTTGAAGCAATACCAGTCTATGTTGTATGTATCTCAAACACCATTTTATAACTGGCTGAAACCTACTTTGGAAAGACTTCATAAGGAACAAGTACGAGATACAAACCACTTGTTGCTGTGGATAAAAGAGATTGACAACTCTCTTCACACTCTTCCAACTGACGTAAGCGAAATGACTTATGACAAAGGAATAGACAGATATTGGTTCTGGAGATTGGACTACTATTTGTGGGAGCGAAAAGAAGAATTGGGATTGACAGAAGAAGAGAAACAAATTATTGACGAGTATGTGTTTAGGGCAAACAGATCCATTGAGCATCTTCATCCCCAACATCAAGAAAACAATGACGAATGGGATGATGAGGACATACACTCATTTGGCAATCTTGCAATGATTTCGCAAAGCTTCAACTCTCAACAAAGCGACGATCCTGTGACAGTCAAATTTGCTAGAATAATGGATCAAGCTCACAATCATTCACTACAAAGTATCAAAATGTATCTGATGTATCTTGATGCGGAGAAGTCACCTTCAGGCTGGAAAGTGGACATAAAGAATAGTCATCAAGCCAAAATGTTTAAAATTCTATTAGAATCATTCGCAAAAGAAAATTAGTATGAATAAACAAGAAATTGCCCAAGGCCTTTCACAATTTGTTATGATGGCCTTTATTGGTCCTCAAAATATTGAAACAGGTTTTTTAACCCGTCATCGCATTAAAAAGATGACAAAAGAGCAAATTATGGGTTTCTCTATGGAAACAGAGAAAATCATCAACAAATTGTCTCATCAGTTGGAACAAGTTGCGGATGGTAATATTTCGGATGATTATGAATGTGGAACATTATTCCAGTATGTTTTTGACAAAGTTACGGAAGCACTGTACAAGCTACTGATGGGGGAAGAGGTCGATACTCAATTTAATCTTAAAGAGGCTTTTGATTACCATGAGCCAGACCTTCCTGAATATATTCAATTAAAACTTACCAATGTTGTAGGGAAAATTGCAATTATCCACAGTAGGATTCTTCATTATCTTGATGAAAACAAAGCAAGAACAAGTGATTTGGAACAATGGCTACCTGCATATTTAATGGTTGCAGTAATAATAGCGATTCAATTTGCACAGGAGATAGACCCTGATGATGATTCTGAAATGCAAGCATATTTAAACTCTTGATTAGATGCTCACCTATATTTCCAATACAGACCACTACAAAGATGTGTTATCACGGGTTCAATCCGTGAAGCACATGCTTTGGATTGGTACAGCCGACATAAAAGATCTTTATATTGAGATGGGTAAAGAGAAAAAGCCCTTTTTGGCTCTTATAGCCCAACTTATTCGGCGTGGTGTGGAGGTGCGGCTTATTCATGCAAAAGAACCTGGTCAAAATTTCAGAGAGGATTTTGACAAGTACCCTGTACTCTATGACCGTTTGGAGCGAGTATTATGTCCGCGTGTACATTTCAAGATTATTGTGTTCGACGGGAAAGAGGTATATGTAGGCAGTGCGAACCTTACTGGTGCCGGTATTGGAATGAAAACCGATAACAGACGTAACTTTGAAGCTGGTATCTTGACAGATACCCATGAAATCGTTGAACAGGCCATGAGTCAATTTGATGAAATCTGGATGGGCAAACATTGCAAATTATGCAAACGCCGAGATTTTTGTTCAGACCCAATCACATAATTTATATAGTATTTAGCATTTTTCTTAGACCTCTGCCACCAGTTGGCAGGGGTCTTTGTTTTCTTTGCATCAGAAAACTTATAATTATGGACAAAATGGATTCATACGAGAAATTATACGTGCCAGGAATATGGTTTGTCTGTTCAAAAGAACCTGCTAATCAACTTAGCAGATATGTATATGATTTGGCTGTAGAATTAGGATTACCTGTAGTGGTATATTCAAATTCCACAAAGAAAGAAATACAAAACGAAGTTCTCAATTTCATAAAAGTCAAATGTATTGAGGCTGGGTCAGACGAATTAGAAAGGAATTGGCTGGAACAAGAAATGATGGAGTACAATAATCATGGATTTTTCTGGTACCCAGAAGAATTGAACGATTATGTCCCTAATGGTTCATTCTGGACAAACTATGTTTTCTTTGATAAGTTTAAGATACTATCATTCACCAATTCCTTTTCTAACATATATTTGATAGAAAACTTGTCAGAGTTATGGTATAACGATGAATGTGATATATTCCAATCTTTACATTCAATAGAAAAAGAGGCAATTGAATATAAAAAGACAATAATAGTTTTTATATCATCTGCTAATTCACGCATAAATGAAACTTATATAAATAATCATCTGTTGTTAAACAAGTAATTATCCATAACATGACTATTCAGGAAATTTTCAATAGTACAGCAGTACGAAGCGTAGAGGAACAGATTCTCGATCTCTACCACGAGACTGAAAGAAAACACTGGTGTAATGATGAAAACAAAAAAGCTATAAAAAGTTTGCTGGAAGTTAGAAGGCGGATTCTCAACAGTATGTTTGTTCTTGATGAACAGAATAAGCAGTTATTGGCAGAGTTCAACGAAGCGATGAAACAGCAGCTGATAGAAATGCGTAAACGAGCCATAGACTTATACAATAGTGTGTATAAGCCAGACATGGGTGGCACTGTTGAAGTGGAAGGTAAGTGCTTCATGGGTTATGAATACTCAAAGATTCATCCTGTGCAATCCATGCGTGCCAAGAAAATGTGGGCTGTTCTTAATGGCTCCCTTGATGATTATATCTTTTTGTATTGTGAGGACGGAGTGAACAGTTTTTACATCAATAACTACGATCCTAAGATAGAGTCAGAGAATGAGTTGCTGTATCTGAATGAGGACTTGGATAACTGGAATGAAGGGCTTGACAGGGAAATGACAAAGGATATGCACCTTACATATGCTTTCCATAATCTGTTCAGTCATCTGGATTTTTCCATCTACGACCTGCTTTGGGTCAGGGACTTCAACATTGAAATACATGTGGAGTACAACTACCATACTTATGAAAGCGATGAGTTTGGCGATGATTTAGATTGGGGGAAATGTGACTATTGGGATTAAGTAACATTATTAAAATAATAAGATATGGATTCTTCAGATTTTACAAGATTAGATTACAAAACTATCAATGGGTTTTTCCCAAAAGGACAATTGTCCATATTGGCAGCAGGACCAGGAGTGGGTAAAACAGTGTTTGCTACCCAAATTGCAAACCAGTTTTGCCGTCATGGAGAGAATACCCTATATTTCTGTTTGGAATACGACTCTAGAGTA
>CADCDP010000045.1 GCA_902800305.1 uncultured Bacteroidales bacterium
TTAAAAGTCTAAGGAGTTTAGGAGTTAAGGAGTGGCTTTCGCGAAAGCCATGGAAAC
This sequence comes from uncultured Bacteroidales bacterium, assembly GCA_902800305.1. Classification (GTDB taxonomy): domain Bacteria; phylum Bacteroidota; class Bacteroidia; order Bacteroidales; family Bacteroidaceae; genus Minthosoma. The sequence goes on from CADCDP010000045.1 coordinate 58, forward strand.
GCAAGAAGGTGGACTCGGCGCACAAGCCGCCTAAAAACTCCTTAACTCCTTAGACCCTAAAACTCTCTCCCCAGAGAGTAATTTTAAGGACAAACGATTAAAAGTCTAAGGAGTTTAGGAGTTAAGGAGTGGCTTTCGCGAAAGCCATGGAAACGCAAGAAGGTGGACTCGGCGCACAAGCCGCCTAAAAAACTCCTTAACTCCTAAACTCCTTAGACCCCAAAACTCTCTCCCCAGAGAGTAATTTTAAGGACAAACGATTAAAAAATTCGTTTTTTAGGGTGTTTTTGGTATGTTTTAGGGTGTTTTTTAGGGTTTTTGATGCGTTTTTGATGCGTTTTTAGGGTGTTTTTGGTATGTTTTAGGGTGTTTTTTAGGGTTTTTTGGTGTGTTTTTAGGGTGTTTTTGGGGGTATTTTAGGGAGTTTGGGGGTGTTTTTAGGGAGTTTTAAGGGAGTTCTCGAGGGAGAACTCCCGTCCACATCTCACTGTTTTACAACTTTTTACAGATACTTCAGGGAGTTTAGGGAGGTTTTTTCAAAAAATACCTCAAAAAAATTTTCTTACCCTATTTATAGCAAAGACCTCCCTAAACTCCCTGCGGATAGGCTTAGGCTGCTCATTTTCAGATGTTTTAGGGAAGGGAGAACTCCCTTAAAACTCCCTTAGAACTCCCTAAAACTCCCTGAAGACTCCCTAAAACTAATTTAAGTTTCGCAAGTTGCTGCATTCTTTTCAACACAGAGTTTTCACAAGAGCACAGAGGAACACAGAGGAACAAAAATAATTCTCCGTGTATCTCCGTGCTCTCTGTTTTCTTTGTGGTGAAAAGATACATATATGGTTCTCGCTGCTCCGTCGGTTCGTATAATTCGTTGTTGTAAAAAACCGTTTTGAGGTGGAAAATTTCACATTTTTTATGGATAAAAACACTTATTTTATGTTTTTTCACACGTTTCTCCCCCAAAAAGTAGGAGAATTGGCAGAAACATTGTATCTTTGCAAAATTTATTTTGTTAGAAGCATGGACACAGACACGGGAACGACACATTTTGACATATCCTCAGATGACTCATTATATAAGATGACTTAATATATATCTATAATAATAATTGTTTAAAACTAATTCATTATGATGCATTACAAACAACTATTACTCACGTTGCTCGTATTGTTGGGACTCGGACAGACCTTGGAGGTCCGTGCCGACGACTTCACCTACAATGCGGCGAACTACACTTGTATGGTAATGGGTCTGGACAAGGTTCAGTTCACCCTGCCTACAGGTAACACCTACAGGACCAACGATGGTGTCCAGGAGGGTTATGTCTATGTGTCGGTGGATGGAGGAGCCGAAGAGGTGCTCTTTTCCTGGCACTGTGATAAGTACAAGCAAGTGGACGACGGTTGTAAGATCAAAGCCTACAAAGACGGCACGTTCACGTTGATCGGCAAGGTGCAAGGCGGTAAAAAGACCTTCACCAATGGCAACGGTGAAATCTCTTACAAGCTGAATCCCAACGACGACGACAGCGACCACTACACCACCACGGTGGAATGGCAAGTGCCTTATTCGATGCGTGGTCGAAAACTGAAGCTGACAGTTTGGGCACATGTCAACTGGGGAGCAGCAGGTGACTGGCACGTGCCAAGACACGACCAGCACAAAGAGTTGCTCGAATGGGATTGTCCGTCTGTACCCGATGTGGGCATCCAGTTGGGCGAGCCCATGGTTGCGTATGACCGTGCGAGAATCAACCAAATCATGATGAGCTACAGCGTGACAGCACTGAGCATCAAATGGTTGAAGTTACACTACACCGATGCGCTCACAGGACAAAAGTACACGCAGGACTTGCCTACCAAAAACTTGGTGGATTTTGCCTATCTTCCTGCCGACCGTCCTTGGAAAAATATCTATATGACGGCAAAGATTGTGAACACGGAGAAACAGGAGGTAGAGATACCTGCACCCGACGAGTCGGCTCAGCTGTCGAGCAACATGCTCCACCATCCCAAGAACTTCACCGTGACCTTGAACACTGACGGTGTGGCAGTATTGAAATGGACAGTGGATGAACCCAATGAAGAGGACCTTGAAGACACTGACTTCTTCGAGATTCAGCGTAACCTTACTGGCTCCACCGATGCCGATGACCCCAACTGGACTACGATTTCCATGGAGAAGGTGTTCGAGCAGGGCAAGAAGGAATACACTTATCCTGACGAAACGCTGATGAATCAGTATCAAGGCAAACCTGTCTCTTACCGTATCCGTCGTTCCGCTACGACCATGTGGTCATGGGGACCGGGTTCTGGCTACCAAGTGTATCAGTCGCCATCGGTGTTCGTCCTTCCTCGCATAGAGAACGCCACTGTGCAACGTAACGGTGCATGGGACGAAGAATCGCATCCTGTGAAGTTCAACTTCAACTTCAGCACCAGCCACGATTCCCAAGGGCGTTCCTTCATTCACAGCGAGGAGGAATGGAAAGCCTATTCGCAAACTTATTTTAGCACGGCGAAGGAACAAGCAGCTCATTGTGTGTTTGTGCTGTCCAATGAGGATGACTGGAAGTTGTTTAACTCTAAACTTTCTTCCAACTCAAGCCTCAATGCCATCATGGCCTGTGACTTCGAAGTAACCACCCCCATTTATAACCTCTTTAGCGGTACTTTTGATGGTGGGGGGCACACACTCACTTTCAACGCTGAGGGGTCTCCATTCTACGAGGTAGGTGATTGCGCCATCCGGAACCTGACAATCGCTGGCAAGTCGAATAGCTCTGCTTCGTTTATTGGAGGTCTCATCAGCAGAGTGAAATCCGGACAAACTGCCACCATCGAGAACTGCGAGGTGCTTTCCACCATCCAGCTCAACAAGAGTGGCGATACCAGCAGTGGTGGCTTCGTCGGCATCATGGAGAACAGCTCTACGGTCAACTTCAAGAATTGTGCGTTCCATGGAAAACTGCAAGGTGCAACCTGCAACGCCAACGGAGGTTTCGTGGGAGTGGCAGTAGCAAATACGAAAATCAACTTCGAGAACTGTATGTTCGACCCAGAAGAACTTCCTTCCGACATGACAGGCTGCGCCACCTTCATACGTGCAGACAAGACAGCCACGCTCACCTTCAACGACAAGTGCTATTACACTCGTGCTTACACCCAGAACCCCTCAGCCTCCACACAGGGAAAGAGTGCTGAAGGCATGAGTGTTGCTGACCTGCTGGCCATCTATGGCGACGGCTGGAAGGAGCTTGGCAACAGTGTGGGCCCCATCATCTCAGCGGTGAATGACTACGTGGGTGTCGCTGTGTGGGACCCTCGTGCCCAACTCCAGCTGCGGGTCAACATGCAGGGCGAAAAGGGTGTAACATCCGAAATCGTGGACCTCTCGGACAACGAGGGTGCCCTCAAGAAGAACGAGTTCACCTACGACCTGTCCCACAAGTGTGTGGAATATGACTTCGACCTCATCATCCGCCGCAACAGATCGACGATGAACATTTTCGGCACGGCGAAAGATGGCATCTATCCTGATACATTGGTGGTCAAAGTCGCTAAGCTCGACCAGGGCGATTTGGCGAACTACCGCTACATGAACCTCGCCGCCTTCGACTCCCTCCGCACCACCACCAAACAGAGCAGTGTGGTGCTGAACTGGTGGACGTCGGGCGGCGAGAGCGACTTCTTCCGCGTGTTGCGCCGCAAGCACACCACCGATGCCAATGCCGCATGGACTGACACCATTGCCGACAACATCCAACAAACTTTCTGGGAAGACAAGAAGGTGCAGGTGCAGCAAGCCTACGACTATCTGGTGGAGAGCGTGACGCAGTGCGAGGGTGTGCATGTGGTGAAATCGGAAGTTCGGGCTGGTGAGTGCGAGCCTACTGCCATGATTTGTGGTTATGTGCGTATGGCCGACGGCACCGCTATGGCTGAAGTCGAGGTGATTATTGAGCCTGTTGATGCCGTCAGCAAGTCGCTCAATAGCGCACAATACAAGGTGAAGACCGACAACGCCGGCTACTTCGAGCAGAAGGGACTGAAATACCGTGGAACAGGTGAGTTCAGCGTGTATGTTCCCGTAGCGGGCGATGGTAAGTCCTTCACAGGCGGCGGCAAAGTTCTGTTCAACACAGATACGAACATGCTGGCCGACTACAACTTCTATCAAGATAACTACGTCGTCTATTCGGGTAACGTCTATTACGCCAGCACCAGCATTCCTGTGCCAGGCGTATCCTTCAAACTCGACGGCAACCTGATGCACGATGGCAGCAAAAATGAGATTAAAACCGACAACCAAGGAGCCTTCTCCCTGAGCATTCCTTACGGAGCGCACAGTGTGCAGGCGGTGAAGGAGGGTCACATCCTCGCTGACAATGGTTTCTTGCTCAATCCCGATGATGTGGAGGACAAGCGGCAATACAACTTCAAGGAGAACCTGGCAAGCGTCTATATCTGGGACTCCACCACCGTGGTGCTGCGTGGTCGTGTTGTGGGTGGCGACATCGAGGGCAGCAAGCCCCTGGGCTCTTCTCTTTCGAAGAACAACCTCGGTGACTCGCTGAAGATTGTGATGCAGCTGGAAGGCGACAACACCTCTTGGCTCATCCGCAATCCGAAGGACGAAACCGTGAAGTCTGACCACTACACCGTCGCCTTCGGTCTGGAGAATGCCAAGGGTGAACGTCCCGACACCACGATTGTCGATGTGACCCGTCATACCCTCACCATCCTTCCCGACAGCAAGACAGGCGAATACGAGCTGAAGCTGCACCCTGCCAAGTACAAGGTGGTTGAGGTGTCCGGTCAAGGCTATCCCACACTGTTCCAACAGGGCAAGGTGGGCGAGACTATCGACTTGGCGTTCAACGTACAAGGCGACACCTGCGAGTACAGCCGCATTTATCATGCTGTGCCAACGGTGGAGGTGGTTCAGTTCAACCCAGGCAGCGAACCCTATTTTGGTGTGAAGAAACTGAAGGCAACCGACAATGCCGGCAACAACGAATGGGTAAACCTCTACTACTACAAGTACATCTATCCCAACGACGACACCACCAAAGAGCCTATCGACAGCATCGGTCAGTATTCCTTTGGCTATCCTGTCTTCATGGCAGGTTCGCCCTACGGCTGGATGCTGCAGGCATGCGAGAAGTACTATAAGAACAATAAGACCACCAATGAGCCAGACATTGTGAAGCTGAAGGGCGGCGAGGTGACTATCAAGAACTACCTCATCGGCACCAACGACAGCGACTTGTCGAAGACCCTCAAACTGGACGAGGAAGGTGGTGCTTCCTATATCTTCACGCCTCAGAACAACACCTTCGTTTTGGAGAACGATATGGCACTGAAGAGCGTCAGCATCACCCTGCAATATGATGGCAGCTACTACGACGTGAAGCCCTTCGACGGCAATATGCTGAAAGGCTACGTCATGGCTTCCAAGCCCAAGGCAGAAGGACGCAAAGCTATCGTGTCGGGTACGCCTAAATTGTTCGACATCCTGCGTGACCCTCCAGGCAGTGGTAGCTCGGCGTATATTGAAGAAGGTTCGAAACTGAGCTATGGATACTCAGCTGACCTCACTGGTTCAGTAGGAATGAACATCAACCTCAAAAAGGGTACGGGCTTGAATATGTATGCTGGTTTTGTGATGAGTGCCGCAGGAACCGAGAAGGGCGATATTTTCTCTTCCGATCAAACAACAACCTTGAATTTGGACCTTACTGTCAACTTTGGCTTGTCTTGGGCGTATAACTATAATATGGACATCTCCGAGCGTATCCAGACCAAAACGGGTGCCAAATGGATTGGTGGCAAAGCAGACCTTTTCATCGGTCTCACCGATAACGTCATCGTTCAGGATGCCATAGCTGTTCGTGTCATTCCAGAAAGTATGTATCAGTTGGTGAAGACGCACGAAGGCGGTTCGTTCCAAGTAAAGGATTCGAATGGCAACCTCGTCACAGTGAAAGTGCCCATCGGCACGGTGAAAGTGCTGGCTAAGGGTACTGCCGATACTGGCAAGCCCGTCTATCTGGTGCGCGACGAGGTGATGCAAGTGTCACCTGCTGTCAAATCCACCTTCGTACATTCGCAGAACTTCATCGAGAACGAATTGCTGCCAGACTTGCTGAAGGCGCGCAACTCACTCCTGCTGCCCAAGGGCACAAGTCCTGAAACTGCCAAGAGTATTGCAGACAAGCAGGGATATGCTGCCTACGTGAGCGGAGTGGATGCGAATGATGTGCTATTCGGCTTTGATTATACCATCTACTGGCCCGAAACAAATAAGGCCACATACGTGGACGGCAAGGGTGATAAGTATGAGACAGGCGACAGCATCGCTGCAATCAACCAAGAAGTACGCACATGGATTGGCTTCCTTGCCAAGAACGAGGAAGAAAAACTCAGCGTATTACCCAGCAACCTGGTGAAACGCTACGACTTCGATGGCGGTATGTCTTCAATTCAATATAGCGAAAGCTTCTCCACCAGCGAGAATCTGTCACGCTATTTGCGCTATCCTGTGTTTAATGGTGGTCTCGGCAATGTGGGTGGAACTACTGTAGGCATATTGCGTGCCTATTTAGATGGTTGGGACAAATTAATGACTAAAAAGGGTGGTTCAATCTCTGTTGACAAGATCACAGAGTACGAAGATAAAAATAATCAACAACATACTAAAATCGAGGCAATGGGTACTACTTTCAATTTGAAGTTCACACCTATTGTGTCGGGTACTTTCAACGATAAATACAACACCTCCGAGACCCATTCCAAGAAGACTGGCTTTACGTTGTCAGCCGCATCGAAATCGAGTCTGACTGTGGAGGTTTACCGTACTGCTACTGAACAAACGATTGATTCAACTGCAACTACATTTAACGAGCTGACATTGGAAGCGTTAGACCATGCGCGTACCGGAGTGTTCTACACCTATAATGCCTTGAACTATACGCCCAATAGTGCGCCTGTCTATTCCAACTTCGTGTTCCGCACCGTGGGTGGCGTGACTTGCCAGCCTTACGAGGGACAGCGTGTGACGAAGTGGTATCAGCCAGGCACTGTGCTCGATGTGGCAACTATTCCTGCTGACAATCCACGCATCTGGATTGATAATCCTGTACAGACGAATGTGCCCAACAACCAACCAGCACGTTTCGTCCTGCACATCGCCAACGAATCGAACTATCCCGACCGAGCCACCATGGTGTTCAACTACTTCCTGCCTGCCGAGTGTAACCCGAAGGGTGCCAAGATTTGTGTGGATGGCAAACCGCTCACGGGCACAGGAGAGAACATCGTGCTCTACCCCGTTGTCGATAAATCAGGCAAAATCAATGTGTTCACGAAGGAAATCACGGTTTATCCCAGCGATGACTTCGACTACGAGAACTTGGGCATCAGCCTGATGGACCCAGACGATGCCCAGCGTGTGTTCACAGCCAACTTCTCCGCTCACTTCATCCCAGTGGCGGGCGACGTGAAGGTGACCACTCCGAGCGACCACTGGGTCATCAACACCGAGAGTCCTTACGACGGCAAACGCAAGGCGTGGTATATGCCTGTGCGCATCGAGGGCTTCAACGTGAATGACAGAGGATTTGACCACATTGAACTGCAATACAAACTCACGACTCAGGGAGAGAAAGATTGGGTGAGCGTCTGCTCATACTATGCCAACGACTCGTTGAGGGCGAGGGCCAGTGGTGTGACCGACACCATTCCAGCGAACGGCATCATCGTGGCTCCGTTCTATGGCGAGGTGGATCCTGTGGAGCAGTACTACGACCTGCGTGCTGTGGTGTATGCTCGCCATGCCGGTGGCTTCTTGACGAATGCCTCGCCCATCCTGACGGGCATCAAGGACACGAGGTTGCCACGTCTGTTTGGCACACCTGAGCCTGTCAACTCCATCTTGAATATTGGCAGTGACATTAAGTTTGAGTTCTCAGAGCCGATTGCCGGTAACTATCTGAGCAAGATTAACAACTTTGAAGTTCTGGGTACGCCTATCAGCACGAATGTCTCCACCTCGACATCCGTTTCGTTCGATGGCGAATATACCTACGGATACACCCATGCCAACCGCAACCTGAAGGGCAAAAGCTTCACAGTGGATGTGATGGTGAACCCTGCAGCCGATAATCGCGACATGGGCGTGTTCCAGCATGGTGGTCCTGACAACGGATTTACTTTTGGCCTCACAGCCGACCGACACCTGTCAGCCATCGTGAAGGGCACGAAAGTCGTGTCAGACTCCATCGTGAATTTCAACAACATATTACACCAGATTGCCTACGTGATGGAACAGGGTTCGGATAAGATGACCATCCATTTCTATGATGGCAGCAAACCTATCGGCTCCAAGACCATCCAAGGCGTGTATGAGACCAGCTCGCCCTTCTGGGTGGGTGCCAGCCACAACGATGATCAATGGTTTAAGGGTGAGATGCTTGAACTGCGCTTCTGGAACCGTGTGCTGACTGGCAGCGACCTTGCCGACTACGGTGGGAAGACGCTGACTGGCTACGAGAACGGTCTGCTTGACTACTACAGAATGAACGAGGGTGAGGGTGAATATAGCTACGACAAAGCATCTGGCAGTCAAGACCTCATGCTCATCGGTCACACGTGGAAACGACCGGTTGGTATTTCAATGAAGACGGATGGCAAGAATGGCATTCGTCTGGACACGAAACAGAAGTTCAACCGCACGAAGAACCACGACTACACGCTGATGATGTGGTTCCGCGCCAATAATCTGGATGCTACGCTGCTGTCGAACGGTGAGGCGAAGCGCGGACAAGAGAACCAAATCAACATCGGCCTGAAGGGTGGTGAGCTGACGCTACGCTCGTCTGGCTTTGAGCTGGAGACGGGAGGCGTTGTGACTTCTGGCGATTGGCATCACTTCGCCATGACTGTTTCACGCAGCCGTAATGTGGCAAACATCTATCTGGACAAGAAACTGGTGGAGACGTTCCCTGCTGATAGCCTCAGCGGTATTGAGGGGGACTACCTCGCATTGGGTGCCACCTACGTAGATAAGGATACGCCAACGAACGTCATGTCAGGTAACTTCGACGAGGTGGGTATGTTCGAAAGTGTGCTGCCCATGAACCTGCTCGATAAATATACCACCCATACGCCTATAGGCACCATGAAATCGCTGATGTTCTATCTCGATTTTGGACGTTCGGAGCATTCGGACAACAATATAATGATATTGGAACCGACAGGTATCAGCATCAAGCGTTATATGGATTCGCAGGGCAAGACACTGGAACGCCGCGATACACTGCTGGCAAAGATTGACGAGACTCTTGTGGATCGTACCACGTATGCGCCCATGAATAGCAATGCACAATTGCAGAATCTCAACTACAGCTATGTGGTGAAGGATAACGAATTGCTGATTGACCTCGAAGAGCCTGACTTCATGATTGAAAAGACTAACGTCTATGTGACTGTGAAGGAGATTCCCGATATGCAGGGGAACCTGATGGCAAGTCCTGCTACGAAGGACATCTATGTGTATCGCAATCCTTTACGTTGGAGTGACAAAGACATTCCATTGGTGATAGACTATGGCCAAGGTTTTGCATTCGAAACGAAGGTGCAGAACCTGAGCGGGCAGATTCAGTACTTTGAGATTTCAGACTTACCTGTCTGGATGACGGCTTCGCTAACCAGCGGAACTATTGAGGCTTTGGGTGAGCAGACCATCACGTTCGAAGTGTCACCTTATATCAATATTGGTACGTACAACGAACTGATTTCCCTCAACGGTGGCAACAACATGTCAGAGCCTCTGTCCATCACACTGACTGTGCGTGGTGCGCAGCCAGAATGGGAAGTCAGCGAAGATGTGAAGAAGTTCAACCAGAGCATGATGATGGTGGCACGTGTCAAGATTGACGGCATGGTGACTTATTCAACAGAAGACTTGCTCGGTGTGTTCGACCCGAAGGGGCAGACGCTGGGTGCAGCTCATATCGAGGTGGATAACACCGTGAACGCGAACGAGGCATTGGCTTTCGTGACCATCTACGGCTATACGAACGACGACGGCACGAAGCCTGAGTTAAGCTTCAAGTTCTTTAAGGCTTCATCCGGCGAGGTGTTCAACGTGGCTCCTGCGGACGGTACAATCTATACCTTCCAGAAGGATGCCATCATCGGAACGGCTTCGAACCCTGTCATCTTGCAGAATGACTTCAGCAGTGTGTTCTGGATGGCTCTGAAAAAGGGATGGAACTGGGTGTCGTTCAACGTTGTGCCAGCGGATGAGGAAACGACCGTAGGTGAGTTCCTGAACAAGGCCGCGAAGTGGGAACCTGGCGACATCATCACGTCGGTGAATGGAACGCAAGTGCAGCAGTGGATTTATCATGAGGTGGAGAACAGGCAGGGCGGAAATCAACGTACCTACCAATGGGACGATGAAGATAAGCCTATCGACATCAACCCTGCCATCATGTATCGGATTTACTCGTCGAGCGACAAGGCGGCTTACTTCGAAGGATTATCCACATTCGATGACATTACCATCCACAAGGGTTGGAACCGCATTGCTTACCTCTCGACCATCAACCTGCCGATTGCTCAAGCGCTGAGCGACTATACAGACCAGGCCCGTGAAGGCGATGTCATCAAGTCGCAAGACGGATTCGCCGTGGCCACTCGTGTAGGCAACACTCTGGTGTGGAAAGGCTCACTCCAGTTTATGGAGACCGGCAAAGGCTATATGCTGAGACGTATGGCAGACGACGAAGTGACGTTTAATTATCCGCTCTACTGGTCTGACAATCGCTATAGTGGCTCCTCCATTGTTTCTGCACCGCTCCGTGCCACTCGCACTTCGACCACGATGAATATTGTGGCAAGCATAGACGGTGTGGAGACAGAACCAGGCGACCGCTTGGTGGTTTACCGTGGTGTTGAACGACTGGCTGAGGCTGTGGCTGACGATGAAAAGCTGTTCTATCTGAATATCGGAAGCGACACGAGGTCGGACGAGACACTCACCTTCGTGCTGGAGCGTGGAGAAATTGTGGTGGCTACGACCAGCAGCAAGATTGGGTATGAGGAGAACCTCGTGCTCGGTACTCCCGATGAGCCTACTGCCATCAACTTCACGGCTGTTGACCCAGCTTCGCTGAACGATGGTAACTGGTACACGGTTTCTGGTATCCAGCTGCCTACGACTCCGAATAAGACTGGTATGTATATTTATAATGGTAAAGTTAAATTCATCAACAAATGAAGAAATCGATATTAGCAATAGCAGCCCTCGCCTTCATGGCGTGGGGCTGCTCTGGCTCCGACGATGACACACCATCGAAGCCAAACAGCTTTTCCGAAGGTACGGATCCTCGCCCCACATGGCAAGTGCCCAACTTCGACAACTATGAAGAAATCATGACGGTGGAGGTGGTGCTGCAAGACACCTTGCAGAGCTACGCATCGTCCGCCGACCTGCTCTGTGCCACCATCGACAATGAGGTACGCGGTGTTGCCACTCCTTTGGAGAGGAACGGCCAGTGGCGGTTTATCATTACTGTCGCTTCCAACGAAACAGGAAAAGATATCAACCTGTCGTACTATTGCGACAAACTGCACCACATCTTCACCTCCTATTGGGGCAAGTTCGATGCAGACACGAAACCAACGGGCGAAGGCAGTTTCTATTCTCCCAAATTCGTGGTCAATGAATGATCCAGCGTATGAAATTTAATGTTAATGGACTATGGCTACTGGCAATAACAATTGCCAGTAGCTTTATCACTACGAGTTGCTCGAAAGATGAGACAGTCGCCTCATCGGAGCACCAGAAAAGCATCGTAATTCTTTACGAGAACGATGTGCATTGTGGCGTGAGTGGTTATACCAAGCTTGCAGGACTACGGGATGCCATCGTTGCAACCGACACGGCCTACGTGGCTGTGGTGAGCTGTGGCGACTTCTTACAAGGTGGTACGATGGGTGCCATTTCAATAGGTCAGTATATCGTGGACATCATGCGCAATGTGGGCTATGATGCCATCACCATCGGAAACCATGAGTTTGACTATGGTGCTCCGAGAATGGAGAAATTGCTGAAGGACTTCAATGCACCGGTGCTATGTGCCAACTATTTCCATGTAGGTGCCACTACACCTTTCTATGCACCCTACGTCATCAAGCAGTATGGGCAGAAGCGCATCGCCTTCGTCGGTGTCTGCACCCCTGAGACGATGATTGCTGAAAGCTATTCTTTCTACGACGACATGGGCAACCTGCTCTACGACCTAAAGCCGAAGGAGACCTATTCGTTGGTGCAAAAGGCAACTGACGAAGCTCGCAGCAAGGGTGCCGACTATGTAGTACTGCTGTCGCATCTCGGCGAGACGAAGAACGTAACGGGGATTGACAGTCCTGGTATGGTGGCTGCCACCACGGGTATCGACGTGCTGCTTGACGGCCATTCACATTCCGTCATCGAGCACCAGTATGAAAAGAACCTGGAAGGCAAAGAAATTGCCATCACCCAGACGGGCACCCAGTTTGCCAACATCGGCAAGTTGGTCATTACGAAAGATGGACACATCTCCACCACCCTCATCCCTGCTAACGAAATCGCTTATACGAACAGCCGCATAAACACAACGGTAGATAGTGTGACGGCACTAATGAACGAGGTAACTTCGCGAAAGATTGGCTACTCCGACTATGACCTGAGCATCAACGGCCCCGACGGTAAGCGTCTGGTGCGCAACGGAGAGACCAACTTGGGCGACCTTATCAGCGATGTCAACCGCTTCATCATGAATGCAGACATTGGTTTGGTGAACGGCGGTGGTATCCGCAACAGCATTCCTGCCGGCGATATCACCTACTACAATGCTATCGATATTCAGCCCTTCGATCATCTCTACAAAATAGAGGCTACAGGCGCACAAATTCTGAACATGTTGGAAAAATGTACGGCCAATACACCTGCCGAGGATGGCAACTTCCCCCAGGTGTCAGGCTTGAAGTTTACCATCCATACGGTCAGTCACAGGGTTAGCGATGTTATGGTGCTCAATATTGATACGAACGAATACCAGCCTTTAGACCTTGCAAAGACTTACACTATCGGTACTACCGATTATGTCGCAAGAGGTGGGTTCTACGAAACCTTGAAAGAATGTAAGATACTCGTTATAAGCACTCTTTTAACACGTGATGCCTTCGCCTCATATTTGGGGGAATCATTGGGAGGGAAATTAGGTGAACGCTATCGTTCTCCACAAGGAAGAATAACCATCATTGAAGATTAACAAGAACGAAAAAAATAAATTAAATAACAATTGAAACAATGAAAGCCAAGAAATTATTGCTGGCTGTGGTCGCCATATTGACCACAACAAGTGTATGGGCACAATACCCAGACCCATTCCTTTCGGAAGACGAACGTCCTGACGGCATCGTCTGGCTTCCAGATCCGCCATCATTGACTGGCGGAGACTTTGCCAACGACTTCTACTACTACCAGTGGGGTAAGGAGCAGCGCAAAGAAGCGTGGATGGCCGATTATGCCCTTTGGGATGAGGGCATTGACCTCTCCCATGTGTTCAGTCCCTGTCTGGGCATAGGATTGTCACATGAAACTACGCCCGAAATTCTGTTGCTGGTAGAGGCTGCCACCGGCGATGCTCACAACGCCAACTTTAACGTGAAGAACTACTTCAAGCGCAAACGCCCCTTCGCCACCTTTAATGAGCCTTCGCTGAAGCCAGAGGAAGACGAAGAGGAGGCACAGACCTTCAGCTATCCTTCGGGACACTCGTCACGCGGCTGGATGTATGCCATGGTGCTTGCTACCGTCGCCCCCGAATGTACCGAAAAATTGATGAATCGTGCCCGCATTTATGCTATGCACCGTGTGGTGTGCGGACACCACTGGAAGAGCGACATCGACGCATCGCTGATGCTTGTCGCTGGTGTCTTTCCTATAGTGGTGACGTCGGAGGCCTATCAGGCGCAACTGAAGAAAGCCCGTGCCGAGTACCAGAAAATAAAGGGTGGCGGCGCTACTTCCGCAGAAGCTCCTGCTGCCAATGAAGCGAAGGCAAAAACACCCATCTATGACCTCCAAGGTCGTGTCCTCCAAGGAGAACCTACCTCCAAAGGTGTTTACATCCAGAACGGCGTTAAGTTTGCAAAGTAGATGGTTTACATTGTTTATTGCGGCAAACTGCTGAAGTAAAAAAATAAAAACAATAAAAGATATAAAAAATGAACAAGAAAGACTATCAGAAACCCTCGATAGAACTATTTTGCTTCCAGCAAAGACTAAGCTTGTTGCAAGCAAGTAAAGACTTTGGGGTCAATGCATCACGTGGCGACGGTTATAGCAATGGTGGTGATGAAACATGGTCAACCAAAGAGAGGGGACTACCTGATTACTTGGATAATTGAGAATATGGGAAAAGCGACTTTATCGACCTTTTTTAGCACCATCCTGCTATTGGGATTGATGCTAACGGCATGTTCGAGTGACGACAGCACACCTGAACCACCAACACAAGAGGCTAACCGAACCTATTTTTTGACGGTCAATGCCTCAAAATGGATGGACACTCGAGCATTGAATGATAACGGCAATAAACTCGATGCGACATGGGCTATCGAGGAGAAAATTTACGTAGGAGATGGAAATAATTGGTATGATGGATTTTTACAACCCACGGATGGGGGGAAAATAGAAACCAGTCTACAGGGAACCATTACGGTACCTGCCTCTGCCGGTGAGATTCAGAATCTAACATTCCTGTTTCCCTCCAAAGAAATGGACTACACAGGGCAGGTGGGAACACTTGAAGATATTGCCGAGAAATATGACTATGCAGAGGCTACAGCCAATGGTGTTTATACTGATGGTGACAAAATCGAAGTTCACAGCGCAGTGAAGTTCTATGAGCAACAGGCAATTGTGAAATTTACATTGCAGTATAGCGACGCAAACACCAAAACATCCAGTTTACGTATCTCCGCCACCAACTTAAAGAGCTCTGGCGATAACACAGGCGACATTACTATCAATCCTACAACGGCCACAAACGAAGTGTTTGCTGCCCTGAGTGGTATAGATGATGCACAAGTCACATTGACAGCCCAAGCCAATGATGGCAAGACGTATATCTATAAGAAGTCTGGAGTTACATTCACCAACGGGGTATACAAGCGTGTGACAGTAAATATGAAAGAACTGACTTATCCAAAGAATCTCACTGAGATTACCGATGATTATATTGGTAGTGTGGTGGGAAGCGATGGAACGGTTTATCGCGATGCCAGCACAGCAACGGCAGCAGGTACGACGGCTGTAGCCATGATAGCATACGTGGGTAATGACATTACTGACGTAAAAGGCCTCGCCATTGCATTAGCAGATGAGGAGGGTGGGTATATGTCTGAAGATGGAGCCAAGAACGCTATCAAGACAAAAAACGACAATCGTTCTGATGCCCTGAAGAACTCTGGAGCCGAATGGAAACTGCCCTCTGTTAATGAGTGGAAATACATGTTCATCGGGTGTGGCAATGGTGCTAATATCAGTGAAACAACCGTCAACTACACATGCTTCAATGCAAAACTTGCTTCGACAGGTGGAAACAGCTTCTCTGATGGCAGCTACTATTGGTCTGACGAATTTATTAATTCGAAATTTGAGAAATCAACCGCTATCCCAAACTATGGGCAAAACCTTCTGTCTTGTTACGTCCGTGCTTGCCTCGCATTCTAAACCATTCTGTTTTGCCTATGATCCTACGAAGTGCCACTAAGGTACTGGCAACATATTGAAGCTGTATCAAAATACGGCACGCTCAATAGGCCAAAAGCGGTGTGAGTCACACCGACATAGACGGTCTGAGTCACACCGATACCCTCGGTGTGACTCAGACCGTTTTTGGGGTAGCGAGAGGGGGGTAACCTTATAAGACGTTTTACCTTTCTTGATACAGTTCCTTTTGTGCGCTATGGGTGTCCTAATAGCCCTCAGCCAAGTTCATTACCTTTTTGGAGGGAACCCAGTTGGTATCGTGCGCCTTTTGTCCAACGTGTACATCAAGTGTAGAGGCTATTTTAGGGAGGAAAAGAGTGGTGTCAGCAAAAAATGTGGTGTTGAATGAAATATTTTCCACAAAAAACTTGGGAGTTTGGAAAATTAAAGGTATTTTTGCATTTATCTTTTTGTGAAAAACAAAAACTAACTCAATTTATAACTTTAATTCTTTAACATTTTATGTGGTTATGTAACTCTTCAATCGGAAGAAAGGTAGTGATGTCTGTCACGGGCATCGCGCTTGTGCTCTTCCTGACGTTTCATGGATGCATGAACGTAGTGGCACTCTTTAGTGCAGAGGCGTACAACCAGATTTGTGAATTGCTCGGCTCCAACTGGTATGCCATCGCGGCTACTTGTGGCTTGGGTGCCTTAGTGGTTATTCACATTATCTACGCCTTTATCCTTACGCTGCAGAACCGGAAGGCTCGCGGCAACAACAAGTATGCCATCACCGACAAGCCAGAAAAGGTGGAATGGGCAAGTCAGAACATGCTGGTACTGGGCATCATCATTTGCTTGGGTTTGTTGCTCCACTTGAAGGATTTCTGGTGCAACATGATGTGGGCAGAAATTATCGGTGCTGAAGGTCAGTTTAGCCCTACCGATGGCTTCGGTTGGATTAAGTACACTTTCTCCAACCCCATTTTCGTGGTTCTCTATCTCATTTGGATTGTGGCTATCTGGTTCCACCTCACTCACGGTATCTGGTCAGGTGTTCAGACACTGGGTTGGAGTGGTCACACTTGGTTCTGCCGTTGGAAGCTGATCAGTCAGATTTGGGCCACTGTTGTTATGGCCATGTTCGCCATCGTAGCAATAGCCTTTGCGCTCTGCCCCGACTGTCTTGGTGGTTGCGAAGGCAAGGTTGTTCCTTTCTGGATGTAAAACATTAAAAATTGAAAAACATTATGGCAATCAATATAGATTCTAAAATTCCTGAGGGACCAGTTGCTGAGAAGTGGTCGAACTATAAGGCACACCAGCGCTTGGTGAACCCAAAGAATAAGCTGAAGCTCGATGTCATCGTCGTTGGTACGGGTTTGGCAGGTGCTTCGGCTGCCGCATCTCTTGGTGAGATGGGCTTCAACGTGCTCAACTTCTGCATTCAGGACTCTCCACGTCGTGCACACTCTATCGCTGCACAGGGTGGTATCAATGCAGCCAAGAACTATCAGAACGATGGTGACTCTATCTACCGTCTGTTCTACGACACCGTGAAGGGTGGTGACTATCGTGCTCGTGAGGCTAACGTGTATCGTCTGGCAGAGGTGTCTAACTCCATCATCGACCAGTGCGTGGCTCAGGGTGTTCCTTTCGCCCGCGAGTATGGTGGCACATTGGCTAACCGTTCTTTCGGTGGTGCCCAGGTGTCTCGCACCTTCTACGCTAAGGGTCAGACAGGCCAGCAGCTCCTCCTCGGTGCTTACTCCGCACTTTCTGCACAAGTGAACGCTGGCAAGGTGAAGCTCTACACCCGTTACGAGATGCTCGATGTAGTCATCATCGATGGCAAGGCTCGTGGTATCATCGCCAAGAACCTTGTGACTGGCAAGCTGGAGCGTTTCTCTGCTAATGCTGTGGTTATCGCAACAGGTGGTTATGGCAACACTTACTTCCTTTCCACCAACGCTATGGGTTGCAATGTGACCGCTGCCATGTCTTGCTACCGTAAGGGTGCTTACTTCGCTAATCCTTGCTACGTGCAGATTCACCCCACTTGTATTCCTGTTCACGGCGACAAGCAGTCAAAGCTCACCCTGATGTCTGAGTCTCTGCGTAACGATGGTCGTATCTGGGTGCCTAAGAAGCTCGAAGATGCGAAGGCTCTACAGGCAGGCACGAAGGAAGGTTGGGAGATTCCAGAGGAAGACCGCGACTACTACTTGGAGCGTCGCTATCCTGCCTTCGGCAACCTCGTCCCCCGCGACGTAGCTTCACGTGCTGCCAAGGAGCGTTGCGACAAGGGCTTCGGTGTGAACAACACGGGTCTCGCTGTTTTCCTCGACTTCTCGGAGTCTATCCAGCGTCTCGGCATCGACGTGATTCGTCAGCGTTATGGCAACCTCTTCGATATGTACGAGGAGATTACCGACGTGAACCCAGGCGAGAAGCGTGCCACCAAGAACGGCATGGATTACTATAACCCAATGATGATTTTCCCAGCTATCCACTACACGATGGGTGGTATCTGGGTTGACTACGAACTCCAAACCTCTATCCCAGGTCTCTTCGCTATTGGTGAATGTAACTTCTCCGACCACGGAGCTAACCGCCTCGGTGCATCTGCCCTCATGCAGGGTCTCGCCGATGGTTACTTCGTATTGCCTTACACCATCCAGAACTACCTCGCTGACCAGAGCATCTGGCCACGCATCTCTACGGATGCACCTGAGTTCGCTGAGGTGGAGAAGGCAACTGAGGAGCGCATCCAGAAGCTGATGAACATCAAGGGTAAGCGTTCTGTTGACTCCATCCACAAGGAACTCGGCCACATCTGCTGGGAGTACATCGGCATGGGTCGCACGAAGGAAGGTCTCGAAAAGGGCATCAAGCTCATCGATGAACTCCGTAAGGAATTTGACACCAACCTCTTCATCCCAGGCAACCGCGAAGGTCTCAACATTGAGCTTGACAAGGCTATCCACCTCGATGACTTCATCACGATGGGTAAGCTCATCGCTTACGATGCACTCTCTCGTGAAGAGTCTTGCGGTGGTCACTTCCGCGAGGAGCACCAGACAGAAGAAGGCGAAGCCAAGCGCGACGACAAAAACTTCTTCTATGTGGGTTGCTGGAAGTATCAGGGCAACGATGCTACGGCACCTGAGCTTATCAAGGAACCACTTGAATATGAAGCAATCAAAGTACAAACCCGTAACTATAAGAAC
>CADCDP010000046.1 GCA_902800305.1 uncultured Bacteroidales bacterium
AAAGAACCATGCGGCTAGGGAAAAGAATTCCGCAAGCGGCTGAGAATTTGAAGATGCTGACGCGGTGTTAGGAAACAGGCCACAAGGTCTTTCAATTCTACGCGCCGAAGGCGAATTCCGAACACCCTCATAGCTCTTAAAATCCTTAGAATTCTTTGACTTTTAAACTTTGACCTAAGAAGGCCATGGCTTCGATTGGAGTCATGGCCTTTGACATACAGAGATGCAGGACATTTTCACTTCACATTATACGTATGCACGCTTCGCCCTTGCGCACTCGGCAGGTAGTTGATGCCCCACCAACACATCTGGAGGCAACAGAAGGAGAAGACGAGAATGAGGGAAGCAAGTTTGTGATAGTGGGGACGAACGAGGCGGAAGTGGAGGTAGGTGAGGAAGAGGAACCATGTGGCAGCTGCCCATGTCTCCTTGGGATCCCACGCCCAATAGTGTCCCCATGCTTCTTTAGCCCATAACGCACCAAAGAGCATCCCGATGGTCATAAGGGAAAGGCCGACACAGACGAGGTTGTCGGTAAGACTGAAGATGTGCTGCTTCACCGGCACCCCACCCTGTTTCAAGTTTTTCCTTCGCCGAAAGAGGACGGGAAGCGCCATCCATGTTGCCACACCCATCATGGTGTAGCAGAACATATAGATGACCACATGGGGAGCGAACCAAGGGCTTTGCAGGGCTGGCATGATGGTCTTACCCTGACGCACCTGTTCGAAAAGGAAAATGCCGATGGAGAGCAGAACGAGCAAGAGAAAGAATGAGAGCACCCACTTGCGATGCCAACGAGTGCCGGCGACGATGCCAGCGAAGGGAAGAAAGAAAGCGTAGCACACGGCTCCCAGGATGAGCATGAAGATACCTGTATAAACGACGGAGAGCCAAGGGTCGCGCACCACTTCGAAGATACTGATGTCGGAGTGTTGTCCATCGGTGTTGCCATAGCTGAATTGATAGACCTTCCAGCCTTCTGCATCGAGGGGATGGTTCACCTTGATGGTGGCATCCTGCCGAATGCCGTCGGGGGTACAGACCGTCACCTCGGAAACGTATTGCTTCGGGATGTGCTCTTCAAGCACCCGACGTCCCGTTTCTTTTTGGACAACTTGCTGGGGAGGGTATTCTTCGATGGTGAACTTGCGCAGTTCTATGGCAAAGGGAAGCTCATGCACTTGGCTCTGTTCGTCGATGGCTCGCCACTCCATCTGCCCCGTGCCAGCCATCATCTGGAGCCGCTGAAAGTCGGCATGACCGAGGGTGGCGGTGACCAAGGCGATGAAGAGGCCAAGATGGTTGAGCAGGAAGGGCACATCTCTCTGCCATTGACGGAAATGCACGATGCGCTTGATGCACACCATGCCCACGATGCTGGTCATCCACGAATAGACAACTACGAAAGGCCAACTGCTCAGCAGAGAGAGGTCGGACATCAGCCCCAACACCACAGCAAAGAGTGAGACGAACACGAGGGCTGGCACGGCGGCATAGTAGCTCATGCCCCAACGGAAGAAGTGGACTTTGCCACTCAACCAATAGGCCACGATGAGCAACACCATATATATTATAAGGAGGATGATGTTGACAGGCCATGCAACAAGGCTCCACGAGATAGGCCCCACCAATGTCTGTAGCAGAATGCCAAGCGCACTAAGTCCCACGCCAATAGCAAAGCCTTCCTTAAACGTCCAAGGTTTCGTCCACATGCTTGTGTTGTTTTAAGTTTTTGAGTATTGAGGCTTAGAACGATATGCCAGCCGTAAAGTAGATTTTCTGGGTGCTGGGATTGGCGCTGATGGCACCGAAGAGCGGCAACGAGAAGGTGGGGGTAATCTTGATGTCCTTACGCGCTTGAAGCCCAACATGAATCACGGCAAAGCCATTCACATCCTCGTAGAAATCAGTAGCATAGGGTACAGCCCCCATCGTGAAGTCCCAATCAAGAGCGCTGAGCTTGAAGGGCACGCCCACTTCCACGTAGGAAGAGTAGGCACGATGGCCCGACTTGTTCAACCCATCTGCTCCCGCAAAGTTCGTGTACCAGTTGACGGAGACGACCTCGAAGTCATAACCGATGTTGGCCTCAAACACGTGCGCCGTCTTGTGAGCATCGTAAAGGAAGTACTTTGTGGGACAGTTTTCCTGCCCATTGACAGAAAAATAGTCCGTGACACCCACAGTCAGTCCTCCCGTCGTATAAGCAAGCGTGAGGTCAAACTCCTTCGTGTCGTCGCGGTCAACAAGTCCACAAGAACCCCACGCCGACAAGCTCAAACCCTTGTAGCCAATCCCTAACGAGGGCTGAATGGCTGCTGCCCCGAGGTCTTGACCACGCCAGATGTAGTTCGACACGATGTCAGCACCCAACGTTGCCTCCACCTTTTCCTGCGCCCCCACCCTGAACGGCAGGGCGACAGCAAGCCACAAAGTGGCCATCTTCACCATACGTCTCATAGTTGCAATCCTTTCTCTTTATCTTGCAAAGTTACGAATTAAAAGTGACTTTTTCGCTTACAATCGTTCCTCTTCCACAAATCGGCTCAGCTTTGCCACCATCTGTTGCCAGAAGGATGATTGGTGAGGCACTTCCTCCACTTCATCTTCCACGATAGGAGGCACATCCTCCTCTGGAACCTCATCCTCTGGCACTTCCTCCTCTTCGTTCTCCTCTACAGGCTTCTCAGGTTCCTTCGGTGCTGACACATGGGACTCGCCATAGTATTTGTTGCGAAGTTGCTGTTGACGCTTAGCCACATCCGACAAAGCCTCATCCGTACTTTCTGTCTCGGACTGGTCGAAACCCGTAGCTACAATCGCCACCTTGATTTCGTCGTCCAGCGAATCGTCCTGGTAATGTCCCCAAAGCACCTCGATGTTCTCGTCGAAATTCTCCATGAACTCGTTAATCTCAAGCAATTCCGCCATCTTGGCAGGGTTCTTCTTGCCACTATACACGATATAGAGCAGCTTCTTCGTCCTCTGCTTGTCCATATTGGCAATCAACGGAGAGTTGACAGCCTCCGACATAGCCTTCAAGATGCGCTTCTCGCCACTGGCTTTGGCTATCGACACAATCGCCGCACCACCGTTCTTCATCACCGTGTTCACATCGTTGAAATCGCGGTTCACCTTACCCCTTACGGTAATAATCTCGGCAATGGTCTTCGTCGCAATGGTCAGCACCTCATCCGCTTTCTTCATGCCCTCATCCCAATCCAACTGCACATAGCGCTCATCCTCCAACAGCCTTTCATTATTGATGACAATCAGCGAATCCACACTCTTCTTCATCTCCTCCACACCTTTCAAAGCGATGTCAATACGTTTCTTGCCCTCCATCATGAAAGGCAACGTCACCACACCAACGGTCAGAATACCCATATCCCGCGCCGCACGGGCAATCAGAGGTGCCGCACCTGTACCTGTTCCACCACCCATACCAGCGGTGATGAACACCATCTTCGTGTCGCCCTGCAGAATTGCCTTGATGTCCTCAAGACATTCCTCGGCCTTCTTCTTACCCACCACAGGGTCGCCACCAGCACCCAAACCGTCGCCCAACTGTATCTTGTTGGGCACCTTGTTGGGCACCAACGCCTGACTGTCCGTGTTCGTCACGACGAAGGAGACATTTTTCACGCCTTCCTCCCACATGTGCTGTACTGCGTTACCGCCGCCACCACCAACGCCGATAACCTTAATAATTCTCTCCGACTTGTCCTCAATGGAAAAGTTGAAAGGAGGCAAATCTTCCTCTTTCGATAAGACAAACTGTGCCCCCTCATGATTCAAGTTAGCATAAGCCTGCTTTTGGCTTGCAGTCTCTTTCACCATTCAATTCTTAGGTTTTATTTGTTAAACAATTATTGGCCAACCCTCCCCAAAGGGTTAGCTTCTCACTTTATCATATATTCTCGTTTGCAAAGTTACGAAAAGAGAAAGACACCTCCAAAAATGTCCCCCTCTTTTTTTACAAAACTAAAAAAAAACTTCCGCCACCCCCTTTTTTTTACATCTATATGCCTACCAACAAGAAAACCCAACCGATTTTGTAAACCAGTTGGGCTTTCTTGGGTTCTCTAAAGCGAAGTTAGCTTATAATTTCCCAGAAGCCGCCTTTGTCAGGACCAACACGACGGAGGTATTTGCCACGCATGACTTCTATGTTACTACTTATCGCAGCAACACTTATACCCACGTGTTTTGACAAATCCGCCTTGGAAATATATGGGTCTTCTATCATAAGCTCCAACATCTTTATTCGATTATCTGTCAACTTATCACCCAATGTAGCAGCCTTTTCTATCAACTTTTCTATCAACTTTTGCTGATTTTCTATCAACCCCTCATTGCTTTCTGTCAACTTTTCTGTTAGCCCCACGCGTTTTTCTGCTACCTTTCCGAAATTTACCGTTACCTTTTCTGCTACCTTTTCATTCACCTTGGGCACTGTAATCTTCAGGATGAAGTCATCAGTTCGGAAAGACAAGGCAGATGTTCCGTTGGCTTCAAGTTCTCTGTAGATACGGTCAACACCCTCACCATATTCCTTGACATAATGATATGCCTTCAGAAATGCAGCAATCTTCGGGTTACGAGAGAAATGAGTGTTGCGGATATTGGACGGTTTTACCATTCCTGGTAACTTGCCTGGTGATTCGAACACCAGACGGTCATCAAACATTTTAATCTGTATCTCCGTACCTTTGATGCTATACGCTCTGTGGCAAACACTATTCACCGTCATCTCTTGAATGACGAATTCTGGATAATCTCGACGAGTCACAAACTGAGCATGCTGTCCTAAGAATGTGTGTTCACGGACCTGAGTTTCAATAAACTCGATAGTCTTCTTGACTTGATTCAGAATAGTTCCCTCGAAAGTTACATCCTTGATGACGTTCATCTCTTTTCCTACCTTCTCGTCAATGCCCTCATATCTGATAAAACGAGTACGGGCACGAGGGAAGAATCTCTGGGGATTCTTTCCAAAAAGAAGAATACATGCTGTGCTAACATCTTCCTCTCCTTGCTTGTTGGTAGTCACAAAACCGTTGTTCTCTCGCAAGTATTGCTGTGCTCCCTTTCCATATCCTATCAGTTTGGTATATTCTGCAACGGCATCCATATCGATGTCATCAACGGTAGCACCATAGACAGCGGTATCTTCATAGAAACGTTCGCCTTTGTCATACATGAGCTGCATCCGTTCATCGAAACTCAGTTTCCGGCTCTTGTCCCCCACTCGCATAAATGCTTCATCCGCTTGATTCGTATGCAGATACATACTGGCAGGAATCTCCATCAACAAAATATGGTTTTCCTTTCCGTCTTTATCTATACAAGGCATATAGGAACACGTGACAGAGATTGATGGATTGCAGAAATCGAACGGCACACGCAACAGTTCATTGAGTTTATCTGTATGCTGGTCAACCCCTTCAATCTTTCGAGTCTTATCCGACACTCCAATGGCTATCACACCACCATCAGCATTAGCAAACGCCACGATTGGTACCGCCAAAGCCTTCGGGTCAATTTGAATGCTCTTGCAGTCAAATGTTTGGTCTTCCTTTCGGGTCTGTATTTCTTGTATGGTCATATATCTTTCAAATTATTAATACTTTCCAAAATCGTCAAAGTCGAAACTGTTCTCCACCTTTTTATATTCTACGACCCCACTCTCTATATGGAAGCGGAGTTCCTCAAATATAGCAATACAATCTATCACACTTTCTTATATTTAACAGAATAACGATATTACTTATTGTCTAATACTTATTATTTTCTATATACTTATCAGACATTCCTTGAACGTATTGCAACCATTCTGTTCCTTTGATAATCCTGTTCTTTTCTCCGTTCTTAATCCTTTCACATAACATCAAGCCCTTACGAGCGATGTTAAACGCACCATTGGAATCTGCATCCTTAGGCATTTGGTATGGGAATTTTGAAGCGCACATTCCCTCATCGTTATCATAATCCAATGAACAGAAATAATCATTCCCCTTATAACATACAGGAGAGATAAGATAATCATTGCCCTTATCATCATAATTGCGTAATTGCAATGTCCATTTCATCAATCGAATGAGGTTCTTGAAGAAATCAGCCTTATCACATTTTACAATTTTATCTTGAAGATTAACACCTGTATCTATACCGTATGTCTCAAACAACGCATCAAATTCTGATGTCAAAGATTCAATCTTTCGATATTCCCAATAATTACCCTTCTGCTCCTTGACAATTCTACTTCCATGGGTTGAGATTGTCCAATCATCCTTCGTCCCATCCATTTTCTTCGCCATCTTTTTCCTCGCCATTGAAGAATACTTAAAAGTGAAGTCATAATGCCCTGTTTCTTCATTCTTCTTGATTTTGTCAAAAGTAGAGAACAAAGCCTTTGCGTCTTTGATGTTTGTATATTTAAGATTGAACAAACTAACGAAACCCATCACAGGGTCAATCTTGCTTGTGTTCCAAGCTGGAATATAGAAGATAAAACCATTTTGATTATCTTTTGTTTCCATTCCTGCCAATTGCAGAGCATGATACAATCCAGACGGCTCATCATGTCCCTTATGTTTATCAACATAGAATTGAAGTTTGTTCCTCAGTTTTTCTTCAAACTTTTGATAAACATTCGCCAATTGGCTTTGGCGTGAGCCCATGAATCCCATATTCAATTCCTCCAATACAATGATGGCATTGTTTTCCACAACCATCTTTGCCAATTCATGTACAACCACGCTCAGATACCCATCCTTGATGTCTTGTATCTTATCCATTTCTTTCCATTCCCTTTGCTGGCTTCGCATCTTTTCTGCTTTTTCATTTAGCAGTTGATGATAGTCTGTTTTTACTTGGAAAGGCTCTCCTTTGGCCGTTTCTCCCTTATAGTCAATGACATTGAAAGATTTTTGGGTCAAGATTCTTCCTTCTCCATCTATCATCGTCGCATACAGCAAATTACGTTCTCCTCGGTCAATACCAATGATGCGCAAATCCTTTTGTGCGCGGATATAATCACACACCATCGCATTCAAATCAGCCTTGTTCCCTCTCTGCTGGAAGTTCTGAGTGATAGACAAATGGAACAGATATGAATCTTTCGTGTATCTCTTATCCTTAATCAAATCATATTCAAACACAGACTTCTTCTTGCCCTTGTTATAAGGATTCTTGAAGTCAAGTTCTTTTCCTTTTCGATGCGTCGGATTCTTCTCATCGTATTTCATTTTACGTTTATCAGAAGCCTGTCTGAAGAAGACGGTACCTGTTCCTATGTCGAATGTGTTTTGTAAGGTATCTAATAATGCACGGAAATACATGGTGTGCAGATTCTCTGCTCCATGCGACATTCTTTCGCCCTTCTTCATTGTTTCTGCGAAAGACAAATCTTTGTTTGAAATCTTAAACATAAAAGTTCTGACTTCCTCTCCCTTATTATTCCTCGAATTCTTCAGCAGGTTTTTTATCTCATCAATGCTAATAGGAACATACTTCCTCTCGCGACCAGTAGCCAGTATTTTCCCAATTTCAGCACTCAATGCCTCGTAATCCAAGCTATCTCTATACTTTTTGACGTTTTCATCTGTCACCAGATTTTGCAGAGCTGTCATTCTTTTCAAAGATTTGGTGACAGTGATGAGGTTTTCAATATACGTCCGCTTTAATACCTCATTCTCTTCATTCTTCTGAATCTCATCCGTGAAAGATTTACGATCTCTTTCTGTCAAATTCTTAAATTCACGATTGAAATTATTGATACTGGATTGATAATAATCAAAACGTTCGAAGCCACTAAACTGATTTGACGCCACCAGTTCTTTCTTCCTTTCCGCACAAACAAGAGCATTCCCTTTTTCTCTGAATAATCTCACATTACGTGAGATGACAAGATAATAGTCGTATTGTTGAAACTCTTGCAGTTCCTTTGAGGTACTACCATCAGCAAATGAATGCACTTGTCGTAAAATATAACCATTATATTGAGTTCCCTTATCTCCCGTCTCTGTCCAACAATCCACAAACCCATCCATCACATTCGACATCCCGAAATGAACTCGAATTTTATCCGTGCTGAAAGGCTTTCGCTTAAACAGATTCCTTAACAAATCATAGTCCTTGTCAAAACTGCGCAACACATCCCAATAGTTAGAGAACTCTACGACAAACAATCCATCCACATCCACTTCATATAGCGATGGACAGAAAACTTTGAAAAGGCGTTGTAATGAAAGTATGCTATCAAACAGCCTTTGTATCACTAATACTTGTTTTTCCGAGAAGAATGAGCATTTCAGGATTTCTTCATCACACAAATCTTTGTAACACATCTGAAGTTGCTCAAACACATCAACATTCTTATTGCCATTTACGACATCCTTTACCCTGCTCCTTCTGAAATATTCAAAAGCATCCCATTCATCTTCTAGATTCAGCTTTTCAATTTTCTCGTTCAGTTCTCCAATTGTGATGTTCTTCTGAATAAGCCTTCCGTTCTTGTCGTGTTTAACAGTATCATACAATATGCTATAATCTCCCCACAAGGCATTAGAAATCTGAGCAACAACTTTTGTGTTGATATAAATATTGCCTGAGTAGGATGATAAAGATTGAAGAAAGTGATACAACTTGTTGCTGTTGCATCTTCCTTCAAAAGCCTTAAACTTTTTCAAAGAAGCAACTACCCTCTTAATAACAGGAATAGCTTCCTTGTGTTCTGTAAGCGTTTCCATGAACACCTCATCTCCGAAAAGAATCTGGTTATTCAATTTATCTAACATCTGAATGCCATCCTTCTTTTTCTTAGCACCTTGTTTCTGATTGTACTGATTGATGTATTCATTCAGTCCCAATGCCGAAGTTCCCTTTTCTTTCTTTGTTCCTATGATGGTGTTCAAATATTGTATGCCATCTTGATTCATATAGGTAAGATACAGTTGAGGCTGAAAAACATCCCTCACACTTGCCACCTCTATGCCAGACAATTTTGCAATGTCCCTCAGTTCCTCCGAAAAATCCTTATCAAGTTTTTCAAAGTCAAAAACATCAGGGCTGTTGCTTAGAATCTTGTTAAACAAATGGTAATCCTTCGCGAATCGTGGCAGATTCCTGTCTATACAGCGATAAGGAACAGAAGTGCTTTTGCCATTCTTCTCATACATTCTTTGTCTGGCTTCAAGCAATCCTTGGCAATTGGCATACAGTTTCGGACCATTCTTTATGATGATATCCAGAATATCGTTTTTTTCATCTATTTTTGTCTCTGGTTGTTCGAGCCATTGACGTAACGTTTTGGTGATAAAATCCGACTGGACTTTATAAGGAGGCAAGGAAGGCATATTGTCTTCCGTCAGCACCTTGCTGATATATGCTCTTAAATCAGACGTTTGTTCTTGCTTGTCGCTCTTACCATAGTTCTCTATATACGCCAAACATGATTTCAGGAACTTACCTGTGGCAGAATCTTGTTCCCTACCTTCCTTGTTCATCTCGATTAATGGCATACATAAGATATGCTTCAGTTTCTTGTCAATATACATTCTGTGGTAGGCATCAATGGCAATCTTTAATTGTTCATATTGTTCCTGCAATTCCTCGTCAGCACAAAGATAAGGTTTATATGGGTCAACACTATCACCATCCGTCACTTCTCCTCTTGAATTGATGGTGACTGGACGCAATTTGAAGCGTAATGTAATATCTCGTTCAAAGATATTTGAGAACTCAAAGATAGATGTTTTACTATTCATGGTCTTTGGTGTTAATATTAGAATTAGTTGACAAATTTACACAAACAGATTCGTATAACAATCGATTGCAATAAAAAACCTGATAAATTCAGCATAGAACACAAAAAAGAACACATTTTTGCTATTGAAGAATCAAAAAAACACTTTTTTATATCAGTTATATTTGTATGTATTATTAAGAATCAGTAATTTTGCAAATATATGGGTGTAAAAGCCTTTAAAATTTCTACTATTGTAGATGCTTGCAGTTTCGCATGATGGAGGTCGGAGGGTGTAAAAGCCTTTAAAATTTCTACTATTGTAGATAATAATTTAATTTATATTATTTTCTAAATTGGTGTAAAAGCCTTTAAAATTTCTACTATTGTAGATTGACGCTATCGACAAGGCGATTGAAGAGCAGGTGTAAAAGCCTTTAAAATTTCTACTATTGTAGATGTGCAGGTCGTACTCCTTGATTCGGTCATTGGTGTAAAAGCCTTTAAAATTTCTACTATTGTAGATGGAAAAAGATTGTAAATTGAAATGGTCTGAGGGTGTAAAAGCCTTTTAAATTTTATTGGTGTCCGCTAAAAGTTGAAAAGCGATAAATCGTGTGTCCGCAGTGCCGATAAATAGGCATTGCGGATTTGTTTTTGATAAAGTAAGTCCCCTCCACACTTCATATCTATTATTTTTATTCCCAAAGCAGTCCTTCTTCATTTCTATACCAATGCCTTAGCGGCATCCACAAGAAGGTGGATTTCGTATCCATTGGTACACGTCTTTAGCATCCACTTGTACACGTTCTTCGTATCCACTTTGGTGTGTTGCCGTATTTCTCTTTATTTTGCAAGTTGCAAAATATTTTTTCAAAGTTGTAAATGATTCGGGAAACGGGCAAGAGAAGAAACTGGATGTGGGCAACAGAAGGAAGTGGACACCCAAGTTTTTCTCCAATGGACACCCAAGCCTTTCAGAAGGGGACACCCACGCCTTTCAGAAGGGGACACCCAAGCCTTTCTGCAATGGACACGAAAGAGCTTTGCAAGGGCTGCGTCGTCGGCATCAAAAAAGGGAGCGGCACCATGTCGCAACCTCCATGAGAGGGCTGATTGGCTGGAATGTCGAAGAATAAAATCAGCGAACCCCGAAAGTTGATGATTAAGAACTTTCGGGGTTCGCTTCACGATTTTTTAAGCGATTCCTATTGTCTATCAGAACAGCTTGTTGGGATAAACACCGTCGGCAACGAGCTTGGCGATGCGCTCCACGGTGGCTTCACGGTCGGCTGCGTAGGTTACGCCAAACCAAACGGAGGTGGTGTCGAGCACTTCTACTGTGGCGGTGCCGTCGTTGATGAGCTTGTTGACCATCAGCGGGATAAAGAACTCGGCCTTGAGGTTCTCCATGTTTTTCGGGTCGCTGAGGAACTCCTTGAAATACTCTTCGCTGTACTCGAAGTAGTCGGGAGTGAAGCCCCACATGTTCATGCTGACGGGCACATTCTCTTCGAGCGGAATCCACTCGCCCTGCTCATCCTTAAAGCAGATGGCGTTGCCCTTGTCTGCCTGACGCATGATTTCGGTACGCTCCACCACGTCGGTGAGGTGACGGTTGTCGTCGTAAACGCACACGCCACGAGCCACAGAACCGTTCTCTGAGAGCGTGTTGCAGCAGCGGAAGCCCACCATGGCATACTTGTTCTTCGAGCCTTCTGGCAGTTCGGAGAGGAACTTGCCGATGGACATAAAGGCATCGCGACCATAGAAGTCGTCGCAGTTAATCACGGCGAATGGCTCCTTGATGACATCCTTACCCATCAGTACGGCATGATTGGTGCCCCATGGCTTCACACGACCTTCTGGGCACTTAAAGCCCTCTGGAAGGCTGTCGATGCTCTGGAAGCAGAGTTCGCATGGCACGACACCCTCATACTTCGAGAGAATCTGAGTGCGGAACTGCTCTTCGAAATCCTTGCGGATGACCCATACGATTTTGCCGAAGCCAGCCTTCACGGCATCGTAAATGGAGTAATCCATGATTGTTTCACCGTTTGGTCCAAGACCGTCGAGCTGCTTCAAACCGCCGTAGCGGCTTCCCATTCCCGCAGCAAGGAGAAATAGCGTAGGTTTCATAGTTGATAAAAGACCCTCTCCCCGTCCCTCCCCCGTAATGGGGAGGGAGAGCCATCCGGCTTGTTCTCGATTTGAGGGTTTATTAAAAAGTTAATAATTAGGTTTATTGATATATCTCTCTTCCAAACACCCCGCATGGCCTCCCCTCCCCATTACGGGGGAGGGGCAGGGGGAGAGGGTCTGTTTTGTTTTTATTCTATCACCACGCGTGTCCAGCCGTGCACATCGGGTTCGGTGCCATACTGGATGCCACGCAGTTTGTTGTACAGTTTCTCGGAGATGGGGCCAGGCTTGCCGTCCTTCGAGATTTGGAAGGTCTTCTTCTCTTCCAAGTCGTCAATCTTGCCGATGGGGGAGATAACGGCAGCCGTACCACAAGCACCTGCCTCTTCAAACGTGGCCAGTTCTTCCTCTGGTATCTGACGACGCTCCACCTTCAAGCCGAGGTCTTCTGCCAACTGCATCAGACTCTTGTTCGTGATGGAAGGAAGGATGGACGTTGACTTCGGCGTCACGTAAGTGTTGTTCTTGATACCGAAGAAGTTAGCGGCACCACACTCGTCCATATACTTCTTCTCCTTAGCGTCGAGGTAGAACTCGCAAGCATAACCGAGGTCGTGCGCCATCTTGTTGGCACGCAACGAGGCAGCGTAGTTGCCACCCACCTTATAAATACCCGTGCCGAGGGGAGCCGAACGGTCGTACTCACGGATAATCACGTAGTCATTGCAAGAGAAGCCACCCTTGAAGTAAGGGCCTACAGGAGTCACGAATATCATGAACAGATACTCCGTTGCAGGATGTACGCCCACCTGGGCACTCGTACCAATGAGCAACGGACGGATGTAGAGTGTGGCACCCGTCTCGTAGGGAGGGATGAAACGCTCGTTCAGGCGCACCACCTTATCCACCATTTCGTTGAACTTCTCCGTGGGGAGTTCAGGCATCAAAATACCACGGCACGTGCTCTGCAGACGTGCTGCATTCTCGTCGCTGCGGAACACACGCACCTTACCGTCTGGGCAACGATAAGCCTTCAATCCTTCGAATGCCTCCTGTCCGTAGTGCAGACAAGTGGCAGCCATGTGAAGTGGAATTGTCTCTTCGGAGCAAACTTCTATTTCGCCCCACTTGCCGTCACGAAAGTAACAGCGCACATTGTAATCAGTCTTGTGGTAGCCAAACCCAAGACTTGACCAATCCAAGTTTTCCATATTGTTGTTTCTTTGATTATTTTTGATTTCGATTTGCAAAGATAGGACAAAAACTTAATAAAAAAAAATAAATTAGGATTTATTTTGTGCTACGTCCAAATTGTGCTACCTTTGCAGTCATATCAACCCCTATCAAGATGAAAAAGAACGTATTCCTGCTATTGTTGTTTTATGCCCTATCCACCCATGCCCAGACATGGCGAGTGGAGGCCGAAGATGCCGCATCGAGCGTGACGTGGAAGGACGGTGTGGCCACCATTGTTGCCCCGAAAGGCTTGACCCTTTGGTGCGAGGAGAAGATGGACGGGAACACCGTGATTGAGTATGAAGCGCGGATTGTGGCGGACAAGCGCATGAAGGATGCGGACGGGAAGGTGAGGGTGAGCGACCTCAACTGCTTTTGGATGGCTGACCAGTGTGGCGGCTACGGAGGACGGTTCGTCGATAACTATGCCTTGCAGCTCTACTACATGGGCTTTGGCGGCAACGGCAACACCACCACACGGTTCCGCAGATATACGGGGGACACACGGGGAATAGACAGCGTGGAGTATCGTCCGAAGGTCTTGAAGGAATACACCGACAAGGGGCATCTGCTGGAGGGCAACCGATGGTACAAGATTCGCTTGGAGCAGAAGGACGGACATGCACGCTACTACATCGACGGGGAACTGCTGGTGGATTATGTTGACCCGAAGCCCTTGCGCGAAGGGTACTTCGGATTCCGCACCACGATGGCCGTGGCACAACTCAGAAACTTCCGCTACACCAGCGAAGGGAAAGACCAACCCGTGGTGCTGAAATGGATAGGCGGGAAGGGGCATGGATGGACCACCTTCGGCGTGCCATTCGACCAGGGGGAAGTGACCACCGACGATTTCAAGTTGCAGATTGGCGACCATCAGTATTGCTCGTACGACACATGGCGACTGGCATCGTGGCCCGACGGCAGCACCAAGTGGCAAGCATTCTCCACGTTCATCCCCGAGGGGTGCGACTCCGTGCTGCTGCTGAAGCAACCAAGCACTCGGCTTCGGTATGTCCCGTCCCTGCCATTGGGCGAAATGCCGCCGTTCCACGTGACCCTAAACGGAAGAATCGATTCGGTTATCACCCATGAGGTGGAGGAAAAGGCCAAGAACGGCATCCACTCTCGCGAAGTACACAAATACACCGGCCGCAACTTCATCATCCGCACCTACCAGTATGCTGGCGCACGGGAGGCGAAGCTCGTCCACACTCTCCTCGTCGATAGCGCCCTCAACCACGACGGCCTACACGAACTCAGCATCCATTTCCGAGTGCCGCTGCACGGAAAACCCTACGAACGCTTTGTCTCGTTCGGCGACAAGGAGATGTCCGTCCAACCCCTCATCGCACGCCGTCCCATCGACCTCCAGCGCATGGACACCATCACGCGCATGGTGTTGGCAAACATCGCCCAATGGGACGACTTCCGGCTCTCACAACTCTCGCCCAACGGCTATAGCATCCGCAAGCGAGCCACCCATGAATCGCCTTGGATAGGCACAATGGAAGGACATCGTTCCGAAGGCATCGTGACCCTTGGCGACAGCACCTCCCACGTCTCTTTCCGCCTCAAAGACTTCTGGCAATCCTACCCCTCCACCCTCCTTGTCAGCGGCATGAGGGGCGACACCGCCACCGTGACCATCAGCCTCTACTCGCCCGAAGCAGAACCCTATTCGTTTGAGCACTACGACACCATCCCCCACACCCTCGAAGCTGCCTACGAGGACGTGCAGCCAGGCATGAGCACCGCGTGGGGCATCGGACGCACCAGCACCATCCTCATCAACGCCGCCGACGAGCACCACCTTGTCTGCACCCCCGAATACCTGCACCGCAAACGCGCCTTCGGCATCTGGAGCCTCCCCACGATGGAGACGGGACGGGACAGCCTCATCGAGGGTACACTACAGGAAATCATGCAGTTCTACCAGAGGGAAATCGAGCGGAACGGCTGGTACGGCTTCTTCAACTACGGCGACGTGATGCACGCCTACGATGCTTCGAGAGACGAATGGCGATACGACGTGGGCGGCTTTGCATGGGACAACACCGAACTGGGCACCCCTGCCATGCTGTGGTATCAGTTCCTCCGCACAGGCGACCCCGCCGTGTGGCGCATGGCAGAAGCTATGACACGCCATTGCAGCGAAGTCGATACCTACCACCTGGGGCCTCACGCCGGATTGGGCAGCCGCCACAACGTCACCCATTGGGGATGCGGAGCCAAGGAAGCACGCATCAGCGAGGCATGGTGGAATCGCTTCTACTACTACCTCACCGCCGACGAGCGCATAGGCGACATCCTGCACGAAGTGGCCGATGCCGACACATTATTATATATATTAGACCCCATGCGGCTCGCACAGCCACGCGACCTCTACCCCTGTTCCGCTCCTGCCCGCCTCCGCATCGGCCCCGACTGGTTTGCCTACGCCAGCAACTGGCTGACGGAGTGGGAGCGCACCCCTCCCCCCAGTCCCGTATGCTGCGACTCAGTCGCAGCAAACACCCCTCCCCCCAGTCCCGTATGCTGCGACTCAGTCGCAGCAAACACCACCTCCCCTCTCGCAGCAAAATTACTCGCTGGCCTTTCCTCCATCTCCTCCCTGCCCCACGGCTTCTTCCAAGGTCCCCTTGCCCTCGGCTACGACCCTGCCACGGGCATCATCTCCACCGACATCGACTCCCTCCAAACCACCAACCACCTCATGGCCATCATGGGCGGCTTCGAACTGATGAACGAGCTGGAGCCGATGGTGGAACACCCCAAGTTCTACCAAGCATGGCTCGACCACAACCGCCAATACAAGCAGAAAGCATGGGAACTTCGGAAGAACCGCTTCCTCATACCCCGACTTTCCGCCTACGCTGGTTGGCGACTCGGCGACGAGCAACTCAAACAACAGGCATGGGACGACCTGCTCCATCATCTACCACTCTCCAACAAGAGCACCATCTGGACGAACGACTGTGCCACATGGACGCTCGATGCCATCTTCCTGAAAGAAACCATCAACCGATAACCAACATGAAAAAAAGACTTTCTACCATCATCGCATTAACCCTACCCCTTTGGGGGCTGGGGAGCTATGCCCAAGAGGTACAGAACGATGCCACCGCCCCGCTCCACCTCATGCGACCCGCCTACAAGATTCCCTACGGAGTGCCCAAAGCCGAAGAGGTGAAGGCCACCATGGACAGAGTGAAGAACTACCTCGATGCCACCACCTTCATGCAGCTGGACGAGACGGGCAAGATGCTCCGACGCGGCACCTTCCGCCTCACCTCCTACGAGTGGGGAGTCACCTACTCCGCCATGCTCCGAGCTGGCGAGGTGACAGGCGACGCTTCCTACACCCGTTATGCCATCGACCGCATGGAGTATCTCGCCCAACTCGCTCCCTCCTTCAAGGCGCGACTCGACCGAGGCGAAGACATCGACCCCCTCATGCACCAAGTGGTGAAACCCGAAGCCCTCGATGATGCCGGAGCCATCTGCACCGCCATGCTCAAGGCAAAGGATGCCAAGTTGAAAGATAGGATTGACACCTACTACGACTTCATTGCCAACCAGCAATACCGCTACAAGGACGGCACGTTTGCCCGTCTGCGCCCCGTCCGCAACACGGTGTGGCTCGACGATATGTTCATGGGCATCCCTGCTTTAGCTTGGCACGGCGAGGTGGAGAAGGCACTGCGGCAGTTCAAGCTTTTCCACGACAAGATGTGGGTGGCAGAGAAGCACCTGTACCGCCACGGATGGGTGCCTGGAGAGCATCACCCCTCCTTCTTCTGGGGACGCGCCAACGGTTGGGCACTCTTGACCGCTTGTGAACTCTTAGATGTGAAGGAATCGCCACTCATCCTCAGCTACTTCAAGGAACACCTCGACGGCCTGCTCCCCTTGCAGCACCACGACGGGGCTTGGCATCAGTTGCTCGACCGTCCCGACACCTACCTCGAAACCTCCTGCACCGCCATCTACTGCTACTGCATCGCCCACGCCATCAACAAAGGGTGGCTCGATGCCGAAACCTACGGCGCACAAGCCATCCTTGCATGGAACTACGTCAACGCGCACATCAACCCACAGGGGCAGGTGGAGGGCACTTGCGTAGGCACAGGTCTTGCCTTCGACCCCGCTTTCTATGCCTACCGTCCCGTCAACAACTTTGCCGCCCACGGCTATGGTCCCGCCATCTGGGCAGGAGCGGAAATCTACCAGCTCATCAAGACCCACCACATCCGTCTCAACGACTCCGCCATCCACTTCTACCCCGAAGACCCCCAAACCAACGAACCCATCTTCTACGTGAAGTAGCTCAAGCTTCAGAAGTTTCAAGGCTTTCGCAAAAGCCACTCCTAAACTCCTAAACTCCTTAGACTTTTAATCGTTTGTCCTTAGAATTGCTCGCTGTGGAGTGAGTTTGGGGTCTAAGGAGTATAGGAGTCAAGGAGTTTTGGCGGCTTGTGCGCCGAGTCCTACTTCTGGGGACTTTCCAAGGCTTTCGCGAAAGCCACTCCTTAACTCCTAAACTCCTTAGACTTTTAATCGTTTGTCCTTAGAATTGCTCGCTGTGGAGAGTGTTTTGGTCTAAGGAGTATAGGAGTCAAGGAGTTTTGGCGGCTTGTGCGCCGAGTGCTTTTTTTACTCCGTAGAAATTTGGAAATCTCGAAAAATTGTTGTATATTTGCACCTGAAAAGGATGTTCTTGTGGGCTTCCCACACATTTCCGCCCCAAAAACCCAAGTTCCAATCGTAAGCTTCGATAGTACAATCGTAAGCTTCGATAGTATAATCGCAACCTTCGATAGTACAATCGAAGGTTGCGATTGGTTTTAGTATGCCCGTTGA
>CADCDP010000047.1 GCA_902800305.1 uncultured Bacteroidales bacterium
CTCATAGCGTCGGCAGCGCAGTGCCTCGGCTTTCTCCGTCATGCGCTCGTTGTAGTCACGCTCGCGCTGGTTCTTGGGCTTGGCAAAGATGTAGATGCCAAGTGACTCATGTCGCTGTACCTTCATGGTTGACTCGTCCCTGTAGCCGGGATAGTAGTCAAGGTAGAAGCTCAGTTGCGTACCTTTCTTTATCTTACGCGTACGCAGGGTTACTGTCTTGCAAATGTTACTCATACTTGTATGAAATTTGTTTTGTTAATAATCGAAGGCTATGCGTCTCATAGCGAGTGCAAAGTAACTGCGTGATGAAAGAGTGACCAACTTATCCATTCATAACTCATGGATAATTGCACTTTCACGCAGTTGATGCTTATTATTGGGCGTTATTGGAGCCTGTAAACCCCGAATTGTGCCAGTCTGCTTGCCATTATTCGGTCTAATTCCTCCTTGACGATGAGGTTCTGGACTCCGACTTTCACCTTAGTGAGATTGTTTGTCTTGACGATAACACAGATGTTACTCTTGGTCATGCCGTACTTATCGGCAGCTTCGGTGGTGGTGTAATAGGCATTACTCGCCTTCAGGTCTGGACGGAAGATGTCGTCAAGATGTTTCTTTGAGTAATAGGTCTTGCCATATTCTCGCTTGGTGGGAATATGGCGGCGGTAGGCTTGGGTGCGCAAGGATTCCTTGGTCGTGGAATAGAGCTTGGGTGCGCAAGGATTCCTTGGTCGTGGAATAGAGTACTACTGCCTCATCCGTAGTCAGCCATTCTGTTATGGCTTCTATCTCAGCAGGAACTCCGAAGAGCGCATTCATGTGCTTTCGGCTATAATAGTTCTTGCCTGCAATCTTGCACATAGGTATGTTGTTCCTCTTGGCAGATACATAGAGCCATGACTTCTTTACCTTGTAGATTGTCATAACATCCTCGCCAGAGATATAATCAAGTGGTTCTGATGACCGCATATCAATTTCTGGCATGTGGTTCTTATCTTTCCTCGACGAAAGGGAAGAAGAAGTTTTGCACGGTTTGTTTGATGAAGCACCGGGCAATACTCTATGATAAGGATTGCCAGCAAGCATCTTCTCGATGTCTGCCTTGCGGATGAATGCCATCCGGCTGCTGATTCGTGATGCAGGTAGCTTCCCCTCGTTTACCAGTTTGTAAACGTACTGGCGGGAACACCCCATGAGGATGGCAGCCTTGGAGAATGTAAGATACTCCTGGCTGGCGATGTCTATAACAGGCTGGACTGCCTTCAAAAAGTCCTGTTGTCTCTTCTTGCGCTGAACCTTTGCTGCCTCGGCACAATGTTCTGAGCAATACCTCTGCGAACCGCTGTTACAAGTGAACTCCTTTCCACAGAAGGCGCATTTTCTTGTCTTTCTCATTTGACTCCTTTTTATGTGGTTTTACAATCAATTTCTTGCAAACCGCCACGGAGTGAACTTTCGTCAATCATTGACAATCCTTGTCAACTCATTCCACGATGTTGCGTCTTTCAAATGAGGTCACTTCCTTGCTCTTTTCCCTCTCGTTAATCAGTCAACCGTTGTCCACTCTTGTCAACCTTTGTCAACCCTGTCCACGAGATGGCAAAATAAAAGCCCTCAAAATTCTCCGCGGTAGAAATGCGTTGCAAAGAGGTCTCTAAATACAGTTCTCGAACGCATAACTTCCGATACTGGTCACACTGTTGGGGATGGTGACGAAAGTCAGCTCACTACAATCATAGAACACTCCGTATTTGATGCTTCTCACGCTGTTGGGGATGGTAACGGATGTCAATTCACTACAATTACGGAATGCGAAGTTGCTGATTTCTTCTACCGTATAAGTTCTACCATTATATGTAACAGTTGAAGGAATGTTGATGATACCTATGTATTTATTATTACCGGATATCACGCTGGCTCCGAGTCTCCCTGAGTCCCATGCGTAAACATCGTAGTAAATCCCGTTTACCTCGCATTTAGTAGCAGAGGCGGTGTACCAAGTGAGGGAGATGAAGCACAGGATAATGAATTTTTGTAATAATTTTTTCATGTATTGAAATGAAAAAAGGCGGAACTGCTCTTGTTAAGCTTTCCCATTCCGAAGGCAACCATCAAATAGCCTTTACAGTGGAAAAGTACAAACAATCTACGCCCCAAGGACGTGAACTTCGTCGCTTGTTCTCACAGTAAAATATTGGCGATATTTTATCGAATCGAGAACAAGAACTAAAAGTCCAAGTTATATGTTGTTTGAGCAGAAACGCCGAGTGAATAAATAGGTTATTTCTCTTGAGTGGCAGTTTCTGTGGCCAAAGCCACATACGCCGTACCACGCTTGCGTTTCCGTTAGGTCATTGTTGTTTACTGTCTGTTTCTTGAATCAATGGGGGTTAGAGGGTTAAACGATTGGGTTGATTATTAGATGATTTCTGCTTCATGGAGCAAGGATTTGATAGCTTTGTCTGTTATTGTTGATTGTTCCGATTTGTCGTAGAGCGCAAGGAAACAGATTGTTCCTTCTTGAATGTCCACAATTACATCGACATGTACAATCACGCGAGCACGTCCTCCAGATTTCGGGTTTGTGCATAACCTTCAAGAACATGTTTGTATTCTTGAAAGGCTGTACGAAGATTTTCCGTAATCTCTGCATCTGTGTCGAAGGTCTTGGCCGACGATATTTCGGCCTTGCGCTCACGGCGGAGTTTACGAATAGATGTCAGCACACGCTGCATTAACGTTTCGTCGCTGACTACATAGCTCATTTCTCGTTGCAGAGCTACATTGAGTTGCATTGTTGTCATTTTGTTTCCTTTCTGTTTTATTTCGCAAATGTACGACATTTTTCAGAAAAACAAAAGAATTCGGGGGAAAAGTTTTGTTGGGTGGGGTAAAATTGGGTATATGGATGGGATGCTCCTCGTGTAGGCAATAAGAGGTGTGCAGGAGATGGTGGATGGAGCTTGCTCGAAGGGGTGAAATCGCACCCGTCGGGTACGACGCATCGCACCCGACGGGTGCGGCATGGCGTACCCGACGGGTGCGATTGAGGGGATGCGAGTGAGCGGTTCGGGTGAATGCCCTATTTCCTCACATCTATGGCATGGCCGACACAACTGCTGGGTTGCTGGATGTTCAGCAAGGCGCAGATGGTGGGGGCGATGTCCACAATGTGGTAGGTGCGGTTGTCCCAAGCGTGGCGAACGCCTTTGCCCATCACGATGAAGGGGATGTGGGCATCGTAAGGACTCCACACTGAATGGTTAGTGCCGATGGGGATGCCCTTGTAGTCGCTTTTGTAGCCGTCGTCGCAGTCCTCGGTCACATTGCCTTCTAGCACAATGACGATGTCGCCACTACGCTTCGGGTTGTAGCCATTGATGGCCATGGTACGCACAGGCTCAGGAATGTAAGGCGGCATCTGTTTTACGTCGAAAGCGTAGGCCACATTCTCCTTTTGCATGAGCAGTTCAATCGTGCGTGCCTTCAGTCGCTCTTTCAAGGCTTTCGGGTCGCCATCCTTGCAAACCTTGGCAATCACCGTGTCGTTGAAGAAAACATTCTGGCACTCCAAGGAATGAATCAGCAGGGTGGCCTCATACTTTTTCTTGTTGATGCTCAACTGCATAGACGGGTCGTTTGTCTCCAATCCGAACTCCCGTGTCAGTGTCTCGTTCAGTTCTCGTATCACTTGGTAGTAAGGCCAAGTCTCGGCAGGGATGCCATGTTCGCGACGGAACTGCACATTGTGACTTCCAGCGTGGTCGGCACTCAGAAATGCCACCCACTCGCCTTTGCCTACCGTACTGTCCAACTTGTCGAACAGACGCTTCAAATCTTGGTCGAGACGCAGATAAGTGTCCTCAATCCACGGTGCATTCGGCCCTACCTTATGGCCAATCATGTCGGTACAAGAGAAACTGATGGCGAGGAAGTCCGTCATGCCCGTAGGATTCTGCCCAAGGTGCTCATGCTCGATGGCGGCCATGGCCATGTCTGCCGTGTAGGTGTTGCCGTAGGGCAAATATTTCAAGATGCTGCCCGTGCTGGGGGCGTAATAAGGCTCGTCCAAGCCAGCCGACTGCACGTATGTGTCGGCATCGTAGAGCAAGTTCCAGAAGAGTTTCTTGTCCTTCTTCTCCTTCTTGGCCTTGTCCAAGTAAAGCTGTCCCAACTTCTTGGCATTGAAGTCCTTCACCCACTGAGGCAGTTCCTTCATGTAGTAAGTGGAAGAGATGAAGTCCATGCTCTCGCTGTCCATCCAGTAGGCCGCATTCGCACAGTGTCCACCAGGCAGCACAGAGGCACGGTCTTTGATACTCACGCTGATGACCTTCGAACGGAAATTGGTGGCCAACCGCAGTTCGTCGGACATGGTGGTGCATAGCAGTCTGTGGGGTGAAGCCTTGCCTTCCGTGCGTTGAGTGCCCACTCCCTGCACGTTCCAATCTCTCACAGGGGTAGCCCACTGACCATCGAAGTACAGGCTGTTGGCGATGATGCCGTTGAAGGCGGGCACCGTACCTGTATATACCGCCGTGTGTCCCACCGCTGTCACCGTCGGGATGTAGTTGATGAGCAGACGGTTGCAGTTGTAGCCCTCCTCCATCATCCGCTTGAAGCCACCTTCGCCGTAGCGGTCGTTATAACGCACGAGGTAGTCCCAGCGCATCTGGTCCACCATGATGCCCACCACCAGTCGTGGGCGTTGTTGCAACTCCTGCTGGGCAAATGCTCCCAACAAGTAGATGCTCATTACCAAAAATGTCAGCACTTTTTTCATTGTCCATCGTGTTTTAGGTCACAAAGTTACGTCTTTCCCTCCAAAATTCATCCTCTATTGCTAAAAAAGTCACTTGAAAAAGCTTATTTCTTGGTCTTTTCCCCCTTTGCCGTACTTTCGGCTTACGACTTGCTTCCGCAGAGGCACTGTCGTTGAGTCTCGAGGGGCAACGACGTAGAGTCACGAGGGGCAACGACGAAGAGTCATGCGAGGCAACGTCGTTGCCCCCTACGGGGAAAAAGCGATGCGGGGAGAAAAGGCGCTGCGCTAAATGATAAATGATAAAGGAGGGGACACTCAAAATAAGTAAAAATGAGAGTAAAATATACTGAAAATGCACCAATCTTTTGCCATCTCGATAATTTGTCGTAATTTTGCCGCCGAAAAGTTTAAAGATGAAGCTGATTAAGCGACTCGACATATTCATTCTGAACAATTATTTCACGCTGTTTGTGGGCACGTTCTGCATCAGCCTCTTTGTCGTGATGATGCAGTTCCTGTGGAAGTACATCGACGA
Source organism: uncultured Bacteroidales bacterium (assembly GCA_902800305.1). Taxonomy (GTDB): domain Bacteria; phylum Bacteroidota; class Bacteroidia; order Bacteroidales; family Bacteroidaceae; genus Minthosoma. The sequence continues at coordinate 5,301 of CADCDP010000047.1, forward strand.
CTTGGTGGGTAAGGGCTTGACGTGGGATGTCTATGCGAAGTTCTTCTTCTATGCTGCGGAGTCGCTGGTGCCGATGGCGCTGCCACTGGCTATTCTGCTGGCATCGCTCATCTCGTTTGGCAACATCGGCGAACGGCTGGAACTGCTGGCCATCAAGGCAGCGGGCATTTCGTTGTTGCGCACCATGTGTCCGCTGATTGTACTGAATGCGCTGCTGGCCTTGGGATCGTTCCACTTCCAGAACAAAATCGTGCCTGAAGCCCAGCAGAGTTTGAAGCAGATGTTGCAGTCGATGAAGATGAAGTCGCCCGAACTGGACATTCCCGAAGGGGCGTTCTACGATGGCATTCAGGGCATTAACCTCTATGTGAAGCAGAAGAACAAGGAGACGGGTATGCTCTACGACATCGTCATCTACAATCTGCAGGAGGGCGTGAGCCGAGCGCACATCATCTTGGCTGATTCGGGCAAGCTGGAGACGACGAGCGACAAGATGCACTTGTTGCTGCATTTGTATGAGGGGGAGCAGTTTGAGAACTTGCAGGGCGGCACGCTGAAGGCTAACAATGTGCCTTATCGCCGAGAGACTTTTGTGGAGAAGCACTTTATCATCGACTTCGACACGAATTTCAATCTGGCTGACGAGGAGTCGGTGGCGGGTTCGGCCATGACGAAAGACTTGCACCAGCTGACGCACGACATCGACTCGATGGAGGTGGTGTATGACAGCTTGAGCAGGGCGTATCGGGATGCCATGTGGCGCAACTCCCTCAACGTGCCTCACGAGGCGCGTCTGTCTGACTATGACTCTCTGACACTCTCGCGAATGGACACCAACGTGGTGAAGGACTTGCAGAAGAAGGAACTGGCTTATCAGGCACAGAAAGCCAAGACTGCTACGAAAGTGCCCCACTCTCCCCTCAACATCGACTCCCTGCTGAAGGCTGTGAATCCACAGCAGAAGCAACGCATCATGATGAACGCCGTGCAGAAGGCCACGTTCCAAGAGATGGATGCCAACGACAAGGCTTACTACATGGATTGGGGCGACAAGAACATCCGCCGACACAAGATAGAGTTTTGGCGCAAGTTTACCATGGCGCTGGCTTGTCTCATGTTCTTCTTCATTGGTGCTCCCCTCGGAGCCATCATCCGCAAGGGTGGACTCGGTTTCCCTGTTGTAGTGGCAGTCATCATCTTCATCACCTACTACATCATCGACACTTTCGGCATGAAGGTGTGTCGTGAGGGCAGCATCCCCGTGTGGTTCGGCATGTGGCTCAGCACCTTCGTCATGGCTCCTTTGGGCGTATTCTTCACCATCAAGTCCAACAACGACTCTGCCGTGTTCAACATGGATGCCTACGTCAACCTATGGAAGAAGCTGTTGGGCATCCGACCCAAGCGCAACATCGTCCGTAAGGAGGTCATCATCCACGACCCCGACTATGCCGACATGCACGAGACTTTGGAACAGCTCATCTCGACCAGCCGCGAATATCTGCGTTCGTTGCCACGTTCCACTTTCTTCGGCTATATGCGCTACATCGTCCGCTTCTGGTTCTCTAAACGCGAGGATATGCAGGCTGAGGGCATCAACCTAATGATGGAATATGTGGTGGAGGTGCTCTCCAACAGTAAAGACCGTCAGGTACTGCGACTGCTCAACGGCTATCCCGTGGTCGATACACGCTCGTTCCGCTTCTACCGCCGTCGGCGCAAAGACCTCCGAGCCATCATCAAGTATTCCGAACAAATAAAAGAACACATAACAAGCAATATTCTGGGTAAAGTTTAAGGTTTAAACTCTAAACAACTAAACAACTAAACGACTAATCAACTAAAATGATACAGTTCAGTAAGATAGAGGAAGCCATCGAGGACTTCCGACAAGGCAAGTTCGTCATCGTGGTGGATGACGAAGACCGCGAAAACGAGGGTGACTTCATCACTCCTGCCGAGACGATTACGCCTGAGAAGGTGAACTTCATGCTTCGCGAAGGTCGTGGCGTGCTCTGTGCCCCCATCACTATCTCCCGTGCCCGCGAGCTGGAACTGCCGCATCAGGTGGAGGAAAACACGTCGATGCTGGGCACTCCCTTCACCGTCACCGTCGATAAGTTGGAGGGATGCACCACGGGAGTCAGTGCCGCCGACCGTGCCGCCACCATCCAGTGGCTGGCTAACCCCGAGGCGAAACCCACCGACTTCGGTCGCCCTGGTCACATCAACCCTCTCTATGCACAGGAAGGTGGTGTATTGCGTCGCTCTGGCCACACCGAGGCCGCCATCGACCTTGCTCGTCTGGCTGGTCTCCGTCCTGCCGCTGCCCTCATCGAAATACTCAACCCCGACGGTACCATGGCACGGATGCCACAGCTCATCGAGAAAGCCGAAGAACTGGGTTTGAAGCTTATCCAAATTAAAGACCTCATCGCTTATCGCCTCCAGCAAGAAAGCCTTGTGGAGAAAGGCGTGGAGGCCGACATGCCCACCGCCTACGGACATTTCCGCATCATCCCCTTCCGCCAGAAGAGCAACGGCCTTGAGCACGTGGCGCTCATCAAAGGCGAATGGAGTCAGGACGAACCTGTATTGGTGCGGATGCACTCCAGTTGCGCTACGGGCGACATCTTCGGCAGTCAGCGGTGCGACTGCGGCGAACAGCTCCACAAGTCGATGGAACTCATCGAGAAAGAGGGAAAGGGAGCCATCGTCTATCTTATCCAAGAGGGACGCGGCATCGGCCTGATGAACAAAATCGCTGCCTACAAGTTGCAGGAAGAAGGGCTTGACACCGTCGATGCCAATATCCACCTCGGCTTCGACCCCGACCTGCGCGACTATGGTGTGGGTGCCCAGATACTCCGCGAAATCGGTGTGAGCAAAATTCGTCTCCTCACCAACAACCCCGTCAAGCGTGTGGGTCTCGAAGGCTACGGACTCGAAATCGTGGAGAACGTACCCATCGAGATTACCCCCAATCGCTACAACGAGCGTTACCTTCGCACCAAGAAGGAGCGTATGGGACACACGCTGCACTTCAACAAGTGAAGTTGGGTTAAGTTTTTTATGCGTCACGCTGATATATTGTAATTTTTGCACCTTTGGCTTCGCCGAAAGTACTCACGTTCGGAAAAACTCAAAAAATTTTGGTTTTTCTCTCACTTAATCGTACCTTTGCACCGAAATTTCAACTAATATATATAGAAAAGAGACAATGGAACAACTTTCAGACCGTCTGAACAGACTCTCCCCTTCAGCTACGCTGGCTATGAGCCAGAAAAGCTCGGAACTGAAGGCGCAGGGAGTGGATGTGATTAACATGAGTGTGGGCGAACCCGATTTCAACACGCCCGACCACATCAAAAAGGCTGCCATCAAGGCTGTGGAGGACAACTGGAGCCGCTACAGCCCTGTGCCGGGCTATCCGGAACTGAAGCAGGCTATCGTGAACAAGCTGAAAAACGAGAACGGACTGGACTATAAGCCTTCGCAGATTCTGTGCTCGAACGGTGCCAAGCAGTCGGTGTGCAACACCATCATGGCCATCATCAACGCTGGCGACGAGGTGATTATCCCAGCCCCCTATTGGGTGAGCTATCCGCAGATGGTGCTGCTGGCTGAAGGTACACCCGTATTTATCGATGCTCCGATTGAGCAGGATTTCAAAATCACGCCAGCTCAGTTGGAAGCAGCCATCACCCCCAAGACTCGTGCCCTCATCCTCTGCTCGCCCAGCAACCCAACGGGTTCTGTGTATAGCCAAGAGGAACTGGAAGGACTGAAAAACGTACTCTTGAAGCATGAGCGGGTCATCGTGGTGGCCGACGAGATTTACGAACACATCAACTACGTGGGCAAACATGCCTCGATGGCTTCGTTCAACGACCTGAAAGACCGAGTGGTGGTCATCAATGGTGTCAGCAAGGCTTACGCCATGACGGGTTGGCGCATCGGTTTCATCGCTGCACCCGAATGGATAGTGAAGGGATGCAACAAGCTGCAAGGTCAATATACGTCAGGCCCTTGCTCAGTGTCGCAGAAGGCAGCAGAGGCGGCTTTCGCTGGCGACCAGCAGTGTGTGGAAGATATGCGTCAGGCTTTCGAGCGTAGGAAGAACCTCATCGTGAAGCTGGCTAAGGAGATTCCTGGGCTGGAAGTGAACGAGCCACAGGGTGCTTTCTACCTCTTCCCGAAGTGCAGCAGTTATTTCGGCAAGAAGGATGGTGACCGCGTCATCAACAATTCGACGGACTTTGCCATGTACCTGCTCGAAGTGGGGCACGTGGCTACCGTGGGCGGCGATGCATTTGGCTCGCCCGAATGTTTCCGCATGAGCTATGCCACCAGCGATGAGAACATCGTGGAGGCCATGAAGCGCATCAAGGAAACACTTGCACGACTGAAATAAAGAGAGTTTATGCGCCTTTGGCGGATCCGCCAAAGGCGCATAAACTTTACAATCCCGCAAAGTCTTTAACCTTTACTATTCTCTTCAATTACTAACTACTAACCTATCACGAACCTATATGAAAAAACTTATTGCCATCTGTCTTTGGGCTCTTGTGCTGTCGGTTCATGCACAAGAAGACATCACTTCCCAATACATCAAGAACCCATCGTTCGAACAAGACAATGCCAGTTCGCTCTCGGCAGTGAACAACTCGGCTGACGGACTGCGTGGCTACACGCTGGCTCAACCAACGGGATGGACGGTGAGCGACCCTGCCAACGTAACGAAACTGCTCGTCACGAAGGACTGTTACTCTGACAATAATTTTGGCAAGGTGACGACCATCCCCAATGGCACCTACGCTTACTATCTGCGCATGGGCTGGAGCACAGGTTCGACCTCGCTCACTCAGAAGGTGACGCTGCCTGCTGGTAACTATCGCCTCAGTGTGGATCAGCGCACGGGCTATGCCAACAATGCCGTCTCGACGCTCAGCCTCACGGCAGGCAGCGAAAGTGTGGGCATCCCGTTCCAGAGCGGTTCGACGGGTTGCTTCACCTCGATGGCTTGGACCACCAGTTCGATTGACTTCACGTTGTCGGCTACCGCCACGGTGTCGATTGGTTTTTCAGTGACATGGCAAAGTGGCGGCTCGTGTGTAATGCTCGACAACGTAAAGCTCTACCAGATGCCTGAGCCACAGCCCGACCCGACCGAGGCCGACGTGACATCGCCTACGGAGGGAGTCATCACGTCCGATTTCGTGGGTGAGGCAGCCATGAAGGGCGACCTCTTGCAGATGCTGGCCGACTTCTCCACCTACATCGTGAACGACTGGCAGGAGGCACAGGCTCCAAACTCAGTGGGCGAGGCGTGTGGCTGCTTCAAGGGAGAGAACACGATGGCTAACGACGAGCGAGGTGTGCGTCCCAATGCCGACCTCTCGATGATTTGTGCCTTCCTCGTAAAATACGGCAAACCCGCTGGCGTGACGCTTCCGCAGGGCGTGACGTGGGCCAAGCTGGAGGAACTGGCCATGAAGAGCCTCGTCTTTGCCTACTCCACCCACAAGGCCAACAAGCTGAAGGTGTGCTCGGGCAACAATTACTGGGGTTCCACCTCCACGTCGGATGCCGTGTGGGAGTCATCGCTATGGGCCATGTCAGTGGCCTACTCCGCTTATTTCCAATGGGATAAGCTGACAGACAATCAGAAGAACTACATCTATCAGTTGCTGAAGGCTGAGTGCAATTATGAGCTGTACCGCTCCATCCCCACGGGCTACTCGGGCGACACCAAGGCCGAGGAGAATGGCTGGGAAGCTGACGTGCTGGCTGCCGCACTGGGCCTCTTCCCCAACGACGCGCTGGCACCAAAGTGGTTTGAACGGCTGAGGGAGTTTGCCATCAACAGCTACAGCCATCCTAATGACATTCAGAACCATACGGTCATCGACTCATGGTATGACCAAAAGACCTACGCCGACCTCTACAAGGGGCAGAACCTCTACGACGACTACACATTGCAGAACCACAACCTCTTCCACACATCCTACCAGAACGTCGTGATGCAGGAGCTGGGCGAGGCTGCACTGGCGCTGAAACTCTTCCAGATGGGACTCTACGGAACGGAAAAGTGGAAGACGAATGCCCTGATGCACAACAACCAAGAGGTGCAGGACCAGGTGCTCAACTGGCTCGCCCTGACCGATGGCGAACTGGCCATGCCGAACGGCAACGACTGGAGCCTCTTCCTCTACGACCAAATCACCTCCTACACCACCCAAGCCTGTTTCCAGCGAGACCCTAATGCGCTGATGCTAGAGAACTTAGCCTACAAGTACATCAAGGCTCGACAGAAGACCACAGCCGACGGTTCGTGGCTGCTCAGAGCCGATGTGGGCGCACGACGCATGGGTGTGGAGGCGCACCGTGTGATGATGACTTTCCTCATGCACTATGCCCTCTCCACCGCCGACCTCACCCCCACGGCTTGGGACGACTTCCGCGCCACCCACAGCGAGGCACGGGTGCTGCCCTGTCAGAACGTGGTGCGAGCCTTCACGAAAGACCGCTTCACCACCTTCTCATGGAGCACGGGACTGAAGAACTACACGGGCTACATCGCCTCGAACAGCGTGGACCAAAACAAAATCATCGTGCCCTACCGTGCCAACGGAACGGGCAATTTCCTCGGCTGGTACACCGTGAGCGGCAAAGGCACCAACGCCACCCCCGTGGTGAGCGGCATCTATCAGCTGATGGGCGATGCCTACACCATGAATGGCGAACTGAACACCAACGATGCGACGCTCAACAACCGCTTCGTCCTCTACTCCCCCCCTGGCAATGCGGTGGTCTATCTGGACGAGGTGAAGGGTCTCGCCTCGGGCACCATTACGGGCGAACGGGGTGGACTGATGGCCATCTCGGTGGACGACGTGACCCGTCTCACACGTACATTATATTATAAAGACGGCTATAAGCAGAGCGATGGCTCCGCACTGAAGCAGTGGCAGACTAACTGGCTGAACGTGGACAATGCCCTCGGCATCGTGAGTCTCGGCGACAAAGCGATGGCCTTCGGCGACCGTGCCAACAACAACAGCATCATGACCGCCAAGCTCTATCCCAGCTACAGCACCACGAGCCGCTCGTTCAGCAACGGCACGGTGGTGGACCGTCGCAACGTGACCTACTACAGTAACGTGACCGCCGAGCAAACTGCCCAGCTGGAAAGCCAGATGCAGCTGCTCACCTCGGCTGTGCCCACGGGATGGAACGGCATCATCGCCCCCGACCCCGACGGCATCCACTATCTGCTGCTGGCTCACTTCAGCGGCACGACCACACAGGCTACTTTGTCGAACATTGCTTGTCCTCGGGGCGCACCCGTTTTCACCGTGCCGACCACCATCAGCAACGGCAAATCGACAGCCACCTTCACCGTGAAGAGCGAGAACAACAGCTTGGCTAACGTACTGAAAATCTACGTAAAAGGAATGAATGTCACTGCCCAGCAGGATGCCGACAACGACGAGGTGGCCTATCTGACCGCCACGGCCAACGGAACTGCCACCGTCAGCATCGTGAGTGGTGGACAAACGCTGACTAAGGCCATCAGCCTCACCCAAGGACAGACCCTCAAAGTGTGGGTGAAGGACGGTGCCATCCAGACTGCCGCCTCTGCGCTTCCACCAGCCATCAAGCCAGGATCTGACCAGACAGGCCAGATTATCAACCCCAATTTCGATGGAAACACAACCAACGGATGGAGCGGCACGACGATGACAGCCAACTATAGCGAGGTGGAAAAGTGGGACGCTAATTTCGATTTCCACCAGACCATCACGGGGCTGCCAGCTGGCATGTATGAGCTGGGCATGCAGGGGTTTTACCGTGAGGGTGACCACGGCCCTGCCGCCAGTAATCGAGCCAATGGAAAGGAGACCATCAACTCCTTTCTTTATGCTCGCACGGCCACACAAAACCGCTCCACTCCCCTACCCTCCATCTTCGACGAAGCGGGGAAAAAGGGGGCTTTGGGTGTGAACACGACTCAGGGCTATATCCCCGATGATATGGCACAGGCAGCCAGCTACTTTGCCGCTGGGCTTTACCCCTGTAAACTCCGCGTCACTGTGGGCGACGACGGAACACTGACCATCGGTGTGAAGAAGCTCAACCTCGTCAGCCATGACTGGACCATCTTCGACCACTTCACGCTCCGCTACCTGGGAAACGGGCTGCGGGGCGACTTGAATCAGGACAACGACGTGAATATCAGCGACGTGACCGAATTGGTGAACGTCATCCTCGGAAAGACAGGGGAGAACTTTCTGGCCGACGTGAACGAGGACAACAGCGCGAACATCAGCGATGTGACGGAACTGGTGAACATCATCCTCGGGAAAGCCCCCTCGACAACCGAAGAAGTGACCGACCCGACCACCACGGTGACGGGCGAAAACTGGATGTCCATCCTGGCTGATAACACGCCTTTCACGATGCTCTCTCTGCCTGGTGCGCATGATGCCGCCACGAAAGGCACCTCTTCTGGCACGACCGAAACACAATCACGCTCCATCGCCGAACTGCTCACGGCAGGTGTCCGCGCACTCGACCTAAGACCCTACGCCACCAACTCGACCACAGCCGACAATATGTACATCTACCACGGTTCGGCCAACACCAACGTGCTCTTCAAGGATGCCCTCGCCACGGTAAGCTCCTTCCTCGACAGCCATCCCACCGAGACCGTATTCCTCCTCCTACATGAAGAGGACGGCAACAACCTTGACGCATGGCGTACAGCCACACTCGCCTGCCTCAATGCCCAAAGCAGCCATATCAAGCCCATCGACAGCAACATGACCCTCGACCAATGCCGTGGAAAAATGGTCATCATCGCAAGAGACAATGTAGGCAGCACAAACCTCTGCGGCAAATGCGGCTGGGGCAGCAGTTTCGGCGACAAGACCGTGTTCAAGGGCAGCGACTCCAACGGCACCACCCCCTGGACGCTCGTCTATCAGGACGAATACGACTGGGACTCCAACTATGCCACGGCTCGCATCGCTAACCTCGAAAAGCTCCTCACCAACTACATCCAACCCAACGAGCTGAATGCTAACCGCATCTATGTCAACACGGCAAATGTAGCGTGGAGTTGGACCACCATACTCAATGGAGCCAGCAACATCACCAACACCGCCCCCGTGGTCAACCAAGCCATCCTCGACTCCCCCACCTTCCAGAACTCCACTGGTCGCTGGGGCATCCTCATGGCCGACTACATGGCCGACCCCACCTACCACGGCGACCAGCTCCTCCAGCGCATCATCCAGCAGAACTTCCGCTATCTCCCTACAAAAAAATAATTCCGTTCCACCCAAAAGCATGGGTGAAACGGAACTTCTTTCTATCAGAAACTTCCTTCTATCGGTGAAGGGAAGGTTCCTTATCCGTAAATAATCTTACCAGTCTCCTTATCGGTGTTCTCTTCGATGAAGGATTTATTGTATTGTGTCATGCCACGAAGTGACATACCCATGTTGGAGAATCCACCATCGTGGAAGAGAGTCTGCATGGTCACCTTCTTGGTCAAGTCGGAGAACATCACGATGCAGTAGTCAGCACACTCGTCGGCACTGGCATTGCCCAGCGGAGACATACGGTCGGAGAAGTCGTAGAGGCCATCGAATCCCTTGATGCCAGAACCGGCAGTGGTATAAGTGGGCGACTGGCTGATGGTGTTCACACGTACACCCTTCTCACGGCCATAGATGTAGCCGAAGGAACGTGCAATAGACTCCAAGAGCGACTTGGCATCGGCCATGTCGTTATATCCGAAGAAGGTACGATGGCTGGCCACATAGGTGAGTGCCAACACACTGGCATTCTCGTTTAAAGCATCGAGTTTTTTAGCCACTTGCAGCATTTTGTGGAAAGAAATAGCGGAGATATCGAGCGTTTTGTCCAAGAGGCTGTAGTCGAGGTCGTCATAAGTGCGCTTCTTCCGCATGTTGGCACTCATGGCGCATGAATGAAGTACGAAATCAATCTTACCGCCTAAAGCTTTCTGAGCTTCCGAGAAGAGCATCTCCAAGTCTTCCACGCTGGTGGCATCGGCTGCAATCACCGTGGCATTCGTTTTTTCTGCCAATTCCGCAATGGTTCCCATGCGGCAAGCAACAGCAGTGTTGGTGAGCACAATCTCCGCGCCCTCTTCAACGGCACGCTCTGCCACTTTCCAAGCGATGGACTGATCGTTTAATGCACCAAAAATGATTCCCTTTTTACCTTTTAATAAATTGTAAGCCATAATACTTAAATTCGTTTTTACTTTAATACTTTAGAGTGTTATCCTACTAAAATCGGCTGCAAAGGTACGGCTTTTTCCTCTTTCTCAGAGGGGGTAAATCCCTTTTTTTCCACTTTCCTATAAAAAAACCTCCGAAATCCTTTGCCAGTTTCCCCAAAAGTCCTAACTTTGCACTCGCTAACGGAAACGCCATAGCGATGGCGGGGTAGCTCAGCTGGTTAGAGCGTCGGATTCATAATCCGGAGGTCGAGGGTTCGAGCCCCTCCCCCGCTACCAAGAAAGGCATCTACGCATTGTCGTAGGTGCCTTTCTTTCATGTAGCCATGTCCTTCTTTATTGGGCACAGCCGACTCTCTGAACTTAATCTTGATGAATATTCTCATATTCAAACATATTTACTTCATTGAATAGCCAGTTAATATAAAATATAAGCATCTACTCAAAGTAGAAACGATTCTTTTTAGTAACTTTGCACTCGGATTCATCTGAAAATAACAGCCCCATCATGTTTACAACCATACTTCTTGACTGGTATGCCCTCAATGGCCGCGACTTGCCTTGGCGACACACCACCGACCCATACGCCATCTGGCTTAGCGAAATCATCCTGCAACAGACACGTATCCAGCAGGGGATGGACTACTGGTTCCGCTTCATGAAGCGATGGCCCCAGGTGGAGGACTTGGCGGCTGCCACCGAGGATGAGGTGTTACGAGAGTGGCAAGGATTGGGTTATTACAGCCGTGCCCGCAACCTGTACACCGCCGCCCGGCAAATCGCCGTGCGTGGCGGTTTCCCCACCACGATAGAAGAAATCAAGAAGTTGAAAGGTGTAGGCGACTACACCGCTGCCGCCATTGGTTCCATCGCTTTCGGATTGCCTGCTGCTGTTGTCGATGGTAACGTCTATAGGGTCTTGTCTCGTCACTATGGCATCGACACTCCCATCAACACAACCCAAGGGAAGAAGCTCTTCACTGAACTGGCACAATCGCTCCTACCCATCGACAAACCCGCCCTTTTCAACCAAGCCATGATGGACTTCGGAGCCATCCAATGCACACCCACCTCACCCAAATGTGTCATCTGTCCCCTGCAAGAAACCTGCGATGCTCTCCGCACAGGACGCATCGACCTACTACCTTTGAAGGAGAAGAAACTGACCATCCAAACTCGCCGCCTTACCTATATATATATAAGATGTAAGGGCAAGGCCGCCTTTCGCAGAAGACCCGCTGGGGACATTTGGCAAGGATTGTGGGAACCGGTACTGACAGAAGACACCGCACTCATCTCGCAAGCCCGACTGCTTCGCAAAGATGTGAAGCACATTCTCACCCATCGCATCCTCCTCGCAGACTTCTACTTCTTCGAAACGGACACTCCCCCCACCCTACCCGACGAATACATCTGGGTAGAAGAATCCGACCTCGACCAGTACGCCTTACCGCGCCTCATCGAGATACTGCTAAAGTCTTTACCTTAAAAAGGGCTAAAGCTCTCCCACCTCCACCAATCCGTTCATCACGACGAAGACGATGATGTCGGCCAATGAACGGGCATGAAGTTTTTCCATAATGTTCTTTCGGTGGGTAATGACAGTCGTGATGCTAATGTTGAGCCGGTCGGCAATTTCCTTATTGATGAAGCCCTTGGCTAAAAGAATCGCTACTTCTATCTCCCGAGAGGACAGAGGGAGCTCTTTTTGTGGCCGATGGGATGCCAATTCTTGAGCACGATGCCCCGTATGGCCGTGCATTGCCAAGATGGTCTTCACCAATGCCTGTTCGCTTTGGTTCACATTGAGAGTCGGCACACCCGAAATCTGCAAGTCGCCATTGACCAACACGATAGAACGACTCACATTTTCGCGGAAGAAGGCATTGTGCTCGAAATAGATGAGTGATGCTACAAAATAGTGGACGAACTGTCCTTTGTCTGCCGCTTGCAGTTCGTCGAAAGAGATAAACGTCCTAATTTCCGCCATCGGGATGATGTCGGAAAGAATCTCTTGAAGTCCCAATGCTGTGAGCATGTTGGAATCAACTATCGCTATCTCGAAATGTGGAATCATGGTACAAAGGTAGACATTTCCCTTTATACCCATGCACTTCAGAACCGAAAAAATGCAAGAATCCTTATAAATGAGGATTGCAAGGACAAAAAAGAAGCCGTAACTTTGCAGCGGTTTTCAAACCAACCTCGTAAAAAGAAAACTTTTTAGGCATGAATTTCTTAGGACTCATCATCGCAGTGACCACCTTTCTGGTGATAGGCGTGTTCCACCCCATCGTCATCAAGTCGGAGTACTATCTGGGCACCCGCTGCTGGTGGGTGTTTCTGGTGGCAGGCATCGGCTTCATCGTGGCGTCGCTCTTTGTACAGAATGATGTGCTCAGCCCCATCCTCGGTGTGGTGGGCTGTTCCTGCCTGTGGAGCATCCTGGAACTCTTTCAGCAGAAAAAGCGTGTGGAACGGGGATGGTTCCCGATGAACCCGAAACACAAAGATGAATATAAACCTCAAAATAACACAAACAATGAAAGCAATTAAAATCTTAGCAATGATGCTAGTTGCGCTGGTCGGTATGACAGCATGCAGCAGCGATGACGACGAGACAAAAAAACTCATTATTGAC
>CADCDP010000048.1 GCA_902800305.1 uncultured Bacteroidales bacterium
TTGAGACGGCCAAGAAGCACAACAACTCAACTTACGCAGCTATCCACGCTTTATTTTAAGCGAGGATAGGGCAATATGGCTAATCGCTGAATAGTTACGGGCATACTAAAAAAGCAGAAATATAGTTAAATAAGTTTATTTCGTTTGTTCAGGTGGATGGAAAGCTTTATTTTTGTGCCATCGAACTAACTCAAAAACCATATAACCACAAAACCTTCAAATCGTATGACTACTAAATTTCAAATCATCCTCGTTGCCCTCCTCGCATGGGTGACCATCATCCCCAACGCTTCTGCCACAGGGCAGAGTGGCGAACGTCTCTTTTGGGATGGAAAAGAGTACCAAATGCTGACTTGTCCGCTTTTCGACAATCCAGACTTGAAGCAATGGCACAAGCAGATGGAGAAGGACTGGACATCCACCGACCTCTGGCGCGGCTACGTCGGCCATTGGAGCATTGAGAACGGGATGCTCTACCTCGACAGCATCGCAACGAGCAAGACCATTTCCCCACTGGACATTCCCGAACTGCGCAAATACTGCAAGAACGGGCGAGTGGCTGCCACATGGTTCAGCGACACCTTGCGAGTCGTGTCGGGCACGCGCGTTCAATACGAGCATTTCGGCTTCAATCGCCATTACGAGCATGAGGACTACATCGCGGTGAAGAACGGCAAGGTCGTTTCTGTCCGTAGGATGGAAAACAAACTGCTCATCAAGGGAAATCAAGAAGAAAAGAAATTCAAGCAGTTCTGCGACGACCTCGGTTCACAACTGCACCAACGCTATCCCGAAGTGAATGGTCGTATCCTTATACAAGTACAATACTGCGACTTCGATGCCCAGCAGATGCCTACGAACGTGAATGTCAAATACGTACACAATGCTCCCACTAACCAACAGTTGGCACACGAACTGGAAGAGAAGCTCAGCAACTACATCCTCGCCAACCGCGTCTTTCCCCTCTACTTCATCAACGGCGAATACACACAAGAGAAATGGACGTTCCCCATTAACCTCTGAACAGAAAAGCTCACCGACGGGTGAGCTTTTTTGTATGTACACGATATCTCAAAAACGGTCTGAGTCACACCGGGTATGCCGGTGTGACTCAGACCATCACCCTCGGTGTGACTCACACCGCTGTTGAGGTGACGAGGGGACAAAAAGGAAGACTATTCAAATGTGTGAACAAAGTTCTTGTAATCCACGTTCATGCCCTCCAGCGCATACACATGGATGCGGGCAGCATGATTCTCGTACAAGGCGTGGCCGATGTCCATGAATCCGTATCCCATCTCTATCTCCTGAATAACGTTTTCTTCGTCGCTTTCTCTCCACGGACAGAAGGAAACCATGACGTATTTGCCGTCTTTGTAGAAGTAGGACATACAGATGTCTCTCGCTTCTTCAACATTGTCGCCACCATCCATTTCGGCGATGGGAGTGCCCAAGGATGCCTTGGCCTGATTCTTCAACTTGATGTAGTCGCTATAGCCCAGGCTTGTGTCGTAGAAGAACAGCATGACACCCTTACCCAGCTTGGCACTTTCGGTAATCTGCAATCCCACAGTGGCAGACTTGCCGTCAATCCAAGGAGTGAAGCTTGGCCATTCGGCACTCTTGCTGGCCACTCTCGTCAGAATCTTTCCCGTAGCTACCAATGGCACAGTGAAGTCGCCTGAGAAGGTGGCTTTGGTCAGTCCGCCCTGTCCGCCAGCAGACCAATCCTGATATTCACCCTCGCCAGAAATCTGGAAACGGATGTTGCCATATTGGTTTTTTGTCACCGTGGCCTTGGCTGTCTGGGTGGATGGGTAAACATTGTCGCCGTAGATACTAACTTCCACGTTGTCGTAGGTGGTTTTGCTTTCGGAGTAGTTTTTGATGATGACGGAGCAAGCATTGCCTTCGTAGGAGAGTGTGTTGTTCATCAACGATGCGCCACTCAGGTCTTCGTAGTAGATGGGGTAAATGATGAGGGTTTGGCGGGGTTTGCCTTCGGGTGACAACGTGATGACACCACCTGTGGTGTTGTCGGTGTCGATGGTCAGCGTGTAGGCATGATCTTGGCCATCCAGCGTGATGTCGTAGGACTGAACGGAACCGTCGGCGGCTCGCATCTTCAGCACGGCAGCACCCGTGTAGTTAGCTGGTGCGTTCATGAAGAACTGGCCTTCTGCATCGTTGTGTACCTTCTTGGTCGATTTACCATTGTATTCAATCCACAAGGTGGCCAGTGCGCTACCTGCACCCATGTTCACCACCTTACCGCTGATGTGTGCCAGCGTAGGCAGAATCAGCTCCACCGTCTCTGTTGCGCCCGCCGTGGCGATGCCAGGCACATTCTTCTTCACCTCTGGGGAGTAGTTGGCATAGTCCTCGGAATGAATCGTCACATAGAAGTCTGTCCGAACAGGCACAAAGCATTCGGCTTCACCCTTCACGTTGGTGAAGCAATTGCGCTGACCATCCACATCCACCTTCACATTCGGTACAGGATTGCCAGCCTCGTCCTTCACTACCACCTTCACGGTGCTGCGGAACGCTGCACAGTCGAGGTTCACCCACGAGAAGTGAGTCACCGTGCCCACGTAGGTGTTGCTGGCGGCATCGTAGGTGGCCACACCTTCTTCTTCCCACAAACCAGTACCCTCGTTGAAACTCCAGAGCGGAATCTCGGCAGGGGTGTTGCTCGCAAACTTTGCAGGAACAGGGAATGACAGCGTGGCTGGCTTACCGTCCACCAACTGCAACTTCCGTCCGTTGCTGGCCTTCATGTCCACCCTTGTCATGCCGTATGAAACGAGTTGTGCCTCAGAATTGTCGGCACGAACGGCAGCCAAGTCACCACCTGGCATCATGGCAGCAAAGTCATCTGCATCAGGGCTGAGATAGAACATTTTCACTTGCGCATATTCATACGCTGTAGTAGCTTCGTTCGTGTCGGCATACTTGAAGCCATTTTCGCTAATCCTCACCGTCATGCCGCCAGCAGTCAAAGTGGCACTCTCGCTGGCAGACCTGTAGTGGGAAGCCACCACGTCGTTGTCGTACTCGCTTGCCATGACCACCTCCCATACGTCGCCATTGACACTACGCACAGAACGAACCACGTCATAATAACCACTGCATGAAAATTTCACAATCGAACGGCCATTCACGCTGTTCACCTGCGTCAGCACGAAGCCGCCATCAGGGTCGGTGGTGGTCACTTCCGTACCAGAAGTGACAGTAACGTTATTCAAAGGATTCCCTGCCTTGTCAAAGACAAAACCCGACAAAGCCGACATCGTCATGTTGACGGGATTCACGGGAGTGCCATCAGAAATGCCCGTACCAGAAGGAGTGGGGGCAGGGGGTGGAGTCGGAGTTCCTGAGTCATCCGAACTGGAACATGCACTGATAGCAAACACAGCACCTACCATGAATGCTATCCACAAAAATCTTTTACTCATAAATAAATTGGTTTTAAGTTAATAGAATTTGATATTAAAGACTTTCTAGTTGCAAATGTAGCCCTTTTTGTGTTTAGGCGGCCGTTCATATTTACAGAAAAACATTTCATATTCACAGAAAATGCACAGAGGTGTACTTCTATTCCCTCGAATCGGTACTTTTGCAACAAAAAAGCGCACTTTCGTGCGCTGGAGGTGTGGAGAGAAGAGGGGGCATCAGAATTGGAAGTAGATGAAAGGTTGGACATCGCTGGACTTTATCTGGATGACGATAAAGATGACGATGACGATGAGGAGTGCCTTGACGACAAGGGGGGAACGGGTGACGAGGTCTTTGGTCTTGTCGGAAAGTGACTGGGGCATGAAGTGGAGCAGATAGCCAAGGAGCATCAAGCCTCCTACTGCCGCGTATGACTCACACCATTGGAAGAAGATTTGTGGCTCGAACTTGTTCCATATCTGCATGAATATCTGCTCGGCTACACCAAAGGAAGAGGCACGGAAGAGTACCCAACAGGCTGCGACGAGGTGGAAAGTAAGGAAACCGCCCACAAAAACAACCAACCAGTTCTTCGTGGGGTTGGGGTTGTGCTTGCTTGGCAGATAGGTGAGTGGACTTAGCACTCCACAAAGAGATTGCCACATCTTGTCGAGACAAAGGAGCACACCGTGGATGCCGCCCCACAGGATGAAGTTGAGGGAGGCCCCATGCCAAAGTCCACCGAGGAGCATGGTCATCAGCAGGTTGAAGTATTGACGGAACTTGCCGTGACGGTTGCCACCCAAGGAGATGTAGAGGTAGTCCTTGAGCCAAGAGGAGAGGCTGATGTGCCAACGCCGCCAAAACTCGGTGATGGAGGCCGACTTGTAGGGGCTGTCGAAGTTCTTGGGAAACTGGAATCCGAGCAGGAGGGCGATACCGATGGCCATGTCGGAGTAACCTGAGAAGTCGCAGTAAATCTGGAGGGTATAGCCATAGACAGCCAAGAGATTTTCGAGACCGCTGTAGAGGTCGGGCTGGTCGAAGATGCGCTCCACGAAGTTGACGGAGATATAGTCGCTGATGACGGCTTTCTTGAAGAGTCCTGCGATGATGTAGAAGACACCTGTGCCGAACATCTCGGAGGTAACGAGAAGGGGACGGCGAATCTGAGGGATGAAGTCGCGGGCACGGACAATAGGGCCAGCCACGAGCTGTGGGAAGAAGCTGACGTAGAAGGCATAGTCGAGCAGTCGGTTCAGCGGCTTGATGTTGCCACGATAGACATCGATGGTGTAGCTGAGCGACTGAAAGGTGAAGAAGGAAATGCCGACTGGCAGAAAGATGTCGCGAGGTTGCCAGACAACACCCAGTAGATAGCTTCCCGTGATGCTGGAGGGGACGTGTATGCCATTGTCTTCGAGCAGCGTACAGATGGTCTCGCCAAGGAAGTTGGTGTATTTAAAGAAGACAAGCAGACCGAGGTCGAGGACGAGGGAGAGCACAACAAGCGTCTTGCCCAACGCGCCCTTCCCTATCCCTCCAATGGCTCGTGCGATGAAATAATCGGAAGTGGTGACCAAGGCCAGCAACCAGAAGAAGAGGCCGCTGCTCTTATAGTAGAAATAGTAGGAGAAGAGGGTGACGAAGAGGATGCGCAGCGTGTCTGCCTTGCCAAGAAGGTTATAGATGAGTGTGAATCCTAAAAACAAGAACAGAAAGATACCCGACGAAAAAATCATGGGAGAGTCGGGCTGGTAGAGCAGTTGCTCCACCAAACGTGAAATGTCTATATCGAACATAAATTAAAATCCTTTTACCGAGTTGTACGGCTTCTCTTCTTGGGGAGTCGAACCGTGCATCATGCGCGTCTGACTGCCCGAAATGGCCGTACCATTGTATGCTTTATAAATAGCCTCGCCCAGCAGTTTGCCCTGCAAGTTATAGCCCGAGGCGAGATAGTGAATGTTGTCGGTGTTCATCATACCGGCATCACGCCAGTTGGAACACGCCGACGTGGCACCGCCAGCGATGGTGTAGATGTCCCACACAGCGATATGGTGTGTCTCGCAGAAGTTGACAATGCTCCGAGCCACATTGGCGGTGTTCAGGTTGGGCACCTTGGTGGTCGTGTAATGGGTACGTTTACGACGGCCCGTGCCCGTGGTGTAACTGCCTGTGCGCTGGGAGATGTAGCTGCCAGGAGGTGTCGTGAAGAGGAAGCAGACGTTTGGACAACGTTCCTTGATGCGTTGCGTGAGCGTCTCCATCGTTTCGGCATGGGTCTGTTCGTTCAGTTTGGAGCCATGCGCCTCATTGGTGCCGAAGGAGATGACCACAAGGTCGGGATGCTCGGCCACCACACGGTTAATCATGTCCTGCTCATAGAAGCGGCGAGCCCATGCCCCATTGATGCCATAGTAGGCAAATTCGACATGGGGGAAGTAGCCCTGCAAGGTACGCTCCAAGGCACGAGGAAGGATGTTGCCCCTCACGTGGGAGTCGCCAATGTGCATCACCTTCACGGTCTTGCCCTGCTTGAGCTTCTGGAAGACAGGACGGAGCGACGAACCTTCCTGCAACTCGTTCTTGTGGGTGTTGCGGAAGTTCGAGGGGAAAGGTGTGCTGAGAGACTGGGCATTCAATTGAATGTTAAATGTAAAATATAAAATGCACAACAAAGCCATTGCCCTGCAAACCGCATGGCAATTTGACATTCTACATTCGACCTTTAATATTTTACATTCTACATTTAACATCTTACATTTTACATTTTTCCTGCTCTTTGGTCGTAATTATCTTTTCCATTCATCAACACGTCGAACAAGATACCCGCCAAGTGGCGGCCTCCTGCGAAGTTGATGTGGGTATAGTCGAGACCTGCTTGTTTCTTTTCTTGCATCCGAACTAAACTGCCATCACCTCCCATGGCCTGATAGAGGTTCCAGAAAGCCACATGGTGGTCGCTCGCCAATTTCCGCTGGTAAGCCACCAGTTCCTTCACACCATCCATCGTGTGGAGCTGTCCGTCGGAGCCACGTGCCTCGCGGTCGGCTATGCTCACCACCAAGATGCTGGCATGGGGATAGGCGGTCTTCATGCGGTCTATCACCTTACCCATCTGAGCGATGTAGCCGCTATAGTCTTTCTGCTTGGGGTCTGCCACGTTCAGTCCGAAGTGGAGCACTATCAAGTCGTAGGGACGCACCGAGGCGAAACCGCGCCAAGTCTCTTCGGGTACCTTCAGCAGATGCTGACCTCCACTGCCGCGCATACTGAAGTTATCGACAGCAACGCCCCGATGTCCATCGAAAGCTACACCATAGAACCGAGAGCCATTGCCCCCAGAGACCGTCATGCTGAACTTACCAAACCGTCCATCGACAGACTTGGCCACCACATCTCCAACACCTTGCTGCGGTGGCACGACTTGACGAGTGACCGTCTTGTAATGAACCACCGAATCGGAATCCAGTTCCTCCACCGTCTCTTCGTAGGTTTCTGGCTCTACGACAGCACCATTGGAGAATAGTGTCTGACTCTCACCCCCGTTGAAGGCGTAGGTGACATTCAGCCCGTGGCTTGGCGTGAAGTAAGCCGTGGCCACCTCGGCAGTGTCGAGCGTTGAGGCATAGACATTCTTCTGTCCACGTGTCTCGAAACTGGCCGTGCCGTATGGGATGAAATAGCTGCCAGCTGGCCCTTGCAGGGAAGCCCGAAAGCCATGCCCTTTCTCGTTGGCGTGGTAGCTGTTCCACCCTGTACGCTTGGTGGTGACGGAACGTCGGAAGTCGGAAGACACACACTGAATCTCGACAAAACCCACACCACGCCCTCCATACTTATGCTGGAGCTGATGGCGTAAATCCATCGTCAGGATGTCTCCCTCGATGTAAGAGTCACCGAAGTAAGCCACCCGCACCAAGCGGTTACGCGCCTCACCCAATGCCGCATAGAAGTGATCCATCTCCCTATCCACCCCTTCCGTATCCGCAAAGTCCTCAATGGCTATCATGCCCTTGGGGATGGAATCGACGTATGCCAAAGGCTTCACCTCGACCACTGAAGGGTCAAAAGCCTCTTCTACAAATCCTTCTGCGGCATCGGCTTCCACCTCTGCCACTATCTTTCCCTCCTCATTTCGGGGCTGCACATCGCTGAGGATGTTCACCCGTCGGAGGTCGTTGCCAAAAATCCTCACTCTTGGCACATAGAACAGTCCCATCAATGTCACCAGCACGATGAACGTGAGAAGGAACGTCTGCCAAACTTTGTTCTTCATCTCTAAATGTTCCTAAATGTTTAATCTCTTTACCTTTTTCTTTTTATATTACTTCTCTTCCCTCGCATGAACCAACTACGAAGTCTCGCCACTGAGTTCTGGGTAAGATATACGTGTGTGATAAATCGTCTTCAATTTCTCTTTCAGCACCGCCTTGGCTATCGCTATCTCCTTGAACGTGATGGAACACTCGCTGAAACAGCCATCCGCCACCTGTCCGTCGATGATGCGGTCCACCAACTGGTTGATGCTGTCTTCGGTGTATTCGGGCAAGGAACGGGAGGCGGCTTCGGTGGCATCACACATCATCAGAATGGCTTCCTCCTTGGTGCTCGGATTGGGGCCTGGATAGGTGAAGGCCGACTCATCGACGTCTTCCCCAGGATGCTCGTTCTTGTAGGTGATGTAGAAGTATTTCGCCTTGCCACATCCATGATGGGTGGAGATAAAACGCTTGATGGAATCTGGAATGTGGTTCTTCTCCGCAAGTGCCAAGCCGTTGTTCACGTGAGCGATGATGACCTCCGCACTCTTCAGGGGAGAAAGGTGCTTATGGGGCGAAATGCCGTTCTGGTTCTCGGTGAAGAACACAGGACGTTCCATCTTGCCGATGTCGTGGTAGAGTGCGCCTGTACGCACCAACTGGGCTTTCGCACCAATCTTATTGGCCACCTCGGCACTCAGGTTCGCCACCTGCATGGAGTGCTGGAAGGTGCCAGGAGCGACTTCGGTCATGCGTTGGAGCAAAGGATTGTGTACGTTGCTCAACTCGACCAAGGTCACGTCGCTAGTGAATCCAAAGACCTTCTCAAACATCCACAGCATCGGATAGGTGAACATCAGGAGCACACCGTTCACGGCATAGCACACGTACATCCAGTGGTCAGTCTTGAAGTCGTTCTCATGCACCAGCGAATAGCCCGTGTAGAAGGTGATATAGACAAGGAAGATAATGAAGGCGGTACGCACAATCTGCGAACGCTGGGAGAGTTCGCGCAACGACTGGATAGCCACCATGCCCGCCACCAACTGAATGATGAGAAATTCGTAGTTGTTGGCCAGCACCATCGAGATGATGAGCACCATGCCACAATGGAACACGAAGGCGGTACGGGAGTCCATGAACACACGGATGACAATGGGCACCATGCAGCACGGCAGCATGAACACGTTCATTACCTTGTGCGACACCATCAGCGAAGCAATCACACAGAACACCACGGGCAACACGAAGAGCAACGCCACATTGCGGACATTCTCAAAATAGTCGGCACGGAAGAGGGACAGATAGGTGGTGAGTAAGACAAATATCACCAACACGCAAATGCTCTGTCCGATTCCCTTATAGGGCCTCTCGCGGTCAACCGTATTACGCCGCTGAAACTCCTTCTCGTAGGACTGCAACAAACTATACACCTCCTCCGTCACGGTCTCTCCGCGGTCGATAATCTTCTGGCCAGCCTGAATGAACCCCTCATAGTCGGAGAGAGCCTTCAGCTGGTACTCCAGTTCTGCCCCCGACTTCACGGCATCGTAGGTCAAGTTAGGCAGAAGCAGCTCATTGATGTTATACTGCTGCATCACCAAGCGTGAATACTTGATGGTGTCGGCATACATTATATATTTATAGGCAGAACGAAGGTTATAGACGGAGGAAAGCGGTACTGCTTTCGCCTCGTTGTCCTTCACAATGCGGATGCTCTTGTGATGCTCTTCGTCCAGCATCCGCGAATAGTCTTCAGCCGAAAGGACACCATGTCGATACACCGTGTCCAATAAGGCCGCGATATGGTGTACGTACATGGAAGCGTTCTGTCCATGCCACTCGTCGGCAGTTTGGTTGTACAGACGATTCACCATACTGTCCCTCACCTCACCATCATGGTTGTAGTAAGGCTGGAACTTCCGTTTCAGCGTTTCCTGCTCCTTGCGGATAGTCGAGTCATTCTTCAGAATGGGGAACTTGGTCTTGGCAATCAGCAGACCATAGTTCCAAGGTTTATCAAGCTCGTAAGAGTAGCCAAACTCGTCGCCACGGGGCATAAAATAGACTGTCAGCACCGACGAGATGGCCACAAGAGCAATCTTCATCAGTAACCGCGTGAGTTTGGTTCGTTTCTGTTGCTTGTTGGGTTTCATTGTATCAAGAATTGCTTGAAGTCTTCAAAGTTCTTGCTCATGGGGACACTCTGCTTGGTGCCCTTCATGAAGGCCTGCAACTTGGCAGGGATGGCGATGTCGTCGCCCAGGATGCGGTCAACGGTGGCCTTAAACTTAGCGGGATGTGCCGTTTCGAGGAACACACCCACCTCGCCCTCTCGAAGCCCTTCCTTCAAGGCACGATAGCCACAAGCACCATGAGGGTCGCACACATAGCCCGTCTCCGTCTTCACCTCCTTGATAGTCTCGGCAATCTGCTCGTCCGTGTAGGTCGCACCGCTGATGTCGGCACAGATGGCTTCGTGGCTCTTGCCGTAAAGGTCATACACGCGGGCAAAGTTGCTCGGGTCGCCCACATCCATTGCATTGGCGATAGTCTGCACCGATGGTTTCGGCTCATACTTGCCCGTCTGTAGATACTTGAAGAAGATGTCGTTGGCATTATTGGCAGCGATAAAACGCTTGATGGGCAGACCCATCTTCTTGCCAAAGAGTGCCGAACAGATGTTGCCGAAGTTACCCGAGGGCACACACACCACCAGCTGGTCAGCCAGCCCCTTCTTCTTCATCTGAGCGTAAGCATAGAAGTAGTAGAAAGCCTGTGGGAGGAAACGTGCCACATTGATGGAGTTCGCCGACGTCAGCTTCATGCGCTGGTTCAATTCGGCATCCATGAAAGCGTTCTTCACCAAAGCCTGGCAGTCGTCAAACACGCCATCCACTTCCACCGCCGTGATATTCTGTCCCAGCGTCGTGAACTGGCACTCCTGAATCGGACTCACCTTCCCCTTCGGATAGAGCACATACACATGGATGCCCTCCACCCCAAGAAAACCGTTTGCCACAGCCGACCCCGTGTCGCCAGAGGTAGCCACAAGGACGTTGACCAGACTAGAATCTCTAGAATCTCTAGAATCTCTAGAACTTCTAGATTCTCTAGATTCTCTAGAAAACCTAGTATAATACTGCAACAACCTCGCCATAAACCTTGCCCCCACATCCTTAAACGCCAGCGTAGGCCCATGGAAGAGTTCCAGCGAATAGATGCTGTCCGTCACCTTCACACAGGGGCAGTCAAACGCCAACGTGTCATACACAATCTTCTTCAAGTCCTCGGCAGGCACATCCTCGCCGAAGAAGGCATCAGCCACCGTGTAGGCTATCTCTTGGAAAGAGAGGTTCTCTATGTTGTCAAAAAACTCCTGAGGCAATACCTTGATGCGCTCTGGCATATACAGGCCCTTGTCCTCAGCCAATCCCTTCACCACCGCCTTCTCCAGCGTGGCGATAGGTGCTTGTCCGTTCGTACTGTAAAAATTCATACAGACCCCTCCCCCGCCTCCCCTAAATGGGAGGAGTAGAATGTTTGTGGGGGAGATTCTACTTATGTTATTTTATTATATGATTTACCACCTTCAGACCCCCTCTTCCGTCTCAGACCCCTTTCCCGTCTCCCCAAGGGGAGAAGCAGTATCTTTTGCTAATGACAAGGTATCTACCCCTCCCCATGGGGAGGTGAGGGAGGGGTCTTCTTCATGAACGCACGCATAAACCCATCCTTCTTCAACAACCCATAACTGCCCTCTTTGCAGGCCACCTCGTCGAAGGTCGCCACGCTGTCCGCCTCCATGCCTGGAGCATAGATGAGGAAGGGGACAGGCTCATTCGTGTGGGTGCGGTGAGCCACAGGGGTCGGATGGTCGGGCAGCACAGCAATAGCCACCTCCTTGTCCTTCACGGCCTCATAGACAGGCCCCACGATGCGGCGGTCCAAGTCTTCGATGGTCTTCAGTTTCAAGTCCAAGTCGCCGTCATGCCCAGCCTCATCCGAAGCCTCCACATGCACATAGACGAAGTCGTCCGTCTCCAAAGCCTTGATGGCAGCCTCAGCCTTACCCTCGTAGTTGGTGTCAGCCAAGCCCGTCGCTCCTGGCACATCAATCACTCGCAATCCAGCCAGCGTACCAATGCCACGAATCAAATCCACCGCCGTGATGACTGCCCCACGTCGAATCTGCGGGTAAGTCTCCGTGAGCGGCACCATGTGCGGACGATAACCACCTGCCCAAGGCCAGATGCTGTTCGCCTGACGTTCGCCACGCTTCGCCTTCTCCACGTTGTAGGGATGCTTGGCCAGCAACTCCTGCGAACGGAGAATCAAGTCATTCAGCAAGTCTGCCGTCTCCTGAGCCGACAGCTCATTATCTTTAGGGGCGTTAGAATCCGCGCTGACCAACAGCGGTCGCCAAGCCTCGCCTGGATGGTCGTGCGGAGGCTGACACACCACATGCTTGTTGCCACCCTTGATGACGAGCAGATGGCGGTATTGCACACCGCAATAGAACCGCACTCGGTCGGTGGCCAGATGCTCGTTGAGATAGTCAATCAGCACCGCCGCATCACTCGTTTGCAGGTTGCCGCCATTGTGTGTGACAATCTTTCCGTCCTCCAGCGTGATGATGTTACAGCGAATCGCCATATCGTCGGGAGCCAAATCGACACCGATGCTCGCAGCCTCCAGAGGCCCACGACCCTCATACACCTCGTTCTGGTCATACCCGAGGATGCTGCTGTTCGCCACCTCGCTACCCGGATGGAAGCCGTCCTGCACCGTTTTCAACATCCCACAACGTCCCATCCTTGCCAGCAAGTCCATGTAAGGAGTCTTGGCATATTGCAGCAACGTCTTGTTTCCGAGCGACGCCACAGGCCAGTCAGCCATCCCGTCGCCCAATATAATGATATGTTTCATATACATTCATTTCCGTTTCGAGGTGCAAATCTACATAAAAATATTGAATTATAAGCCTTTCACAACCAAAAACCTTCAATTATCGAAGTAAATTACCGTTTTACACACGAGTATAATCCGTGCAATCCGTTGTTGAGAACAAAAACCGTATGATTTGCCGCTTTGCGGCATTAAAAAGAAAAATAAAGAAAAAAGATGCAAGCCGAACGCAGAGCCAAGCTTGCTTGGGCTATGCTGAGACGAAGCTTTTGCCTATTTTTTTCTATTTTTTCTTTCTTCGCCCCACAGGGGCATAAAACGTACCAAGTTATTTTTTTACAATTACTAAAACAACGAATTACACGAATTTCACGAATTTTTCGTTCTATGAAACAAAAATATAATTTATGATAATTGGCTACGCCGAACTAACGTTTCGTGAATAATTCGTGATAATTCATGTCGAAAATAAAACATGAATGAGTCATGAATTACTTGCAAATCTCAAAAAATTGTTGTATATTTGCACCTGGAAAGGCTATTCTTGTGGGCTTCCCACACATTTCCGCCCCAAAATCCCAAGTTCCGATCGTAAGCTTCGATAGTACAATCGTAAGCTTCGATAGTACAATCGCAACCTTCGATAGTACAATCGAAGGTTGCGATTAGTTTTAGTACACCCGTTGACCCAGAGGGGGCAGTGGAGCAGAGTCACAGGTGGCAACGTAGAGGGGTCAAAAGTGGGTTGCGGCAAGCCTACTGCACAGCTATCTTACGCCCACCACGGATATACACCCCGCGCTGGCTGGGCTTCCCACTCAACTTGCGACCACTGAGGTCGTACCACGCATCATCGAAATCCGTAAAATCCGTGTCATCCGTTGTTGAAAGAATCCCCGTTTCCTCGTCCTCGTCTCCTCGTCGCCGAAGTTCAGCACGATAGCACGAACATATCCACCTCCTTGTTCGTTTACATCGGGGTCCACATGGAAGTACGCGCGACAGGCATTGATGTAGAACTCGCTCATGTCCTCACCTTCAGGATAGTAGAGCGTGTTGCCACTACCGAGGTAGAGATTGCTGTGATCCGCACGATAGATGTTCTCAGGGCTATAAATGCCTACGAACTGCACCTTCTCGTTGCCGAAGGTCTGCGTCGTCGAGGCGTTGCTCACTTTCACGCCCTGGAACACAAGTTCGTTCTCCGTCAGGTGCTGGTCGGTGGCAGTCCACTTGATGATGTAGGGCTTGCCCGCTTCAATGGCTGTCACGGCTCCCTCGCCCGAAGCAGGTGTGAAGTTCAGCGTCAGCGTGCCGTCGGTCAGGTTGGCGTTGTCCAGCGCACGCACGTCGGCGCCAGCCAGCGGACTGTCTGCAATCGTTACGTCGAACGGCAGACACAGCGTGTTCCAATCGCCATCCTTGTAGAGGGTGCGGCCTTGGAGCTTCACGTCGTACTGCTCATTGGTACACCTTCCGATGACGCCCTCGTTGGCCGTGGCTGGTACACCGCCGTCGTAGAGCAGGATGCCCTTCTCGCCCTGGTTGCCGCCGAGCGGCTGGGTATAGTAGCAGTTCTCAATTTTGTCGTTATTGATTTCGCGAGCGAATGTTCCATGACCATTGCCTTTTGCAAGGCTGCAAGCAGTCGGAGCGAACAGACAATTCTCTATAGTTACATTAACGGTTTTAACATCATAGATACTACCAATGAATCCTGCGCATCCTGTACTATTTTTAGCTTTGATACTGCCATCGAACACACAGTCTTTAATGTTGATGGTTGAACCGTCAGCACCTCGGCCTACGAATCCTGAATGGCGACCAGTGCCTTTATAACTACTTTGAATATCAACGCTACTGCGGCAGTTCTCAATGGTAACGTTGCCATTTTCCATCACCCTTCCAATGACGCCAGCTCCATACATATAATCGGTAGTAATATCACCCTTAATGTGCAGGTTTTTTATCTTAACAGGAGCATTGCTGGTGCCTTTGACATAACGGAATGGAGCGCAGAAGTTCTCCGTTGCCACGCAATTGACGGTAAGTGTATGCCCGTTGCCGTCGAAGGTGCCACCGAATGGTTTGCTCTCCGTGCCCACCATCTTCGTCGCACTGACATCGGCACCCAGCTTGTAGTGTTTATTCATGTAGTTGGTGTAGTCATTCGCAATCCTGTCGCAGAGGAAATTCCATCCATCCACATTGCTGATGACGTAGGCTTTGGCTTCAGTACCGTCGTTGCCTTCACCAAACAGATAGGTAAATACAGCACCTATGGTGACATCCGCGTCGGGCATTGCCAGCGTGTAGTTGTCGCCGCCCTTTTCAAGCGTGGTGCCGTCGGGGCTGACGGTGTAGTTGTTCAAGGTGTAGCCCGTGGGTGGGTTGGTCAGCTTGATACTCACCGTTTCGCCGCTACTGACGTAGAGCGTGGCAGATCCGCTGCCGTTGGGGGTGTAGGCGATGCCTTTGCCCACCTCGTAAGCAGAGAGGCCGCTGGTGGTGTAGGTGTTGGTTGGCGTTGCGGCAAAGGCCACGGTGACGTTCTCGCCGGCTGTGATACGATGGGCGTGAATGCCTTGGGCAGTACCGAGGGTTCGGGTGTAGTAGCAGTTGGTGATGTTGGCATCGTTGACGTTGCGCCCAAAAGTGGCACTATAGCTCGTTATCTCCGTCTCGCCTGCTTCGAGCGCGGCTGGGGCGTAGAGGCAGTCGGTGATGCTGACGGTGCCGCTGTTGTAGCCCACGAAGCCGCCGCAGTGGGTAGTGCCGTTCGTGGTGAGCAGCTTGCCGTCGAAGAGGCAGCCAGTGATGGTCAGCGTACTGCTGTTCGCGGCGACGAATCCGCCGTGGGTACCTTCACCCTCGACGCTGCTGACGATAGTGACGCTGCTGCGGCAGTTCTCGATGTTCACCGTGCCCCACATACCGGATATGAGTCCGGCAGCGTTCTTGGCAGAGGCGTTGATGGTGCCATCAACGTGCAGGTTCTGGATGTTGCCGTTCTCTACGTTGCGGAAGAGTGCGTAGGCTCCACTGCTGCTGTCGATGGTGATGGTGTGGTCCTGTCCGTTGAAGGTGCCGGTGAAGTCTTTATAGTCGAGGCCCGCCATGCGGTTGACGGTGATGTCGGCTCCGAGATTGACGGTCTTGCCAGTGAAATATCCCTTGTTATTGTTGACCAGCAGGTCGCAGAACTGGTTCCAGCCCGTGGATGAGCCGATGGTGTAGGTGCCGTCGGCGTTTTCGATGAAGTTACCAAGGGTGAGTCTGGTGCCGTCGGGGATGCTGACACCGTTGCCGCTGTAGATGTTGGTGCCGTCGGTGAGTGCCAAGCCCTCCTTGATGTGTACAGTGCCGCCATAACTATTGGCTTGGATAAAGTCGGATTCCTTGCGGAGGCCGAGGGTGAGGGTGCGGTTACTTGCGGAGATACCGGTGCCAGTGGCTGTCACCTGCCCGCCATTGATGGTGATGCCGCTATCGCTCTGGATGGCGCGGCGATTAGAGCTGGTTTCAGCGTTGACGATGCCGCCGTTGATGGTGATGTCAGAGTAGACAAAAATGGCAATTCCATTGTCGGCGTGAGCGGTGAGTTTGCCCGTACCCTCACTCTGGCCGTAGATGGCAAGGGGAAAATTGGTAAAGTCGATGGCATAGCCGCTGCTAACGTTGATGGACATCTCCGCGCCGTCGGCGAGGATGATGTGGATGCCGCCAGAGCCTAGGCCAGAATTAGTGATTGTGTTCGTGTAACTGATGGTGCTGTTCACGACGTACCAGCCAGGGGCGAGGGCGATATTGCCCTGGTTATCCAGCGTCACATTATCGGTGGTAAGCACGGTGGCGGTAACGGTTTGTGAGTTGCCGTCGGCATCGATATAGCTGACGGTTTCAGTGTCAGCCCACACCGCAGTGGTGGTGAGCAGGGTGAGGAGCAGCGTCATCGCTGCCCGTCTCACACATGCGCCGCCCAGCCTCCAGGCCGTCAGCGCGAAAAATGATTGTTTTTCTGTTGTCTTCATTTTGTTCGTTATTTTATTTTTTCTGATTGGATACAAAAGCACAGACGCAGCGGCGGCTCCCCCCGTCCACATTCGGACGAGAGGAGCCGCCACAGCGGTCTCAACCTGTAATATGTAGGGAGTGAGGGACATAAGGTCGGAAAGGGATTACTTTGAATCTATCCGATCAAAGAACTCGGCAGCGGTCAACACAGGGATGGTGCTGGCCTTGAAGTCCTTTTTGTTGCGGGTGACGATGCAGTCGGCCTGCTCGTCGATGGCCGAGCGATGCTGGGTGGCATCCTCGTAATCCTTCCATCCGCTGCTGAGCATGTCAACGACGTTCTGGCCGCTGAGGTCTGCCACGTCCACGAAGTCGGCCACGAGGCGAAGCTTGGAATAGACCTCGTCGAGGGGGTACTTGTACTTGCGTGCAAGATAGACGGTGTTGACGAAGGAGAGAGCCGAGACCGTGAGCTGCACCTCGCCGGCATAGCCCAAGGCGAAGATGCGCTGGGCATCGGGCAGGAACTCCTGACGTGCGAGCACCAGATCTACGAGGATGTTTGTGTCAATGTAAGCTCGCATCATTTGTCGTATTTCTCGTTGACAAGTGCGTCGATGCCGCGCTCATCGGCTGGTACTGACTGACCTCCGCGCACGGAGAGGTTTTGCACGAATAGCATGGCCGCCTCGCGCTTGCTTGGGGCGGCACGGCGGACAGTCGTTGTCGGTGTGACGGCTTGCCCAGCAGAGCGGGTACGGCGGTGCATCGTCCAGCCCATGCGCCGTGACAGCGTCTCGATGAAAGCCCCGTCCTGTGCGGGGATTGATATTACAAAATCTTCCATATCTATTGCTCTATTGTAGTTTACGGGCACAAAACTCATACAAGCCGAACACAATGGAACTTGCTCCGATTGCGGAAGCATTGTCGAGTTTCGCACGCTTTCGTGTGCAAAGGTACACAAAATTATTGATTTATAAGCTTGCCGCCATAAAAAACTTCATTTTGGGGGGCTAAAGACAAAAACATCGTGGGGCACACCGACGTATCGGTATGCCCCACGACCTGTCACATCGTAAAGTTTAAAGGTTAAAGACCATGCGGCGTGTTTGCGAACGTTGCGTTAGCTTCTTTAAACTTTAAACTCTAAACTTTAACCTTTACAACTCAAACTTTAGATATTCGCGATGCTCATAATGTCGGCAAACACGCCGGCGGCGGTGACGGAGGCTCCTGCTCCGTAGCCTTGGATGAGCATGGGGTACTGGTTGTAGCGTTCGGTGGTGATGAGGATGATGTTGTTGGAACCTTCGAGGTCGTAGAACGGATGGTGCTCGCCCACACGTTGCAGCGACACACTTCCCTTGCCGTCTTCGAGCTTCGCCACAAACTTCCAGTGCTCGTGGGCGGCTTCCACTTCCTGACGCTCTCGCTCAAACTGGGCATCGAGCGTGGGAAGGTTCTTCCAGAAGTCTTCCAAAGTGCCTTCGAAGAACGACTGTGGGATGAATAGGGTCTTTTCCACATCGTCCTGGTTCATCTTGTAGCCAGCCTCACGGGAGAGGATGACGAGCTTGCGCACCACGTCCTTACCGCTGAGGTCGATGCGTGGGTCGGGTTCGCTGTAGCCTTCTTCCTTGGCACGGCGCACGGTTTCGCTGAAAGGCACGTCGGCGGAGATGGTGTTGAAGATGAAGTTGAGGGTACCGCTCAGCACGGCCTCCAGTTTCAGAATCTTGTCGCCCGAATTGATGAGGTCGTTGATGGTATTGATGATGGGCAGACCTGCCCCGACGTTGGTCTCGAAGAGGTATTTCACGCCACGTTTGCGAGCCGTGGCCTTGAGTTTGGCGTAGTTGGCGTAGTCGCTCGATGCTGCCACCTTGTTGGCTGCCACCACCGAGATGTTGTGGCTCAAGAAGGCTTCGTAGAGTCCTGCCACTTCGGTGCTGGCGGTGCAATCGACGAATACGCTGTTGAAGATGTTCATGCCAATGACCTCGTCCTTCAGACGTTGGATGTTGCTCGGTTCGGCAGCTTTCAGACGCTCACGAAGTTTACGAATAGAGAAAGACCCTCTCTGTCCTGCGGACATCTCCCCCGTAATGGGGAGACCATCCGGCGTGTTTCCCTCTGACATAGACCCCGCACGGTCTCCCTCCCCATTACGGGGGAGGGTTGGGGAGAGGGTCATCAGGTCGATTCCGTTGCGGTCGAACACAGCATTGTGTCCGCTGGCGATGCCCACCACATTGATTTGCAAGTTGCGTTCGCGCATCAGCTTGGTGCGCTGACTGGCTATCTGCTCCAACAGGCTACCGCCCACGGTGCCGATGCCGCAGAGGAAAACGTTGAGCACCTGATACTCAGAGAGGAAGAAGGAGTCGTGGATGACGTTGAGCGACTTCCTCAACGACTTCCTTTCGACCACAAACGAGATGTTCGTCTCGCTGGCACCCTGTGCACAAGCTATCACGCTGATGCCGTTTCGTCCCAACGTGCCGAAGAGCTTGCCCGCAATACCTGGGGTGTGCTTCATGTTCTCACCCACAATGGCGACGGTGGCAAGGTCGCGCTCCAGCTTCATCTTGTACATAGCCCCCATCTCTATCTCCTTGGCGAACTCATGGTTGAGCACTTCACAAGCACGGTCGGCATCGTCGTCGGTCACACCGATGGAGGTGCTGTTTTCCGACGAAGCTTGACTCACCATGAACACGCTGATGCCGTTTTCTGCCAACGTGGTGAAAATGCGACGGTTCACACCTATCACACCCACCATCGAGAGACCACTCACCGTTATGAGGCTCGTGTTGTTGATGGACGAGATACCTTTGATGGCTCTCCCTTCGTCATCGCCCTCGACCGTGTTTGTAATAATAGTGCCCTTGTCCTCAGGACGGAAGGTATTCTTAACGAGAATGGGGATGTTCTTGATGCACACAGGGTAGATGGTGGGTGGATAGACCACCTTGGCACCGAAGTTGCACAACTCCGTTGCCTCCACATACGACAGTTTTTCAATCGGATAGGCAGTGTTGATAACTCTTGGGTCGGCTGTCATAAAGCCCGACACATCTGTCCATATCTCCAGCACATCGGCATCCAATGCTGCTGCCAAAATCGCTGCCGTGTAGTCGGAACCACCACGACCGAGGTTGGTCACCTCACCCGTCACACTGTCGGTGGCAATGAAGCCTCCGCAAACAGCAACGTTGGTGAAGTCTTTGAAGGTCTCCAGAATCAGCGGCAAACTGATGGAGTTGCTGAACAGGTTCCGTCCCTGCTTCTTCTTCGTCTTGATGAACTCCAGCGAGTTATACCACTTCGCTCCCTCGATGAGCGTTGCCACAATGTTGCTGCTGATGCGCTCGCCGTAGGACACAATCGCATTGCTGGTCTTCTCGCTCAAGTCGCCTATCAGGAAAACACCCTGATAGATGCTCTTGAGCTGACCCAGCAACTCGTCCACGATGGTCAGCAAAGCCTCTTTCTTACTTGTGTCTGTGATAATCGCGTCAATCATCTGGTGGTGACGCTCCACCATCTCGTCGTAAGCTGAGAGATACGCCTCATCGCCAGCCATCGCCAGCTTCGACGTGTTGATAAGCTTATCCGTGATGCCACCCAAGGCCGACACCACCACTACGACAGGCTCATCCTGTCCCTCTACTATCTTTTTCAAGTTCAGGATACTTTCCACAGAACCAACTGAGGTTCCGCCAAACTTCAATACCTTCATTCTATGCGTTCAGTTTTGTATTTTTTACTGCTAATCCGCTGCAAAGTTACGACATTTTCAACTCTCCACAAAAAGAAAAAGCCCCAAAGTCGTGTTGACCTTGGGGCTTTTCGCTTCTTCTGCCTTGTTTTGTGGCTTCAAAAGGCATTATCACCACATTTATTGATTCGTTAATTGTCTGACGGGGAAGTTGAAATAGGTGTCGGGGAAAGGCTCGTCCTTCAGCGTGAAGTGCCACCACTCGGTGTCGAAGGGCTTGAAACCGTGACGAAGCATAGCGGCACGGAGAATCATGCGATGGTGGAACTGTTCGGCAGTGATGGAGCGACCGACAGGACTTTTGCTGTTGTCACCCGTGTACTCATCCGTCTCAGGATTGCCGCAGAAGTCGGGATGGCTTTCGGGACCAAACCAGTCGAAGGTGCCACCCATGTCAAGCTCTTTCTCGCTGGCCATGTCGAAGAGAGTCAAGTCGAGCGTCGAGCCACGGGTGTGACCACTCTTGGCACAGATATATTCCTGGTCGAAGAGGACGCTCTTGTCAAGGTCGGAATAGAAATAAGGCTTCATGCGAGTGTCGGGGATGTCCTCAGCCCAGCGCACGAAGTGGTCAACAGCTTTCTGCGGACGGTAAGCATCGTAGATTTTCAGTCGGTAGCCTAATTTCACGACATCATCACTCACCGCTTTCAGGCTGTCGGCAGCCACCTTCGTCAGCAGCGCCGTCGGCTCCAAATAGCCGTCTATGCGGTCGCCCACAAAATTGTACGTCCCGAAGTAGCGTATCTCCAAAATGGCATCGGGCACCACATCTGTCAGCGTCACAAACTGGCTCGTGTCCTCTGTCGGCGATGGGGCAGGAACATCGTCTTTCTTGATATAACGTATGCCAACTATCACGATGCCGCATATTGCAAGGATGGCGGCAAGCACCCATAATTTTTTCTGTTTCATGGTTATATAAAATGGATATAAAAGTTATTCGTACGCATAGACCAACCCGTATTTCTCGTGCAGGCGACGGAGTGTGCCGTCAGACTTCATACGAGCAATGACCTCATTCACCAACTGAAGCAGGTCTTCTTGCCCCTGACGCATCAGGACACCGATTTCGCCATGATTGAAAGGCTCGTTGATAAGCGGGGCAGCAAGTCGCGAATCGTTCTGCACGTACCAAGGAGCCTCGGTGATTTCCGTAATCATCACATCAGCCTCACCAACAGCCACGAGCGAAGGGATTTCCTCATTCTTCTGGTGGACGATGATGGTGGCATGCGTCAGATGCTGCTGGGCGAACTTCTCGTTCAGTCCCCCAGGATTCACCATAACACGCACCTCGGGACGGTCGATGTCAGCCAACGACTTGTATCGGTCAGCCTCAGCAGCTCGGCAAAGGATGGTCTTCCCGTTAGCCAGATAACCGTCACTCATCAGCATCGTCTCCCGACGGGCATCGGTGATGGTGATACCCCCGATGGCAAGGTCAAACTTCTGAGGGTCAGCAAGCACGTCAGCCGTCAGCGTAGGCCACGATGTCGGAACAAACATGATGCTGACACTCAATCTTTGAGCAATCTGTTCCGCTATCTCGATGCCGAAACCCCAGTAGTTGCCCGATGGCTCGCGATAGCTGAGTGGACGATAATCGCCCGTCGTGCCAACAATCAGTTCTCCACGCTCTTGGATGCGGGTAATCGTAGGTTGCGACACCGACGATTTGTCATCGTTCCCCGCACATGAAGCGAACGAAACGCTGCCACACAGCACGAAAATGACAGCAATCAAAATACGAAATTGAGTCTTCATCACTATACTTCTCTATTTTTCAGTTATCAGAGGTAAATCCTCAAAAAATCTGTCAAAATCACTTTGGAACAGACGGTCTTGGATGATACGATATTTTTCAAACTCCGTCTCGGCATGTAGCACCGCTTCTTCGTGGCTTACGCTACCAGCATTGTCAAGCAAGGGGCGCTCATCACTGCTTAGGTAGGCATCTATGCGCTTCGCCCAATCTTCCATCGTCATGGGAATGTGCCGTTTGGCTCGGCTTTCAGCAAACTCCAGCACCGCCGTCACGATACGTCCCATATCCTCCAGTTCCATTTGATTCAGGTAGTTCTTGGCGATAGACACATCCGTCTTGACAATCTTACCGTCAGGTGCATTTTCCCAAGTCGTCAGTCCCATGTGTTCCTTGTCCGCGTCAGCCCTTTCAACAATCAGCTCCGCAGCCGTTCGTCCATGAACCGCATAATGCATCTTGTTTTGAATCCGCTTGAAGAACAGCCGTGTGGTAGGTGCGTCCTTGTTATAATCCATACTCGTAGCATAGATGTCCGTCAACTTTTGATAGAAGCGACGCTCGCTGAGGCGTATTTCCCGTATCTCCGCTAAAAGATGCTCGAAATAGTCCTCACCTAAAAACGTGCCATTCTCCATACGCTTTCTATCCAGCACATACCCACGAATGGCATAATCCCGAAGGATGTTGGTTGCCCACTGACGGAACTGTGTGGCGCGGATAGAGTTGACGCGATAGCCAACGCTGATGACAGCATCAAGGTTGTAGAACTGAATGGTTCTATTCACATCCCTGTTTCCTTCACGTCGAACTACCGAGATTTTCTCGGCAGTTGCCTCTTCCTCAAGTTCCCCACTCTCATAAATATTTTTCAAGTGCAATCCGATGTTGTCAGTTGAACAGTCGAACAACATCCCCATCGCCTTTTGAGTACACCACACAGTCTTGTCCTTATAGAATACTTCTATGCCCTGTTCCTTCCCTTCCACCTGGAAGATGAGGAACTCGGCTGTACTATTTCTTATTTCTTTACGTTTTGCCATAATTCAACCATAGTAACTTATACTTTCAACATCCGTCCTTAAAGCCATTTTCCTTTTTTGCCATATTATCTTGCAAATTTACTAAAATAAATCCAAATACATTAGGTTTGACCTCCGTTTTTTCTGTTTCTTCCCCCAATAATCACTCATTCAAATTAGCTTTTGTTGTCTAGTTCACCTTTAGCTGGCAGACCATTTTCTTTCTATATCCAGATTATAGAGGCTCATGTTTCTGCGCACACTTCTGTTGCCCTCCTGTCGAACTAACAAAAATTTTTTGTGAGTTCGTTCTGGGTCTTGCTCGCTCTCGGCATATATCTGGTTGATATGATAGCTCACATCCTGTTGCGAAGCATCAAACAGTTCTATCATCTGCTCCATCATCAGCTCCACATCGACTCAACGTCGAAGACTCGTTGGACGTTCTACAGAAGATTCCATCTATTATGAAACGGATTATCTCAACCTCTTTCCTTAAAAAGACTTGGGAAATGTTTGGAGATACAAGGAGAAACACGTAACTTTGCCATGTCTTCACCCACTTATTCACACGTCTCTGAGTGAAGTCGTTGGATGAGACCTATATATTAAAAGGCGTTACAGACGCATTGTGAAGATGAAAGATTTGGAACGTACACAAGACGATTATTATAAAGAAAGCAAGCGACTCAGGCAGGAGGTGCTTGAATTGGCAGAACATTTGAAGAATAACCCCATGCATTTCACCATTACGAACGTAATTACCATGAATGTGGAGATTACCAAAACGGACTTGAAAACTGTGGTGAGCAAGAATGTGAGGGATACCTAAATTCCGCAGCACTTTAGTTTAACTTTCTTTATAAGTACCTGAGCAACAAAAAGTTGCTCAGGATTTGGCCATGTCAGAAATTTCACTTACCT
>CADCDP010000049.1 GCA_902800305.1 uncultured Bacteroidales bacterium
CCAGGCTATCCTGCTCCATTATTGTCCGTTCATCTTTTCCTGTCTGTATGCTAAAGGAATGACTTCAGCTTCTTACTTTCGCCCCTCAACCCTCTGGGGGAGGGGCGGATGCTGTGTCTCTGTTGCTTGTTCGCAGTCTGTCAAAGAGCTTCTTCTTCGCCTAAGGGAAGCGGGCACAAAACCCTCTCCGGAGCGGCAGCCCCGGACGCTTCCCGAAAGCGAGTGCAAAGGTACGACGACTTTCTGAATTGACAAAACTTTTGAGCAACTTTTTTAGAAAAAAGTGCGTTTTTCTTCTTTTTAAGGTGTTTTTAAGATTAATAAACACTGAAAACGATGCCTTTTCGCAAGAAAAGACCTATCTTTGCAACAAAATTATCGATTACTCTTTCAAACAATTTTATCATTAATAAAAAACACATGAAGAACTTACAAAAACCGTTTCTCCTTCTATATATATTAATAATGTGTAGCGGAGAAGTTTTTGCCCAAAAAGCAACCGACACGGCAAAAATGTTAAAATCCAGAGCTTACGGAGCCATCGTTTACCCTCAATATGCCAAGCATATCGAATGGATGCCGGATGGTGAGCACTATATGCAGGTGGATTGGAACAATGAGAAAAACACGCCAGAAATTGCAACTTACTCGGCGAAAGATGAGAACAAGACGATATTGATTCCTTCAGAACAACTTTTGTTTGACAAAGGTAGTAACGCATACTTCTTTAACGAAAAACCAGTGACGAACTTGATTTTCAGCGAGAATCAAGAAAAAGTGTTGTTCTTTACCGATACGAAGAAGGTGTGGCGATACCACACTCGCGGTGACTATTGGGTGCTGAACCGCAAGAACGGAGAAGTGTATCAGTTGGGTAAAGGCTTGCCTAAAAGTAGTTTGATGTTTGCCAAATTCTCGCCTGATGCCAGCAAGGTGGCATACGTGAGCAAGAACAACATCTACGTGGAGGATTTAGCGACAAAAACCTACAAAGCCATCACAACCGACGGCAATGACACCATCGTGAACGGCACGTTCGACTGGGTATATGAGGAAGAGTTCGACTGTCGCGACGGTTTCCGCTGGAGTGGTGATGGAAAGTACATCGCCTATTGGCAGAGTAACACGAGTGGTACTGGCTGGTTCGACATCATCAACAACGTGGACAGCATCTATCCCACCGTGCAGCACTTCCCCTACCCCAAAGCTGGTACGACCAACAGCGCAGTAAAGATTGGCTATGTGAGTGCCGACGGAGGTACAACGACCTGGCTACCCATTCCTGGTGATACACGCAACAATTATCTCCCAAGGATGGAATTTGTGCCAGGCACGAACCAACTGTTCATCCAACAAATGGATCGTCCACAACACACCAATAAAATCTGGACAGCAACGATTGGCAAACAGGACTTGAAGACCATCTTCGAAGACAGCGACACGGCTTGGGTGGAGACCAACGACCATGTGAAGTGGCTAAAAGGCAATAAGTTCTTCACATGGATGAGCGAGCGAGACGGCTGGAGACACCTCTATCGAGTGAGTGCCGATGGCAAGCAAATGAGCCTCATCACGAAGGGCAACTTTGATGTGATTCAGCAGGTTGGGCTAAACGAGAAGAGTGGCTACGTGTACTTCATTGCCTCGCCCGACAATGCCACCCAACGCTATCTTTATCGTGCCAAGCTCTTTGGCAATGGTCAATGCGAGTTGGTGAGCGATGCCAACTTAAAGGGGCAACACAGCTACAACATGTCGCCGACCTGCACATGGGCAGTACACACATTCAGTAACGCCCACACAGTACCGCAGACAGACATGCAGTCCTTCCCTTCGGGCAAAACCGTAAGAACGCTTGTGGATAACAGCAAAGCACAACAGGAGTTTGACGAACTCGGCGTACACCCCAAGGAATTCGTGAAGGTGAAATCGGGCGAACTGATGCTCGACGCATGGATGATTAAGCCTTACAAT
Organism: uncultured Bacteroidales bacterium; assembly: GCA_902800305.1. Classification (GTDB taxonomy): domain Bacteria; phylum Bacteroidota; class Bacteroidia; order Bacteroidales; family Bacteroidaceae; genus Minthosoma. The sequence goes on from CADCDP010000049.1 coordinate 1,975, forward strand.
TTCGATGCCAGCAAGAAATACCCCGTGATTATCGACGTGTATGGAGAGCCAGCCAGCTCAACCGTGCAAGACGTGTGGGTGGGTAGCACATGGCATCAGTATTTGGCCAGCCTCGGCTACATCGTGGTGAGCATCGAGAATCGTGGTGCAGCAGCTCCACGTGGACGAGAATGGCGCAAATGCATCTATGGCGAGGTGGGCACTTTCGCCAGCCAAGACCAAGCACAAGGCATCCTCGACATGGCGCGTCAATTTCCCTTCATCGACACCGAACGCATCGGCATCACAGGCTGGAGCGGTGGTGGCAGCCAAACGCTCAACTGTATGTTCCGTTACCCCGAAGTGTTCAAGACGGGCATAGCCGTAGCGTTCGTGGCCGACCAGAGACTCTACGACACTATCTATCAGGAACGCTACATGAACACGCCACAGAACAATCCCAAAGGTTACGAAAATGGCTCCCCCATCAATTGGGCAGACGGTTTGGAGGGTAACCTGCTCCTGATTCATGGCACAGGCGACGACAACGTACACTACCAGAATTGCGAGATGCTGGTCAACAAGCTTATCGAGAAGGGCAAAATGTTCTACCAAGTCTCCTACCCTATGCGTTCCCACAGCATCAACGAAGGCGAAGGCACAACCAAGCATCTGCGGAAGACCATGGAAAACTTCTGGCTCAAGTTCTTGCCAGCAGGAGGGCGATAAGAGGAAGAAGACAAAATGACACAAAACAACTATTTTCAAACAAATAACATCCAACAACAATGAGAAAATTGATTACGCTGATGGCAGTGTTCGCACTGACCGTTGCAACAAGCTGGGCACAAGACGCTGTACCAGCCACCAAAACAATGAGTGAAGAAGAAATGGGTAAAATTCTAAAGCCCTTCTTCGAAAAACTACAAGCCGTTCCCGAAGATGGTAACGAAAACACCGTCGTCAAGCAGATGGCATTGGATTTCGTGAAAGAGCATCCAAACGAAGCAGGTGTTTACGTGGTCAGGTCTGTTTTAGCCTTCGTGATGCCTACTGAGGAACTCATAGCACTCGTTGACGGTAACGAATACTTGAAGAACAACGAGGCCATCAAAGAAGAGAAAAAAGTATGGGCCGTGCAGTTGGAAACAAGCGAGGGCAAGATGTTCAAGGACTTCGAAGCCATGTATGAGGGCAAGGTGACCAAACTGTCCGACTATGTGGGCAAAGGCAAGTATGTGTTGGTTGACTTCTGGGCTTCTTGGTGCGGTCCTTGCAAGGCAGAGATTCCCAACTTGATTAAAGTGTACAACCAATACAAGGGCGAGAAGTTCGAGGTGCTGGGCGTAGCCACATGGGACAAACCAGACGACACGAAGAAAGCCATCGAGCAGCTGGGCATCCCCTACCCTCAAATCATGAATGCACAGAAAGCGGGTAGTGCGGCATACGGCATCAGTGGCATCCCTCAGATTATTCTCTTTGACCCCGACGGAAAGATTGTGAAGCGCAACCTGAGAGGTGCAGAAGTGGAAAAAGCAGTGGCAGAAGTGCTGAAATAACTACTGGTGCATGATAAGGGCACTTTGGGCAGGAACGGTGACGGTCTTGCCCTTTATTGTGCCCATTCCCTTCGGAAATAATTTGCCGTCTTGAGCGATGATGGTGTATTCGCCCTGAGGGATAGCCACACGAACTGACTTAGTACGACTATTCAACACCACAATGACAGATTTCCACTCGTCGCCCACAGCAGCTCCATCCAGCTGATAAGCAATAACATTCGAGCCTTTATAAGGCAGGAAGTGCAGGTGTTTCCGAACCGCTTCTGCTGTTCCGATATGAAAGGCGGGATGCGCCTTTCGGATGGCAATCAGCGTACTCATATAGTCGAAGAGGTCGCGATAGTCGGTCTTGTTCTTCCAGAGGATGGTGTTGATGCTGTCGGGCGAGTTGTAGGAATTATGTACCCCATGCTTGTCACGAAGGATTTCGTCGCCACACCAGATGAAAGGTACCCCCTGTGAGGTCAGCACAGCCGTTTCCGCCAGTTTCTGCAAACGAAGGCGTTCGTCGATGGAAGGCTGACGCAACGTTTTCATCTTTTTCTCACTACCTTTGGCATTTCCAAAGCCCTTCTCCATCAGCGTCAAACGGATGCGGTCAGCCAAACAAAGGTCGTCGTGGCACGACACATAACTAATCATCTGTGTCGGTTCGGCAGCCCATGCCGCTTTACTGTAGTTCACTTTCGACATATCGACCTCGGGATGGCTGATGCCGCCCACAATACCAAACTTGACACTCTCTTCATGCCCCGTCTCACCGATGAGGAAAGCCCCCTTCTTGTCATCGTCCCATCCACCACGAAGTCCGTCCCGCATCTCGTCGCCAAACGCCGCAATGCCTGGCATCTGTGCGGTGTTGGCCTTCATAGCCAACTGCGACTCTGGGAGCGCTGGAGCGGAAGCCGCCCATCCCTCTCCATAGATGAAAACGGTCGGGTCTTCTTGGTTGACCGCCTGACGAATGGCGTTCATCGTTTCTATATCGTGTACGCCCATCAAGTCAAAGCGGAAACCATCAATGTGGTATTCCCTCATCCAATAAAGCACCGACTCCACCATGTATTTACGCATCATCGGCATCTCGCTCGCCGTCTCATTGCCGCAACCCGACCCGTTGGAGAGTGTACCGTCGGCATGATGACGGAAGAAATAGCCTGGACAAACCTTGTCGAACTGCGACGAAGCAGCATCGAACACATGGTTATACACCACATCGAGCACCACACGGATGCCAGCCTTGTGGAGCGATTGCACCATCTGCTTAAACTCACGGATGCGCACCGTCGGGTCGTATGGGTTCGTGCTGTAACTACCCTCTGGCACATTGTAGTTCACGGGGTCATACCCCCAGTTGTACTGCTGCGGCACACGTGTGTCTGTCTGTGCCAACAAATTCTGTGCCTCGTTCACTGAACCATAGTCGTAGGACGGAAGGATATGCACGTGGTTGATTCCCAACTGCTTCAAATGGTCAAGTCCCGTCGGCTGTCCCGGTGCATTCTTCGTGCCCGTTTCGGTCAGAGCCAAGAACTTACCCCGATGCTGGATGCCCGACTCCGTGTCCATCGAGAAGTCACGATGGTGCATCTCGTAGATGATAACCTCGGAGAAGTCCTTCAACAATGGACGTTGGTCACTCTCCCACCCTTCTGGATTGGTCGATGCCATGTCCAACACCTGCGCACGTCGGCCATCTACACCCACCGCCTTAGCAAAGATTCCAGGAGTCTCCCCCAACGAAGAGCCGTTGCGGTCGGTCACTTCGAACGTGAAAAACTTGCCCACAAGGTCACCACTTACCGTGAGCGACCACGTGCCATCGGCATTTTTCTTCAAATGATGCTGAGACTCGGCTGTGCCGCCATCCCCTTGCGGATAGAGGCGCACCACCACATCAGAGGCAAGGGGTGCCCAAAGCGAGAAGTGAGTGGCAGACGGAGCGTAAGACATCTCGGAGATAGGGCCAACGGGAATAGGCAACAGCTTCATGTCCTGTGCATGAGCAGCGATAAGCGATGTGCTGAGCAAAGCAGCCATAAGCGTTTGTTTTAGGAATCGTTTCATAGGGTTAGTAAACTTTTTTCTGACACAATTTTCGTTGGCATGAAGCCAACAATGTCGCAAAGGTACGAATTTTTATTCTTCTTTAGTCACTTTTCACTTAATTTTCGTACCTTTGTGCCTCGAAAACCATACAACCGACACAAACAGATGGGTTTATCCAAAGACGAATTGTTGGCTTTGGTCAGAAAAGGAGCCAGAAACATGTCGTGGCAAGAAAAGCTGCGGCTCACTGTGCTGTTGAGTCTTCCGTCGATGGTGGCACAGATTTCTTCGGTGGCCATGCAGATTATCGATGCTGCCATGTTAGGGCACCTCGGCACGAAAGAGTCGGCCACCGTCGGACTGGTTTCCACGACCATCTGGCTGTTTGGCGGACTCTGTTCTGCTTGTGCGGCAGGGTTCTCGGTACAAGTGGCCCATCATGTGGGGGCAGAAGACCTGAAAGGAGCCAGAAACATCATCCGACAAGGTCTGTGTGCAGTAGTTTCATTTAGTCTGGTGCTGACGGCGATAGGATTCGCCATTGCCCCCTGGCTCCCTCAATGGTTGGGTGCCGACAGAGAGATTTGGGCAGGAGCCACCGAATACCTTATGATTGTAGCAGTTGCACTCCCCATCCTCGCCGTCGATATGCTGGCAGCCGGTGCATTGCGCTGTAGTGGCAACATCAAGGTTCCCAGCTTTCTGAATGCCCTTATGTGCCTCTTCGACGTGGTGTTCAACTACGTCTTCATCTTCATCTTCCACCTGGGTACAGCCGGAGCAGCCTACGGCACACTGCTCGCCTACATCATTACGATGGTGCTGATGCTCTATTTCCTTGCCGTAAAAGACAAATCCTTGCGCTTCGCCCTCGACACAGAGTTGATAGGTCGTTGGGACAAATCAAGATACATTCCCAGCAGACGTTCCTTGCTGAAAGCCTTCAAGATAGGTTCTCCCATCAGTCTGGAACGAGGTGTGATGTGCGGTGCACAAATCGCCATCACAGGCATCATCGCTCCCTTAGGTTCCGTCGCCATCGCTGCCAACACCTTCGGCATCAACATCGAAAGCCTCTGTTACATGCCCGGTTACGGCATCTCCGAGGCAGCCACCACCCTCGTCGGTCAGAGCCTCGGCGCACGTCGCAAAGACCTTATGCGAAGTTTCGCGTGGATTTCGATGGGGTTAGGCATGAGCATCATGGCGGCGATGGGCGTGCTCATGGCAGTCTTTGCCCCCGAAATGATGCAGATGGTCACCACCGATGCCGCCGTGGTGAAGCTCGGCACCGAAGTGCTCCGCATCGAGGCATGGGCAGAACCCATGTTCGCAGCCAGCATCGTAGCCTACGGCGTCTTCGTCGGTTCAGGCAAGACCCTCGTACCCAGCATCATGAATTTGGCCAGCATCTGGGTGGTGCGCCTCACGTTAGCACTCCTGTTAGCCCCATCCATGGGACTTCACGGTGTGTGGATAGCCATGTGTATAGAACTATGCTGGCGCGGAGCCGCCTTCCTCTTCCGCCTGAGTCGTCGAGAATGGAGCAACATCAGCATGGAAGAGACAAAAATACGGACTACTCAAACAGAAAAAGAAGAACTAATTAAAGCAGATACTATCTATGAGAACTATTAAGAACCAAGAGTTTGGAGGAGAACGACCACTCTACGCCTCCCATGACTTGCGACTGGAGAACGTGACCATCCACATCGGCGAATCGTCCATCAAGGAGAGCAGCAACATCGAAGCCGAGCACTGCCGCTTCGAGGGCAAATACGTCTTCTGGGAGACGGATGGTTTCCGTGTGAACGACTGCTACTTTGCCGAAAGTGCCCGCAGCAGCCTCTGGTACTCCAAGAACTGCCGCATGACCAACTGCAAGGTGGATGCACCCAAGCTGTTCCGACGCATGGACGGCATCTATGTGGAAAACACCGACTTCCCCAATGGCGAGCAATACCTCTGGGACTGCAAGAACATCGAGTTGAAGAATGTGAAGATTGAAAATTGCGACTACGCCTTCATGCACTCCGAGAACATCCGCATCGAGAACTACCACCAAGAAGGCAACTACGCCTTCCAGTATGCCAAGAACGTGGAGATACACAACGCCGTCATCAACTCGAAGGATTCATTTTGGGAGTCAGAAAACGTGACCATCTACGACTCCGAGGTGAACGGTGAATACCTTGCATGGTATGGCAAAAACATTCGTCTTGTGCGCTGCCACCTCACCGGCGAACAGCTACTCTGCTACGTAGATGGCCTCATTCTCGAAGACTGCACCTTCGGCGAAGACGCCAACCTCATCCTCGAATACTCCACAGTCAACGGCACCATCAAAGGCAACGTCCACAGCATCAAGAACCCCACCAGCGGCACCATTGTGGTGGAAGGGAATGTAGGCGAGCTTATCTGGGACGAGAACCAGAAAGCCCCAGCCGACGCAAAAGTGATAATAAAAATCTAGAATATCTAGAGAATCTAGAGAATCTAGAATATCTAGAATATCTAGAAAATCTAAAAAGACCTAAAAAAAACCAAAACCCATGACCTACAACTTCGACACCCCCGTCAACAGAAAAGGCACCAACTGCGTCAAGTGGGACGAGTTTTCCGACCCCGACATCATCCCGATGTGGGTGGCAGATATGGATTTCGAGACCGCCCCGTGCATCCTGCAAGCACTCCAAGAGCGGATGCAGCATGGTTGCTTCGGCTACACCCTCGTGCCCGAAAGCTACTACAAAGCCACCATCCAGTGGTTCGCCCGTCGACACAGATGGACAATCGACAGAAAGTCCTTCATCTACACCAGCGGAGTCGTGCCCGCCATCTCCGCCATTATCAAAGGCTTGACCACCCTCCCACCCTCCAAAGGGGGAGAGGGGCTTAAGGTGCTCATCCAAACTCCCGTCTATAACTGCTTCTTCTCCAGCATCCGCAACAACGGGTGCATCCTGGCAGAGAATCCGCTCAAGATGGAGAATCACCGCTATGAAGTCGATTGGGAAGACTTCGAAGCGAAATGCGCTGACCCTGACACAAAAGTCTTTCTGCTCTGCAACCCCCACAACCCAGCCGGACGCGTGTGGACAAGAGAAGAGTTGACACGCATGGGTGACATCTGCCTCCGTCACGGCGTGTTCGTCATCAGCGACGAAATCCATTGTGAATTCGTCATGCCCGGTCATACCTACACCCCCTTTGCCTCCCTGTCCCCTGATTTTGCTGCAAACGCCGCCGTATGCGTTTCACCCTCCAAAGCCTTCAACATCGCAGGTCTGCAAATTGCCAACATCATTGTCCCCGACGACAGCAACCGCCAACGGGTCGATAAAGCCATCAACATCAACGAGGTGTGCGATGTCAACCCCTTCGGAGTCATAGCCCTGCAAGCAGCCTACACCCCCGAAGGTGAAACATGGCTCAACCAACTTTGCCAGTACATCCACGGCAACTACCAACTCGCCAAACAGCTCTTTGAGACAGAACTGCCCCAGTGCCCCGTCACCACCCTCGAAGGCACCTATCTCCTTTGGCTCGACATCCGCGCCACAGGAAAGACCTCCCAACAAGTGGCAGACCACCTGATGCGCCACGCCAAAGTCTTTGTCAACGCTGGCACCATGTACGGCAAAACAGCCGGCGAGGGCTACATCCGCATCAACCTCGCCACACGCCGAAGCTTGGTGGAAGAAGGAATTAAAAGGATAATTAACCAATTAAAATAAAGAAAAGAGATGAAACAGAATACCTTAAAAACACTCATGTTCGCCATCACAACAATTTGTGTTGGAAGTCTGTATGGACAGACAACCCGATATTTCCAGAAAATCACATCAATGGAAGAGTTGACGGAAGGGAATTATTTAATAGTAGGAAGCAGAAACAATGATTCTGAGTACTTTACTTTCAAAGACTATAATAGTAGCAACACTAAATATAATGCACAAAATATTACGAACTATATTAGTTCCAATAAAAAGGTTATAACAATTGATGCCGATGGTATGGAGCCACTACATTGTATTACCATTCAAGAAAATGGTGATTATTATGTACTATACGATCCTATAGATAACCTATATCTTGGTGCCAAAGACAAACTCTCGCGTTCGTCAAAAAAAACATTTAATACAACAGAAAAAATATACAAAGATGTAACTTTTACTTTCTTAACAGACCAAAAGGTGAAAATCCTCTTCCAGACAGGAAAAAGCACATATCTTTGTTTTTATACAGGAACTCCTGGATTCAATGTTTATAGCACAGTCTCGTCAAACACAGTCCACCCTTACCTATACAAAGAAGTGACATACGCCCGAGAAATTACCTCCTCCAATATTGGCACCATTTGCTTACCCTATACTTTTGATGTCAGCGATAATACAGATGCCAAATTCTATGAGATTGAAGGGAAAACTACAGAAGGAGGAGAAACGGTTTTGGTTTTCAGCCAAGTAACCACACTCGAAGCTGGCTACCCCTACATTTTCAAGCCAGAAGATGGAATAACTTCTCTAAGCTTCACCTATACAGGCACAGACAACCCCGTCACTACAGCCCTAAACAAAAACGGTCTATATGGAACTTTTGAAGACATTTCTGACATCAAAACAACGATAGGGGCGAATGTTTATCTTCTGAGTAGTAACGAAATCCGACCATGCGGAAGCAACAACGGTCTTAAAGCCAACAGAGCCTACATCATCATGAACGAAGTGCCAGAGTACCATTCTAACACTTCTCAAGCCAAAGCTATCCTCCGTGTTTCTATCAACGATAGCAGCACGGGCATCGAGGAAGTGGCTGACTCTGAAGCTCACCCCACGGAATACCATTCCGTCAATGGAACGAAGCTTTCCGTACCTCAAAAGGGACTGAACATCGTCAAGATGAATGATGGAAGTACCCAGAAAGTGTTTGTCCCGTAAGGGTAAAACACCGCGTACCGACCACGTCAGAACACCCACACCGATACCGTTGAATCCTACAAGCCGTATATGAGATAACTCGTATGTGGCTTCTTAGTTATCAGACCTGCGGCTTAGTAGATGACAGACAGCGGGCTTACACCTTTAGGACACAGAGGTATAGGCATTCTGCCATACAGAAAAAGGCACCCCATCGGATGCCTTTTTCTTATCTATAAATAATGTGTATTACTTCAACAGGTCGTCGAGAGCGGACTTAAAGTCGTCACCTCCCTGTGCAAGAGCCTCATGGCGTGGCTGACGCTCTTCACGACGTGCAGGACGCTCACCGCGCTCTGGACGTGGACGACGCTCGCCACCACGTTCTGGACGTGGACGACGCTCACCGCGCTGACGTGGCTCCACGTAGTCGGCAGGCTTCTCGATGAGGGCACGACGAGAGAGCTTGAACTTGCCAGTCTTCTCGTCGATGTCGATGAGCTTCACGTCAATCTGGTCATCTTCCTTAATGCCGGCTTCCTCAACGGTGTCGAGACGCTTCCAGTCAATCTCGGAAATGTGGAGCAGACCGTCCTTGCCGGGCAGGAACTCCACGAAGCATCCGTATGGCATAACGGAACGAACCACTCCGTGGTAAACCTCACCCACTTCGGGGATGGCTACGATGGCCTTAATCTTGGCAATGGCTGCCTCGATGGCATCGCGGTCGGGTGCCGAAATCTGCACCTTACCCACACCGTCTTCTTCGTCGATGGTGATGACGGTCTTGGTGTCTTCCTGCATCTGCTGAATCACCTTACCACCAGGGCCAATGACTGCACCGATGAACTCCTTCGGAATGATAATCTGCTCGATGCGTGGTACGTGTGGCTTCAACTCTGGACGTGGCTCGGAGATGGTCTTCATCATCTCGCCCATGATGTGCTCACGACCAGCCTTTGCTTGCATGAGTGCCTGTTCGAGTATCTCGTAGGAGAGACCGTCGCACTTGATGTCCATCTGAGTGGCTGTCAGACCGTTCTTCGTACCTGTCGTCTTGAAGTCCATGTCGCCAAGGTGGTCTTCGTCACCAAGGATGTCGGAGAGGATGGCGTACTTGTCTTCACCTGGGTTCTTAATCAGACCCATGGCGATACCTGCTACGGGGTTCTTGATGGGCACACCAGCATCCATCAGGGCGAGTGTACCAGCACAAGTGGTGGCCATAGAAGAAGAGCCGTTGGACTCCAACACGTCGGAAACCACGCGGATGGTGTATGGATAATCATCGGGAAGCTGTCCCTTGATGCCGCGCCATGCGAGGTGACCGTGACCAATCTCACGACGACCTACACCACGCTGTGCCTTTGCCTCGCCTGTGGAGAAGGGAGGGAAGTTGTAGTGAAGGAGGAACTTCATGTAGTAGCGCTCCAAAGCACCATCGACAAGCTTCTCGTCGAGCTTCGTACCGAGGGTACATGAAGCCAAAGCCTGTGTTTCACCACGGGTGAAGATGGCACTTCCGTGAGGACCAGGCAGCGGAGACACCTCGCACCAGATAGGACGGATGTCGGTTGTCTTACGACCATCGAGACGGATGCCTTCATCGAGGATGCAACGACGCATGGCATCGCGCTCCACGTCGTGGTAGTAGCGGTCAACCAAAGCATACTTCTCTTCCAGTTCCTCTTCGCTCAACTCGGTGTGAGCTGCTGCGTATGCCTCCTTGTAGTCTTCGCGAATCTTCTCGAAAGCATCAGCACGCTCCTGCTTCTCCAATGCTTGCTTCGTCACGTCGTAAGCGGGCTGATAGCACTTGGCCTGAAGGTCTGCCTTCAAGTCGTCGTCGTTCACCTCATGGCAATATTCACGCTTCACGTCCTTGCCCAACTCCTTCATCAGCTCCTTCTGCAAGCGGCACTGGGGCTTGATGGCCTCGTGGGCTGCCTTGAGGGCTTCGAGAAGGTCTTTCTCCTGCACTTCCTTCATCTCACCTTCCACCATCATGATGTTCTCTTCGGTGGCACCGACCATCAAGTCCATGTCGGCCTCCTTCAACTGCTCGAAAGTGGGGTTAATCACGAACTCGCCGTTGATGCGTGCAACACGCACCTCGGAAATGGGACCCTCGAAAGGAATGTCCGAGCAGGCCAGCGCTGCAGAAGCAGCAAAACCAGCCAGTGCGTCCGGCATATCTTTGCCATCGGCTGAGAAGACGATGACATTCACATAAACCTCTGCGTGATAG
>CADCDP010000050.1:0-3725 GCA_902800305.1 uncultured Bacteroidales bacterium
GTTGTTTTACTTAATGATTAACTTCTTTCCGTTCTGGATATAGATACCCTTCGTAGGCTGGCTGACGCGGCGACCGTCCAGCGTGTAGATGGCATCGTCGGCAACCTTGCCGTTGGACTCAATCGAGCGGATACCGGTGCTCTCGCCGTCGCCGAAGTCCAGACAGAATGCGCGGACCTGTTGAACGACCTCACCCTTCATCTGGAAGTAAGCGCGGAAGCCCTTGATGTTGGCGGGCAGTGCCGATGGGTTCAGCAGCGTGTTGTCGGCTGCGAAGAAGAGCACGGCCTTCGTGTCGCCAGCGGGAATGGTCGTTGCGCCCAGTGTGGGGATGAAATCGACGGTGGCCGACGTATAGGGCACGGCATCCTTGCTTACGGTGACTTCCGCGAAGGCGGCTGCGGAGAGGTCTGCGTTGGCAGCAACCTTCACCAGATATGGTTTGCCGGCCTCGATGCTGGCGGCATTGGCGAAGTTGAGGGTCAGCACATCGTTAGCGAACGAGGCACTGGTGAGTTCCTTCACCGTCCAACCTTCAGGGATGTCGAGGTCGAAGGGAACAGAGAAGGTGTTGTAGCCACCAGCGTTAAGCGTGCGTGTCAGCGTCACGTTGGCCTCGTAGCCGTCCCACTCGTCCAGCTTCGTGGCGGTGTTTTCCTCCTCGTTCAAGGCCAGTTCGGTGTCCATGTTTTGTAGTCAGCACTCGGAGTCAGGTTGATTGGATCCTGTGCCCACGCGCCCGTCACTGCTGCTACGAGCAGCACGAGCATTGATAAAATTCTTTTTTTCATCTTTTTATTTGTTTGTTTGTTTTTTAATTTGTTTTACTTTTATTGTTGTCGCTTGGCGATGCCTGGGTGTCGGTGCCTGGGTGTGGCATGACGGGCATGTCCATGTTTTCCGAGTCGTCGTTTTTTCTGAATCTGTTGTTCTTTCGTGCGGGGAGGCCGCCCTCTCCGTGGGTTTGGCTCAGTCGGATGAAGGGCCAGCCGCCTTCTTAACGGGTGAATGGTAATATTATTCTGCGACCGCCCGGACGGGGTAGCCATTAAAGCGATAGTCGGGGCCCAGATACCAGCCGCTGGAAGTGAAGTAGAAGTAACGGCTATTGGTACCATTGTAGGGCGTAGCCGACCAGTAGTAACCGTCAGTGCCAACACCGTCGACAGTGCCAACACCGTCGATATAGCCATAATAGTAGTTGCGTTCGCCCGAGGCGGGGAAGAACACACCTTTATATGTGTAGCCAGCGTTGAACGTAGGTCTGTACTGAGTTTTGATATAATTGTACAACCCAAAAGTAGGTACGCAGAAGCCGGGAGGACACGGATCGTAAACCGTCTTTACCGTAGCGGCAGCGGTATTTTCGGCAGTGCTCGTCTGCTGTGCGTCCCACATATTGTAATACCGGGTGTTGCAGGGACCATTAGTCGAGATGTTACGATAATGCACCGTCGGATGCTGGATGTTGTCGCCAATGGTCACGTCGTTTTCATGTATAAGGGTGAAAGCAGTCGTAGTCACGTCGTTGTTGTTGATGTTATAGACGGTATGGTTGACACCGTTGCCGTCATCGTCCCCTATTCCCGTGCTGGGAATAAAGGCATCCTTGCGGCCCCACTGGTAGAAAGTGCAGTAGCCTGTGGCACCGCTGGTGGCGTCGCCCACCCAGCCGAGGTTCACGGGTGTCACCTTATAACCGTAGTCACTGACAGTGATGGTGGTCAGCGTGGCGAAGGTCTGCTTCGTCACCCAGATGTGCCACGACCAGACGATGGTGCCCTGGGCGTCCTTGGCTGCCACGAGGGCGTTGCCCTCCTGCTCGGCAGCGTCCTTGCCCACGGTCAGCGTCAGGTAGTCGCCGCTGATGCCCACGGCGGTAACGAGTCCCTGGGCGTCCTGCCAGAGCAGCTCGGCCTGGGTCACGGTGATGCCGTTGTTCTTGATCCACGGGTCGGCGATGGCCTCGCCGTCGTGGCGGGGGAAGGTGGCGGTGGTGTTGCTTCCGCTCACGCCCGTATAGGCCGCCGTGTTGGCTGCACCGCTCTTGATGGCGTTGCCATAGACTAAGGGCAGCTTGTAGTCGCCCGCTGTGTGTACCATGTAGCAGTTGGCCGTCCACTGGCCGTCGGTGCGGGCAGTGCCCGCGCAGTCCACCATCGAGAGGTCGGTGGCGGGAGCCTTCTTCTTCACGGCCTTGACGCTCTTCACCTTCTTCGTGCCGTTGTAGGTGGCTTTCACCTCCGTACCTGCGGCCACGCCCGTGGTAGTTGCCTCGGCTGGCGTGATGGTCCAATTTGTGGCATCTTCGGTGCCTTCCTTCACAGAGACTTTGTAGGTCTCCTGTGCCACTGCGCCCGTGGCTACTGCTGCGAGCAGCACGAGCATTGAAATAAATCTTGTTTTGAACATAACTTGAAAATTTAATTTGTTAATAAATAAAATGATGTTTATAAACTGTCGATTGGGATGAGCTGGTACTCCTTGTCCACGTCCACGTCGTCGGTGGGGACACACAGATACGCCACAAGGCACGCAGCAGCCCCGCTATGGGACTTCTGCGTGCCTTGTGGGCACATTTCGCCTCGGCGCCCTTTTTCGCGCCTGTAGCCGGTTTTAGGGGGGGGTAACTATGCTGCTCACTACCAAGCAGTTACGGCCGCTCAGAGTCAGGGTCCGGGCGGTGTCGGGAGTGTGGGGTATGTGGAGGTAGCGGGGCATGAGTGTGGGGTTGTTTTGTTGTTATTTGTTATGAGAGATAAAGTGGGGGGTAAAATTACTTGTCGTTGTAATGTTCCTCGGCTTGAACTACAAGCACCGTGACGCGGTCGTCGTAGATGTCGTATATGATGCGGTCGTGGGCTGTGATGTGGCGTGAATAGGTCACATCGTTTCCTCCGACAAGCGCTTCGGGGTGGCCCAGACCTGTGCGGGGATGCTGCATGATGTCCATCAGAATCTTCGTCGCCTTCTTGAAGAGCTGAGGGTTGGACTTCTTCCACTTGCGCAACGTCCGGTCAGCCTCCTTGGAGTACTCAATCGTGTAGGTCATAGGCTGTCGAAATATCGCTGCATCTCCTCGGGGGTGCTGCATTTGATGGTCTCACCCTTGGCATATTCGCGGCGAGCCTTGTTGATGGAGCGGCGCATGGCGGGGGTGATGGTGCGGTCGTCGCTGATAGTGGCGGTACGCACCGATGCTATGCCGCGTATCATTTTCAGTGCCCGCTTGATGTCGGCCACGAGCGCATTGTCTTCCAGCGTCACTATTATTTGGGATGTCTGTGGTAATGTCATTGTTGCCATAATCTGTATTTTTATTTTTGTTTTGAATATGAGTCAGAATACGAGATGTGGGAACATTTTCTTCTCCTCCTCGGTCAGCGTGTGCGCCCAGCTGGCAGCCCAAAAGCCCACGAGGTTATCTACGAGTTGACGGCGTGTCAGTCCATTCTTTTAAGGAGAAGCTCGACCACGCCCTTGCGCTCCTGTTCGATTAGTTTGTCTCTTTCGCTCATAATTCTGTCATTGAATGATTTCAATGCAAAATTACAAAAAAATATTAAAATAGAAGCCTTTTTATGATAAAAAACTGATGTTATTGGATTTGGAGAACAAATTATAGGTAATTTAAGTTTCGGCGGTTTCATTTCTTGGCGTTTTCAAGGCTTTCGCGAAAGCCACTCCTTAACTCCTTGACTCCTTAGACTTTTTAAAATACCCAT
>CADCDP010000050.1:3763-15008 GCA_902800305.1 uncultured Bacteroidales bacterium
GCGGGGCAACGTCGTTGCCTATAGGGAAAGTGTTGGCAAATGGTGCCCTCGTAGCCCCAAAAGCGGTGTGACTCAGACCGGGTATGGCGGTGTGACTCAGACCGGCACCCTCGGTGTGACTCACACCGATTTTGAGGCTCCTTTACCGCAAGGTGTTGAGAGCAAAAACCATATTGATGCAGATTGACGATTGAATTGACAAGGATTGACGTGAAAAGACAGAAATAGAGCGTTTTTTATTCAACGTCAATATCCATCAATCTAAACGTCAATTTTATCTCATAAAATATTTTTGTTTCCATGGAGACAAAGTTTTTCTCGTTGGCTGATGGATTATTCGGGATTTTTCTGTAGCTTTGCATCCATAAAACCCAAAGACCATGAAAAAGAGAGCTGACTACATTCAAAGCATAGAGATTCAGGCTCTGTGGAAGGGTGGACGGCACATCGTGTGGCAACTGCAACCCGACGTGAACATCCTCAGCGGCATCAACGGCGTGGGCAAGAGCACCATCATCAACCACTCGGCACGGATGCTCAGTGTCATCGAAAAGGGGGAACTCGCCCCTGGCGATGCTCCACAGGGTGTGCGCATCAAGCTGATGCCCGAAGATGCCACCTACATCAAGTTTGACGTGATTCGCTCGTTCGACCGTCCGTTGCTGCACAGCGACCTGCTGGAAAAGCTGTCGGATTCGCGGGTGAAGACGGAACTGGATTGGCAGATTTACCGTTTGCAGAAGCGATTCCTCGACTATCAAGTGAACATCGGCAACCGCATCATCGAGTTGCTGACGAGTGGTGACCCTGCCGACCAGCTGAAGGCGGCGGAGGTGAGTGCGCCGAAGAAGCAGTTTCAGGACATGGTTGACGAGCTGTTTGCGGAGACGGGCAAGAAGATTGACCGGAAGAACAACGAGATTCAGTTCTTGTTGGGCAAGGAGACGCTCACCCCCTACCAACTCTCCAGCGGTGAGAAGCAGATGCTGGCCATCTTGCTGACGGTGCTGGTGGAGAACCGCGAACCTTACGCCTTGCTGATGGACGAACCCGAAATCTCCCTGCACATCGACTGGCAACAACGGCTCATCGACCTCATCCGACAGCTCAACCCGAACGCGCAAATCATCCTCTCCACCCACTCCCCTGCCCTCATCATGGACGGCTGGATGGAAAATGTGACGGAAGTGGGAGACATTAGTAATTAATATGTCAAAGCGTCTCATCTCCAACATATCCTCGGCTTATATCGAGGCCGCGAACCGCCTTCGTCCGAAGGTGAAGAAGCGGAAGATTGTCGCCTACGTGGAATCCTACGAGGACATCTTCTTCTGGCGCAATGTGCTCGGCGAGTTCGAGGACGACCAGACGGCTTTCGAGGTGATGCTGCCCAGCCGCACCAACCTCAACCGAGGGAAGAAGACGGCCATGAAGAATCAGTTGGGGAATGCTTTGGGTAAGTGCATGATTGCGTGTGTGGATGCCGACCTCGACTATCTGCTGCAACGCCAAACGCCTTCTTCCAAATGGATGCTCGACAACCCTTACGTGGTACACACTTACGCCTATTCCATCGAGAGCTATCAGTGCTATGCGCCTTCGCTCCATAACGTGTGTGTGATGGCGACGCTGAACGACCGCAACCTCTTCAATTTCGAGGAATACCTACGGCAGTATTCCGAAATCGTCTATGAGCTGTTCGTCTGGCTGGTGTGGCTGCATCGACGCGGACGCTACAACGAGTTTCCGCTCACTTCCTTCAACAACATCACCGCTATGGAGCAACTCAACGTGTTCAAACCCGAAGAGTCGTTGGAGAAAGTGCGCAAGAGCGTGAACCGCAAACTGGCTTGGTTGCAGCAGCACGTGAAGGATGCCAAGGGGAAGCTCACGGCACTGAAGCAGGAACTGGCCGACCTTGGCATGAAGAAGGACAACGTTTATCTCTTCATCCAGGGGCATCACCTGATGGAGAATGTGGTGGATGCCGCCATGACACCCGTCTGTACCCTTCTCCGTCGTCAACGGGAGAAGGAAATCAAGCTCTTGTCGAACAACAATGCGCAACAACTGGCGAACGAACTGGCGGCATACGCGCACAGCCAGTTCCAACCTGCCCAGATGCTACGAAGGAACACACAATATAAAGAGTGCGAAACATACCAGATGCTCCGCACTCATATTCAAAATCTATTGAAAACAACGAGGGTATTTGACAACAAATATCCGTATTTTACTTCACCTTCAGACGAATCACGTTAGCCGAGAAGGGTGCCACTTCGAGGGTCATCTTCTTGGAAATCTTGATTTCCTTGTCGGAAGGTGCGACGGGTTGTGCGTCGAAGTTGTTCTCCACCTCCAACGACGAACCGCTGATGGTGGTCATCATGGCCTTCGATGGGAAGCCCTTGAACTTGCTCAGGTCAATCGTGGCGGTCTTTGCCTCAGCTGCGGCATTGATGAGCTTGATGTACAGTTCGCCTTTCTCCGTGTTGAGCACAGCGGAAGTGCCTTGGAACTTGTCGCCACCCTCGAACTTGGCCACATCGCCGTAGTAGTAGTCGCCAGGAGTGGTACCGAACATCTGCTGCACATAGTAGCTGCAAGTCAAGATGACCTTCTCGTTGTCGAAGTAGATGAGGTCGGGGTTCCAGCTGTAGTGGTTCTTCTTGGCAAAGAGCGGTGCGTAGCTGGTCATAGCCACCACGTCGCCGTTGCGCTCAACGCCCAGCAAGTAAAGACCCTCGTAGAGAGCGTCAGCCAGTTTCTTGTCCTTGGCGGCATACTCGCCCAGATAAACCTTTGTCTTGCGGTCGCGTGGGTAGTTGTCGTAGTTTGCCTGATTGTTGAGGAAGTAGTCGCGAGGCTCATAGTAGTGCTCGTCGAGGATGGGAAGCCCTGTCTCCTCAGCAATGCGCCAACCGTTGTCGAAGTCAGGATTGCCCTTGTGGGAACCAGGACCTGCCGTACCGACGATGACGATGTTGGGGTATTTGGCGAGAATCTTATTATACATATATTTAAAGCGCTCCTCAAACTCCTTCGTGATTTTCTCCTCGTTGCCGATACCCAGATACTTCAAGTTGAAGGGCTTCGGATGACCCTGTTCTGCACGCTTCTTACCCCAAGTGGTGTTCACGTCGCCGTTTGCCCACTCAATCAGGTCAAGTGCTTCGTTCACCCATTCGTCCATCTCGCTCATGGGCACCACATCCTGTGCCTGTGTCTTCATGTTCCAACCGCCGTTAGTTCCTTGACAGCTCACACCACAAGGAAGGATAGGTAGCGGCTCCATACCGAGGTCTTCGCAGAACTGGAAATACTCATAGTAACCAAGACCCATCGACTGGTGGTAACCCCATGTGTTCTTCATGCCACGACGCTGTTCCTTCGGGCCAATAGTGGTCTTCCAACGATAGGTGTTCCAGAAACCGTCGCCACCACCATGCACCACGCATCCACCGGGGAAACGCATGAACTTTGGCTGCAATCCTTCGAGTGCCTCTGCCAAATCCTTACGCAAGCCGTGACCCTTGTAGGTGTCCTCTGGCATCAGCGACACCACGTCCACGTCTAAGTCGCCAGCATTCTGCACCAACAGCTGCAAGATGGCGTTTGTGCAATCTTCGCTGGGGGTCAACACAGCTTCATACTTCTTCCAAGCCTTGTCGCTCACGTCGAGCGTCGTCTCAGCCAACACTTTGGGGTCTTTTCCCCATCCTTGTGGGATGCCCAACACGACACGCACCTGCTTGGCATCACCGATGTTGCGGAAGAAGACGGAGAAGTCGTACTTGGCACCTGCCTTCACGCTGATGCCGTCGAAACCGCCATTTTCCAAGCCGAAACCCTTCCAACCTGTATAGTCATAGTATTCCTTCACACGCTCTGTGTGTAACCGCATGTAGGTGGGGTTGTAAGGATGGATAGGGTTGTCCATCCGCACCTCCAAGTTACCCAGAGAGTGTCCAGGGCGAATCATCTTCCAGGCAGTGCCAGGGCCCCAGCCGTCCTTCTCTGTCGGATTGTACTCGAACGAGCCGTTTTCCACCAGCTCGGCATACAAACCACCGTCGGCAGAATAGCTGATGTCTTCGAAGAAGATACCAATCAGTTCTTTACTAATTTGTTTGCCTCCAGCAGGAGCCTTCACCTTTTGTGCCTGTGCGCTCAACGGAGCCGTAAGCATGGCCGTAACCGCTGCCGCTTGCACCATGTTTTTGAAAGTCATACGCTTTTAAGTTTTAAGTTTTTATAATGATTGTTTGTTTTTTCTTTGCAAAGATAAGGAATTCGGAGGAATGTGGAAAGGAATATGAAAAAAAAGTTGTACCTTTGCAAAAAATTGTAAATCACACATCATAAAAAAGGGAAAAGATGAAAGACTTTGTAGAAGAATTGACGTGGCGCGGCATGATTCACCAGATGATGCCTGGCACGGACGAATTGCTCAAGAAGGAGCAAGTAACAGCATATCTGGGTATCGACCCCACGGCCGACTCGCTGCACATCGGACACCTGTGCGGCGTGATGATGCTGAGGCATTTTCAGCGTTGCGGACACAAGCCGCTGGCTCTCATCGGTGGAGCCACAGGCATGATTGGCGACCCATCGGGAAAATCGACGGAGCGCAACCTGCTGGATGAAGAGACGTTGCGACACAATGTGGCTTGCATCAAGAAGCAGTTGTCGCACTTCCTCGACTTCGACAGCGATGCGCCGAACCGTGCGGAACTGGTGAACAACTACGACTGGATGAAGGACTTCAAGTTCCTCGATTTCGTGAGGGACATCGGTAAGCACATCACGGTCAACTACATGATGGCGAAGGAGAGTGTGCAGAAGCGTCTGAACGGAGAGGCTCGCGATGGCTTGTCCTTCACCGAGTTCACTTACCAGCTGTTGCAAGGTTATGACTTCTACTATCTGAACGAGCATAAGGGTTGCAAGTTGCAGCTGGGTGGTGCTGACCAATGGGGCAACATCACGACGGGTTCGGAACTGATTCGCCGCATGAACGGCAAGGAGTGCTTTGCGCTGACGTGTCCGCTGGTGACGAAGAGTGACGGACGCAAGTTCGGTAAGACGGAGAGCGGCAACGTGTGGCTCGACAGGAACTACACTTCGCCCTACCAGTTCTACCAGTTCTGGCTCAATGTGCCCGACGAGGATGCGAAGCGTTACATCAAGATTTTCACGTCGTTGGAGAAGGAGGAGATTGATGCCCTCATCGCTGAACACGACACCGACCCAGGTCGCCGTGTGCTGCAGAAGCGTCTGGCCGAGGAAGTGACGGTGATGGTTCACTCGCGCGAGGATTACGAATTGGCAGTGGAGGCTTCGGGCATTCTGTTCGGAAAATCCACGAAGGAGAGCCTTTTGAAGCTGGACGAGAAGACGCTGCTGGACGTGTTTGCCGGTGTGCCTCACTTCGAGGTGGATAAAGCCCTCTTCGAGGAAGGTGTGAAACTGGCCGACCTTGCAGTTGACCACGCACAGGTGTTCGCCAGCAAGGGCGAAGTGAAGACCCTCGTGAAGGGTGGCGGCGTGAGTGTGAACAAGGATAAGGTTTCGGCTGCCGACCAAGTGCTGACCTCAGCTGACTTGCTGGACGGAAAGTATCTGCTGGTGCAGCAGGGCAAGAAGAAGTATTCGCTGATTATAGCAAAGTAGATGGAAGAACTCATTCTCTTACGCATCACAGGCGAAGACCGTCCGGGGTTGACGGCTGGCATCATGGATGTGTTGGCACGTCACGACGTGGACATCCAAGACATCGGACAGGCGGACATCCACTCGACCCTCTCGCTGGGCATTCTGATTCGCGTGTCGGAGGAAAGTTCGGGGCACGTGATGAAGGAACTGCTCTTCAAGGCGAGCGAACTGAACGTACACATCCGCTTCCAACCCGTCACGATGGACGAGTATGAGGCTTGGGTGGCACGTCAGGGAAAGAACCGCTACATCTTGACAGCTTTGGGACGGCGACTGAGGGCACAGCAGATTGAAGCCGTGAGCCGACTCATCGCCCAACAAGGGTTGAACATCGACGGCATCAAGCGTCTGTCGGGTCGAGCCAGCATCCTGCATCCGAGGGAGAAAACCCGTGCCTGCATCCAGTTCTCGGTGCGTGGCACTCCGAAAAGCAGGGAGGAACTGCATGCGGAACTGCTGAAGATGTCGAGGGAGCTGGAAATCGACTGCTCTTTCCAGACGGACGATATGTACCGACGGATGCGCCGACTCATCTGCTTCGATATGGATTCGACGCTCATCCAGACGGAGGTCATTGACGAACTGGCGCGAAGGAATGGCGTGTACGACCAAGTGGCAGCCATCACCGAAAGTGCCATGAGGGGCGAGATTGACTTCAAGGAGAGCTTCACGAAACGATGTAAACTGCTGAAGGGATTGGATGTAAGCGTGATGAAGGATATTGCGGAGAATCTGCCTTTCACGGAGGGAGTGGACAGGTTGATGTATGTGCTGAAGAAGTATGGCTACAAAATCGCCATTCTGTCGGGTGGTTTCACGTTCTTCGGCGAGTACATCCAGAAGCGGTACGGCATCGACTATGTGTATGCCAACGAACTGGAGATTGACGAGACGGGGCACCTGACGGGCAACTACGTGGGTGAAATCGTGGACGGTCGTCGCAAAGCCGAACTGCTGAAGCTCATCGCACAGGTGGAGAAGGTGGATTTGCAGCAAACCATCGCTGTGGGCGACGGAGCCAACGACCTGCCCATGCTCTCACAGGCAGGTTTAGGCATCGCCTTCCACGCCAAGCCGCGTGTGGTGGCCAACGCCCAGCAGAGCATCAACACCATCGGTTTGGACGGTGTGCTTTACTTCTTAGGCTTCAAGGACAGCTATCTGGACGCCAATGCGCAGTAGAATCTTAGCTATCGCACAACTCGCCTACCCTATTGTCATTGCCCAACTTGGGTCAATCCTGCAAGGTTGGGCAGACACCATCATGGTGGGACAATATGGCACGGCAGAGCTGTCGGCAGCAGGATTTGTGAACAACGTCTTCAACCTCATTATCTATTTTTTATTGGGTATCTCCTACGCCACAACTCCTGTGGTGGGAGGTTATTTCAGCCGAGGCGAATACGACTCGGTGACTCAAGCACGACGCAGCAGTGTTCTGGTGAACTTTCTGGTCAGTTTGTTCACGATGGCACTGCTGTGGATTCTTTATCTCAATGTGGAACGGCTCGGACAACCAACCGAACTGATGCCGCTCATCAAGCCTTACTTCATCGTGTTGCTCTGCTCGCTTCCGTTTCTGGCGGTGTTTAATGCCCTGAAACAATGCTTCGATGCCACAGGCGACACGAAGACTCCCATGTGGGTGATGCTGGGAGGCAACATCGTGAACATCATCCTCAACTACCTGCTGATTTTCGGAGCGTTAGGGCTTCCAGAGCTGGGACTTGTGGGAGCAGGAGTGGCAACGCTTCTGTCACGAGTGGGCATGATGGCGGCAATCATTCTCTATCAAGTGAAAAAGGGAAAAATGAAAAATGAAAAGGGAAAAAAGAAGTCCTTCCGCGACGCTCCCCGACTCCTTCGCCTCGGCATCCCCATCAGCCTTCAGATGTGTCTCGAAGCAGGGAGTTTCAACGTGTGCGCCTTGTTCATGGGGTGGATTGGCTCGATTGCTTTGGCTGCCCACCAAGTGATGTGTACGGTGTCCACCATCGGCTTCATGGTTTATTATGGCATCGGAGCCGCTGCCGCCATCCGCATCGCCTACTTCCGAGGGCAGGAAGAATGGGACGAAGTGCGAAAAACAGCCACCACAGCGTTGTTCATGTCCTTCGCCTCAGCCATTGTCATCGTGACACTCATCTGCGTCTTCTGCCATCCTTTGGCCTCAATTTTCACCACCAGCGACGAAGTGGCCACCCTTTTCATCGCCATGCTGCCAGCCTTTGTGTGCTATCAAGCAGGCGACTGCATGCAAACCATCTACGCCAATTCGCTTCGTGCCATCGAAGATGTGAAGTACCTGCTCATTTCGGCCATCATCGCCTACGCCATCATCTCCGTGCCACTCGCCTACATCTTCGCCTTTCCCTGTCAATGGGGTGCGACGGGTGTCTGGTGGAGCTTCCCCTTCGGCCTCACCACGGCAGGACTTATTTTCCTTTGGCGGTTCAAACGATGCACAAACAACAAACCTCTTGTCCCTTTCATGTGACAAGAAGCAACATTTTTCGCCCTTTCCTTTTGTGTTTACGAAAATAGTTGTATTTTTGCACCAACTAACAATCGTAAAAACTATCTAACCTAAGAAACGTATGAAAAAGGCACTACTTTACGCACTTCTGGCGGTCATTCCCTCCTTAGGAATGGCTCAGACGGGTTCTGACTTCATGACCGCTTTCAAGAAAGCAGACACAAACATTGTTTTCGACGTGAACGCTGAAGGCAAGGCGTACAACGTGGCATGGGGCATGGATGCCGCATGGAACTGGGATTTCAACATGAACCGTGGTGTGGCACACATCGGCAAGAAACATCTGTCGATTGGGCGTGTGGCGTTCCAACCCACCGAACTTGTGAAGGACAATGGCGACGGCACCTACGAACTGACCACCGCCCAGAAGCGAGAGATGAAGTCGAGATGCGACAACATCAGGAAGCTGACGGGTGTGAAAACCATCAACATGACCGCCGACCAAGAGGCTTATTACCCTGTGGCTGAGTATGTTGAAAACTACTACGGCAAGGTGGAAGAGTGGTACAAGCTCATCAAAGCCAGCGTGAAATACTGCCAAGAACTGGGCATGACCGTCTATAGCGTGTCGCCCTACAACGAGCCAGATTTGACCACCTGGAAAGAGGGCACCAAGTCGCAATACAAGCAGCTGTGCAAGCTCATCCGCGAAGATTCCTTTTTCGACGGCATCGACATCTGCGGAGCCAACACGCTCAACTGCGACCAAGCTATGCCTTGGTACGAAGCCATCAAAGAATACGTGGCAGAGGGCAACACCCACCAGCTGGCTGGTTCGCTGGAGAACTACGCCAACTTCTTCTCCACCATCAAATCGGTAGGAAAAATCGCCACCGCCGACGAGCTGCACAACGTGGGTGAAGCCATCGTGGGTGTCAACTACGGCATGGAACGTGGCATCTGGTGGGGATTCGACTCGAAGGCTCGCGGACAGTTCTGCATCGACAGCAACGAGGGTGTGCGCCTCGGTTACGGAGAAAACGCCAAAGCATGGAGCTGTGGAGCCGTCTATCGCAACAACGAGACAGGCGAGGTGCATGGCTACCTCGGCTCCAGCGAACGACAAGCCTCTCCCTCCAGCTATGCCTTCATCAGCAAGGGTAAGGACGTGTTTTTCAACGGATATGGCCCTACTCGTATGTATGTCTATGACGTGCCAGGTGGAAATGGTTATCAGCAGGGACAAATCAACGCTGAACGCCTCTTCGACATCACTTGGGGCGAGGATGTGGCACCCTTCGAGGTGGACGGCACCTACCAAATCATGAACGCCTACAGTAAGAAGATGCTCACCTACATGGGCACCTCTAATGTGCAGAGCACCAGCCGAAAGACCACAGGCACCACCCAGCAATGGAAGGTCAATCCTGGCTACGTGGATGGCGACATCTCCTACTGGTTCATCGACAATGCCAACGCCAACGCCAACGTCACCCAAACCCATTTGAACGTGCTGAACAACAACCTGAATGCAGGAGCTGGCGTTATCTGCTTCGATGCCGAACACGGCATGAACGAGCAATGGTACGTGAAGTATGCACAGGACGGCTACTTCTTCATCATCAGCCGACTCTCCAACAAGTACCTCCATTGCAGCAACACCAACTCGGGCACCAACGTGACCTTGCAGGAAGGCCCCACAGCCACCACCGCCTCAGCGAACCTGAAGAAATACCTCTGGCGATTTATGCCCATCGATGCCAAAGCCGACACCAAAGCACCCAACGCTCCCACGGCGCTCAAAGCCAAGCAGCGCATCGGCAGCATCGAATTGGAATGGACAGCTCCCGAAGATGACGACCCCCTCACCTACACCATCCTCCGAGCCGAAATCCCCGTGCTCGATGGTTCACCCATCGAGTACACCACCATCGGTCGCTCCGTCTCCTCCCTCTCCTTCATCGACAACACCGCCCTCGCAGGCAAGAAATACGCCTACAAGGTATTCGCGGTCGATTATGCCGGCAACCGCTCCGAAGCATCCGAAGCCCTCGAAGCAGCACCCCTCACCGAGAAAGCCCTCCTGTGCCAACTCCAGTTCGACGACGACCTGACCGACAACTCTGCCAACCACTACGACGCATCCCTCTACGGCACAGCCACTTACTCCAAAGTGTCCTCCCTCATCAAGTCGGGCACCAAGAGCCTCAATTTCGACGGCAACACCTACGCCCTGCTGCCCTACGCCCCTGCCACCCAAGACGAAATGACCCTCACCACATGGGTGCGCTGGACAAGCGGCAGCAACTGGCAACGCCTCTTCGACTTCGGCAGCGGAACCGACCAGTATATGTTCTTCACTCCCAACAACGGCTCCGAAATGCGCTTTGTGATGAAGAACGGAGGCGACTAACAAATCCTCACCAACGGCAAGAAACTCAGCGCATCGGTGTGGCACCACATTGCCATCACCCTCAAACCCGTCGGAGAGAAAGTGCAAGCCATCCTCTACCTCGACGGAGAGAACATCGCCGAGACGAGCGACTTCACCATCCGTCCCTCCGACATCGCCCCATCCCTCTGCTACCTCGGACGCTCCATGTTCGCAGCCGACCCCCTCTTCACTGGCCGACTCGACGACTTCCGCATCTACAACTACGCCCTCTCCCCCGACGAGATTGCCAACGTGATGACCGACCTCGAACCCCTCTCGAAAGACCTCAACGACATCTACGAGGAAACCGTCTCCACAGCCATCCAAGCCCCCACAGCCAACGACCACCGCACCCAAAGCACACGCTACGACCTGAGCGGCAAACCAGCGTCCGAAGCATCCAAGGGCATCGTCATCCAAGGAGGCAAGAAGATGTACCAGAGATAGGAAAGCAGTCAAAGTATTTTTAAAAGTCAAAGAATTTTAAGAATTTAAAGGAACTATGCTGCGTGTTTCGGAATTCGCCTTCGGCGCGGAGAAATTCAAGACCTTGCGGCCAGTTCCCTAACAGCGCGTTAGCCTCTTAAAATTCTCAGCCGCTTGCGGAATTCTTTTCCCCA
>CADCDP010000051.1 GCA_902800305.1 uncultured Bacteroidales bacterium
GGTTGTCGTGTCCGTCTTGATGGTGCCAGTTGGCAAGGCAGAGATAGGCTTGTCAGATATGGTTTGTTCTGCCTGAATAGCCTGTGGCTTGGAATGGCTGACCATACGCACTATATGGATGGCGGCGAATGCGACTCCTGCTGTAAAGAGTATGCCAATCATGCTTGCTGCCACTTTATAAGGGAGTATGCCCATCAGTTTCTTAATGGTTGCAGTGTGTGGCTCGTCTTTTCCAAGGGCTTCTAATTCTTCAGCGTGTTCCGCTGCGAACTTTTCCCATTCCTCATCCACGGGGACGGATTCCTTTTCGACTTCGCGCTTCACAAAGGCTTTCTTCGTCAGCGCGAGCAGTTCCTGGTTCTCTGCTAACAACTGATCCAATTTGTCTTGCTGTTCCATAATGTTTATAGTTTTGCTGTTTTTGTTTCAAAGTGTTCCTTGATTCGCTGTACCGACTGTGACAGATGGTTGTAGACTGTGACTTTGCTCACGCCCGCGGCCTGTGCCACTTCCTCATAACTCATCTCGCTGAGAAACCGCAGTCGGAAGATCTGCTGGCTGAGCGGTGGCAGTTCCGCCTCGATGAATTGTATCAGCCGTTCCAGACGGTCGTCATCATTCATCGAAACGATTTGGCTCTGCGTTCCCGCATCGACTTGTGGCTAAGCACGTCGCGACAGCGGTTGCTCACGGCAGTCATCAGATAGCCTTCCATCTTGTCCTTTTGTGGCCTGTTTGCATCCCGTAACAATCGTACAAAAATGTCGCTCACCACGTCCTTGCTCTCGTCGGCATCATAGAGCATCGTCCTTGCCAGACGGTACATCTTGGCGTAATGCTGACGGTATATGTTTTCAAATTCTTCTTTCGTCATAAACAGACTCTTTAATCAGTCATACACTACAAGGACGGTTCAGCGAACCAAAAAACTAAGCAAAACGATAACTTTTTTCAAATTTCCTTCATTTTTCTTGTTATAAAATTAAATTTGGTGTAAAGGTAATGCTTTTAGGCGTAATAGCAATTGTCGAAAGGGAAAAGTATTCTTTAGTTGGATAGAAAATCGATGACTGTTAAATAGCAATAGATCTTTTTTGTGTCGGTAAACTGCAAGAAGAAGGGGGCAAGCGGTGTGTGATTTTTGAAAATGGGTACAAATTGGGTACAACTTTAAAATGTCAGAAAAAGAAGAATCCTGTAAGTCGTTGACCTACAGGATTCTTTGTTTTGCGCTTCAGGATGGGCTTGAACCAACGACCCCATGATTAACAGTCATGTGCTCTAACCAACTGAGCTACTGAAGCAATTTGCTTTAAAAGCGTTGCAAAGGTACACCTTCTGCCGATAACTACCAAACAAATCACAAAGAATTTATTGAAAAAGATGAATAAGTGGACAAAAAAGCGTAACTTTGCACTCAATTTTGCGATATGAGAGTACTTATCGTCAATACTTCCGAACGAATTGGCGGTGCGGCTATCGCTGCCAACCGACTGATGGAAGCCTTGAAAAAGAATGGTATCAAGGCTAAAATGTTGGTGCGCGACAAGCAGACCGACCACATTACTGTGCTCTCCATGGGCAACAGTTTGGCACAACCGCTCAAATTCCTGTGGGAACGGTTCTGCATTTTTGTTTACAACAGATTCAGCCGCAGGAACCTTTTCCAGATAGACATAGCCAACACTGGCACCGACATCACCCAGTTGCGCGAGTTTCAACGTGCCGATGTCATCCACTTGCATTGGGTGAACCAAGGTTTTCTTTCGCTTCCCGATATCAGTCGCATCATGCATTCGGGCAAACGGGTGGTCATCACCCTGCACGACCAATGGTACTTCACGGGCATCTGCCACTATTCGGGGACATGCGAGAAGTACAGAACGGAGTGTCACGACTGCGAACTGACCAGAGGGCACCTTTTTGGAGACCTTGCCCAAAAGGTGTTCTTGCAGAAACAGCGCATCTACAGCGACGCGAAGCTGACCTTCGTGGGATGCAGCCAATGGATGGCCAATCTGGCAAAAACCTCCCGACTGACACAAGGGCAGCAGGTGGTCAGCATTCCCAATGCCATCGACACCGAGTTGTTCCGACCACTCGACAAGAAACAGTCGCGGAAAGAGTTCCTGTTGCCTTCCGACAAACGGTTGCTCCTGTTCGGGTGTCAGCGCATCACCGACCCACGAAAAGGCTTCGACTTGCTGGTGGAGGCACTCCAGATTATCCAAAGGGACCATTCACAGATGGCGCAAGACATCGAGCTGGTAGTCGTGGGAGGCGAGGCAGAGAATGTGCGTCACAAGGTGCCCTGCAACATCTTCCCCATTCGCTATGTGAATGATCCCCAGAAGATGGTGACCCTCTACAACGCCGTTGACCTCTACGTCACTCCTTCCCTGCAAGACAATCTGCCCAACACCATCATGGAGTCGTTGGCCTGTGGCATCCCCTGCATCGGATTCAAGGTGGGCGGCATTCCCGAGATGATTGACCATCAGAAGAATGGTTATGTAGCAGAATACCAGAACGCACAGGATTTTGCACAAGGTATCATCTGGACACTGAGTGCCGACTACGACACCCTGAGCCACAATGCCCGAGAGAAGGTGCTCACGACCTATAGCGAAAGTGCTGTGGTCAGAAATTACATGGAAGTCTATGAGGGTTAGCATCATCACCGTGACCTACAATGCCGAAACTACCATCGAACGAACGATGGAGAGCGTGGCACAGCAGACCTATCCCGACATCGAGCACCTCGTCATCGACGGAGCCTCAAAAGACCGCACGGTGGAGATAGCCCGACGCTATCCCCATGCCGTCATCATTAGCGAACTCGACCAAGGGCTCTACGATGCCATGAACAAAGGCATCCGTCTTGCCACCGGCGACTTTCTCTGTTTCCTCAATGCCGGCGACAAACTCCACTCCCCCGACACCCTCAGCCACATCGCCCAAGCAGCCTCCACCGCCCTTTCCGCTGTCGAGGTGTGCTGCGACAATGTCGCAGCCAAGGGAACCATCGGTGTCCTCTATGGCGACACCCACATCGTCGATGCACAAGGCACTTTCCTTCGTCCCCGTCGCCTCACTCCCCCCCAACACCTCACGTGGCGTTCCTTCCAGCAAGGCATGCTCGTCTGCCATCAAGCCTTCTACGTCAACCGCCACATCGCCCTCCCATACGACCTCACCTACCGCTTTTCCGCCGACTTCGATTGGTGCATCCGCTGCCTGAAAGAAGGAGAGAAGCACGACATGAAGAACGTCTATGTACAAGAGCCTGTGGCCGACTACCTCAGCGAAGGCATGACCACCGCCAACCATCGGGCATCCCTCATCGAACGTTTCCGCATCATGGCAAAGCACTACGGGTTTCTTGCCACTGTAGCACAACATATTTGGTTTATATTCAGAGTAATCATTAAAAAATGAAGACATTCCATCTTTCCAAGCCTGAGCTGTTCCACACGCTCAAGGACTACAACAAACAGAAGTTTACCGCCGACCTCATGGCGGGCATCATCGTAGGCATCGTCGCCCTGCCACTCGCCATTGCGTTCGGCATCGCGTCGGGAGTATCGCCCGAAAAAGGTATCCTCACTGCCATCATCGCCGGATTCGCCATTAGTGCCTTCGGAGGCAGCCGTGTACAGATAGGCGGTCCCACAGGAGCCTTCATCATCATCATCTACGGCATCATCCAAGAATACGGCCTCACAGGACTCGCCATCGCCACCGTCTTGGCAGGACTTTTCCTTATCCTGCTCGGAGTGCTACGTCTCGGCACCATCATCCGCTACATCCCCTACCCCATCATCGTAGGCTTCACCAGCGGTATCGCCCTCACCATCTTCTCCACCCAAGTGAAAGACCTGCTAGGACTCCACATCGAAGGTTCCGTGCCAGCCGACTTTATCGAGAAGTGGATTTGCTACTTCCAGAACTTCGGCACCGTTGACCTTGCCACAGCAGCCGTAGGCATCCTGTCGGTGGTCATCATCGCTTGCACCCCCTTCGTCAGCAAGAAGATTCCAGGCTCGCTCGTCGCCATCATCGTCATGACCATTGCGGGCATCATCCTCAACAACCAATTTGGTATCCACGTCGATACCATCGGCGACCGCTTCGAGATTAACCCTGCCGTACCCGAAGCCGACATCCCTGCCCTCGACTGGGAACGCATCAAGGGACTCATCTCGCCCGCCATCACCATCGCCGTGTTGGGAGCCATCGAGAGCCTCCTTTCCGCCACCGTGGCAGACGGTATCATCGGCCACCGTCACGACTCCAACCAAGAGTTGATTGGACAAGGTGTGGCCAACGTACTTAGCCCCATCTTCGGCGGTATCCCTGCCACAGGAGCCATCGCCCGCACCATGACCAACATCAACAACGGTGGTAAGACCCCAATTGCGGGCATCATCCACGCCATCGTGCTCCTACTCATTTACTTCTTCCTCATGCCCTACGCTAAGTACATCCCCATGGCCTGTCTGGCAGGTGTGCTCGTGGTGGTCAGCTACAACATGAGCGGTTGGCGCACCGTGCGAGAGTTGATGCACAATCCCAAGAGCGACATCTTCGTGCTTTGGCTCACCTTCATTCTCACCGTCATCTTCGACCTCACCATTGCCATCGAAGTGGGCTTGATGCTCGCCTGTCTGCTCTGCATGCGCCGCATGGCAGAAACCACCCGTGTCAGTGTGCTCACCGACGAGATTGACCCCACGGCTGAGACCGACCTCGCCGAGAACCCCAACCTCGAACACCTGACCATCCCCAAGCAGGTGGAGGTCTATGAAATCAATGGTCCCTACTTCTTCGGCATTGCCAATAAGTTCGAGGAAGTCATGGCACGCATGAAGGAACGCCCCAAGGTGCGCATCATCCGCATGAGAAAAGTGCCCTTCATTGATTCCACGGGAATGCACAACCTCACTAACCTCATCAAGATGTCGGAGAAGGAAGGCATCAAGGTAATTCTCTCTGGCGTGAACGACTACGTGCGCGGCATCCTCGCCAAGAACGGCTTTAACGAACTGATTGGTGAGGAGAACATCTGTCCCAACATCAATGTAGCACTCGAAAAAGCAAAGGTTGTACAATGAACTTAGCTATCGTCGGCGGCGGTGCGGCAGGTTTCTTTCTCGCCATCAACGTGAAAGAGATGCTACCCCAGCTCGAAGTCACCATCTTCGAACAGCAGCGAAAAGTGCTGGCCAAGGTGGCCATCTCGGGTGGCGGACGCTGCAACTGCACCAACACCTTTGCCGACGTGACCGATTTGAAGCAGGTTTACCCCCGTGGGGCGAACCTGCTCAAACGTCTTTTCAAGCAGTTCAGCCCCTCCGATGCCTACCGATGGTTCGAGGCTCATGGCGTTCCCCTCACCGTGCAGGCCGACCAGTGCGTCTTCCCACAGGCACAAGACAGCCACGCCATCATCGACTGCTTCCTCCACGAAGCCCGTCGCCACAACATCCACATCCATCTTTCGACCAAGATTGACGACCCCGAAACCTTGCTCCAACAATTTGACTTCGTGGCCGTCACCATTGGCGGCACACCCCACGGAGCAGGTTGTGTGCCCAGCCTCTTCACCTTCACCATCCCCGACCCATCCCTCAACGCCCTTCAGGGTCTTGTGGCTGACGATTCCCTCGTCAGCATCCCTTCCACCCCCTTCCGCAGCCAAGGTCCCCTGCTCATCACCCACTGGGGCATGAGTGGCCCTGCCATCCTCAAACTCTCCAGCCATGCAGCACGACATCTCGCGGAACACGACTACCAATCCCCCCTGCTCGTCAACTGGACAGGCGACAGCAATGCCGACCACGTGCGGCAACACCTCAGCCTACTCATCCAGCAAAACCCACAGAAACACATCGACAACGTCCGTCCCTACTCCCTCCAGACACGTCTGTGGACATACCTGCTCGACAAGGCACAACTCAGCGGCAAGCGGTGTAGCGAAATAGGCAAAAAAGGACTCAACAGGTTGACCAACCTGCTGACCAACGACACCTACCACATCAGTGGACGCTATCCACACAAAGAAGAATTTGTCACCTGCGGAGGCATTCCCCTCGACAGCATCGACCCCCACACCCTCGAATCGAAGACCCATCCCCACCTCTTCTACGCTGGCGAAGTGCTCGACATCGACGGCGTGACAGGCGGTTTCAACTTCCAAGCCGCATGGACCACTGCCTACGCCGTCGCCAAAGCCATCGCACATCTGTCTCTTACAAAATATAATGTATAACTCAGGTTTCGGATGTCTCACTTTTTTGTAATTAGGTAGCCAGCGTTTTTAAAGTCAAAGAATTTCAAGAGGCAGACGCAACGTTGGGGAACAAGCCGCATGGCTTTTCTTAAAATTCTCTGCCGCTTGCGGAATTCTTTTCCCCAGCCGCATGGTTCTTCTAATTCTTAAAATTCTTTGACTTTAAAAACCTCTGACCACGTTACAACATCCGAAACTTGAATGTATAATCAGGCTAACACAATGCACTCCTCCCGCATGGTCATTATACATTGTACATCCTTTCACCCTTTGTACTTCGCTGGTGTGGTGCCATATTGCTTCTGGAAGCATTTGGCGAAGTAAGAGGGACTGGAGAAGCCGACCATGTAGCAGACTTCGTTGACTCGGTAATTGCCTGACAGTAGGAGGGAAGCAGCGTGACGCAGACGGATAACCTGTATCATCTCGTTGGGGGTGACATCGGCCAAAGCTTTGATTTTGGAGAAGAGTCCCGAACGGGACACGCCCAACTCAGAGGCTAAATAATCGACAGAGAGGTCGGGGTTGGAGAAGTTCTGCTCGATGACGGTCTCCATCTTGCTGAGGAAGGCTTGGTCTTTCTCGTTGATGGTCATAAACTTGATGCGAGCATCGTGTACTTCCTGCTCCTTCTGGATATTCAGTTCCTGTATTTCCTGCTCCTTCTGTACGTGTATCTCTTGTATCTCCTGCTCTTTCTGGATGCTGAGTTCCTGCATCTCGGCCTCATGTCGCTGCTCCTTCTTGCGGAGAAGACGGCGCACGTAGAGGAAGACGAGGCTGACGATGAGCAGGAGGTAGAGGATTTTGGCAGGGGTGTTCCAATAGAAAGGAGGGGTGATGACGATGCGCAGAGTGGCATCGGGCGACTGCATCCCGTCGTTGGTTGTGGCTCGCACGTGCAGCGTGTAGGTGCCTGGCGAGAGATTGGTGTAGGTCACACTCTGCTGATTGCCCATGTCCGTCCAATCGTCGTCGAACCCTTCGAGTCGGCAGCTGTACAGGATGTCGGAGGGCTGGAGATAGCTCATGGCTGAATAGGTGATGCGGAACACGGCTTCCCGATAGCTGAGACGCAACTCGTCGAGGTAGGGCAACCGCTGGGGCAGAATCTCGCTGCCCACCTCCACAGGGCGATTGAAGATGTCGAGTCCCGTAAAGACGACGTGGGGACACACCTCGTTGCGGTGCATGAATTGGGGGCGGAAGGCGATGAAGCCGTTTGTCGTGCCGATATATACCCTGCCGTCGTAGCCTCGGTAGATGGCATCGGGCAGGAAGTCGGTGCTGACGATGTTGCCCCCACCCTTATAGACCTGCTCCACCTTCCGCTCCGTGAGTGAATAGCAGAGGATGCCGACCGACGTGGTGAGCCACAAGTGTCCCTCCACCGCCGTGATGCCATAGACGCTGATGCCGTCCGACGACAACACCTCTGCCACAAACTGGTCTTTCTCTGAGTCATAACGGAAGAGACCCTCGGACGTACCTGCCCACAAGGTGCAGGAACCATCCTCAAAAAGGCTATTGACGGTGATGCGATTATCTTTTAGCGAAGCGTCTCTATCATTTCTCATTTCTCCTTTATCATTTAGCGAAGCGCCTTTATCATTTAGCGAAGCGCCCATCCGGTAGTGCCGCCAAGCCCCAGTTCGGTCGCACCTCCACAGTCCATTGCCGTCGGTAGCCACCCACACACGGTCGGCGTGGTCTTGCAGGATGTCGAGCACAGGCACACCCACTTTCTTCACATCGCTGAACGTGCGTGTGTCGGGGTGGAAGATGGCCACCTCATCGAACGTGCCCACCCAGATGCGGTGCTGACGGTCGCGGAAAATGGCGTAGGAACTGGCATCGATGGGATGCCCCTCCTCGTCAAGAAACAGTGGAACATGAGACACCGCCATCGTCCGAACATCCACAATGTCAATGCCTTGAGTGTAAGTACCCACATACAGCAGGTCGCCATCCATACAAAGGGCGTGGACATTGTGTTCGGTACCAACCGCTGCCAGTGGCACAGGCGTGAAGGTCTCGTCACTCGGAGTATAATAGCAAAGCCCTCCGTCGTCGGTAGCTATCCAAAGACGGTGCTGGCTGTCTTCGCAGAAATGGTTCACCACATTGCCCGAAGGAGCGGTGATGCGATTATCATTTCTCATTTTTCCTTTATCATTTAGCGAAGCGTCCAACCGTCCTTTATCATTTAGCGAAGCGTAAATCGTGTAAGAAGTGAAATTGCCCGACACGGGATGGGTGTAGTTCACGCCACCATAGTAAGTGCCCACCCAAGTGCCACCTTCCCTATCCACCATCAGCGGATAGACAAAATTGTCGCTGAGTGTACTGGCTCCCACCCCGTCACGCGTGTGCTGCCTCGTCCTGCCCGTCCTTGTGTCCACCAACGTCAACCCTCTGTCGCTGCCCACCAACAGACAATGCCGCTGCACCTCGATGATGCTGTGCGTGTGCTGCATGGGCGACAGCATCGGTTCCACCACCACCCTACCCTTGTGGGTCGAAGGGTCGAAACACACCAGTCCACCGTTCCATGCCCCTATCCACATCTGCCCATCCGCATCCTCCGTCAAGGCGATGCCCGACCACTGAGGTACATCGTTCATCGTACATTGTACTTCGTACATTTCGAATCGTTCTTTCTTCCTATCATAACGGATGAGGTTCGCCCGTTCCCAAATACTCGAAGCCCACACCTCACCCCTTCTGTTCACATAGACACACCCGTAGGAACTTCCTCCATCGGGAGTCGGCACCCGACGCAACACACCGCTCCGTGTGTCAAAGCACAAGATGCCTTGTCCCATCGTCGCCATCCACAAACCACCCTGCCCATCCATCTGCATGGACGACACATTCAGGTTCTGTATGGACGATTTCGGCATCTTCAGGGCAAACCGACGGATGCTGTCCGTACGCTGCCTATACAAATAAAGTCCATCCTCAGAACCCACCCAAATCGAGTCGCCATCCTCCACCAGTGCCGTGACCGAAACAGAACGGCTCCCCGTCACTGCCACCACCCGATGGCCGTCGAACCGATTCAGTCCACGGCTCGTACCCATCCACACAAAGCCCCTCTCATCTTGCAGCAAAGCCCGCACCGTGTTCGACGAAAGCCCGTCGCCCATCGTCAAGTGTGAAAACACAACCGAATGCCCAAAAGGGTCTGTATCTTGGGCAAAGCCACTCCCGACATCCAGCCACAGGAGCGACAAAAGGAGAATATAATAACGAAAGCGTGTCATGGTCACAAGAAAAAAATAGTGTTAGCGAGGCAAAGTTAATGAAATAAAATGATAAAAACGTACAATCCAACCATAAAATCGTCCAAACTTAACCCACGAGACACACATTTGCACTATTTTCCCATCCATTTAGACATTTGTGTCACACAAACTGCCCCAAAAGCCGTTACTTTGCACCATCAACAGAAAAAACTTAGATTAGTTAGATAAAGATAAAGAATTTGTTAGATTAGCCTATTAATGAAGATTAAAGGTTTTGTAAAATTGATAGTAAATATAATAGGTGAAAACTCCTTCTCGTTCGGAGTGATGCCGAGCAAGACAGGCAAGGAGGGGGCAGAACGCGAGTTCTGCCCCCTCCCTTTTTGTACCGCCATGAGGGTAAGCCCATCATCGTGAACACCCTAACGAGTCATTCGGAACATGAGCAAGGAAAAACTTATTGCTTCTCCAAGAAGTCAATCTCTGCCTCCGAGGGAATCCTGAACGAGAACGTCGTCCTGCCGTCCTTGTTCGTCACAGCGAGGTCGCCCTTGCAGATGACATCCATGCCGATGACTACATCATATTCGTCGCTGTGGAACTCCATCGCCATGATGTTCGTCACGATGTCGCCCGTCGGCAGACCGATATGCACGAGGTAGGTGTCCTTCACGTCCACGCCTTCGTTATAGCCCGACACACCCGACTTGCCGATAGATTCAAGCCCCAGCACCTTAGCCACCCGCGCCGAAATGAGCGACACCGATGCCCCCGTGTCCCAAAGCGAGCGTTGCACTTTCACACGCCTGACGGTCTCGCCGCTTGCAAGGTCTGTCGGAGCATACACATGGCTCTCAGTCACTATGCACTCTGCCGCTTCCTGATATTTCCGCGTTACTGCTCCCATCGTCTCAGCTTTTGTACATGTTCACGCCGTCCTTGATGACCTCGCTCCGGGGGACATTCATGTTCACCTTTCTCCAAAGCACCTTGGCGATGCCCGAGCGACGGATGCTGATGCCATCGACCTTCGCGCCACTCGGCACGATGTTCTCACGTCCAATCTTTACCGTCTGTAGTTCCATATCTGCTTTTCATTTTATTATTATGCACTGCAAAAGTACGAAGAAATAACAACGTATGCAAACTTTTTAGCGGTTTTCTTAGAAATATAATGTAGGGAACACGAACGGCAAAAACACCCCCGACCACTCGGATGGGAGAGGTCAGGCAAGTTTTCTGTATAGAGTTTTCTTTCTTGTTTTCTTCTGTCTTTAGAGAGAAAGGAGGGCGGTCCGCTGACGTTAATTTGTCCGTTGGTTACACTTTCCACTACGACGTTGGCCGTGGCGTAATCATACTTGGCGGTTATGTCGGCGAGCGTACCTACCTGACCTGTGTAGCTAATCTCGCCCTCTCTGGGGAACTGGAGGGTAAGCCCATCATCGCAATGACCCTACACCCGTCATCGCGAATACCTTAACGAGGCTATCGGAATATCATTAAGGAAGAAATCCTTACTTTCCATCCCCATGATTACAATATTTTGAAAGTTGCAAAATATTTTTCTAAACTTACAAAAATATTTTTGAAACTTTCAAAAAAAATTCTGCAACTTTCAAAATATTGAGGATAGCGGTAAGACATAGAAATGGATGCCCCACAGCCCCCGTGGTGGCATCCCCACACATCCTTATGAAGATTCGGGTGTTGTTCTCCTGTGCTTTTTCACAAAAGGGAAGGCTATTTTGCCAACACTTTCCCTA
>CADCDP010000052.1 GCA_902800305.1 uncultured Bacteroidales bacterium
TTGTCGTTTTCGTCTGTCCACTCTGAATTGTTGGCGACGAAGTAGGTGATTCTTACACTCGACTCAATCAGGTTCGTATTGGGGTTCTTGTTGATGGAAAAAACCTCGTCAGAAGGAGCTCCCCAAGTCTTGATGATGTCGTTGAACAGCGTCTTGACGTGGATGGGTGTGGTCTGCTGACCCTTTGCCCGCTGCTGGGCATGGATGGTTGCGATGGTGCTGCATACGATGAGCAGCAATGTGAATAGGCGTTTCATATTTTTATTGTTTTTTATTTTTGTGCCATTTTTTCTAATGTGTATTTGGAAATCTCCAGTTCCAGCTCCACCCATTTCAGGTAAGCCTCGTTGGCCTGCTTCTTCATCAGGGCGATTTCCTCTGGAGTGTATTGGTAGTTCTCAGGACGTGTGATGGGGATGTCGCGTTCGGTCAGCGTGACGGTAGCCATCTCGCCTCGTGGCGTTTCGGGGATTGACTGCTCTGTGGATGACTCTACTACTGCAACAGCCTCTTCTGCGACAGCATTTTCAGCGACAGCCTTTTCAGCGACGGGCTTCTGTGCCAAGAGCGGTCGGGAGGTCGTAGCTGCTGGTCGTTTCATCTTAGGTTGTTCAGCCACCTTCTCTTCGGATGGAATGGAAATCCGCTGTGGTGCTTCCGTTTGAGTTGCCTTTTGTGGCACTTCCACTTGAGGCACTTCTTTCTCCCTCTTTGGCTTATCTACCTTCACGGCAACTGGCTTCCCTGCCGACATCCCATCCTCTAGCGTTCCTTTGGGTGGGGTGAGGAAGACGGCTATCAAAGCTGCTACACATGCCGCTGCCACCAAGGGCCAAAACATACGGACGCGCCTTCTTTTCGCTACCTCCTTCGCCCTCTCTTCCTCCACGCGCTGCATCAGCCGTGCGTTGAGGTCGGCTGGCATCGGTGGCAAAGCCTCTTCCTCCAGCTTGATAGCGTCACGAAGGTTCGTGTCCTGTTGGCGTAATGTTTCGATAGGGTCTTCTTTCATGATTGTATCATTTGAATGATTTTGCAAAGTTTCTTTCTCGTTCGGAACAGTTTCGAGGCGATGGTGTTCGGTGGGGAGTCCGTCACGTAGGCGATGTCCTTCACGCTCATTTCTTCATAGTAGAACATCGTGATGAGGCTCCTTTCCTCGGGTGGCAGATGCTTCAGGGCTGCCCGTATCATGGACTCGTTGTAGGCGATGCGTGACACCCAACTCTTCAAGGATGCCTTCTCCTCGTCATACCTATTTATATTTAGAAAGACCTTCAGGAACACATCCTGATACACCTCCTCGGCATCCTCCACGCTCGGCAACAGCCTCACCACCTGGCTGAAGACATGTCTGCCATATCTTTCAACCATCATCTGCTGTGCCTTGGGACTGTGTTCCCTTAACCCCTCTATCAGATTCGTCTCTATATCTGTCACCATTTTTTCGAGGTCTTCTATTTATATATACGATGGTAATACACGAAAAATTGCAAAGAAGTGAAGAAAAAATTAAAAAAAGTCACAATAGATGTCACTTTTTGTCGTTATGCCTTGTTATAAAGGTGAACTAGTTCGGAAAACAAAAGTTTAACCATAAAAACAAACAAAGACAATGGATTATTTTGGTATGTTAGAGATTGCAAGTTTGGCAGGATTCTTAGTGCCTATCGCTTTTGGATGTGTGCTCCCTATTTTTATCATTTGGTTTATCTTCCGTTACAAAAAGAACCAGGCCGATCATCGCACACAGATTGTGTTGGCAGCCATTGAGAAGAATCCCGATATGGATATAGAGGAACTGCTCAAGAAGGTGACTCCGAAGCAAAAGTTGCTGAAGGAGAAACTGCTCAATAAATTGTTGGCGGGAAGTGTCATCACTCTGATAGGTGTTGTCCTCCTTGGATTTGGGGCATTTTGGGGTTACGTTGGTGGTAGTGACCCGGATGATATTGAGATTGCCGCTTGCTTTGGTCTGGTCCTTCTTGCCGTTGGCATCGCTTTCCTTGTCAACTATTTTGTAGGCAAGAAGATGCTTACCAAAGAGATTGAAGCAGAGGAAAAACAACTGACTACACAAGCGTAAACCGTGACTCGCGAAGTATTCATCACCCACGTAGAGCGTGAGCAAGAGGCACTGCGAAGTTTCTTGCTCGCCCTCTGCTGTGGCAAGAAGGACGATGCCGACGACCTTGCACAGGATGCGCTGGTCAAGGCTTACCTCTCGTCGGCTGGCTATCAGGACAAGGGGAAGTTCCGCTCTTGGCTCTTCAAGATTGCCCACAACACCTTTCTCAACCATAAGGCGAGTTGTCGGACGATGGAGAGCATCGACGAGGCACGAACACTCCTAAGCAATACCTCCGCTGAATCCTCCTTCGCCCATCAAGACCTTTACCTCGCCCTTCGTACGCTGCCGCCCAAGGAACGCTCAGCCATCACGCTCTTCTATCTGAGCGGATACAGCATCAAAGAGATTGCAACCATCATCGACACCTCGGAAGATGCCGTCAAGAAACAACTGTCCCGAGGACGTGACAAACTAAAAGAAAAACTGAAAGTATGACCAAAGATAAAGCCCTTGAGGAACTTTTCCTCGCCCAGAAACCCCATTTCGACGACAGCGACGCTTTTATGGCATCGCTCACCAAGCGTTTGGACGCAGTGGAGTACGTCAGACAGCACCAAGAGGCAACCCTCCGTCGCTACAAGATGGCTCTTGCAGTGACACTTGCCGTAGGGTTTATCAGTGGTGGAGCCACCATCGCGTTTGTGCTTTCCATGCCCACAGATGTTCCTCTTTTCACGTTCCATAATCAAGCATTAGCCTTCCTTTGGCTTAGCGAGCACTCCCAAACGATTGTAGCCACAGCCCTCTCCTTGTTGATGAGTTTGGGCCTCATCAGCATCATTCATAATGTGAGGGAAGTCTTGAGTATGCGCGGAAGTGTGCAGCGCATTCAGCTATAATCTTGTGGTGGTGAGCAACCGTTTGTGGCTTAGCGCGGACAGCACTCCAGCCCTTGTGCAGTAACCAACATTTGACCCTCCTACGTTGCCACCTGTGACTCTGCTCCACTGCCCCCTCTGGGTCAACGGGTGTACTAAAAGCAATCGCAACCTACGATTGTACTATCGAAGGTTGCGATTATACTATCGAAGCTTACGATTGTACTATCGAAGTTCTAACTGCAAAGTTACGAAATATTTTCGGCATTGTCAAGTATTTGAGCTATATACCTCATTTTTTCCAGAAACTGCGTGTGAAGAGTATCAAGATGGGGAATATTTCCAGACGGCCGATGAGCATGAGAATAGAGCAGACTGTTTTTGCCGTCGGGCTGAGAATAGCCCACGAGTGGACGGGGCCGTAGTAACCCATTCCAGGGCCTACGTTGCTGATGCTTGACATGGCGATGCCGAAGGCTTCGTAGTAGTCGAAGTTAGGGTGGACATCGTTGGGGTCAACTCCGCTGAGGGCGAGGATGAAGGCTCCGAGGAAGAGTGAGCACACGAAGAGTGCCACGAACCCCAAGAGTGTCTGCACGACATTAGTGGGGATGATGTTGCCGTTGAGTCGCACGGGTGTGACTGCCCGTGGGTGGAGTATGTGTGTGATTTCGTTTTTCAGCACTCGGTAGATGATGCTAAGTCGCACGCACTTGAAGCCTCCGCTGGTGCTGCCTGAGCTGGCTCCTGCGAACATGACAAAGAGGAGCACGGGCATGAGTTGCACGGGCCAGAGGGTGTAGTCGTAGGTGGCGAGTCCTGTGGTGGTCTGCAGAGAAATGACGGTGAAGAGGCTTTGGCGAATAGCAAGTTCCACGTCGTGCAAGGGGTCGGTCAGTGCCAGGGTGAGGGTGCACACGAGTGATGCACCAAAGGCGATGATGAGGTAGGAGCGGAGTTCGGCATCTTCGAAGAAGCGTTTCACTTTGCCTTTCAGGATGGTGTAGTAAATGAGGGTGTAGTTGACTCCTGAGATGAACATGAAGAAGATGAGTGCGTATTCGATGGCGGGGGAGTGGAAGACGTTGTTGAGCAGGTCGGAGTGGGTGCCGTATCCTCCTGTGGCTGTGGTGCAAAGGGAGTAGTTGAAGGCATCGAAGGTGGGCATTCCGCATAACTTGAGGGTGATGATGCACAGGAGGGTGAGTGCCACGTAGATGGCTCCTATCCATCGTGCTGCCATAGAGATGCGTGGATGCACTTTGTTGTAGATGGGTCCTGTTGACTCGGCTGCGAACAGCTTCACTTCGCCTACGCCGAATGCTGGCAGAACGGCGATGGTGAAAAACACGATGCCGATGCCCCCTATCCACTGTGTGAGGCTGCGCCAAAAGAGGAGGCTGTGGGGCATGGAGTCGAGGTTGTCCACGATGGTGGCTCCTGTGCTGGTGAATCCGGACATCGTCTCGAAGAATGCGCTGGACACGTCGGGGATGCTCCCGTCGATGAGGAAGGGTATCATTCCGATGAGGGTGAAAAGCACCCACACGGAGGATACGACGATGTAGCCGTCTTTCCTGCCCATCTTCTTTCCAGCCTTTCGCCCAAAGAAGAGCAGGATGGCGGCAAGAAGTACGGCGAGGGCGATGGGAGGCATAAAGTCACGAATACCTTCTCCGTATATCCAACTGGTGACTTGGCACAATGCCATCAGCCCTGCCTCTATGAGGAGGAGGAATCCCATTATCTTTGCTATCAGCTTCCAGTTGACCATTACTTTAAACTTTAAACTGTAACCATTAAACTTTACAGATTCCCCCCTTACTTGAAGAATTTATCCAATTTGCGGAGTGTGTTGGCGATGCAAAAGACGACCACCTTGTCGCCTGCCTGAAGTTGGGTGCGCCCTTCCACCAGCATGGACTGTCCATCGCGCGACATGCCTCCTATGTTCACGCCATGGGGAAGATGGAGGTCCATCACTTTTTTTCTTGCCACTTGCGAATTGGGCTTTACCAC
The DNA here is from genome assembly GCA_902800305.1 of uncultured Bacteroidales bacterium. Lineage (GTDB taxonomy): Bacteria > Bacteroidota > Bacteroidia > Bacteroidales > Bacteroidaceae > Minthosoma. The sequence goes on from CADCDP010000052.1 coordinate 4,969, forward strand.
GAATTCTGCCACATCTGCATTGCCTATAGTCAGCATCTTCACGTTGTCCACGTCTCCCTTTAGCAGCATGCGGTAGATGTGGCTGGCTGCTATCATCTTTTTGTTGATGATGGTGCCGATGTCCAAATCGTTGGCCATGTCGAAATAGTCGAGGTTCTCCACTTGGGCGATGGTTTTGCGAATGCCGCGCCGACGTGCTGCCACACAGGCCAAGATGTTCTGCTGGTCGTTGTCGGACAGGGCAATCAGTGCTTCTGTGTTGCCGTAACCTTCGTCGTTCAACAAATCCATGTCGTAGCCTTCTCCTTCGATGATGAGGGTCTTGGGGGAAACCAGAGACATTAGTTCTTCTGTTCGTTTCTTGTTTGGCTCGATGATTTTCACGCTATCATGGATGGCGTTGAGTTTCCAACTGGCACGAACCGACAACTTGCCGCCTCCAATGAGAAGGCTGTTTTTGACGGCGGGGTAATCGTCCTTGCCTGTCAGATGGCGAATAATGGAGAGGTTCTCCTTGGTGGTCATAAAGAAAACAAGGTCACGTGGCAGTATCTGCTCGTCGCCATGGGGACTAACGGTTTCCCCGTCGCGCTTGATGGCCACCACGTGGAAATTATGGCCATGTGTCATACCTATTTCTTTCAGCGTGTGCCCCACCAGCAGGTTGTCTTTGTTGCTGATTTCCTTTTCGTAAATCGGGTGTGCATCGTGCATCTTCACACTCAGCAGTAGCAGTTCTCCATTGTTGAACTCCCACAACTGGCGTACCCAACTATATCGCGAACTGGCCTGAATATCCTCTGCGGCCAGCAATTCTGGATAGATGAGCGATTCTATGCCTAACCCTTTGAACAGCTCCAAGTTGTCGGGCTTCATGTATTCGTAATTATCGACCCGTGCCACCGTCTTCTTGGCTCCCAAATGTTTGGCCAACATGGCACAAGTAAGATTCTCACTTTCATTGGGTGTGACAGCAATGAAGAGGTCGGCACGATTCACGTTGGCATCTTGCAGCCCTTGAATGGAGGTGGGTTGCTTGACGAGGGTCATAATGTCAAGTTCTCCTGCCAGACGCATCAGTTTCGCTTCGTCAGCGTCTATCAGCACAACATCCTGATGGTCGTTCGACAGCATCCGTGCCAAATGTGTGCCCACCGCACCTGCTCCTGCAATAATGATTTTCATGCTTCTCTCCTCCTTTTACGACGTTAATTCGTGTAATCCGTGCAATTCGTTGTTTAGTGCTCTTTCGGATGAAGCTCGGAGGCAGCCAAAAGCACATTTGCGATGCTTTCCGCATCCATGTGGCATATTTTATAAAGCTCTGCCACTGTACCGTGCATCACAAACTTGTCGGGGATGCCGATGCGCTTCACGTCAATACCTTCGTATCCATTGTCGGCGAAGAACTCCAACACGGCACTGCCTAAACCACCCGACACCACACCGTCTTCCACCGTGATGACTTTCTTGAAGTTACGTCCCACCTCATGCAGTATCTCTGTGTCTATAGGCTTAAGGAAGCGCATGTCATAGTGTGCCACATGCAAAGGCGAGGATGGTGTTTCGTTCAGCGATTTTAACTCTGCTATCGAAATGGCTTTTTCCGCCTCAACCCCTATCGGCCCTATCGTCAGCACCGCAATGTCTTTCCCGTCTTTCAGCTTTCGCCCTTTCCCTACAGGCACTTCTTCCAGCTCGCACTTCCAATCTACGGTGTTACCTCTGCCACGAGGATAACGGATGACAAACACGCCCTTGTCGGGTAGTTGAGCTGTGTACATGAGGCGTCGAAGTTCTGGTTCATTGTAGGGCGATGCGATGGTCAAATTCGGGATGGGGCGCAAGAAGGCCATATCGAAGGCTCCGTGATGGGTGGAACCGTCTTCGCCCACGATTCCAGCGCGGTCAAGACAGAGCACCATGTTCAGACGCATGGTAGCCGCATCATGGATGATGTTGTCGTAGGCACGCTGCATAAACGAAGAATAGATGTTACAGAAGGGCATTAAGCCGTCCTTGGCCATTCCACCCGAGAACGTGACTGCATGGCCTTCAGCGATACCCACATCAAACACACGTTTTGGCATCGCATTCATCATGATGTTCATAGAACATCCTGTAGGCATGGCTGGTGTCACCCCCACAATCTTAGGATTCCGTTGCGCTAGTTCCAGGAGCGTCTGTCCGAACACGTCTTGGAACTTGGGTGGATGCGGTCGCCCGTCATCTGCCACGATGCGTTCCCCAGTGTCTGGGTCGAACTTGCCTGGAGCGTGCCAAATCGTGGCATCTTCTTCAGCAGGAGCATATCCGTATCCTTTTGTCGTATGGATGTGCAATAATTTTGGTCCCTTCATATCCTTGACGGCTTGCAGGATGCGTACCAGCTCCATCACGTCGTTTCCTTCAGCAGGACCGAAGTAACGGATATCCATACCCTCAAAGATGTTCTTCTGCCGAGTCAGCACTGACTTCACACTATTATTAAAACGAATCAGCCCCTTGCGCCGCTTCTCTGTCAGGATTCCCCAATCGATAAGCTTGCGCGAGAGGCGATAACGGATGTCATTATAAGTTGAGTTTGTCGTGAGCTGTAACAGATATTTCCTCATGCCACCCACACTTCGGTCGATGGACATATTGTTATCATTCAGGATGACAAGCAAGTCGTTGGGCGTGGTCGCCGTGTTGTTGATGCCTTCAAAAGCTAATCCCCCACTCATGGCACCATCACCTATCACAGCCACCACCTTGCGCTGTTCCCCCTTCAATTTGGCTGCCACAGCCATACCGAGTGCTGCCGAGATGGAGTTGCTGGCGTGCCCGCAACAGAAAGTGTCATATTCACTCTCGTCGGGATGGGGGAAGGGCTTCAGTCCATTCAGTTTGCGGTTGGTGCAGAACTTGTCACGCCGTCCAGTAAGTATCTTATGCCCGTATGCTTGGTGCCCCACATCCCACACGATGCGGTCGTATGGTGTATTGAACACATAATGTAGAGCTACTGTCAACTCCACCACACCTAAACTTGAAGCCAAATGCCCTGGATTCATCGATAACTCCTCTATGATGTCACGCCTCAACTCTTCACACATTTGTGGAAGTTCCTCGATTTTCAACTGACGCAAATCGGCAGGATAGTCAATCTTCGTTAAGTATTTATAATTGTTGTTTTCTCCCATAAATATTGTAAAAAACATGCAAAGGTACGATTAAGTGAGAGAAAAACCAAATTTATTTGAGTTTTTTCGAATGTGAGTACCTTCGACAGAGTCAAAGGTACAATTAAGCCAGTGAAAAAACAAATTTATTTGAATATTTTGAAAGTAACCATCACCGACTAAGGCGAAATGGAGCATTTTACGTCAGAAATGCACAAAGGTACAAAAACAAAAAAAACGTTTGCCCTGTTGTCCCCTTTTTGTTCTGAAGGTAAACAAGCGTGTCCTATATGTACGATTAAGACCCTCGAATATTGTCCATTTTGTAAAAAGGCCGTACCTTTGCAGCGTCTTTCAGAAAGGAGGGGATGCCGAAAAACTCCTAAAGACATATAAATATATAAGAGTAGGCATATTTAAAAAGATTTATTTTAGGAAATTATGAAGAAGATTATTCTTGCTGCATTCGTTGCAGTAGCTTCACTTTCAGCTAACGCACAGGTTTGGGTAGGTGGCGAAGTTGGTTACAGCCACCAGAGAACTACTAACAATGGTACTGAAATCAGCAAGGCAAACAACGTCAGCCTCCTCCCTGAGATTGGTTACAAGTTGAGCGACAAGTTCGACGTAGCTCTTACGATTGGTTGCGCACACGGTGAGAATGGAGCCAATATGTTGGGTTATGATGTTCCCGGCAATTACGAATATGCCAACGCTTTCGTTTTGAACCCATACCTCCGTTACACTTTCGCTAAGGCTGGTGATTTCTCTTTCTTTGCTGACGGTGGTTTCTCTTATTTAAATGCTCACGTTTGCGGTGATGACAATAGCGCTAACATATGGCAGATTGCCATCAAGCCAGGTATCGCTTACTCTCTCAGCGAGAAGGTGAGCCTCGTTGCACACATTGGCGGCATTGCTTACTCTTTTGCTAAATATGATGACTACAAGAATAATGGCTTTGACCTTGGTGTGAAGGGCAACAATATCACTTTCGGTGCTTACGTTAGCTTCTAATTATATAAAAACAGAAAAACAAAACAGGGGGCGGCAACATACAATTGCCGCCCCCTGTTGTTATGTCACCACCCCATCCACCAATAAAAAGGGGGAAAGTTTTGTTTAATCAATGAATTTGTAGTATCTTTGCCCCATCAATCACTAAATAGAGAAAAGCAATGAAAAAAGTAAAATGGATTCTTCTGTTGGCCATTGCTGCCATCATGGCAAGTTGCGGCACAACATCACATGTGCCCATCACTGGACGCAAACAAAATCTGATTGTGAGCGACGAGCAAGTGCTCAGCCTCAGTAATCAGCAGTACCAAGAATACATGAAATCTGCTAAAGTATCCACGAACGCCACGAATACAGCCATGGTGAAGCAGGTGGGACAGCGATTGGCTAATGCTGTCGTCAGATATCTGAATGCCAACGGATTGGGTAACGAAGTATCACAATACAGGTGGGAGTTTAACCTCGTGCAGAACAATCAAGTCAATGCGTTTTGTATGCCAGGTGGAAAGATTGTGGTATATGAAGGACTCCTGCCTGTGACTCAGGATGAAGCCTCATTGGCCATCGTCTTGGGACACGAGATTGCCCATGCGGTGGCTAAACACTCGGCAGAACGAATCAGCAACTCATACAAACAGCAATATGGCATGCAAATATTAGGAGGTATCGCTCAAGCGGCAGGTGTAGATTCTGGTTTGCAGCAGTTAGGAACACAAGTGTTGGGTGTCGGAGCACAAGCATGGTCATCGGGCTTTTCGCGAAGCCAAGAAAGCGAAGCCGACCACATCGGCCTCATTTTCGCTGCCATGGCAGGCTACGACCCGCAAGTGGCACTCGCATTCTGGCAACGCATGGCATCAGCAGGCAACAGTTCTTCATCTATCTTTAGCGACCACCCCTCCGATGCCAAACGCATCAAGCAAATCCAAGGTTGGTTACCCGAAGCATTGCAGTACTACAAACCAACCACTACAACGAGTACAACCAACAAGAAGAAGTAAGTCAGTGATAAAGGTTTGTCATGATTATAGCGTTCTTGTTCGTTGACATATTGCAAGTGTTGTAATGGGTTACACTTTCCCATTCGTTCGAATAAGTTCCTGAATCGGAACTTCGAGAAGCTCTGAGATTCGTATCAGGTTTTCAAGAGAAGGTTGAGTGGTGTTGGTACACCACTTGCTGACCGTTGCAGGATCCTTACCTAACTGGTCTGCGAGCCTTTTTGCAGTCTGCTTCTTTTCAACAAGCATAACTTTAATGCGATTAAGATTTTTTTCTGTCATATTAGAACACTTTGATGGGGTAAATTTAATCATTTTATTTGAGAAAAGAAAAAAACAAGGATTTCTTTATAAATCGTGAAATAAAATAGCGTTTTCTTCAAGTTTGATACTACTTTTTTACATTAATTTTCAATAATTGCATCAGCTTGACAAGTGCTACTATCAATGCAACAACGCCACCAACATTAAGTTTGGATACATTCAAAGATAATGCAAGTGGGCGCAAGATATATGTTCCAAGTGAAAGTGTTGAAATATATAAGTCTGCGAGTGGTTGGAGCAGTTATGCAAGTGACATCTATGCCATTGGTTCATAGGGACAACAATATTGCAATACATAATAAACAAAGAGAGCTGATCAAAAGTAACATTTTTGGTACGCTCTCTTTTTACATGCGTTTATTATTTCGGGGTCAAATTCTATATAATTGCCAAATACTGAGTAACATTTGCAAGACAGTAACCTTGCGTACACGTAAGATAAAGAAAGGTACGCAGCTGAGCTTCTACCTTGACTACAACCCTGGCTACAGGGATGAGTCAACCATGAAGATACAGCGACATGAGTCACTTGGCATCTACATCTTTGCCAAACCCAAGAACCAGCGCGAGAGGGACTACAACGAGCACATGACAGAGAAAGCCGAAGCACTGCGCTGCCGACGCTATGAGTCCATTGTCAATGAGCGTTACGATTTCTTCGACAAGAACAAGCTGAAAGGAGATTTCCTTGCCTACTTCAAGATGAAGGCCGACAAGAAGAACTGCAAGTGGCAGCATGTCTATAAGCATTTTGCCCGATTCTGCAACAACAAATGCCGTTTCGACGAAATCAATGTTGACCTCTGCAACAGATTTCGTGACTACCTGCTGAATGCTCCGCAGACCATCCACACGGAACACAAGTTGCACATCAATTCCGTCGCGGGCTATTGGTCAACCTTCCGTGCCGTACTCCACACCGCCTACAGGGAACATAAGATTTTGGAGAATCCTAACGGCTTCTTGGAACGTATTGACACAATACCTACGGAAAAGGAGCATCTATCCAAGGATGAGCTTGTCAGACTGGCTAACACTCCTTGTGAATATCCCGTTCTAAAGACTGCCTTCCTCTTTGCCTGTCTGACAGGATTGAGAAAGAGCGACATCAAGCAACTTGAATGGACTCACATACAGCCATACGGTGATGGAGGCATGTATGTCACCCTTCGTATGCAGAAGACCAAGGAATTGGTGAACAATCCCATCAGTGACGAGGCATTGGAACTGATTGGCGGCAGCGGAACAGGCAAGGTTTTTGAGGGATTTACCGACAAAATGACGCAGACACCCTTGAAGAACTGGCTGAAAGCCGCTGGCATCACCAAGAAAATCTCGTTCCATTGCAGCCGTCACACCTTTGGCTCATTACAGGTGGATGCCGGTACAAGTGTCTATACAGTGCAGCACATGTTGGGACATAAGAACGTTTCGACCACACAGATATATGCAACCATGGCCGATGACTCAAAGCGAGAGTCTGTGAATCGCATTACGCTGAAACCAAAGATAACTCCACAGCTGAAAATCGTCGGACAGGGCTAAACAGATTTCTTGCTTTTATTTCGTCAAACAATAGGATCAAAGACATTATCATCATGCCAAAAGCACAGGGAATTGAGGGCCAAGCAGAATTGGCTCTCATTTTTTGTTGTACCTTTGCCGTGCAAACAAGTAACGGCAAATAAGAAGGAAAAAGACAGAAGAAAGGTTCAAAATGCCCAAGTGTGAAAATCATACTCTAACCAAGTATGATTCATAAATAAGCATAAATCATTGATCTATAGGCAAAAGTACTGTACGCCATGTACAAAAATCTTCTTAACTTTGCACCGCGTTTTAAGGAATAAAGAACAATAATACGTAAAGACAATGAAAATGGATTCTCCATCTTCAATCACTTCACGTGAGGCATTCATCCGGCTCGAATGGATTTCCACAAGAATACTTCCTGGAGTCGCAGTACTCCTTCTTTCAATTCCACTTTGCCAATGGGCGGATTCCATCCTGCCCGATGACATTGTTCCTGTCAGTATCATCTACATGATGTCTGTAACTGTCCTATGGTCAGCATACATGGCTATGCAGTATGCTTTCGTTGGAATAGCTCAGACAAGGAAAGTCAAAGACAAGGCTTCTATAGGTGAGACCAATTCCCACGAAGAAGGACAAGTACCTATTCTTCTTTTGGAGGCAAAGTCAATTGTTGGTGAGTCAAATGTGATTGAGGATGTTTGCGATGCAGAGTTGCACGATGAAATAGCCGAGGAGGTATCAGTTACAGATACCAAGGTCATATCTGAAGAATCCAATCCTGACAATGAGCCATCCACAATTTCAGTTGATCCAGCCAGTTCAACCTATCAGCAAGGTATTGATGACTTTTATCAGAGTCAAGCAGAATGCCAGAAGAGGAAACTGGATACCATTCAGGAATACATCTGCTACATCATGTCCCCTTTTATCTATGAGGAGGACATGGACGAGTTCTGCACCGACCTTTTGAGGTTCGCCATGGATCACAGCTATCGTCCTGAAGTTGAGTGGAAGAGATACAAGGCCAAGCTGAGCAGCTTCGATGTCCGTCATCTGGTATGGAACATTGCCACAAGATTGGGACTTGGCAAAGCCAAGATTTACAGCAACGATGATTGCGTCTGTTATATCGAGCGTCGTTTTGCTTCATCGTGCAAGATGGCCAAAGGAGAACCGTTGTCACACAATACACTTAGGAACCTGACAGTCACATCCAACAGCGATCAGATTCACTGTGATTATCCAGGAAAAGACGGACTGCTGTTTCATATTCCTTCACAGCTGGGTAGCTCATGTTGATTTCTGTAATGAGTCTAATAGGTTAGATGCTATCTCAGGATTTTTGAATCGAATAAGATTATTTTCAAGGGAACGATATCCAAGGATATTGACACTGCCGTACCAAATGGTACTTTTGTCAATAATAGCAGCATGAAGGGATAGATGGTTATTGTAGATGACAGAGATTCCCTGATGTTGTAAACGTATCGCATCATCATTCTCTTCTTTAGTGTACAACACAATCTCTATACCATTTGCCATTAAATCAACAAGACGGTCTGCAATCTGTGAGTGTCGTCCTATTTTTACTTTCGGGCATGAGACAACAACAGATTGCTTGGTCTTTGACAAGTCGGTGATAAATGGCGATTCAAAGTTCTGACCGTCGTAAATCACATCGGTAATAGGAAATAGACTGTCAAAAGCATCGTTGTTACGGATTCTATATCCGATGGAAGAGTAACCTTTCAACCGCTTGCGATACATGGACTCACATACAGGAACACGGATGTCAATGTAGTCGTAA
>CADCDP010000053.1 GCA_902800305.1 uncultured Bacteroidales bacterium
TTCCATCAACAAGAACCCCAATACGAACCTGATTGAGTCGAGTGTAAGAATCACCTACTTCGTCGCCAACAATTCAGAGTGGACAGACGAAAACGACAAATCACTCAATCTTAAAGACATCAGCGAGGCATTCAAGAAAGATGAGCCCACCTCTTATCAACTGCTTCATCTGTCACCAGGCACCAACGAGTCTTTCTCGCTGAGGGCTGTTGATGGAAACGGAAAGAGCAAGAGCTACCTCGTCCGCGGCATGAACAAAGAGGAAATGTGGCTGCTCTGCACCAAGAACGCAGAGAATCCTCAACTGCGCGACGCTTACGCCATCAAATGGACACTCTCCGACGATAAGAGAAAGATTCTTGGCGGCATCTATCAGATTACATCCTTGCGTCCCGACATCTATGAGAAGGAATTGGAATCATCGAAGAAGACCTTCAAGATTGTGGGACGTGTGGACGAGAACATCAAAGACTCGCTCTACAACATCTACATCGCTGAGTCGGGTGAAGAACTTGCCAACATCGGAGACGATGACTATGTGGCTTGCGTGCCTGTCATCAACAAACGCTTTGAGTGGCAGACAGAACTCGATAAGCCTATGGCGGGACGCCTGCGCTGCATCTTCCCCGACGGTTCGCTCTGCTCCGCATGGATCAACCTCGACTTCGTGCCCGGCGAGACCTACAACATCACCGTACACAACGGCTATTACAATGAGGACCAAGACTATGAGCGCCGCGTGGGACGCTATTCGGGCAAAAGCCTACTGACTGAACGGCAAAAACGAGGGAATGACGATGTTGTCATCTTGGACGACGTTGTGATAGACACGATACCAACCGACCATCGGGCAATTCCTCTTAAGGACGAAATCAAGCCCACACCTGAACAGGAGATGCGAATCGAAGCCCAATCCACAGCCCTCAAGGGGAACATGGATGCCATCAAAGCCACCTACAGTTCTCTGGAACCTTTTGTAAAAATGAGGTCACTCACCGGCTCAGACAACTATTTCAAGCAAATCATCAAACTGAACAAGGAACTGGACGTGAAGTTTCAGGACTACATCAAATATCTGAAAGGTATTTATGACGATGCTCTTCCTCCTATTTGGAAAAAGGGACTATATGCAGGGATTCTCACGTTCTACTCCGAACAGAGTCAAGCATACGGAGAATTGTACAAGAACGTCGGTGTTCTGCCCAAGCCTGCCAAAGATGCCCAGAGACAGGTCAACCAGCTCATGGAGAAATACATGAAGGAGATGGGTAAGGTGATGACGGAGCATTAACAGATACAAAAAAGGGGAGGCGCCTTGCCGCTTTTGGCAAGGCGCCTCCCTTTTTTTGTATCTGTTGCTTTTGTCTTTACATCTTTGCCATTGCCTGTTCGAGGTCGGCGATGATGTCCTCGGCATTCTCGATGCCCACAGAGAGGCGCACGAGGTCAGGTGCCACACCTGCTTCACGCAGTTGTTCGTCGGAGAGCTGACGGTGGGTGTGGCTGGCTGGGTGCAACACACAAGTGCGAGCATCTGCCACGTGGGTGACGATGCTGATGAAGTCGAGGTTGTCCATGAACTTGATGGCTTCTTCACGGCTTCCCTTCAAACCGAAGGCGATGACACCGCAAGAACCATTAGGCAGGTACTTCCCGCAGTAGTTCACCCAACCCACCTTCGGGTTCTTTTCCAACCACTCTGCCACCTTCTGGGCATTAGCACAATGCTGACGCATACGAAGATGGAGCGTTTCCAATCCGAGATTGAGAAGGAAGGAGTTCTGAGGAGCAGGAATGGAACCGAGGTCACGCATGAGCTGAGAAACGAGTTTGGTCGTGTAGGCCATCTTGCCGAAGGTCTTCGTGTAAGTCAATCCATGGTAGCTCTCATCAGGCGTAGTCAAACCAGGGAACTTCTCGCTGTAGGCATCCCAATCGAAGTTGCCGCTATCAACCACACAACCGCCCACCTGAGTAGCGTGTCCATCCATATACTTTGTGGTGGAGTGCGTCACGATGTCGCAGCCCCACTCGAAAGGACGGCAGTTAATAGGCGTCGCAAACGTATTATCCACAATCAGTGGCACCCCATGCTTGTGAGCCATCTTGGCAAAACGTTCGATGTCGAACACATTGCCACCAGGATTGCTGATGGTCTCGCCAAAGAAGCACTTCGTGTTGGGACGGAACTCCTTCTCGATGCGCTCATCGTCCCAATCAGGGTCGATGAAGGTACACTCGATGCCAAGCTTCTTCATAGTCACACCAAAGAGGTTGAACGTGCCGCCATAGATAGTGTTGGAGGTGATGAAGTGGTCGCCCGCCTCGCAAATGTTGAACACGGCATAGAAATTGGCTGCCTGACCACTGGATGTCAGCACTGCACCCACACCGCCTTCGAGGGCAGCAATCTTCTTGGCCACCTGGTCGTTGGTAGGGTTGGCCAGACGAGTGTAGAAATAACCGTTGTCCTTCAGGTCGAAGAGACGAGCCATCTGCTCGCTTGTGTCATACTTGAAGGTCGTACTCTGATAGATGGGCAGCTGCTGTGGCTCACCCTTCGATGGTTTCCATCCGCCATGCACGCAGATGGTCTCAAGATTTTTCTTCATATTCTTATTTTATAGTAAATGTCACAATCACGTCCACGGTCTTGGTGCCTCGCTGGTACTGCATCTTCACCGTATGCTTGTCGCCAGGATGACAGTTGTCGGGATGACAACCATACTTCCACGAATAGAAATCGTTGCTTTCAATATAAACATGCCCCCAACCCCAGTCGTTGGTGTCACCCCATTCATCGAACCAAGCACCGTATGTACCTGCCGCCGTGTTCCACCCAACACTGCCATCTTCGTTCAATGGCTGAAGATTGTAAGGTCGACCACCCAACAAACCCGTCACATCCGACTCGTTGATGTCTATCCTGTAGTTCTGACTATAGCCACCCGAAAAGTCCATTGTCGCAGTCACGTAGATAGCGCCATCCTTCACCGTCACCACGGGAGCACCAATCACCACCACTTCCTGTTCATCCTCTGGATAACCTGCGATAATGCCATCCAGATAGTTCTTACGTTTCTGCAACCATGTCTTCATCTTCTCTATCTCTTCATCCACCACATAGTTACCACCCCACCAACCAGGATACTTCAGAGGCCACGCTGCCACGTCACGATCATACGCCCCTTTTTTCATCTCATCGATGTATTTCTCTATCTCCTCCCAGTTGTGTACAAAGATAGAATCGCTCACATCTGTCCATGCCTTTTTGTACTGAACCACAAACTCTTTACATCCGAACATATCGCGGAAGAACTTATTGATGTGATAGTTGGCACCTGTCGCCTTCACAGGGTCAGTACCATAGATGAGTTCCTTATAGTTGGAGAAGTAGGTGTGGTTCTCCGTCCAGTTGTTCCAATCGAAGTCGTAGGCAGCATCCCAATCCCACACAGGGCCAAACACATACTTTCCTCCCTTGTCCTTGTATATATAGAGGCTTCGTGGCGCATCGATTTCCACGTTGTAAAGAAACTCGTGCAACTGCAAGATTTCGATAAACGAAGGTATGTCCATCAAGCTGTCCACCAGTGCATAGTCACGTTCCTTGATGGCATTTTCCAGCACAGCAAAGTCGTCGCGGATAGAATCCATCTTCGCCGTCGAAAGGTCTTCTGGCTCCTTCACACACATGGGCAGACTATACACCTTGCTCCAGAAATTGTCTGTGTTATATGGACTCAACTCTGGACCATCATCCTTGTCGAACGACATCAGCACACCCTCATCCTCGTCTATGTCAACACGATTCTTTCCTATCTCAATTTTCTCTGTCAACTGATACACACCCACATAGTCGCCATTCAAGAACACCTCCACGAAACGTGTATGGTTGGTGTTGGGTAACCCCATCCATCGAGCAGTCTCGAAAGCGAAAACGTTCATCATATCTGTCACGTCGCGATAGTTCGACAACAAGTTCCAGTTTTTTGCTTTGTCCAAGCCGAGCAACTTACTCTTCGTATCAAGCTTAAACTTATAGGGCTTTTTCTTGTAATAGAGCCAACTGGAGTTGCCACGTCCACGAATACGGCCTGTGCCCGAATAGTCAGAGTATTCACCTTTGCCATCAATAGAGAAATAGCCAGGTATCCACGTTTCTTTCTCGACTATCGGTACCTCATTTTCAGTCTTAATGTGAAGCGTGAACACACGGTATTTGTTGTGTCCTTTTTCCTCATCGGCCAAGCCTTTGACAAAGCTGATGCTGTCAAGAACTTCCACACGGAAAGGAACGACCATTTCTGTGCTGTCCTTCGTCATCGTGTGGCCTTGCAGTATGGTCTCGCCATCGGCAAAGTCAAATTCCGAGAACTGGTCCATCTGCAAAGAAATTGGCCAATCCTCGTTAGCATAGCTACGGTGTATCTTCATCCACTCTTGCGCATTAGCAAACACCCCGACGAAGAGCACACTCATCGTTAGTAAAAGTTTACTTTTCATACTTCTTTCATTATTAAGCTAATCTAAAACAAATCTGTATGCAAAGGTACGGCCTTTTTTCCGAACAGCCAAACAAGCAAGACAAAAAGAAAGCGCACCGAACCGAAATTCGATGCGCTTTCCTCTATTTTCAATTGCCTGAATCTATAATTTCTATAATATATAGTTCCTATAGGCTCTATAGTATCTATATTTATACAATGCCTTGAGCCATCATAGCCTTCGCAACTTTCATGAAGCCTGCAACGTTAGCACCCTTCACGTAGTTCACGTAGCCGTCAGCCTCTGTGCCGTACTTCACGCAATTCTCGTGGATGTTCTCCATAATCCAGAGGAGCTTAGCGTCAACCTCTTCAGCTGACCAAGACAGACGCTCTGAGTTCTGAGACATTTCGAGACCTGATACAGACACACCACCTGCGTTAGAAGCCTTACCTGGAGAGTAGAGAATCTTAGCCTCTTGGAATACACGGATAGCACCTGGAGTAGAAGGCATATTGGCACCTTCTGCCACAGCAATCACACCGTTAGCAACCAGAGCCTTAGCCTGTTCTTCGTTCAACTCGTTCTGAGTAGCGCAAGGCAGAGCGATGTCAGCCTTTTCGAACCAAGGCTTAGCACCGTCACCTACATACTTAGCTGTAGGATACTTGTCAACATATTCCTTGATACGGCCACGGTAAACGTTCTTCAGCTCCATGATGTAGTCGAGCTTCTCGCGGTCGATACCGTCTGGATCGTAGATGTAGCCGTTAGAGTCAGACATGGTCATCACCTTACCACCGAGCTGGAGCACCTTCTCAGCAGCATACTGAGCTACGTTACCAGCACCAGAGATGAGCACCTTCTTACCTTCAACGCTATCGCCCTTTGTCTTCAGCATAGCGCGGAGGAAGTAAACTGTACCGTAACCTGTAGCCTCAGGACGGATGAGAGAACCACCGAATTCGATGCCCTTACCAGTGAGCACACCACTATACTCGCGAGTGAGCTTCTTGTACATACCAAACATGTAACCTACCTCACGGCCACCTACGCCGATGTCACCTGCAGGAACGTCGATGTCTGGACCAATGTGGCGACCCAATTCAAGCATGAAAGCCTGGCAGAAACGCATCACTTCAGCGTTGCTCTTACCACGTGGAGAGAAGTCAGAGCCACCCTTGCCACCACCCATTGGGAGTGTAGTGAGTGAGTTCTTGAAAGTCTGCTCGAAAGCGAGGAACTTCAAGATACCGAGGTTTACAGAGCTGTGGAAACGGATACCACCCTTGTAGGGGCCAATGGCGTTGTTGTGCTGGATGCGGTAACCCATGTTGGTCTGAATCTGACCCTTGTCATCCATCCAAGTAACGCGGAACTGATATACACGATCTGGGATACAGAGACGCTCGACAAGGTTCACCTTATCGAACTCTGGGTGCTTGTTGTACTCTTCCTCGATGGTACCGAGAACTTCTTCTACTGCCTGGTGATACTCAGGCTCGTTTGGAAAGCGACGCTTGAGGTCTTCCAATACTTTTTTTGCGTCCATTTGTAAAAATGTTTGTTTTAAGTTGTTATTTGGTTGTTGTTAATAATTTCTTTATATTTTATCGAGGGCGGCAGACTTGCAACCGACCCCTTCTCCATCATCAAAAAAGTGTCGTGTTGTCACTTTGTGTATGCGCCTTGTTGATTTCGGGTGCAAAGTTATACATTTTCCACAAAACCCACAAAAAATCTAACAAAAAAACATCTTTTTCTCGAAAAAACTTTCAAAATTACTCAAAATCGACTATCTTTGTAGAAAAATTATAGCATATTTCAACACCACTGAAAGACAAACCTAAAAACATCATTACTTTGGAAACAAAAGAAAAACTTCAGGCACTCCGTAGCCTCATGCGCAGAGAAGACATCAGTGCATTCATCACACCCAGCACCGACCCACATGCAGGTGAATACATACCAGAACGTTGGAAATCACGCCGTTGGATAAGCGGATTCACGGGTTCGGCTGGCACAGCAGTCGTGACACTCAACCAAGCCGCCCTTTGGACTGATTCGCGCTACTTCATCCAAGCCACCGAACAACTGGCTGGCACAGAGTTTCTGCTGATGAAGGAAAAAATAGAAGGCACCCCTTCCGTAACTGAATGGCTCGGAACAGTGCTTCCCAAGGGCAGTGTGGTGGCTGTCGATGGATGGGTCAACACAACGGCTGAAGTGGAAAACTTGGAGAATGAACTGAGAGCCTACGGTCTCATCTTGCGCACCGACATCGACCCTTACGCTGAAATATGGACAGACCGCCCCGCCATCCCACAAAGTAAAGCGTTCGTCCAAGGATTGGAATTTGCGGGCGAGAGCGCGGCATCGAAAATTCAACGCATTAGGAAAAAGACCCTCTCTGCCCAAACGTCCATCATCCTTTCGAGCCTCGAAGAAGTGGCATGGACACTCAACCTACGTGCCGACGACGTGGAGTACACCCCCTTCGTGCTCGGCTACGTGCTCATCACTCCTTCCGACACATTATTATATATATGTAAGGAGAAAGTCACACCCGAAGTGGCGGATTATTTGAAAGGTGAGGGTGTCAGCCTCCGCGAATACGACGACATCATCCCCGACCTCCAAGCCCTCGACATGCCTATATTCGTGCAACCCGAAAAGACCAACTACGCCGTTTATTCTGCCATCAAGAACCCCATCCGCAAGGACAGCGTGGTGGAACAAATGCTCATCTTTAAGAATGAAACGGAAATTCGTTGTTTCCGCAATGCAATGGAAAAGGACGGTGTGGCCATGGTCAAATGGATGAAGTGGACGCTCGAAAACGTGCCCAAAGGCGGACAGACAGAGCTTTCCCTCTCGAAGAAGTTGGAAGAGTTCCGCGCCGAACAGCCGCTTTTCAAGGGTGTCAGCTTCGAGAGCATCATGGGTTATGCACATCATGGTGCCATCGTTCACTACGACCCCACACCCGAGACAGACATACCCGTCCTTCCCGAAGGTCTCCTGCTCATCGACTCTGGTGGACAATATCTCGACGGCACCACCGACATCACACGCACCATTCCACTCGGTCCCCTCACTTGGGAGATGCGCCGCGACTACACGCTGGTGCTCCGTGGTTGGATTCGCCTCGGCTCCGCCGTCTTCCCCAAAGGCACATGCGGCACCCAACTCGACACCCTTGCTCGCGAAGCCATGTGGAAATACGGCATCAACTACCTGCACGGCACAGGCCACGGTGTGGGACAATTCATGTCTGTCCACGAGGCCATCGACCTCCACCAGTTCCGAATGCAGTGGCGTCCCACCCCACTCCTCCCCGGCATGACCATCACCGACGAACCCGGCATCTACATCGAAGGCAGCCACGGTGTGCGCCACGAAAACACTATGCTCGTGGTCGAAGCCACCGATGGCATCACCTTTGGTCCCTACTACACCTTCGAGCATCTCACCCTCTGCCCTATCCTCACCTCGCCCATCATTGTGGAATGGCTCACCGACGAAGAGCGCACTTGGTTCAACAACTACCAAGAAACAGTCTATCAACGCCTTGCCCCTCGTCTCGACCCCGACCACCAAGCCTGGCTCCGAGAAGTAACAAAACCCATCTAACCCCCTGTCCCGTATGCTGCGACTCTGTCGCAGCCCCTCCTCCTATAAACCCTAAAAAACTCCTCCTATGATTACCTACATCCGAGGCATCATCGACGAACTCACCCCCACTCAAGCCATCCTCGAAGCGCATGGGGTGGGCTACCTCCTCAACATCAGCCTCAACACCTATACCGCCCTCCAAGGCAAAAGCGAAGCCCGTCTCTTCGTCTATGAATCCATCCGCGAAGACGCATGGACACTCTTCGGTTTCGCCACCAAACAAGAACGCGAGCTCTTCCTCCTGCTCATCAGCGTCAGCGGCGTTGGCGGCAACACAGCCCGCACCATGCTCAGCAGTTTCTCAGCCCCCGAACTGGCCAGCCTCATCATGGACGGCAACGAACGTATGCTCAAGACGGTGAAAGGTCTCGGAGCCAAGACCGCCCAACGCATCATCGTCGAACTTCGCGACAAAGTCGTTTCTCTTGGCCTCGAACCCTCACAACCCCGAGACCTCACAGCTTCACAACCTCAGAACAGCGAGGTTTACAACGAAGCCTTCGAAGCCCTCAAGATGCTCGGCTTCCCACCTGCTCCCGTGGCCAAGACCGTCAAAGCCATCCTCAAGGACGAGCCTACCGCCCCCGTGGAGAAAGTCATCAAGATGGCACTCAAGATGCTGTAAAGTCCCATGACACTTTCCCTTTACATACAAGACTTGCTCCGCCGACAATCAGGGCAAGAACTTCGACTGCCCTCCGACATCGAAAGACTAACGCTCGACATTGAATCGCAAACAGGCCAGCACATCGGCGTGAACACGATGAAACGTCTGTTGGAATGAAAAAATATCACAGGAAACAGCGGAAATGCCTTTGTTTTGGGTGTTTCCGCTGTTTCGTTTTCCTGACGTCTCCCATAATGGATTCGGGCAGTTTTGCCAACACCTCCCCTATAGGCTACGTCGTTGCCTCGAATGACTCTTCGTCGTTGCCCCTCGAGACTCAACGACGTTGCCCCTTGAGACTCTTCGACGAAGACTCATCGGAAGTTTTGTATCGGAAACAAATCCATTTCGAAAAGGGGCCGTGTCTGCATTTGTGCTGACAACTGCCATAACGAGAGAGAATTTATAATCTGTTCTTTTCGGCATTACCTGCGCCTGTGCCTTTGTACTTCGAGCGGGTGGTATTGAAGTTGTAGGTCACTTGCAGTCTGATACCACGAGTCGAACTGTGGTTATTGCAATCCTTACTAATCTCAACGCTGTGCGTGCGCATCTTCCATTTCTCGAAATTGGTATTAAAAATGTCGTTGATGGTGAGATTAAAGGCCAGTGCGCCACCAAAGAAACTCTTGTAGGCATGTGCACTGACGTACCAGAAGGCATCCACTTCCTGCGACATGTTATCGTGTGCACAAGAATATTTTCCGCGAAGTGCCAACCAACAAGACCTATTGATGACAAACTTATTGTTCAAGTCGAAGTAAAAAGCGGGACGACGCAGATTGCTCACGTAGCCATATCGTTTGGCATCGAAGAACTGCTGATAGTAATCCATTTCCAATTGCGGTTGATACCAGTTAAATTTAGGCTGAAGCACAAGTGAGGCACTTACTTCCTGTTTATGGTCGATGTTGATCCAATGGGCGTAGGCTACTTCCTGCTCATTATAAATATCATTCTTCCACAGCATATAGTCCTTGGTGTAGGTATAACCGAGGCTGAAGTTCAGCCATTTCCAGTTGATCATCGCCTCCAGCATGTGGTTGATGGCTGGCTGTAGGTCAGGACTACCACCCTCGTAGGCATAACGGTTATCGTACTGCTGATAACTGCGGAGCTGGCCATAGGCCGGGCGGCGTGTCTTCTTGACATACGCAAACTGCACCCCCCACTTCCCCTTATTCCACGATGCCGAGAGATTGGGGAAGAATCCGCTATAACGTCGACTAACATCATCATCCTTAACGCCGTATGAGTAGTAATTGGAATGAACGTATTCATAACGTGCGCCAGCCTCTAATGACCAATGTCCCAAGTGCAGACCGTAGGAAGCAAAGCCCGCATAGTTGCTCTCCTGTATCTCGTTGTCGGATTCTGCGATATAGCCTTCAGGATTATGGTTGTCGGCATCCACATGAGAGTGCGTCAACTCCGTACCAAAGGAAACTTCGCCTTTAGGCAGCTTGTAGGCAGCTGTCAGTTTGCCAGCATAGAGGCGGCTGTCCTGTGTGGATGATGTGTTCACAGTGCGGTCTTCAAACTCTTGGCTCTGCTCGTTGATGTGCTGTCCGCGCTTGACGGTCGTGTGTACAAACGAGCCGTCGGCATTGATGTCCCATTGGCCAATCTTTCCTATATAATAAGCATTGGCATTGTGAGAAGTCACGTCCCAATCGTGGTCGGCTGTCTGGCTCACGTAGCCTTGCAGAATGTCATTGTGGTGAACGGTATAGTCAGAATGAAACGTGTTGTCGTATTTCAGCGTCGTCTGATAGCGGTAGGAGGCACCGATGGAGTGATTGGAATCGAAGTCATAACTGAGCTTGAAGTCGGGCACGAAGGATTGTGTGCGGTCGATGAACAAGCCGTGCTGCATGGTCTTGGTGTCATGATTGGTCAAGTGGAGGATGTTGCCGAAATTGTTGTCCTCGCCAGTGTAGTTGTTCACGAAATAGGGATAGAAGTTCATCTCCAGTCCGCTCTTCCGATAGGTCATCGACACGCCTGCTGCATTTCCAAACTCATGGAAGTAAGTGCCTCGCGCCATACTATAGAGACTGAACCCGTCGCCACGCCGCTTGATGGTGTTGATGCGGATGACGGCACCGAGTTCGGCATTATAGCGTGCACCAGGCATTGTTATGACCTCCACAGATTTGATGTCTTTTGAGGTCAACTGCTCCAGTTCGCCCTTGTTGCGCATCTTCTTGCCGTTGATGTATATCTCTGGCTTACCCTTGCCGAACACATCTACAGAACCATTGGCGGTGACATTGACACGTGGTAGCTGCGACAACACGTCAAGGGCAGAGCCTGCATCGGCCAGTAACGTGCCCTGCACATCAATCTCCATGCCGCCCGAAATCATTTTCATTGTAGGCTTGTAACCCTTCACCGTCACGTTCTTCAGCGTATAAGTGTCAAGCTTTATCTTGATTACTCCGATTTCTGTTGTCTCGCAATGCTTGAAAATGGTTTTGTAGCCCACGTATGAGATACGTGCAAGAACGGGACGATGTTCGCATGGAATGACGAAGAAACCACTTTCGTTCGACACACCGCCAGTAATTAGCGTGGAGTCCTGCGGCGAAAGCAGGGCGATGTTGGCGTAGGCTACGGGCTGGCCTTGCTCGTCGATGACGGTGCCCTTGTAGCGGAGGGCCGTCTTCTGCGGACACTCGACGATGATTTCCTGTTGACTGGGATTTGCAATACCCGGCTCAACGGTCATGCGGATGGGATAGAAGCCTATCATCTGACGGATGGCATCGGGAACGGTCTTGCGGTGTACCGAAGTGGTGATGCGGAAGTCCTCCAACTCGTTGTAGAGGAAACTGATGGTGTATTCATCCGTCTGCTCGTCTAGTTGGCGCAGGGCCTCACTGAGCGACACGTTGTTGTATTTGTGTGTAATCTTCTGGGCCTCCACTCCGGCAAAGACAAGACAGCAGACAAGCATTGATATGATTCTCTTCATGGCTTATTCTACTACTATCTTGTCCGACTTCAGTTCTACGGTGATGCT
>CADCDP010000054.1 GCA_902800305.1 uncultured Bacteroidales bacterium
TCTGGTGCCATCGGCATAGAATGATATGTGCATTTCTGTTGGCTCATCTTTGGTGAGCACAAAGGGTATGCAACCTCCAATTTCGACTGTAGCATCCGATTTTGGCATGACTAACAGACGGAACACCTCGTTCATGGCAATCAGCATATTTGACTTGCCCGAAGCGTTTGAACCATAGAGGATGCCTAACTTGTACAAGAACACACCATCAGCCACTTCAGTGACAAGTTCCGAAGCAGGTCCCTTCGCTACGAAGCTTAATTCCTGCTTGTCGCGAATGGAAAGATAGTTCTTTACCCAAAAATCTCGTATCATATCACAACATTTTATCTATTATCGTAATTTTGCTACAAAAATACAAATAATATTTTATAAAGGCAGTATATCTATCTCTAATTTTCGTAATTACGATACGTTTTTATACATATTTAACTACAAAATAGATGTTGAGATAGCAAATTGACACCTGTTTGTGCTCCGAAGTTGTTATCCGATAGCTCATTTTACCTCTTGCACATCAGCAACACGACAGAATTGGTAGAAGTTCGCGATACCCCTATTGACGTATTCATACGCGCGTAATATAATATGGTCTAATCATCGTCTCTGAACTTACTTATCAAAGCTAGTAGGTTGTCCAAAGTAAAACTGCGACAGACCGTCGCAGTTTAAAATCTCCATCGAAGAAAACATCCACTTTAAGTCATAATAACAACTCAAATTCTGCACATTTTAGTGTTTTTTTGTGGTTTAGTAAAGTTAAAAGTGTTAAATCTTCGACGTTTTTATCGCTCATAGAATCTACATCTTATCTTTTCTACCGTTTAACATTAAAAGTGTTGATATACAATCGGTTATAGATACTCTGGCTGTAGTGGCTTGACATCGGTAAATATCCCCAGCAGTGTCACATCTATTGGCAGCTATGCTTTCTTTGGCTGTACAAATTTGTTGTCAGCCACTATAAATGCTAAGGCAGATATTCGCGAGAGTTCTTTTAGCGGATGTAGTAAATTGACATCTGTTGTGATTGGGAATGATGTTACGTCAATAGGTCGTAGGGCTTTTTATGAATGTGAAAGATTGGAATCCTTAATCATTGGGGATTGTGTGTGGACTATTGGTAGTGAGGCTTTTAGGGAATGTAAGGGCATACTGAAAATAACATCTTTAAGTCCGATTCCACCTAAAATTGAAAATGAAAATGCTTTTGAGGGTATCACATATAGGCATGCCAAATTAAGGGTGCCATTGGGAAGTATGGAACGGTATCGGGCGTATGAGTATTGGGAGAATTTCAGCTATGTGGAAGAAGCTGATGTGACGGGAATTGAACAGGTTCTTCTCAAAGAAGGTGATTTGAGCATTGATGGAGACATTGATGTGTATACACTTGATGGCGAACGAAAGACGATGAAGGTTTCTCAGCTGAAATCTTTACAACGAGGTATCTATGTCATTAATGGAAAGAAATACTATGTAAGGTAAGGAGAACTCCGTCTTTTTGGAAAATCTTGCGCTGCGCACCTCAAAATCGGTGTGACTCACACCGCCCTATGCGGTCTGAGTCACACCACCACCTGCGGTGTGAGTCACACCGATGGAGAGAAGAACAGAGTAGCTACTCACCCTTTCCAAAATGGTAGGAGACACCCAGATGGAAAACACCATCGTTGCCGTAACCCAATTCTGAGAAGAAGCGGAATTGATGTTTGCCCACCTCCATACCTGCCACAGTCACATGATAAGCAGGAAGCCATTTCTTCTTATCCATCCGCTGATAGTCAGCGTGTTTAGGTGAGGCACGAAAATAGAAATGGTGGCGTTGGATGCCGAAACTACCTCGCGAATAGAAACTACAATTTCCTGTATGTGCCCACGTCCACTTCACGCTGGGCATGAGATAAGGCGAGCGAAAAAGAATACGACCTGAATGGTTGTGGTTTCCGTTGTACTCATAGTCGTCGCCATCGAACACACAACCTAAGTGCATACCCACCGCCCAAGTATCGTTAAAATGGTAATAGTAGCGGAGTCCCAAAGCGATAGCATCGAAAATATCGCCACAACGGTCTTCTCTGTGGTAACCCATTTGCTTCGTCACCACATCTTCACACCTATCAAAATCGCGACTCTTTATCCTGCCACTAAAACCCAAACTTCCAGCAATCTCGTGGTGATAGGATGTGATGGAAGTCCTCTCCTTCATAGGCATCACGATGATGGGTTCCGTTCCTGATGTAGTGACCTCCTTCAAGAAGTAGCTATTTTGTGCCGGTTGATAGGCAGCACCTGTCAGAAAATCTGTTACCCCGATGATGCCAGTACCCAACAGATTGCCCCACACCCATCCGTTTAACTTTTTGCCAGGATAAACACGATAGAGCACCGTATCGGCTTTCGACACCACAATCGGCTCTTCCAGATGGTTGCGTTTCACTTCCACCAACTGCGGCAACGTGACCCCCGAATAAGTTTCCACATTGGTTTGGACAGTCAGCGTGTCGTTCAAACACCCATCCAGCAGCACTTCCGCTTTCGTGCCCGACACGATGGTGGCACAAGAAGTCAAAGTGAATGCCACCACTACACCACACATATATTTATATAACTTACGCATACAATACTTTTTGTTAAAGGTTATCAAGGGGGAAAAATACCGCCCTCACATAAAAACGACGCAAAATTATCAAAAATCCACAACATGAGGATGAGTTTCTCGGAAAAAATCACTACTTTTGCATCTGATAGAAAAATAAAACGTAGAATCATGGGAAAGAACAACAAAGGGAAGAACCCTGCGGAACACGGCAAGAAGTTTTCGACGGGCAATAATACAACGAAACAAACGACGAAAGCCGCCGCACCAAAGGTTTCCTCTCAGAAGTCTCCTCGAACCATCACCCGCACAACAGCGATGGTGATGGCTTTCATAGTCACCGCCTCCATCATCGCCTTGGGCGTGTTCCATCTGATTGTGCGCAACGCAGACGTGTTGTTTATGGCACAGAGCAAGGACTACTTCACGACCAACAAGCAGTTCCTCCACGAGTGTATGCTGATACCAGGTGGTTTGATTAGCTATGTGTCGTCGTATCTGACACAATTCTTCTACCACCCCACGTTGGGCGCATCCATTATGATGGGGCTTTGGGTTATCTGCCTATGGCTCAGCAAACTGGCATTCCGTGTGAAGACCGAATGGATGGCTGTGTTGGCCATTCCTATCGTCTGCCTCCTGGTGGGCATGATTGACACTGGGTATTGGCTCTATTATGTGAAACAGACGGGCTATTGGTTCTACGGAACGATTGGTTATTTAGCCGCGATGGTGCTTGTAGCCTTATTCAGCTTCGTGAAGAAGCCAACGGACAAGGTCATCATTACCGTTCTGATGGCGTTCTCCTACCCTTATTTGGGGTGGTACTCTCTCTTAGCCATCATCTATGCAACTGTACTCTATCTGTCTGAGAAGCATAGCGATATTCCCATCCGAAAACGTCTTCTCCAACCGATTGCAGCCGTGTTGCTCGTCGTGTTCTTCCCTTGGTTTCTCTACCGATTCTACCCCGACATCCGAATAGAAGACGCATGGGTGGTGGGCTTCCCATTCTTCATGAACGACGACTTGGATAGCATCACACCCGAGATTCCTTACATCATCATGGTAGCCACTCCTTTGCTGTTCCCATTTCTTCCGAGACAAAAAGAATCGACAGGAGGCACGGCTTGGTTGGCATACGTCACCACAGTTGTCGTTATCTTCGTGGCATGTGTGTGGACAGAAAAAAGCGATTTCCAGAACTACAACTACCATGCTGAGATGCGTATGTATCGTGCTGCAGAAGAGCAGGATTGGGACAAGGTGCTTGACGAAATGGGTAGTATTCCAGGTGACGCATCCCGTCAGATGGTGTTGCTGAAGAACATCGCACTACTCAACAAGGGGGAGATGGGCACGAAGATGTTCAAGTATAACAACATGGGTGAGCCACCCACAAACGGGTTCGATACGCTGAACGTCCACATGGTGCAGACAGCCGCTCCACTCATCTATTACTATCACGGAAAGACCAATTTCTCTTCGCGCTGGTGCATCGAAAACAGCGTGGAATTTGGGTTCGACTACGACAACCTGAAGATGCTGGCACGTTGTGCTTTAGTGGGAGGAGAGATGGATGTGGCAAGAAAGTACCTCGACATCCTGAAAACGACCATCTATTATAAGGATTGGGCGGAAGACCTCATGCCTATCCTCGACAATCCGAAACTCATCGACGAGCACCACGAGTTTGACAGCGTGCGTGAACTGCGCGACCACATGGGTACGGTGCTCGATGGCGACAACGGCTTGTGCGAGATGTATCTGCTGAACTATTTCAGCAACACGATGAACAAGGACAGCAAGCTCCTTCAAGAGCTGACCCTCAACTATGCCTTGATTCAGAAGGACATCCAGCTCTTCTGGCCACGTTTCTTCCTCTACGCAGAGCTGCACAAAGGCGACGAAATGCCCACCCACTATCAGGAGGCTGCTTATCTGTATGGCAATCTGGAGCCACAGAATGTGAACATCTCCAATATGCCGTTCGAAAAGACCGTCAAAGAGCGCTATCAAGGGTTCCAGCAGCTGTCGCAATCGTTGCTTAAAACGGGCATGAAGGCACCCGAAGTGGGTGAAGCCATGAAGGGGTCATACGGCGACACTTTCTATTGGTTCTATTTCTTCTGCCGAGACATTCATTCGTATTAAAAAACAAAAAGATATGAAAATACATCACATTCTGTCCATACTCGCTTTTGCCGCCATAGTGGCATCGTGCGGACACCCTTCTGTGCCCACCAACGCACAAAAAGAATCGCGTCTGCCTAACATCTTCCCCGACTATACGGAGGTGACCATCCCCTGCAACATTTGTCCGCTGAACTTTGCCGTTCGCGAAGGAGCCAGCGAAGTGGTGGCCAAGTTCACCTACCCTGGGGGTGAACAGATTTACGGCGAGGAACAAAAAGTGCTCATCGACGAACAGGAATGGAAGAAGATGCTCAAAGCGTCGAAAGGCAAGAGCATCGGAGTGGAGGTTTATGCTAAGGTGAACGACCAATGGAAAGCCTTCCAACCGTTCAACATCCACGTGGCAACCGACACGATTGACTCCTACATTTCCTACCGCGTCATCCAGCCTTCTTACGTGGCTTACGAGAAACTGACCATCAACCAGCGCAACTTGACCAACTTCGACGAGAAGGAAATCTACAACAACATGTCGGTAAGTACGGAAGAAAATGGCCAATGTATCAACTGCCACTCCTATCAGAACTTCAAGACCGAAAACATGCTCTTCCACATGCGTCAAGGGCTTGGCGGCACCATGATTGTCACCAACGGAGAACTCCGCAAGATTGACCTGAAGACCGACCAAACCATCAGCGCAGGTGTTTATCCAGCATGGCATCCGACGAAGAATCTCATCGCCTTCTCCACCAACAAGACGGGACAATCCTTCCACACGAAAGACTTGGCCAAGATTGAGGTGCAGGACACGGAGAGCGACCTCATCCTCTACGATGTGGATAAGAACGAGGTGAGCATTATCACCGAACTGGAGGACGAGCTGGAGGTGTTCCCCACATGGAGTCCCGACGGCAAGAAGCTCTATTTCTGTTCTGCCCATTTCGAGTACAAAATCGACAGCATCGCGCAGGAAACCGAAATGATTCAGCGATACAAGGACGTGAAGTACGACCTCTATTGTGCTGATTTCGACCCAGAAACGAAGCAGTTCAGCAACACGGAAATGATTTACCACGCTTCCGACACCACCACTCAGAAGGTAGGTCAAAGTGTCACCCTGCCTCGCGTAAGTCCCGACGGACGCTACCTGCTTTTCGCCAAAGCCGAGTTTGGATGTTTCCACGTGTGGCACAGCGACGCCGACATCTTCCTGATGGACTTGAAGACCCGCGAGGTGAGCGAATTGCCTACCGTGAACAGTCCTCGTTCGGAGAGCTACCCCACATGGTCGAGCAACGGACGTTGGATTATGGTGGATTCGCGTCGCGACGATGGCAACTACACCCGTCCTTTCATCGCCTACTTCGACAAGAACGGCAAAGCACACAAGGCATTCGAAGTGCCCCAGAAAGACCCCAATTTCTACACCTTCTTCCTGCGTTCGTTCAACCGTCCCGAATTTATGGTTGAACCCGTGAAGGTGACACCACAGGAGTTTGCCAAGAAGGCGAAAGAAGATGCCGTGAAGGCGAAGTTTGCCAAGAACTGATGAAGATTAAACTTCGATACATCTACCTGCTGGCATTCGTCATCGTGGCATACATCCTGCTGCCGATGATGAATGGCGACTATCTGTTCACCATCCAAGACAACAGCGTCTTCATCAACGGACGCACATTCATGTTGGACATGACGAGCCGCGACGGAGGATGGCTGGCTTGGGTGTCGAGCTATCTCACCCAGTTCTTCTACCACCCTTGGTTGGGCAGCACCATCCTCATTGCCTGCTGGATAGCCATCTACTTCTTGACCCTCCACGTGTTCGGCATCAAGGACAAATGGAGTCCTTTGGCGTTGATTCTTCCTGCCCTCCTGCTGTTCCAGCTGCTCGACTATGGTTATTGGATTTACTACACCAAGACACCAGGATTCCCCTTCCAACTCACCCTCATCCTCCTGCTTAGCTTGCTGTGTACGTGGATATTCCTCCCCTTGGTGAAACGCATCCCCAAAACCATCCATTACGAAGAACTGTATGCGGTACATTTGTTCGTACTCGTGCTGGTCGCCCTATGTCTGCTCCATCCCGATGTGTTGAAACTCTATCAGCACAGTTTCCCTCGCATGACCACGCTGACCGACAAGAATTTCCACCACGAGATGAGGATGTACAGAGCTTTAGACGAGTTCCGATTTGACGATGTGCTCAAAGAGATGCCCAAAGCCAAGGAAGAGCCACCCACCCACCTCATGGTGCTCTACAAGAACATCGCCTTGATGCACACGGGACACCTCACGGACATGTTCAAGACGAACAACTGCGGCACAACACCTGCTCCATACGACACGCTGCAAATCCGCATCGAGCAATTAGGAGCACCCCTCATCTACTACCAGTTCGGACAAATCAACTACGCCTACCGCTGGGCGATGGAGAACTCCGTACAATATAGGCAAAGCTTCCGCAACCTGAAAATGATGGCCAGATGCGCCATTTTCAACGGAGAGTTCGACGTGGCCATGAAGTACCTCACCCTGCTCAAAACAAGCCCCTTCCATCGCAATTGGGCAAGAGAGCATGAGGCGTGGATTCAGAACAGCACCCGATTCATCCAAAGCAAAGATTTTCAGGCGATTGCACCATTGATAAATGACGACATCAACACCCTCGACAACGACGAAGGGCTTTGCGAACGCTACCTGCTCGAACACTTTGCCGACCTTCTCAACGCCTCCACTCCTAAGCTGGAAGAGGTGGTGATGTGTCTGTCACTCTGGACGAAAGACGACTACGCCTTCTGCATCCACTTCTACGACTACGTGCAGCGTCACCCCAACGAAGCCATCCCCGAACTCTACCAGCAAGGAGCCATCCTGTTGGGTACCGCCGACACATCCCCCATCACCCTCGACCGCTTCCGTTTCGACACCGTCGTCTCCGAACGCTACAACCAGTTCGCCCAAGACTACAACCAACTCTCCCGACAGAACCTCGACGACAAAGCCCTTGCCAAACGGCTCCAACCCCTCTACGGCGACACATATTGGTGGTGGTACTACTTTGGAGAATGAAGCCAGAGTTTTAAGCTCAATTACCCCACACCCTGCAAGTAAATTAACGTGAGTTCGATGAAAATTTATTAAAAATAATTGTTTAATTATTAGCACATTAGCGATATTTTTAGTAACTTTGTAGTGACCAAACCACAAGTATTCACTAAAACGTATCGCTAATGTTTACCGAGGACAAAGTTACTGAAATTTTCTGTATGGCAGATGATTTTTGCAAGTTTTTTGATGCAATGATGTCAAAATACACGATAAAGGAGCAAAAGAAGCGTGAATATCACCGGAACGGCACTCTTTCCAAGGCGGAGGTGATGGTCATCATGATCCTGTTCCACAATTCCGGCTACCGGTGTCTGAAACATTTCTATCTGGAGCACGTGTGCAGACAGCTCCGCCACCTGTTCCCCGAGGTGGTGTCCTACAACCGCTTCGTGGAGCTGGAGAAGGACGTCGCAGTCCTTCTGGCCCTTTTCATCAAGAAGGTGCTTCTGGGCAAATGCACCGGCATCAGCTTTGTGGACAGCACACCACTTAGGGTGTGCAAGAATCAGCGCATCCATATTCATAAGACTTTCAAAGGCATCGCCCAGAGGGGCAAGTGCTCGATGGGCTGGTTCTTCGGTTTCAAGCTTCACCTCATCTGCAACGAGAAGGGCGAGCTCCTTAATTTCATGATCACCCCAGGCGACGTTGATGACCGCAAGCCGCTTGACCACGAGGCTTTCGTGGAGTTCCTCTACGGCAAGCTCGTCGGTGACAAGGGATACATTGGCAAGGAACTCTTCCAAAGGCTGTTCGTTGACGGAATCCAGCTGATAACGAAGCTGAAGAGCAACATGAAGGGAGCCGTCATGAGCATGTCGGACAGGCTGCTGACCAGGAAACGTGCCATCATTGAAACCATCAACGATGAGTTGAAGAACATTGCACAGGTGGAGCACTCAAGACACAGGTCATTTGACAACTTCATCGTGAACATGCTGGGGGCGCTAGCCGCTTACTGCTTCTTCCCAAAGAAACCATGCATTGCATGTGAAAGAGTTGTGGACACACAACTTGCACTGTTTTGAATTCGTCGAACTCACGTTATTCTCCGCAATGTTTGTTATGATTAAAAGGAAAAACATTATCTTTGTGGCGAATTTATAAAAGAAACGCTTATGAACTTGACAATTTCAATGGATACGGTGCTGAACTTCCTACATTCGATGGCTCTATCAACAAGCAACAACGTTGGCTTGCCGACCATCTGTATGAGGTACTAAAAGTGAAAAAGAAAAGGCTTTAGTTGTCAAGAAAAAGCGTTCTTTTGTATACGATTTTTTTTATATGGAATAGTTGATGGCTTATGATAACGAAACAATATGAAGCAACAAGATTGCTGTTCAAAGCAAGTGTAATAGAGCCTCTGAATGATTCAGATGTATTTATGGTGAAAACTCCAGAAGGGACGTTTAGAATGACAAAGGCTGACTTTTATCGAGTTTTTAATAATGTGGTGAACTCTCTGAGTTATAAAGAAAAAGGTATATATCATTATCCGAAAACGCCAGAAAAGGCAAAATTTTTTTTGAATAAAGCAATTAGGGAGAATGTAGTGTAAGCAGAAGTGTGTCAAGCCTAGTACTGTTTATTTTACACTCTCTTTTTTGAAAGAGCGTGCTCCATTGCCAACGGGTAAAGAGCGGTATCTTTCATAAAATTTCCAAAGAATCTGTGATTCAAGATTTTTAGAGTCCTGTGTGTTCTTTAGGCAATGAAATGTATATACATAAGCTCCGTAATATTTCATGTACTGATAGCGTGAGCAGGGTTGGTGCCAATGCCCTCTCATATAACTATCATCGTCTTGAATACTATTCAGATTTTTCAGATGCTCTTGTAGTCTACGGCGAAGATTCTTTGCCTCACCAATATATATTACAGGGCTGATTCCCTTTGGATATACGAATTTCGTATTATCTGAGGAAACTATGATGTACACTCCGGGGCCTGTTGTTACATTACAAATTTCTTCCGAGGTCAAATTCAATTCATCGTCATGGCAACGAGTTTTGCGGAAAGGTTGGCTATAGTCTGATACTTTTAGGAATCCTAATTCTCTGCGCATATTACTTACTTTGTTGTTGAATAATAATTACAAAATTACGGAAAAGAATTGGAATAAACGAAGAAAACGAGAAAAATGTGAGGGGTGATGGCTTTTCTTTCTATGTATGAGTGTTGCCTCCGCTATCGTACTTACGATACCCCCGTTATCGTAATTACGACAATGGGTATGTCGTAATTACGTCTGTGGGTGTGTCGGTTGTGTGGGGAAACGTGTGTGTGCCTTGGGATATGTCCGTTGGCGGCATCTGTGTTGCAGTGTTGCAGTTCTCCAAATGCTCTCCCACTCGATGAAAACTTTGATAAATTTCATTTATGTATTATATATATTATTATATTATATATAGTTATATATAAATATATAACCTATTACTTTAATTTACCGTTGACTTCCTTGAATCATTTTGGAACTGCAACACTGCAACACTGCAACACTGCAACACATAAACGCTTGTGTGGTAAAAATTGATGGGAAAAGGGTGAAGAATGATGACACGAGGAATGAAAAAGGATGCCGAACCATCATGGAACGGCATCCTTTGGGATGATGATATGTAAGTAAGTTTATTACTCGGCTGAGTAGTCAATCTTGCTCATGCGCACGTAGGTAGCGTAGCGGTGCTGTGCTGCCTTCTTGGCTGCGTCGAAGAGCTCCTGAGCCTCGTTTGGACATACCTTCTTGAGTGAGAGGTAACGAACCTCACCGTCGAGGAATGCCTGGAAGTTGTCCCAGTTTGGAGCCTTGGAGTCGAGCTGGAATGGGTTCTTGCCTTCCTCGGCGAGACGTGGGTCGAAACGCCAGAGGTGCCAGTAACCGCACTCAACAGCCTTAGCTTCCTCTGCCTGGCTCTTACCCATACCGCCCTTAGCCTTGAGGCCGTGGTTGATACATGGAGCGTAAGCGATGACGAGTGATGGGCCTGGATATGCTTCAGCCTCGCGGAGGGCCTTGAGGCACTGTGCATTGTCTGCACCCATTGCCACCTGAGCCACGTAAACATAGCCGTAGGTTGACTGCATGAGACCGAGATCCTTCTTCGTGATGCGCTTACCACCGGCAGCGAACTGAGCGATAGCACCGATTGGAGTAGCCTTTGAAGACTGACCACCAGTGTTGGAGTAAACCTCAGTGTCGATCACGAAGATGTTGATATCCTCGCCAGATGCAAGAGCGTGGTCGAGACCGCCGTAACCGATGTCGTAAGAAGCACCATCACCACCGATAATCCACTGGCTGCGCTTTACGAGGTAGTGAGAAAGCTCAGAGAGCTGCTTGCAGATTGGGCAACCAGCGTTGCGACCTGCCTCGATGGCTGGAGCGAGCTTAGCTGCTGCTGCCTTAGAAGCGTCGGCGTTGTCCTTACCTGCAATCCACTCTTCGGCTGCTGCCTTGAACTCTGCAGGAGTGTCGTCCTTAGCAAGAAGTTCGTTAAGCATAGCCACGATGCGAGCACGCATCTTCTTGTTGGCGATAGCCATACCAAGACCGTATTCGCAGAAGTCCTCGAACAGGGAGTTAGACCATGCCGGACCCTGACCCTTGGCGTTCTTGGTGTATGGAGTAGATGGGATAGAACCTGAGTAGATAGAAGAGCAACCTGTAGCGTTAGCCACCATCTGACGGTCGCCGAAGAGCTGAGAAATGAGCTTCACGTAAGGAGTCTCACCGCAACCAGAGCATGCGCCCGAGAACTCGAAGAGTGGGGTAGCGAACTGGCTCACGCGTGGGTTTGCCTTGTAGTCGATGAGGTCTTGCTTGCTGGCCACGTTCTTCACGCAGTAGTCCCAGTTCTTTGCCTCGCCGAGTTCGCCCTGCAGAGGAACCATCTTGAGCGCCTTGTTGCCCTTCTTGCCTGGACATACATCCACGCAATTGCCGCAACCGAGACAGTCCATAACGCTCACCTGCATGCGGAACTTCATGCCCTTGAGCTGTGCTGGAGCCAGCATGTCGAGCTTAGCAGCGTCGATGCCAGCAGCTTCCTTCTCGTCCATAACGAATGGGCGGATGGCAGCGTGAGGACAAACGAAGGCACACTTGTTACACTGGATACAGTTCTCGCTGTCCCAAGTTGGAACGAAGGCAGACACACC
>CADCDP010000055.1 GCA_902800305.1 uncultured Bacteroidales bacterium
CAAAAAATTAAGGGCAAGTACCTGTTTCCCAGATACTTGCCCTTTATGTAACTGATTTTCAGCATCTTTCGATTATTCCTCGACCGCTGCCTGCGCGGCTGCCAACCGTGCGATTGGAACTCGATAAGGTGAGCAGGAGGCGTAGTTCATGCCAATCTTGGCACAGAACTTCACGGATGATGGTTCACCACCATGCTCGCCACAGATACCAGTGCGCATTCCTGGACGAATAGCACGACCCTTCTCGACAGCCATCTTGATGAGCTGACCAACACCATTCTGGTCGAGCACCTGGAATGGGTCAACCTTCAGAATCTTCTTCTCCAGATATACGGGGAGGAAGCTGGCGATGTCGTCGCGAGAATAACCGAAGGTCATCTGAGTGAGGTCGTTCGTACCGAATGAGAAGTACTCAGCTTCAGTAGCGATGCGGTCGGCTGTGAGGGCTGCACGTGGAATCTCAATCATCGTACCGATTTCGAATGGGATTTCCACACCTTCCTCAGCAAACACTTCCTTAGCCACCTTCTGGATGATTTCCTTCTGCTGCTTCAGCTCGTAGAGGATACCGATGAGTGGCACCATGATTTCTGGATGTGGGTCGAAGCCTTCCTTCTTCAACTGGCATGCAGCACCAAGGATGGCGCGAGTTTGCATAGCTGTGATTTCTGGGAAAGTGATACCCAAACGGCAACCACGATGACCGAGCATTGGGTTGTTCTCAGCAAGAGAAGCTACACGCTGCTGGATAACCTTGATGTCCACGCCCATCTCGTCGGCCATAATCTGCTGACCCTTCAGGTCATGTGGCACGAACTCATGGAGTGGTGGGTCAAGCAGACGGATGTTCACATGGAGTCCATCCATTGCCTTGAGGATTCCGTAGAAGTCAGCCTTCTGGTATGGAAGCAACTTAGCAAGAGCTTTCTCACGGCCTTCTACTGTGTCAGAAAGAATCATTTCGCGCATGGCGATAATCTTCTGGTCATCGAAGAACATGTGCTCTGTACGAGTCAAACCGATACCCTTGGCACCGAATGAGCGAGCCACTTCAGCATCGTGTGGTGTGTCGGCATTGGTGCGAACCTGCAACTTGGTGTATTTGTCGCAGAGATCCATGAGAGCCTTGAAGTCGCCAGAGAGTTCAGCTGCCTTCGTAGGAACTTCACCTGCATACACCTGACCTGTCGTACCGTTCAGAGAGATGAAATCACCCTCCTTGTAGGTAACGCCTTCGATTTCAACAGTCTTACTCTTGTAGTCAACATTGATGGCACCTGCACCAGAAACGCAGCACTTACCCATACCACGAGCCACAACGGCAGCGTGAGAAGTCATACCGCCACGAGCTGTGAGGATACCTTCAGCTGATGCCATACCAGCAAGGTCTTCAGGAGAAGTCTCGATACGTACCATGATAACACGATGGCCATTGCCGTGCCACTCCTGAGCATCGTCAGCGTGGAACACAATCTGACCGCAAGCTGCACCTGGAGATGCTGGCAGACCCTGAGTGATGACCTTAGCCTTCTTCAGAGCTTCCTTGTCAAATACCGGGTGGAGCAGCTCGTCAAGCTTCTGAGGCTCACAACGGAGGATAGCAGTCTTCTCGTCGATGAGACCTTCACGAACGAGGTCCATCGCAATCTTCACCATAGCGGTACCTGTACGCTTACCGTTACGAGTTTGGAGGAACCAGAGCTTGCCTTCCTGTACGGTGAACTCCATATCCTGCATGTCCTTGTAGTGCTTCTCCAGCTTGTCCTGAATGTCGTTCAGTTCAGCATAGAGAGCTGGCATAGCCTCTTCCATCGAAGGATACTTAGCTACACGTTCCTCCTCAGAAATGCCGGCACGTTCTGCCCAACGCTGTGAGCCAATCTTGGTAATCTGCTGTGGTGTACGGATACCAGCCACCACGTCTTCACCCTGAGCATTGATGAGGTACTCACCATTGAAGAGATTTTCACCGTTACCAGCGTCGCGAGAGAAACAAACGCCTGTAGCAGAAGTGTCGCCCATGTTACCGAATACCATTGCCATCACAGACACAGCAGTACCCCACTCGTCTGGAATGCCTTCCATCTTACGATAGAGGATAGCACGCTCGTTCATCCAGCTGCGGAACACAGCGCAGATGGCACCCCACAACTGAACGATTGGGTCGGTTGGGAAGTCCTGACCTGTACGCTCCTTGATGGCAGCCTTGAACAGCTCTACCAACTTCTTGAGAGACTCCACAGAGAGGTCTTTGTCGAGGGTCACGCCCTGCTCTTCCTTCACCTTCTCGATGATTTCCTCAAATGGGTCGATGTCTTCCTTGTTGACTGGCTTCAAACCCAGCACAACATCGCCGTACATCTGAACGAAACGACGGTAAGAGTCATAAACGAAGTGTGGATTGTTGGTCTTCTTTGCCATACCCTCAGCCACCTCGTCGTTAAGACCAAGGTTGAGGATGGTGTCCATCATACCTGGCATAGAAGCACGGGCACCCGAACGAACAGACACAAGGAGTGGGTTCTGAACGTCGCCGAACTTGCAGTTCATCAGTTTCTCTACGTGAGCAACGGCGGCATTCACCTCATCCTGCAGGAGCTCTTTAATCTTCTCCTCTCCTACTTCATAATACTCATTACAGCAATCTGTAGTGATTGTGAAGCCTGGAGGCACTGGCACACCAATAAGGTTCATCTCGGCGAGGTTAGCACCCTTGCCACCGAGAGCCTCGCGCATCTGCGCATTACCTTCAGCTTGTCCGTTTCCGAAGGTGTAAACTCTTTTTTGAGCCATACTTTTACTTGTTAATATTTAAGGTTATTAATAAAAATAATTGTTTTCCTGAACCGTAGAAACTCTCAACTTTTTATTGTTTTGGAGAGACGTTCCCAAAGTTTAATTGGCAAATATAGCACGTTTCATCGAAATCCACAAAATTTTTTGGCTTTTTTTGTAAAAAATACAGTTTATTTGCCCGAAAGTTTGCGAATGATGTCCATATTCAGCTTTGTAATGCGTTGGCTTTTGCGGATATTTTCTTGAATCAGTTCCTCCGTTTTGTTGTACATATTACGGAAATGTTCCACCAAAAAACTTTGCACTCGTTGCTCCACCGCAGGTACTCCCTCTTCGTGTGGCGAGACACACAACAATCCGTTATGCACCAACTCCACAGACACCTTCTTGCCCGTCTGCATCGGGTCGCCATCATAGTGAGCCACCCCAGGTTTCGAACGACGGATGGTGGCCTTTTGGCATTGGAAAGTCTTGATGCGAGAGTTTTGTTCGATGGTGCCACCAAACAACTGGATGGCTATCTGTGGGGCTTCGATGGCGGTGAACGGCTCGATGATGGTCACGTCCATGATGCCGTCCCTCACAGATGCCGACGGAGCGATGTAGGCGTTGTTGCCATACTGCGAAGCGTTGGCACACGAGATGAGGAATGCTTTATACACTTGATGCGTCTCTTCCCCATCCTTCTTGTTCACAATATCTACATCGTATGTTTCCGGGTGATAGTTCAAGCTGCTGTTCAGCACATTTTCGAGATAGGATACAGGGCCTCGCTTTCCCGATTCCGCAAACTTCTGGGAGATGAAAGCGTCGAAACCGACACCGCAGGTGCAGAAGAAAGGCCGACGGTTGATGATGCCGTAATCCATTGTGTGGGTCAATCCGCTGTTGATGATTTTGATGGCACTCAGGGGGTCGGTCGGAATGCGCAGATGGCGTGCTAACCCGTTGCCCGAACCTGATGGGATGATGGCCAGAGCCGTCTGTGTGTGAATCAATCCGCTTGCCACCTCATTCACCGTTCCGTCGCCACCGATGGCGCAAACGATGTCCACTCCACGTTGTGCAGCAGCCTTAGCTAATTCCTTCGCATGTCCCACATATTCCGTTTTCACCACATCGTAGTCATACTGCCCCTTGTCCAAATATTCTTCAATCAGCCTCAGCACGAACTTTTTGCCCGACGTGCCCGATATAGGATTCACGATGAATATAATTCTTTTATTTTCGTTCATACAAATCTTCGATGACATCCGTCTGCAACCCGTTTTTGAAGACCGAATGTCCAATGGTTTGAAAAAACTGATGCAAAAGTACGATTTTTTTGCGCTAATTCTTCAAAATTAGCTGATGTTTTTTGCCTTTCTTCATTTTTTTCCCGAAAATATATGCTCGAAACGTTCTTTTTTACTAACTTTGCATCGTTTTTCTTTAACATTGTAAGAATATAAAAAACAAATAGCGTGTTTCTTTAAGAAATGTCCGAGCGGAGTCTTCATGTGAGATGAATTATTATTCGGACTTCTTTGTAAATGGAATACACATTTTAATTATGGGTTTATTACAAGAAAGAATGAGTAAGTACAGAGAGCCGCAGAAGTACATCAATGCGGGTGTCTATCCTTACTTCAGAGAAATTGACAGCCATCAGGACACAGAGGTGACCATGAGTGGCAGACGCGTCTTGATGTTTGGTTCAAATTCCTACATGGGACTCACCTACGACAAGCGCATTTGTCAAGCAGCCATCAAAGCAATCGAGAAATATGGTACAGGTTGTGCTGGTTCACGTTTCCTGAATGGCACGCTCGACCTACACATCCAGCTCGAACACGAATTGGCTGATTTTGTTGGTAAAGACGAAGCTTTGGTCTATTCCACAGGATTCACCGTCAATTCGGGTGTCGTTTCATGTTTGACAGGACGCAACGACTACATTATTGGCGATGACCGCGACCACGCTTCCATCGTGGACGGACGACGCCTTTCCTTCTCCCAGTTCTTCCACTACAGACATAACGACATGGAAGACCTTGAGCACCAGCTCATGCGCTGCAACCCCGATTCCCTTAAATTGATTGTCATCGACGGTCTCTTCTCGATGGAAGGCGACCTCGCAAAACTCCCAGAAATCATAGCCCTCAAGAAGAAATATAATGCGACAGTAATGGTGGACGAGGCGCATGGTTTGGGTGTGTTTGGCAAGCAGGGACGAGGCGTGTGCAACCACTTCGGAGTGACCGACGACGTTGACCTCATCATGGGAACCTTCTCCAAGAGCCTTGCATCCATCGGTGGATTCATCGCTTCCGACAGCGACACCATCAACTGGCTCCGTCACAACAGCCGCACCTACATCTTTAGTGCCAGCAACACGCCAGCTGCCACAGCCGCAGCACTCGAAGCGCTCCACATCCTAAAGGCAGAGCCAGAGCGACAGGAGAATCTTTGGAAAATCACCAACTACGCGCTGGAGCAGTTCAAGCAAGCCGGTTTCGAGATTGGCGACACCGAAAGTCCTATCATTCCACTCTACGTGCGCGATGCCTTCAAGACCTTCGAAGTGACCAAGAAAGCGTTCGACAAAGGTGTGTTCGTCAACTCCGTAGTGCCACCAGCATGTGCTCCACAAGACACGCTCATCCGTGTAGCACTCATGGCCACCCACACCAAAGAACAGGTTGACCGCTGTGTAGCCATTCTCGTAGAAACCTTCAAGGAACTGGGACTTCTCAAGTAAACTACACATTATTTATATATTATAAAAGAATTTACAGACAAACAGCAATTAAACGAATTAAGCGAGCTAAAGGTTCGTTCAATTCGTTTAATTTGTTGTAAAAATACAGATGTCATGCTAACACTCAAACTCATCACAGAAGAGACCGAACGAGTGATAAAAGGTCTCGAAAAGAAGCACTTCACCGAGGCAAAGGCCGCTGTAGAGAAAGCCATCGCCATCGACAAGAAGCGTCGCGAAACACAAACCAAGCTTGATGCCATGCTCGCCGAGAGCAAGAAATATGCCGCACAGATTGGGCAACTGATGAAAGCAGGGAAGAAGGAAGAGGCAGAAGCAGCAAAGGCAGAAGTGGCCAAGCTCAAAGCCGAAGCTGCCGAACTCGAAACCATCAAGGCGCAAGCAGAGCAGGAACTCACGGCTCACCTCTGCACCATCCCCAACATCCCCTACGACGAAGTGCCCGAAGGCTCCTGTGCCGAAGACAACGTGGTGGTGAAGTCCTCCCTGCGCGAATGTAAGCCAGGCGACACCGTGGGCAACTGGGACACCATCCCCAACAATGGTGAGGCCAAGCTCCCCCATTGGGAACTCGCCAAGAAATACCACCTCATCGACTTCGACCTCGGCGTGAAGATTACAGGTGCAGGATTCCCCGTCTATATCGGCAAGGGTGCCCAGCTCCAACGTGCCCTCATCAATTTCTTCCTTGCCGAAGCCAACAAAGCAGGATATACAGAAATCATGCCGCCTACGGTGGTCAACGCCGCCTCTGGCTACGGCACAGGTCAGCTGCCCGACAAGGAAAACCAGATGTACCATTGTGAGGTGGATGACCTCTACCTCATCCCTACCGCCGAAGTGCCTGTGACGAACATCTATCGTGACGTGATTCTCGACGAGAAAGACCTGCCCATCAAAAACTGTGCCTACACCCAATGTTTCCGTCGCGAAGCAGGAAGCTACGGAAAGGACGTGCGTGGCTTGAACCGTCTGCACGAATTCTCCAAGATTGAGATTGTGCGCATCGACACCCCTGAGCACTCGAAGGAGAGCCATCAGGAAATGCTCGACCACGTGGAAGGACTCCTCAAGAAGCTCGAACTCCCCTACCGCATCCTGCGCCTTTGCGGAGGCGACCAAAGCTTCACATCCGCCATCTGCTACGACTTCGAAGTCTATAGCGAAGCCCAAGGACGTTGGCTCGAAGTATCTTCCGTATCAAACTTCGACACCTATCAGGCAAACCGCCTCAAGTGCCGCTACCGCAACGCAGACAAGAAAGTGCAGCTCTGCCACACCCTCAACGGCTCAGCCCTCGCCCTGCCTCGCATCGTTGCCTCCATCCTCGAAGACAACCAAACCCCCGAAGGCATCCGCATCCCCAAAGCACTCGTGCCCTACACCGGGTTTGAGATGATACAATAACGAAGAATTTATTAAGTCAAAACCCAGCCGCATGGCTTTCTTCTAATTCTTAGAATTCTCTGACTTAAAAACTTTGACTATTTCTCCATCCCAATTACCCCACACCCTGCAAGCAAATTACGTTGTGCGGTGTGGGGTAATTACGTAGGTGGGGGTGGTCAATTTACCCTTTTTCATGCCCGAATCGTTAATCAAGTGTGCCATTTAGACACAAATATCCTTCCAAGTGAGGTC
Source organism: uncultured Bacteroidales bacterium (assembly GCA_902800305.1). Taxonomy (GTDB): domain Bacteria; phylum Bacteroidota; class Bacteroidia; order Bacteroidales; family Bacteroidaceae; genus Minthosoma. The sequence goes on from CADCDP010000055.1 coordinate 7,199, forward strand.
GGGATACTGAAATTCCGCACCGCTCACCTGTGCACCAAGAGCAGGGAAAAGCATCGAAATGAGGGGTTATACATCGATTTCGAGGCCTAAAAGAGCCGAATTTGTAGGCATTCTGTCCCTTTTCCAAGCTTTGGCATCTTAGGTGACACACGTTTAGCTACGCCTATTTCATTGATTGTTAATTCCTTATAAAGAATTAAAATTTCACAAGGACAAAAAGACAGAAAGACAGTTTTAATTTTAGAGGTATCCTTTTCCTTTTATATTATATATAACTATTTATATATCAATATATTATAAAATATTATAAAGAGGATTAGGCATAGTTAAAATAAACTGTCCTAACTGTCTTTCTGTCCTAACTGTCCTTTAGTTCACTTGTTGTTACTTGTTTTCACCTTTCTCTACAAGACCATTCACAACCCTCCTCGCAATCGCCTTCGCCTGTCCTCACCAGTTCCTCCGGCAGTCGCGGCAGTTCCTCCTCGTCCATAGAGAAGTAGAAGTACCACCGCTTGTCCTGACCTTGCGAGAACGTCGCGTTGTCCTCTCGGAAGATAGGCTTGTTCCTTACTCGCTTCGGCAGCTCCGTCATATAGAGGCTACAACCTATCGGCCATGCGGTCGGCTATGTACGCAGCCTGGTTGGACAAAGAAGAGGGTGTATCACCATAAGAAAACATTCTGTTCTCTTTCTCAATTACTTCCAACCACTTTATTATACCGCCACAGAAGCCTCTACCTTTTCCTCCAAAGCATCTTTGATGTAGGCATTGATAGACAAGCCAGCTTGCAGGGCGAGCATAGCTATTTGCCGATGGATGGAGGGAGTGAGCCGCACATTCAGAACGCCAGTATAGCTCTTGTCTGGTGCTATACCCTCGTCTTCGCAATAAGCCAAATAGTCGTCCACTGCTTCATGGAAAGCTGCGGTCAGTTCTTTGACGCTCTCACCTTCAAAGTTTACCAAACCGTTGATACCCTCAATCTTACCATAGAAAACCTTGTCTTTGTCGCTATAGGACACAGAACCCAAATAACCCTTGTACGTCATTGTATTCATAATCGAATCCTCCTTCTTATTTGATAAAACCAGCATT
>CADCDP010000056.1 GCA_902800305.1 uncultured Bacteroidales bacterium
GCATTCACTGAAAGCAGCGAGATTGAGGTGAAGGCTACAGAAGGTGGCATCCAAATCATCAACCGCTATCAATTGGGCAGAATGCCTTTCCCAATTGTTGCCACATTTGAAGGAACTATCCCAAGTGCGAAGTAACATTCATTATATATTACCAAGTGTCTTACTGCTCGTCTCATGCCACGGCGTGCTTGACGAGCTATATGACACACCCACTGAAAGCATCGACATCAGAGAAGGACAGCTGTATGTCGATGCTTCCAGTTGGCTTGACTGGTATTACATTGACTTCAACACCGCCAACCACAACGCAGCGGAGGGAGGTACATCCAGCGCATTTGTGAAGCATGCCATCCCGACAGAGGAGCTATCAAGCCCCAACCCTCAACCCTCAACCCTCAGCCCTCAGCCAGGTATCTACACCTACTGGTATGACGTGTTCGGTGCAGGGCTCTCCAACCATGAGTTCCGCGGTTTCACCTCTACTGCCGCACAGTCTGAACCTGATGAGTGGCACATCGCTGTACATCGCAACAATGTGCGCACCAACGGGGGAGCCGCCTATGAGACCTCCTACACTTCGATGTATGAACTGCCTGAGAGCAGCGAGGCATTTGCTGATGCCACCTTCACTCCCGACACATGGAACGAGTTGGATGTGTGGACTATCCGTGAACAGATGCTGCAGGGACTCATCGGCAATCAGGGAATTGAGGTGAACCCCGTGCTATCTTCATGGCTCAAGGTGGACATTCCTCCTATTCCTCCCACCTTCACACTCAACAACCACGTGTTCATTATCCGCTTCGACGATGGCACCTTCGCAGCCATCCAGCTGGAGAACTACCAGAGTCCTGCGGGCATCAAGTGCTGCCTAACCATCAACTACAAGTACCCGTATTGACCATGAGGCACCTCTTCCTATCCATCATAAAACCCCTGCTTCTCTCCATCATTTGCGCATGCAGTGCAGCGTCCTCCGCTGCACAAACGTCCGACTCCACCCTCTTGCTCAACGATGTGGTGGTGACAGGCACACGCACCCCGAAACTGCTGAAGGATGCACCCATCCAAACCCGTGTCATCACCGCCTCCGACATTGAGAAGGTGGATGCCACCAACGTGGAAGACCTGCTTCAGCAAGAGATGCCAGGTGTAGAATTCTCTTATGCCATGAACCAGTTGAAGCACATGAACCTGTGTGGATTTGGCGGTCAGGGCATTCTCTTCCTTGTGGATGGAGAGCGGTTGGCTGGCGAGACGATGGACGACGTGGATTTCACCCGTCTGAACATGGCAAATGTGGAGCGCATCGAGATTGTGAAAGGTGCTGCATCTGCACTTTATGGAAGCAATGCAGGGGGTGGTGTCATCAACATCATCACCAAAGAAGGGACAGAACCGTGGACACTGAACTTGAATGGACGATTGGCACGCTACAATGAACGGAGATTGGGGGGAGCGTATGGAGTGAATGGAAAGCGGTTGCACAATATGCTGAACGTGAACCACACCTCCATTGACAACATCCATGCAAGCAATGCTGAGAACCCTGCCACGCAAGTCGTGACGACCATCTATGGCGACTGCACATGGAACGTGAAGAACAGGCTCACATTCACCGTGAATGACCAACTGAAACTCATTGGCAGGGCTGGTTATTTCTATCGTGAACAAACGCGTGTAGCCGATGCCCCAGAACGATTCAGAGATTTCAGCGCAGGGCTCAAAGGGCTATGGGACATTAGTAAAGACGACAACTTGGAAATCTCCTATTCGTTCGACCAGTACGACAAGTCTGACTACCACAAAATCAACAAGCTCGATGTGCGTGACTACCGCAACGTGCAGAACATCTTCAAAGGGCTCTACAACCACTATTGGTCGTCAAACGGAATCTTGACTGTGGGGGCAGATTTCATGCATGACTATCTAATGAACAAGAACCTGGGCAACACCACCGTGTCGCAGAACACGTTCGACGCTTTTGCCCAATACGACTGGATCATCAACACGCAATGGGAGGTGGTGGGTGCTGTGCGCTACGACTATTTCTCAGACAAGAAGGACTCTCACTTCACCCCGAAGCTCTCCGTACGTTACCAACCCATTAGCAATCTCAACATCCGTTTTGGCTATGGCATGGGCTTCCGTGCACCTGCCATACTACAACTTCGACATGGTGGGCATCTGGATTATTCAGGGAAATCCCGACCTGAAAGCCGAACTGAGCCACAACTTCAACGCCTCTGCCGACTACACCAAAGGAAACTATAACTTCACGGTGGCAGCCTACTACAACGATGTACACAACAAGTTGGCAACGGGCATTCCCCATTATCTGCCCAACGATGACAAACAACTCTATCTCGACTACACCAACCTGAAGGACTACTCGGTCTATGGTGGTGAGGCAACCGTACAGGCACGTTGGGACAACGGACTCAGCGCACGTCTCTCCTATGCCTACACCAACGAGCAACTGCCCAAGGATAGTGAGGGGCACACCATCAACAACCAGTACATCCCTGCCCGTCACCACTCCCTCACTGCACGGGTAGATTGGGACAAGCAATTCACCCGCAACTACGGTCTCCGTCTCTCACTCAACGGGCGTTTCCTCTCCGATGTAAAGAACGTGGAGTTCATCGACTACTACGACATCTCCAAAGGGACCAGCACCATACACTACCCCGCCTACACGCTTTGGAAATTCTCTGCTGTCCAACAATTCGGCAAGGCATTCAAGGTGACTGCCGCCATTGACAATCTCCTCGACTACCGTCCCAAATACCACTACTTCAACAGTCCACTAACAGATGGCATCAATCTGATGGTGGGTGTGTCTGTGGATATTGACCGTCTATTCTGAGCTATTACAAGGATTGAGAACTTATCTGCATTTGATGTCCTTGAATTGCCAAGTGGATGAAGGCTCTATGAGGTCGAACTCCTTGGCATCTGATGGCAATGCAGGAAAAATGAGAGCAAAGCGCAATTTCTGGTAAGGCCAAGGGATATTAGTTCTGGCAGGATACATGGTAATGTTTTCCACACTCGCCAATCCCAATTTTCCGCCCTTGTCACCCTTGATGTAAGTGGCACCACCAATATAAAGAGAAGCGTTGGCGCTACCAGCCTCATACTCCATCTCAACACGAGTCTCCCTATCAGAACATGACACCCGCACAATCTTCACCCCTGTCGCTTGCTTTTTGTTCACAAAGACAGGATTTTCACGCGTATAGCGATAGGCAGCATAATCAGCCAAAATTGTTTTGTTATTGTTCAGAATGCTAGGACCATCGTCTTCACGTCCACCTTTTACATAGAGACCATTGATTTTTCTCGTCAAGGTGCGCTGGTCGGTATAGCCATACTTGCAGTTCAGTTTAGCGGCCTCCTCATACTTTTCCAAAGCCTCTTCCCAGTTTTCCTCTGCTTCAAAGACCTTAGCCTCCGTCATGGCATCTTGAAAACTCTGTTCAAATTCCACCTTCTGACGAGCCTGGATTTCCATCTCTTTTTTCCGCTCAGAGGATTCAATAACAGCGTTGGCAGTACCAAAAACGCCACGGATAACATCCTGAGTGTTAAAGTTCGTCCACTGTGCACAAGCAGGGAGTGCCGTCACCAGTCCCAAGGCAAAAACCAATGCATTTTTCTTTTTCATGATGATTCGCTTTTATTAATAATTAGTGTCTATTGGGTTCAAAAATCGATACAAAAGTAACTATTTTGAAATGAATCTCCAAAAAATTTTGGTTATTCTCTCGCTTATTGCATAAATTTTTCACGTTCAGGAAAGAAAACCGCTTTCTTTTCTCTCACTTACCCAAATTTTTCGTACCTTTGCATCGTTTTTCGACCAGCCAATGCGCTGGGCGAGTTTTTTTTGCGTCAAAAATCATTATCGACAGAATATGAAACAATTACTTCTTGGCGACGAAGCTATTGCCTTGGGAGCTATCAACGCTGGACTCTCTGGCGTCTATGCTTACCCTGGCACTCCGTCGACCGAAATCACTGAGTTTATTCAGACCAACAAAGTGGCACGCGAACGTGGCATCCACAGCCGTTGGTGTACCAATGAGAAAACAGCCATGGAAGCCGCTCTCGGTATGTCCTACGCTGGCAAACGTGCCTTGGTGTGCATGAAGCACGTGGGCATGAACGTCTGTGCTGACGCCTTTGTCAACAGTGCCATCACAGGCGTAAACGGTGGCCTCATCGTCTTGGCCGCCGACGACCCTTCCATGCACTCTTCACAGAACGAGCAGGACAGCCGTTTCTACGGAAAGTTCGCCCTCATCCCCGTGTTTGAGCCATCCAATCAACAGGAAGCCTACGACATGGTGGCTTCAGCCTTCGAACTGTCCGAGCGCATGAAGACACCAGTGTTGCTGCGCATCGTCACCCGTCTGGCTCACAGCCGTGCAGCCGTAGAGGTGGGCGAGTTGGGCAACGAAAACTCGCTTAACCCCAGCATCGACCAGTGGGTACTATTGCCAGGCATCGCACGAAAGAAATATGTTGATTTACTGGGTAAGCAGACCGACTTCGAGAAGGCCAGCGAAACTTCTGTCTATAACCGTCTGGAAAAGGGTGGTCAGCAACGTCTCGGCATCATCGCCTGTGGCATCGGCTACAACTACGTGAAGGAAAATGTGGGCGACAATGCTGACATCCTCAAGGTTTCTCAATATCCTCTCTCTCCCAAGGTCATCAAGGCTTTTGCCGCCGAGCATGAGTCCATCCTTGTGGTCGAAGACGGTCAGCCCGTGGTGGAAGAGACCATCGCTGGCATGGTGGGTGCAGACTATCCCATCAAGGGTCGTCTCACAGGCGACCTGCCACGCACAGGCGAGTTGACTCCCGACTGTGTGGCCAAGGCACTCGGTCTGCCTGCTGGTCCAGCCTTCGACAATGCCAAGAACCTTGCTGGTCGTCCTCCACAGCTCTGTCAGGGCTGCGGACACCGTGATGTTTATACCGCGCTCAATCAAGTGCTGGCTGAATATCCCGACTACCGCGTATTCGGCGACATTGGTTGCTACACCCTCGGTGCGTTGCCACCCTTCAAAGCACTCTCCAGCTGTGTCGATATGGGAGCCAGCATCACCATGGCAAAGGGTGCAGCCGATGCAGGACTCTTCCCATCCGTGGCCATCATCGGCGACTCCACCTTCACCCACAGCGGCATGACAGGTCTGCTCGATGCAGTCAACGACAAATCGAACATCACGGTGGTTATCTCCGACAATTTGACCACAGGCATGACGGGCGGACAAGACTCTGCTGGCACCAATAAGTTCGAAGCCATCTGCCTCGGACTCGGAGTGGAGCCAGAGCACGTTCGCGTGGTCGTTCCACTCCCCAAGAACATGCCCGAAATCACCCGCATCCTGAAGGAAGAGATTGAATACAACGGAGTTTCAGTGATTATTCCACGCCGTGAGTGCATCCAAACAGCCGCACGTCACGCAAGAGAAAGAGCAAAGGAGACAAAAAAATGAAAAAAGACATCATACTTTGCGGTGTGGGCGGACAAGGCATCCTCTCCATCGCCACCGTCATCGGAGAAGCAGCAACCGAAGCAGGACTGAACCTGAAGCAAGCCGAAGTACACGGAATGAGTCAGCGTGGTGGTGACGTGCAGTCTAACTTGCGTCTCTCCACCGAACCCATCTACAGCGACCTCATCCCACAGGGCGGCACCGACGTGGTCATCTCCATGGAGCCGATGGAAGCCCTGCGCTACCTGCCCTATCTCGCCAAGACAGGCACCATCGTGACCAGTTCTAAGCCCTTCGTCAACATACCCAACTATCCCGACGAAGCCGCCCTCATGGCAGAACTCGACAGTATGCCCTCCGTGGTGAAGCTCGACATCGAGTCTGTAGCCAAGGATGCCGGCAATGCCCGTGGTGCCAACATGGTGCTCCTTGGCATGGCCGCTCCCTTCATCGAGATTCTCACCGTTGAGCAACTCCGCCGTGCCATCTCCGTCATCTTTGCCCGCAAGGGTGAAGCTGTTGTGGAAGCCAATCTCAAAGCCTTCGACTGTGGAGTGGAAGCCAGCAAAAAATAACAACCAAACACAACTAACAAAATGATTCACAATCCCGAAATGGAATGCATGGACCGAGAGTCTATGCGCAAGTTGCAGACCGAACGTCTGCAAAAGATTGTCAAGAAGTGCTACGAGAACGTGCCCTTCTATCGCAAGAAGATGGACAGAATGGGCGTGAGACCCGAACACATCAAGTCTATCGACGACATCGTGAAACTCCCCTTCACCACGAAGCACGACCTTCGCGATGAGTACCCCTTCGGACTCCAAGCCGTGCCTCAGAGTGAAATCCGCCGCATCCACGCCTCATCAGGCACCACAGGCAAGCCCGTTGTCGGCACCTACACAGAGAACGACCTGAAGATGTGGGCAGAGTGTGTAGCCCGTGTGATGGCCGTAGGCGATGTGGGGCCAGGCGATGTCGTACAGGTGGCCTACGGATACGGACTGTTCACAGGAGGATTAGGTGCTCACGACGGAGCCGCCGTGCGTGGAGCCATTCAGCTGCCCATCTCAGCAGGCAACTCCGCCAAGCAGATCATGCTGATGAAAGACTTCGGCACAACTGCCCTCTGCTGCACCCCTTCCTACGCCCTGCATTTGGCAGAGGTGATAGAACAACATCCTGAAATCAAGTCCGAGGACTTGAAACTGAGAGTCGGATTCTTTGGAGCCGAACCTTGGACATGGGGCATCCGTCGAGAGTTGGAGAAGAAGCTGCACATCAAGGCCATCGACATCTACGGACTCACCGAAATGTGTGGTCCCGGTGTAGGCGGTGAATGTCAATACCAGAACGGCACACACGTGGCCGAAGACATGTTCTACCCCGAAATCATCAATCCAGAGACCTTGGAGCCAGTAGAACCCGGCGAAGAGGGTGAGCTGGTCTTCACCTCCCTCTGCAAAGAAGCCATGCCCATCCTCCGCTACCGCACCCGCGACCTCACCCACCTCATCTACGAGCCATGCGAATGCGGACGCACCACCGTCCGACTCGGAAAGATTCTGGGACGCAGCGACGACATGCTCATCATCCGAGGCGTGAACGTCTTCCCGTCGCAGATAGAGACCGTGCTGACAGAGTTCCCCGTATTCACACCACAATACTTCATCACAGTCGATCGCAAGAACAACGAAGACACCTTCGACCTCGATGTCGAGTTGCGTGCCGAATACTTCTCGCCAAACCCAGCCAAGCAGATGCCATTCATCAAACCGCTTTACGACCGCATCGTCAGTCTGGTGGGCATCAAGCCCAACATCCACATCAAGGAACCAGGCAACATCGAGCGTTCCACAGGCAAGGCAAAACATGTGCTCGACAAGCGAACCCTCCTCACAGATTGGAAATAGAAACAGTCTCCATTCACTTCATGCGCATTAAATAAACAAGTTCAAGTGTTGGATGTCTCATTTCTTTGTCATTAAGCAGCAAGGGTTTTAAAGCCAAAGAATTTTAAGATTTTAAAGAGCCATGTAGGGTGCAAAAGAATTCGCCTTCGGCGCAGAGAATTGGAAGAGGCTCATGCGGTGTTTGAACAACAAGCCGCATGGTCTTCTTCTAATTCTTAAAATTCTTTGACTTTTAGCAAATCAGTGAAAAGTGAAAAGCGAAAAAACTAAGTTAATTTTATGTAAAGTGAATTTGTTCTAATATTTTCGAGTTTTTAGGTTCACATAGTCTGTGAATCATTTTTTTTGTGTAATTTTGCAATCGTTATGACAAATTGTACTACAAATATGACTACTCCACTTGACTATCACATCGTGACGGATGCCATCGACAGCATGGCATTGGGCGATTTCTCTCAGGCCACCATCCGCGACATCCAGTCGCTGTCGAAGGTGCTGGAGGAGAAGACGGGACAGACGGTCATCCACTTGGAGATGGGGGTGCCAGGCTTGCAGCCGTCGGACATTGCGCTGAAGGCGGAGCAGGAGGCTCTGGCCAAGGGCTGTGCCACCATCTATCCGCCCAACGGAGGCATCCCTCGCATCAAGCAAGCGGCATCGCGTTTCGTGAAAGCCTTCATCGACGTGGACATTGACCCACTCTGCTGCATCCCCACCACGGGCAGCATGCAGGGCACTTTCGCCACGTTCACGGCTTGGCATCATGCCATGCCAGAGAAGGACACGGTGCTGTTCATCCATCCTGGTTTCCCTGTGCAGACCACGCAGTGTGACGTAATCGGGCTGAAGCATATCGGGCTGGACATCCACGATTTCCGTGGTGAGGCACTAATTACCAAACTGGAAGAGATTCTTTCCGCTGGCAATATCTGTGGCATCGTCTATTCGAACCCCAACAACCCTTCGTGGGTTTGCTTCAACGAGGAAGAGCTGAAGGGCATCGCTGCTTTGGCCGACAAGCACGATTGCATCATTCTGGAAGACTTGGCTTATTTCGCCATGGACTTCCGCAGGGACTTGAGCCACCCGTTTGAGGCTCCTTTCCAAGCCACCGTGGCACGCTACACGGACAAGTACATCTTGGCGGTGTCTGGTTCGAAAGCTTTCTCCTACGCTGGCCAGCGCATCGGTGTGGCTTGCATCAGCAACGCGCTCTATCATCGTGTATTCCCTGCACTGGAGAAGAATTTCGGTGTGGGCGAGTTTGGCAACTTCTTCTGCAACCGACTGATGTACACGCTCTCCAGCGGCACGACCCATAGTGTACAACACGCGATGGCAGCTCTGATGGAGGCGGCTTGCGACGGCAAGTACAACTTCTTGGCCGACGTGCGCGAGTATGGTCGCAGGGCTAAGTTCATGAAGGACGTGCTCTTGGCCAACGGCTTCTACCTCGTTTACGATAACGACCTCGGAGCCCCACTGGCTGACGGTTTCTACTTCACGGTGCAGTACCCTGGCATGACCGACCTCGAACTGACTCGCGAGTTGATGTATTACGGCATCGCCGTGTTCCCACTCGACACTATGGGCAGCAACGAACAGGGTGTGCGCATTTGTACCTCGTTCTTCTCGAAAGAGCAGGAGCCGATGTTCAAGGAGAGAATCGAAATGTTTAATAAAAACCATATAAAGTAGTAATCGTAAAAAAATAACTTGGTACGTTTTATGCCCCTGCGGGGCGTAGAAAGAAAAAATAGAAAAAAAATAGGCAAAAATATTTAAAAATTTTTTC
>CADCDP010000057.1 GCA_902800305.1 uncultured Bacteroidales bacterium
ATTGTTTGATTTTTCCCATTGTTTCTACTCCTATATATAATAGAACGTAGAAAATGGAATTTTATTTTGTGTAAATTAATTTTGAACACTTACTTATCATGCTGTATTTCTTTGTAGTGATGGAAAGAAATCGTAACTTTCCTCTAAAGAAAAATGAAATTTCTTTATTCGACGGCTTATAATTCTCAAATTATCTCTAACTTTGCAAATTGATAGAGGAAACATTCAATTTGATTATTATGAAGAAGGTATTTGTTCTTTGGGCAGTTTTGGCTGCGTTGGGATGTGCGAATGCGTATGCCAATGAGCCTGTTTATGAGCATGTTGGAGAATCGAAGTATCGTGTGACGGTGGGTGATGTGGCTATGACCATTGATGCTGCCGCTGGTGGTAAGATTCTATCGTTTAAGTGTGGCGACGTGGAGGTGATTTCACTGTTGCCAATGAGGGAGGCGTTTGGGAGTACCTTCTGGACGAGTCCGCAGAAGGAATGGAACTGGCCTCCAGTGCCAGAGTATGACAAAATGGCTTATACGGTGGAGGAGAAAGATGGCTCGTTGGTGCTGACGAGTCAGGTGTCAGAACGGTTGAAGTACCGTGTTCGCAAAGAGTTCACGACGGATGAGAAGGAAAAGGCGGTTGTGGTGACATATTCCATTGTCAATGATGCGAATGAAGCACGCAAGGTGGCTCCGTGGGAGATTACACGAGTGCCTAATGAAGGAGGTCTTATCTTCTTCGAGGCACCAACGGAAAGCATTACGCCTGCTGACCTTATGACATTTCAGTCGGCATACGGTGCAGCATGGTATCTTTCGGATGCGACAGAAGCAAATCGTAAAGTCAATGCCGACGGAGAGGGATGGTTAGCATATAAGAATGAGAAGTTGCTGATGCTGAAGAAGTTTCAGAATTTGACTTCTTCGCAACCTGCACCTGGTGAAGCAGAGATTCAGGTATATGTGAATCGTGGCAAGACTTACATCGAATTGGAAAGCCAAGGCGCCTATACGGAATTGCAACCTGGTGAGTCGCTTAGTTGGACCGTGCGTTGGTATTTGATGCCAGACTCTTCACCCGTCGAAGCATCGGAAGGCTTGATGCAGAAAGTACGAGAACTCATCAAATAATAGTTGTCTCATCATCAATACTAAAACCATGAAGTACAGATTTCTTTTCCTTTTGATTGCGTGGATGGTGTTGTGTGGCATTCTTCATGCACAGAGTCTTGAAGAAGACGAGAAGCCGCTGTTGACATTGGCTTGTATTTCTGACATCCACACAGAACGTTCACTTATCGATTGTGCCAATCTTGAAGACATCGCATTGCGTGGCTCTTTCGTGCGAACCATTGCTAAATTGAAGAAAGACGAGAAAATCGATGTGATGCTTTTGGGTGGAGATTGTACCAGCGATGCCACGATTCCTGTGGCTAATTGGCAGCAAGTACGCAAGCTTATCGCTCGATACACGCGTATGGCTTTCCCCTCTTCTGCGTCAACGCCAGTTCTTTATGTGACTGGTAATCACGATTATGAAGTGGCGAATTGGGACAACATCCCGAAGCCTTATAATGCTGGTGATTATTACACCTTCCCGATGAAGGACGACATTGGTGAGTTGTCTGAGAACGATGCTTTTTATGAAGAGGCTGACAATGGCGACTTAGGCACGATGAATCTGTTGGCAGCCTATCATTACGTCATCAATGGCTTCGATTTCGTCATACTGAATTGTGGCAAGAACTTCTTCAAGAGTGCGTGGGATTATGTATATTCGGAGGAGTCGGTGCAATGGGTCGCTGATAAATTGGCTGAGATTTATGCTGACAATCCCAACAAGACGGTGTTCTTTGCCCTTCATGTGCCTTTCAGCGATTCCAATAGCATCCGTGAACCGTCGAAGGGCATTGCTTCCTCGCCTGGTGAGAAACTGCTGAAAAAGACGTTGAGCAAATATCCGAATCTCATTATGCTATATGGGCATGATCATGGAGGTGACAAAGCTTACACTCGACGTAAGACTTCGCAGCGTGTCACTCGCTACGATATGAATGGAAATGTCATCGCTACGACAGACGAAACGCATGTGGACGGAGCGACGCAAGACCCTGAAAACGACCAAGAAGAGGAAGTACAGCCAACAGAATCTCAGTGGTACATCCGCAGTGAAGCATCTGGCGAATATTTAGGTTTCAATCCTCGCAATCTCGGCATGGTCACAGAAACCAATGTCGTGAAGGTGGAGGTGATGGATGAATCTACGGCTGCTTTTGCCTTGTGTGTGAGTGGCAGTGGGTCGGAAGCTAATGGCAACTACGTGATTTCGAGCAGCAGCGGTCGTTTCTCTGCCAATGCGAACAAATATCCCACCTATTTCTTCAAGGTGACGAAGAAGGATGACACAGGTATTGTGGCAGAGAAAGTGTCGAGGTTGGAAAAAGGTGAGACCTACGTGATTGTAGCGGAGAATGCCAAAGACCGTTCGCTCCTGTATGCTCTGACCAGTGAGGGCTATCCTGCCACCAATAGCAATCGACTCGTCGGATTGAGTGTAGTGCCTACAGATGGGAAGATTACGCTTGATGCTTCACAAATCAATGCTTTGTGGACTTTGGAGGAAGCTGTGACAGAAACGGCACAACCCAGTTTCTTCTCTGCCTTTATGGGGTCGATGCGCTACTACTACAACACCATCGACCCAGGCGACATGCCTGTGGAAACTCCCAACATCGTTCAGGCATTGATGGTGTAGTCTATGCTGACCGTGTGGAGCTGCACATGAAGAACTACAACCGTTCGGGCACCATCAATGGCATCACGGTCAACAAAGAATTGGCACCCTACATCTCTTACCGCAAGGTGGATGTGCCTGCTTCTGTGCAGGGTGTGCAACTGAAAGATGTGCATGTGGAGCGATTGGAAGCCTACGACTTGACGGGAAGAAAGGTACACCATCCTGCAACGAAAGGTGTCTATGTCGTCAATGGAAAGAAAATGGTGGTGAAGTAAAGCCCATCAATCAAGAAGAAGGAGGAACATCTCGACCATGAGGTGTTCCTCCTTTTTTTGTTCTTGATTACAGTATGTTGAGAATATCGCGAAGATGATGCACTTCGTGAGTGACAGCTTCGGGTGCGGGGTAATCGGGAAAACGGTTGAAGTAGATGGTGTCAAGTCCTGCTTGTTTAGCTCCAAGAATGTCGGTGTTGAAGTTGTCCCCAATCATGAGAGTCGTCTCTTTTGAGGCACCAGACTTTTCGAATGCGTAGGAGAAGAAGATGGGAGAGGGCTTGTTGGCACCAGCATCTTCGCTGAGGATGATGGTATCGAAGTAGTCATAAAGCCCACACGCATGGAGTTTCTTGTATTGCACTTCGTGGAAGCCATTGCTGCACAGGTGCATACGGTAGCCTTTCCCTCTGAGATAATCCATCAGTTCTTTTGCTCCATCGACCAATCCTGGCTTTACGGCACATAGCGAGAGAAACTTGTTGCTGACCTCGATGCAATATTCTGGAGTAGGGTCAATGCCTTTGCCAAGACTCAAAGGATGTCGGAAACGCTCGATAATCAGATATCTACGTTCGATTTCTCCTTGCGAATACTGCTTCCACAAGCGGATGTTCGTCTCCCAATAATCATCATAAAAGACGTTGGGGTCATCGAAATGCTGTTCGAGGTGCAGATACTCGTACAGCTCCCCCAAAGCGATGACTGCATTGTCGTGGGTGTCGTAGAGCGTATCGTCGAAGTCGATGAAAAGGTCTGAATATTTCACTTCTTGAAGATGGCTGTAAAGCACTTGTCGGCAGCACCAGCATTGGCGTTGATGTAGTTGCCAGCGGCTTCACCTGCTTTTTTGAGAGCTTCGGGGTTGTTGATGAAGTTGTCCATGAGGGCTGCAAAGGTTGCATCGTCTTGATATTCAAACGAACCTCTACAAGCTTTGAGTGCCTGTGCCTCGCGGAACTTCTGGTTGTTAGGACCAAAGAGAACAGGGATGCCATACACCGCAGCTTCGGGCACATTGTGGATGCCCACACCAAATCCGCCTCCCACGAGTGCCACCTTTCCGTAGCGATAAATGGAAGAGAGTTTACCGAAACAGTTGATGATGAGAGCAGAGCCAGACCCAGACCCCTCCCTCACCTCCCCAAGGGGAGGGGTAGTATCTTTTGCTAATGGCAAGGTATCTGCTTCTCCCCTAGGGGAGACGGGAGAGGGGTCTGAGGTGAGGGCGGGAGCTGCTTCCAATTCCGTGTACCTCACATGACTAAATCCATTGTCATCCAACAACTTCTCGATGTCTTTCAGGTGCGTCTCGCTGATGACATGAGGCGCAATAATCAGTTTCCAATCCTTGTGCTTCGCAAAATAGGGGATGTAGATTTCCTCGTCGGGTCCCCATGATGAACCAGCGATGAAGCATGGTGCGTCGCCTACAAACCGTTCCACAAGAGGCAGGGGTGCTGCTGCATCCTTGATGGCGATGACGCGGTCGAGACGGGTGTCGCCCACCACTGTCACATTCTTGATGCCGTATTCTCCTAACAGTTTTTTTGAACTCTCGTTCTGTACAAACAAGTGGTCGAACTGCCTGAGAGGTTTGAGGGTCGGGTATTTGCCGAACATGTGCCACTTGAAGAAGTACTGGTCAGGACGGAAGATACTGCTCACACTATAGGTCTTGATGCCCTTGAGGCGACAAAGGACTAGATAGTTTGTCCAAAACTCATACTTGATGAAGATGGCAATCTCTGGATGTGCCAAACGCAAGAAAGACAGCGCATTGCCAGGCGTGTCGAAAGGCAAGTAACACACCAAGTCAGCCCCCTCGTAATCCTTTCTCACTTCATAGCCCGAAGGGGAGAAGAAAGTGAGCAGAATCTTATACTCAGGGCATTCCTTTCGCAGACGCTCCATCAGCGGTCGCCCTTGTTCGAACTCTCCCAGCGAAGCCGCATGAAACCACACCACACGGTCGCCTTTCTTGATGTGACGACGCAACAGTATATACGTCTGACCGATGCCCACCACCATCTTTCGTGCTTTCTTGTGGAAGATGGCGGCAATCAGCATGCCCAATACAAAAATATATATTCCTATCGTGTACATACAGACCCCTCTCCCGTCTCCCCAAGGGGAGAAGCAGATACCTTGTTTGTTTGTTTTTCATTGTTTGAGGATTCTACCCCTCCCCTAGGGGAGGTGAGGGAGGGGTCTGCTTCTATGGCAAACCTCATTCTCTTCAGCACCTCTTCCTTCCCCAAGAACGCCGACAGCTCGTACATGTCGGGGCCTTGTCCTGTGCCCACCAGAGCCACACGCCATGCGTTCCAAGGCTTGATGCCCGTCTCTTCCGTCCACGGGTCGATGATGGCTTTCTGACCCTCCACGCTCCAGTCGTCGATACCTTCCAGCACCGTCATCATCTGCTGCAACTCGTCAGCCGTGTTCTCTTTCCAGTTCTTGCGGATGAACTTGTCACCTTCCTTGTCAAACTCCGTCGGAGCCACAAAGAAGAACTTCGTCAGCGGCCACAAGTCGCTGGGGAAAGAAATGTTGCGTTTCTTCTTATTACCTAAACCATCCGTATATTCGATGACCTTCAGCTTCATCATCCTCACCACTTCGGCCTCCTGCTCCGTGGTGGCCTCAATGCCGTTCTCCTTCAACACCTTGTCGAAAGCAGGACACCAATCGGTGTCGGGACGCTGAATCAGATACTGATGGTTGAACCAAGCCGCCTTCACATAGTCGAACTTCGCTCCGTTCTTCGAGCACTTCGACAGGTCGAACAGCTTCACCATCTCGTCCAGCGTCATCAGCTCTTGGTCGTTCCCAGGATTCCATCCGAGCAACGCCAAGAAGTTCACCACCGCTTCAGGCAGATAGCCCTTTTCGCGATAGCCCGAACTGATTTGGCCACTCTTGGGGTCGTGCCATTCGAGGGGGAACACAGGGAAACCTAACTTGTCGCCATCACGCTTCGACAGCTTCCCGTTGCCCACAGGCTTCAGCAACAAAGGCAGATGAGCAAAGCGCGGCATCGTATCTGCCCATCCGAAAGCCTCATAGAGCAGCACGTGGAGTGGGGCAGAGGGCAACCATTCCTCGCCACGAATCACGTGTGTGACCTCCATCAAGTGGTCGTCCACGATGTTCGCTAAATGATACGTCGGCAGTTGGTCGGCACTCTTGTAGAGCACCTTATCGTCGAGGATGCTGGAGTTTATCTTCACCTCGCCACGAATCAAGTCATCCACCACAATGTCCCTTCCTGGCTCAATTTTGAAGCGCACCACATACTGCTCGCCCTCGGCAATCCGTCTCTCCACCTCCTCCTTCGGCATCGTGAGCGAATTGCGCATCATGCCGCGCGTCGAAGCGTCATACTGAAAGTTTTCCACCTCCTCACGCTTCTTGTTCAGTTCCTCGGGTGTGTCGAAGGCATAATAAGCCTTGCCCCCATCGAGCAGCACCTGCACATACTTCCTGTAGATGTCCTTGCGCTCACTCTGGCGATAAGGGCCATAGTTGCCGCCGAAGCCGACACCCTCGTCAAACGGGATGCCCAGCCACTTGAAAGACTCGATGATATATTCCTCCGCACCAGGCACGAAACGCGTCGAATCAGTGTCCTCGATGCGGAAAATCAAGTCGCCCCCATGCTGTTTAGCGAAGAGGTAATTGTAGAGAGCGGTGCGCACACCGCCGATATGAAGAGGTCCCGTAGGACTCGGTGCAAAGCGCACCCTCACTTTCCTGTCAGTCATAGTAAACCTTATTCTGTAAATTTAAATTTTCGGAAGTCTCACATCTTTGTCTATGGAGAGAGTTTTTTTGTCTAAGGAGTTTTGGAGTAGAGGAGTTTTGGGGGCTTTCGCAAAAGCCTTCTCCTTAACTCCTTTACTCCTTAGACTTTTTAACCTGTTGGCTCCTTGGAGATAGTTCTCTGTGGAGAGATTATTTTTTG
>CADCDP010000058.1 GCA_902800305.1 uncultured Bacteroidales bacterium
CATTTTCGTAATGATATCTATCTTTATGGCGAGGAGCCAAATCTACTCTATATACCTCAGCCTTTGACAAAAGAACAAAGAGCGAATATGCGTGTGATTACGTCAGGCATCAACCGTGAGGCGAGGCGTCATCCTGATGTCGGGTTCTATGTATATTACGTTACGAGGGATTTTGACATAAGGTTTGACATCGGTTACGACGCTCACAAATACGACACCTTGGTAGCGCAGTTGCAGTTGCCGAAAGCACACATCTCTTGTCTGAAGTTGAAGGACTTTGAGCAGTTTAAGCATTATTTCTATCGTACTGACCATCACTGGCAGTGCTTCGGGTCGTACAGAGGCTACCGCGATGTGTTTGCCCTACTGCGCTTGGCAGAGCAGGGCGAGCAAATCAACCGTCCCGTAAAAGTGCCAGATGCAGGTCTTGGAATAGATGATGAAGAGCGTGTGACGGACGAAGAAGGCAATCAGGCAGTGCTGGTATCACGTTTTCACCATGAGTCGAAGGCACGCTCCACGGGAACCCCTAAGAAATTCCATGGGTATATGTACGCCTATCAATTCCATTACGTGCCGATGCAAATCACGCGGGATGGCGAGTCCTATCAGTATGGCGATGATGAGAAATACTTGCACAACAAAGAAGTATGGATAGAAGATGGTATAAGATATGGCTTGATGTATGGCAGAGATGAGGGCGAACTGATATTTGACACTGGCAGACGTGAACGCCCGAATATACTCGTCATGGGTGATAGTTTCGACAATGCTGTGCTCCGATTGCTTGCGGGTCATTACAACCAACTCCACTCCATCGACCTGCGTCACTATGAAACGCAGAAAGGCCATGCCTTCAATATGAGTGAATACATACGCAAAAATGACATCAGCACCGTGCTTTTCTTAGGAAATAGCGGCTTGTTTATGGCTGTACGATTTACGAAATTCTAATTCCTGCGAGGCTTATGTCATTTGATTCAATCACATTTCTATTTCTGTTTCTGCCTGCGGTCATCATATTATATTTCATGGCAGAAGCTCTGACAGCACTCACGGGTCGCCTGCGCATGGGGCGCAACACCGTGCTGCTCATCGCCTCGTTGTTCTTCTATGCGTGGGGCGAACCCCTCTATGTGTTGCTGCTCATCGCCTCGTCGATGCTTGCATGGGGTGGTGGAATGTTGATGCACCGCTGGCGTGGGCAGCGAAGAGGACGCATCGTCATGTCTGCCACCATCACGCTGCTCATCGCATCACTCGGTGTTTTCAAGTATCTTGGCTTCTTCATCGACACCCTCAATGCCGTACCGTGCATTCAAATTCCTCTCACCGACCTGCGTCTGCCCATCGGTATCAGCTTCTTCACTTTCCAGATACTCTCCTACGTCATCGACCTCCACCGCGGCACAGTCAGCCTGCAGCGCAACCCCCTGCGCCTATTGCTCTATGTCAGCCTTTTTCCGCAGCTCATAGCAGGACCCATCGTGCGTTATCAGACAGTGGAGCGGGAACTGACATCGCGACGGTTCTCTGCCACCGACGTATATGAAGGAACGCTGCGATTCATACGAGGATTGGCCAAGAAGATACTGATAGCCGACAATGTGGCTCGCTTCTCCGATGCCGTCTATGGCGTACATACCAGCTGTTGGGTTGACCCTACCATCTACGACAGCGTGGGAACCACGGCTCTGTGGGTGGCATCGCTGGCATACACCATGCAGATATATTTCGACTTCTCTGGCTACAGCGATATGGCCATCGGATTGGGACGAGTCTTTGGCTTCCATTTCCTCGAAAACTTCAACTTCCCCTACATTTCGTGCTCCATCACCGAGTTCTGGCGTCGCTGGCACATATCGCTGTCGGGATGGTTTCGCGACTACGTTTACATACCGTTGGGCGGCAACCGTCGCGGATGGTACCGACAGCTCCTCAACATCATGGTCGTGTGGGCATTGACAGGCTTATGGCATGGAGCCTCCTGGAACTTCGTGCTGTGGGGAATGTACTACGGTGTCCTGTTGCTCATCGAGAAGGCATGGAAACGTCGCCCCGGATGGTTACTCACGTTCATCATCGTTGACCTTGGTTGGGTATTGTTTCATATTACGAACTTCGTAGAACTTGGTTGTGTGCTCCGACGTATGTTCTGGTGGCATCCCACCGACTGGCTTCGTCTGATGGCCACCAACTCAGAGGTGATGCTTGCCTTGCCCTATCTGCCCATCGCTTTCCTGTTCTGCTTCCCATTGTTCACCCCTGTTGTCGAGAGCCGGCGTGTGTCAGTACGTGTGCTACGTTCGGCAGTGGCTGTATTAGCCCTCCTGTTATGCTACGTTTACATCGTTAGTTCCTCTTTCCATCCTTTCATTTACTTCAGATTCTGAGAGAGACAAATTTCTTATTTGGCATTTGGCGTTTGGCGTTTTGGCGAGGTGGGGAGATGAGAAAGCTCATGCCAAAAGCGCTAAACGCCAAATGCCAAATAAGCGTGAAAGGGTGTTTATTATATTATTATATATATTAATCCATAAACCGTTATCCCTATAAATATTTATATAATAATTAGGGGCTTCATTTCGCCTTATTTCTTATTTGGTATTTGGCGTTTTGGCGCATTCCTTTCTCCACCCATTTTGATGCGTTTGTATGGTCAATTTGCTTACTCCGTTATCGCAATTACGATACACTCGCAAGCGTAATTACGTTAACGAGCCTAACGTAATTACGCTTGTGGAGGTGCTGTTTGGGTCTTGCTGGAAGCATCGTGGAAATTTCTGCGACACTTTTTTTGTGGGGTCAGCAAGAAGTGTTACCTTTGTGGCATCATTTTGTAAACCCATTAACGACAACGACATGAACATTGGAGACCGTGCGCCCGAAATATTGGGCAAGGACGAACAGGGACGGGACATCCGTCTAAGTGATTACAAAGGCAGGAAGTTGGTGCTGTACTTCTATCCGAAGGACAACACGAGTGGATGTACAGCCGAGGCTTGCAGTTTGAGAGACCGCTATGGAGAGTTGCAGGGAGCTGGCTACGAGGTGGTGGGTGTGAGCAAGGACTCGGCTGCCTCCCACGTGAAGTTCAAGGAGAAACACGAACTGCCCTTCCCGTTGATTGCCGATGTTGACCACACGCTTCTGGAGGCGATGGGCGCATGGGGCGAGAAGAACATGTATGGGAAGAAGACGATGGGCACCATCCGCACCACCTTCATCATCAACGAAGAAGGCATCATCGAGCAGATTTTCGCTGGCAAGCAGGTGAAGACCAAGGAACATGCCGAGCAGATATTGGATGCTGAAAAATAAGCCATCATGAAGAGAGGATTGAGCATTTTGACCGTGCTGGGATTGCTCGCCATCGTGCTTTGTGGCAGTTGCAGGGAGAAAGAGCAACTGCCAAAGAGTGAGGAAGAAGTGCGGTTAGAGCAGATGGGACGGTTGGACAGCACGTTACTGTGGATGCTGCCTCGTGCGAAGGGCATGGATGGTTGGATGGCAGACAGCTTGGCTCGATGGCAGGAGCGGTTGGATGCACTCTCGGCTGAGGCATGGGTGCTGGTTGAGGATTCGACGGGCTTCATCATCAGCGAGAAAAATGCCGACCAACGGATGTACATGGCCAGCATCACAAAGATGATGACTTGTCTGTTGGCGCTGGAGAACGGCAGGATGGGCGATTCCATCAAAATCACGAAGGATGTTTATACCACGAGTGATGCCCGAGTGAAAGTGGGCGACGGCTACACGGTGGGCAACATGATTCGCGAGATGATGATGCTGAGCGACAACAACGCCGCCTACGCTTTGGCCAAGTTTGTCGGAGGCGACACCCTGACGTTCTACGGGATGATGAACCAGAAAGCGGCTTATCTGGGCATGAACGGCACCCACTTTGCCAATCCCAACGGGATGCCTAACGACAGCAACTACAGTACGGCTAAGGATTTGCTCCGTCTGTCCCGATATTGTATGCGTGACACAGCTTTTGCGGAGATTGTCGGCACAGCATCGGCTGACATCCCCCTGCTGGATGGTCGTCACCTGCCCTGCCAGAACACCAACGCGCTGCTCACAAGCTATGAGGGTTGCATCGGCATCAAGACAGGCTTTACGCGTCAAGCTGGCAACTGCCTCGCGTCGGCTGCCACTCGCGATGGGGTGACGCTCTATCTTATTCTGCTCAAAAGCAGGAGCTACACATCCCGTTTCACCGAGTCGGCCATGCTGCTGGATTATGGCTTTGAGGTGATGCGGGTGTATAGGGATTGTAAGAAGTGAAAAGGTAAAAGTGAAAAATGAAAAGTGGAAAGTGAAAAATTTGCTACCGCACTTGCATGGAGCCTGTAGGCTTACTACTGCGGTAGCAAATTTTTCATTTTTCATTTTTACCTTTTCATTTATTTCCGTACCTTTGCAAAATAAAAAACATTATTCCAATGAATAACAAAAAATACATCTTTCATTTTTGGTGCGTTGCCCTGACTCTTTGTGGCATCGCCTTTGTTTCTTCTTGTTCTACTGACCATGACGAATCATCGTCGGCGGGAGAGTGTCGTGCCGTGTTCAAGACGCTGGATTGGGGCACGGACACGTGTTTCGTCTATGGTCACAAAACGCCTGATGTGGATGCCGTCACGTCGGCTCTCTCCTACGCCAAGCTGATGCGTGCATTGGGTTACAACTGCAAGGCGAAGGTGTCGAGCAAGACGAACCGTGAGACGGCATACATCGCTCAGTTGTTTGGCTTTGATGTGCCCGAACTGAAGGAGGCTGTTGAGCCACGGACACGACTGATTCTGACTGACCATAGCGACTATGCACAATGTGTGGACGGTGCCAGGGAGGCGGTTATCTTGCAGAAGATTGACCACCACACGGAGGGCGATATCAGCGATGCTGGTATTCCATACGTACGCCGCGAAATGGTGGGTTCCACCAACACGATTATCTTTGAGATGTACCGAGAGCTGGGTGTGTCCATCGACCGAGAGGCGGCTTGCATCATGTTGGCAGGCATCCTGAGCGACACGCGCAACCTCTCGAAGAGCACGGCTTGCGGCATTGATTCGGTGGCATGGATGGCGCTGACCGGTCAACTGGGACTCTCTGCTGATTCTGTGGCAAAAATCAACCTCGCTATGGAGGAGGCAGCAAGCAGTTACGACGGCATGAGTGACATGGATATTTTCGAGTCGGATTACAAGAACTACGACATCAAAGGGCATCGTTTAGGCTTTGGAAGTCTGACATACAAACAGGCACAGATGGATGCGTTCATCGATAAGATGCTGGCGGTCATGCCCAAGGTGATGGAGAAAAACAATTTGGAGATGGTCTTTGCGAAGATTGACAATATGGTGCCGAATCCAGATTCCACGCAAACCCTTAAACCCTACGTGCAAGACGGCATCTATTTCATCTATTATGGCGCGGGGACGAAGGAGATTGCTGAAACCATCTTTGGTGCTTCTCTGCGCGAAGGGGTCATTTATTCCTCGGAAGAATTGTCGCGTAAACAGATTGTACCTAAAATCCAAAACATATTAAAGTAAGTAAATTAGTAGATTAGTAGATTAGTAAAACTAAACAACTAAACAACCAAACAACTAAACAACTAAACAACTAAATAAACCACCTATTTTGAACGTATGACATCCCACGACATCATCACCTACATGGAGTCGCTGCACGACGAAGAGCAGCGGCAGGTGCTCATGGGATTCTTCAAGACAGGAAAGGGTGAGTATGGCGAGGGTGACGAGTTTCTGGGATTGAAAGTACCACAAACCCGTGAGGTGGTGAAATGTACGAAAGACCTGCCACTCAGCGAAGTGCCAGCGTTGCTGATGAGCCGTTGGCATGAGGTGCGTCTGTGCGGATTGCTGCTGATGGTGGCAAAGTTTGAGGCATTGACGAAGAAGCAGCTGGTACACGATGAGGTGGCCATCCGAGGCAGGGATGAGATGGTGAAGATGTATCTGCAATATGCCGAACAAGCCAACAACTGGGACTTGGTCGATTTGTCGGCTCCCAAGCTCTTGGGGCATTGGCTCATGCTGCCCACCCACCTCGGCGACAAGCAGACCCTCATCGACCAACTGGCACAGAGCGACAACCTTTGGCGGCAACGCATGAGCATCGTCTGCACTTGGAAAACCTCGCAAATGGGTGACCCGTCGTGGTGTCTGCGTTATGCCGAGATGCACCTGCACCATCCCCACGACCTCATGCACAAAGCGGTCGGCTGGATGCTCCGCGAGATGGGCAAACGGGTGGACATGGATTTGCTCCGTGATTTTCTGGAACTTCATGCCCACGAGATGCCACGCACCACCCTCCGCTATGCCATCGAAAAGATGTCGGAAGGGGAAAGGAAATACTGGATGAATGTACCTAAAAGTAGATAACCCAACTATCTGAAGTTTATACGCCTTCGGCGGACGAAGAAAAAAGATGCAAGTCGAACGCAGAGCCAAGCTTGCTTGGGCTATGCTGAGACGCAGCTCTTTTTATGTAAAAAACAGGTAAAAACAGAAAAAAACAGTAAAAAACAAATTCTTCGTCAAACAAAATAAAATAGCAAGAAAGACTTATTTTTATTTATTTAAGTAGGTAATCAAAATTAAGCTGCCATATGCGAGTATTGAATAAACAAATTATGTCCAACATCCGCCAATGCCCTGTTGGTGTTATAGAAGAGGT
>CADCDP010000059.1 GCA_902800305.1 uncultured Bacteroidales bacterium
TTATACTGTTGGCAAGAATGCCTCGGTGTTCAAGGCATCAGAAATCAGTCGTAGGTTCATGGCATCACAGCTTGAATCCACATGGAAGAAGTTCCATCCTAAGCCAGCCCTGGGCACGGTGAAGCCAGCCGCACCTGCTATAACGCCAAGTAGTCGTCCGTCACGCCCGATTGCTCCAATGCCGACTTCTACACAGCCCAAAGATCAGCAGAGTGTCCAGCCCAAGCCTACACCAGCCAAGACAGTTTTCAATATCGATACTGGCAGTGAGGTCAAGAAGGTCTGGATTCCTGATTCAGTCAAGGATATTTTCCTCAAAGAGGCTCAGGTTCCAGAGGGCAATGATACCGCCACTGTTGAGAACGTTGCCCATACTGCAATGCTTCTTTTCGTTGGCTACATTGATGCCGCCACGTCAATGTCAGAATCTTGCGGAGGTGGAGGCGGTTCCTCCCCTGAATCTGATTGGGGCAAAAGGGATGACGAGGACGAACGCGCCTTTGCTCGCCGATGCCTATTGATGGCACATTCCATGTACAAACCAAAAACAGTTAAACGCGGTTTCCACCGTTAAAACAATCACACATATCTATGATTAGAAAAAGTAAGAACAATGAGAACAAGCCTGACTTCGATGTAATGTTCAACGAAGTTCAGGAGGAAATTCAGGAGAAGGATGCCGAACAAGACATCATCAGTCGTGTTCCTGAACTCAAACAATTGAGTAGTGACATTGACAAAGCAACAACTGCCGTCATCAATGCCAAACTATCCTTGGAATCTTCAATCCGCCAAACCCAGCGTGAAGAAGGAGTGCTCGGTGCTGCTGTGAATACCATCAGCAAAAAGGTTGATTCCATAAATGAGCACATCGACCAAGTTATAGAAGATGCACCCACAAAGTTGAAGGTAACGGTGAATGTGTCTGATGATGACTGGGAGAAGATGCAAAAACTCCATAACCAATGGATGGAACAGGAGAAACAGATGCTTGCCGACCAATACAAACAGCAGGAAGTACTATGGCGGAAGCAGAGTCACAGACTGACGGACATTGTGAGGAACAACGAAGGAGTCTGGCTATCGGCAAAAATATTCTACATTGTCGGCTCCCTTTCCCTCCTGTCAATCATTACGATTGTGTTGGAGATTGCCTTCTATGTGTATTTACATTGGATTCAATAAGTATTATCTCGAAGTACTGTAGAAAAACCCCGTCGCGTCATCACGACGCGACGGGGCTTAGGTGCCTATAGGACTTTTGAACAAAAATTACTTTGTTTGTTTAACTGATCTTCTTTTATTTACTATTTACTAACTGTTTTAACTGTCTTATAACTTAAACGTTGCCCTGAGCAGGGCGGTGCGGCCGCAGAGGGTGTAGTCGTAGGTGTAGGTGTTGATGCCGTTGAAGATTGTGTAGGCGTAGTGGCGCTGGTTCAGGAGGTTGTCGAGTTCGAGGCGGAGGACGAGGCGCTTCCATTTGTACTGGGCGGAAGCGAAGGACACATCATAGAAACAACGTGTTTTATTGGTGTAGGTTTTTTTCAGTGTGAGCCACTGAGCCGACTTTTGGATAAAATTGTTGCAAAAGTTACGAAAAAAGGGAGGAAGTTCCAAACTTCCTGCCCTGTTTTTTCGATACACCGTATAGCTTATGGTGATTGTTTCAGAAGGCAGCAGGGGCCTGCCAATTGGCAATAGGCACATCAGTGCCAAAGAGCTTCTGGAAAACCTGGGGCAGACCAGAGCGTTTCCAAAGTTCCTCGACAATGGTGCCGTCACCGCGATCGAATTTTAGGACGAACGAGTCGGCGTTCCGCCATGTGATGGCACACTCATTGTTGTCACCCTCCTTGATGCTAACTTCGCCCTTAACAACGAGTGGCTT
Source organism: uncultured Bacteroidales bacterium (assembly GCA_902800305.1). Taxonomy (GTDB): domain Bacteria; phylum Bacteroidota; class Bacteroidia; order Bacteroidales; family Bacteroidaceae; genus Minthosoma. The sequence goes on from CADCDP010000059.1 coordinate 1,892, forward strand.
GTAGTAGACGGTGGCACCGTTGAGACGGTCGCCCTGACAGAAAAGGAAGGTGACGTCCTTCTCGCCGTAGACCTTGAAGAGGTCGGAGTTGGGCTTCATCAGCATGCGCTCGCCGTCCATCGTAGTGTAGTTGCCCATCATACGCCAGCAGCCGGCAAAGCGGTGCTTGGGTTGCTGGTGTTTCATCTCAAGCATTTCAATGGAGCGTTGCATCTGCTGCTCCATGTCACGGCGGTCATAGTACTCGATGATAAACTCGTTCATCGGGAACACCTTGCCTTCGTTGGGCCGCACGGTGTTGTACCATTTCAACGTGAAGTGCTCGCTGTCTGAGTCGTAGATACGGGTGCCATAACCATCCTGTCCCACAGCTATGTTGTCGGTGAAATTGTAGGGGTGTGGCTCGTCCATTCGCATGACGTAGACATAGTCCATCGGTGTGTTCTTCATCACCATCAGGGTCATGGGAACGTAGTCGGTACTGTATTTGTACTGCGTCATCTCGGGCACGTGGTCTGGCTGTCCGTTCTCGTAGCCAAGACGCTGTAGTTTGTAGAGTCCGCGAGGGTTTTCGCTCTGAGCGAGAGTGCTTGCCGTAGCTATCGCTAAGCAAGCGATGAGGGTTGATAATCTTTTCATTTTGTTGTTTTTATTAATTTATTTAATTCGTTGTTTCCAGTTCTTTCCAGTTCCTTGGTATCCAATATTCTCCGTCAACATCGAGGCGCAGAATATAGAGTTTGCCATCCTTGTCGAGGTCGGCCATGAGAAAGGCCGATTCAGCGATGTCGTTGACGCGATACTTGGTGGTGTTCTTAATGCCGCTCAGCTTGAAGTGGCGATTGGTGTACTCCAACACACAACATTGTGTGGGGTTCGTGTCCAAGTGATGCTTGGCGGCATTGAGCAAACGGTGGTATAAGTCACCGCCATCGTTGACAACGTAGAGTGTGCCCAGCGATTCGCTCTTGCCCTTCGTCTTCGGCAACAAGTAGTCGGTAAAGTAATAGGTGTCACTAATGAGGATGGGCGCACCAGAGGCATGGGAATAGTGGACAGGGCGACTGTCAGCGATACCATTGAGCAGACTGTCTAATGGCGAAATGTCGAAGTGATAGTACATGCCCTGTGCCTCGTTCACCTGCGTCGTCATGGCGATGATGTTACCACGCCCCTGGACATAGTCGAACATCACGGCTTCGCGAGCACCGAAGTACATCTTGCGGTTATTACCTCCAAGCAGTTCGAAGAAGCGCCTTTCCTGCTGCATGTAGGGGTTGGGATAGAGATAGCTATGCGTCTTGCGGAAGTCGCTGTAGTCGTTGGTCCAGCTGCTGGATGGGTCTTCCACGCGAGCCAAGTCCAACACATAGTCATCCTTTATGCCGTAGCCGCGCATGGCGATGCTGTAGGTGATGGTGTCGTTGCCGTTACGGTGGCTCTCATAGCGGTAGGACTCCACGGCGTAACGGGCCATGCGGTCAAGTACCGTACAGATGCTATCTGCCATGGAAAGGTCGTTGTCGAAAGTCACATTATAGCGGCGTGACAGGTGAAATTTGTCGTTGATGCGTGACACCGACATCCTGACGCCCCGTTCTGCCAAGTGCTTCATCAGGTCATCCAATTGTGCGTCTTGTGCCGCAACGCCTATTGCGCAGCTGACAAGCAGGATAAAACTCAGTATTCGTCTCATAACCTTAATTTGTTTCTAATAATTCCTGATTCATAATTGCCATCGCCAGGCGCAGGTCTTCTCCCTGCTGCTGCACCGCCTCCATGTCGATGTCGAGTAGAGACGGTTCGGATGGTTCATCGGCTACGGCAACAAGCCGCTCCACCTTTTTCACAGTCCTCTTTCTTTTGGATTTCTGTGGTTCCGATTTCTGCTCAACCTCCGTATCCATTTCAGGCAGTTCCACATTGGTCAGTTCAGCCTTTGGCGTAACTACTGCCACTGGCTTCGCTGCCCCGGCCGGGATGTCTGCCTTCGGCCTCAATAATCTGAGAAAATACCAACTAAGACCGAAAATCACCAACACCGAAGCAGCAACGGAAAGCCAACGCTTCATGGGCACTATTTTAGCATGATGATTAGAAGAGGCGGCCTGCTGACGGAATCCTCGGAACATCACAGCGTATGCTTCCCACTCTGCGGGCAAATCTACTGCCTCACAGAAGTAGTCGGTCAATAGCCGCTCTTCCGCCTCCGTTGTCGTACCGGCCATAAACCGGTCGAGCATTCGTTGTATGTCATGTCTGTCTGTCATCTTATCTGCTGATTGATTAGTTCCACCATTCTTGTTCGTGCTTTCGAAAGCAGTCCGCGCACAGACGATTCTGATGTGCCGAGCACTGCGGCAATCTCTGCGAAACTCATGTCCTCAATATTGCGCATCTGGAGCACTCGTCGCCACACTATGGGCAGCTGCTGCAAGGCTTGGCTGAAAGCAGAGTCGGCATCAGAAGCCTCCATACGGCGCAGCGGTGTTTCGCTTGTCTCGCAGTCGTGTCGACTGAGCAACCTCAGAATAGGCCATCGTCGCTTCTGACGGAGGCGGTTTTGTGCCAAATTCCGTGCCGTCACAGCGGCAAAGGCTTTCGCTCGCCTTGCGTCATCGTCTAACCTTTCGACATTCTCCCACATCCTAAGCATCGTTTCCTGTGCCACGTCCTCAGCCTCCTCACAGTCATCAAGAATGGCAAGCGCTGCACCTACGGCAGCGCACCGCAAGTCTGGTACCAAGGATATGAAATCTTGTTTGTTCATCTGTTACTTTCGTGACCTTCTACTCTATTATACACCAAAAGCGAGAAAATGCTACGCTAAATGGCAACTTTTTTCATTGCATCTGCTTTTTTTCTTTGCATGTGAATGATTAGCCATTGTTTTTGCGCCAATCCCCCACCGTATTCTTTTGTTTCTTATGTCGTTCCCTATATCAGCCAATCCGATCATGTGCTTATTCCTCTATTTGCTTACAGCTCCACACCTTCGCTCTCTGTCTGTATGCTCTTACACTCCATCATGCACATCTCTCCATGCACTCCCGTAGGTGATCAGCTTGCCACTTCGCTCGTCGAAGAACTCTAGGTCCATTTTCTCCTTGTAGAATTGAAGTGCTTGTTTGGTATCATATTCGCCAATTTCCTGATTCGTGGGTACAAAGGTAGTCTTTTCTCAGCACAAATCGTTTCTTTTTGTTATACCACA
>CADCDP010000060.1 GCA_902800305.1 uncultured Bacteroidales bacterium
AGGCCACCTATCCAGCAGAGCGCATCGATAGTGTGCGCAGTCTTTTAGAGGATAAGGAACGACAGATGTTCCAGATAGTCCGGTTAATGGATGAACAACCTTGGATTCGCAGTATTAGCAATACCCGTTTTCCTTGGTTTAATACTTAAGAAAAAATAGTCATTGATATGAGTATAAATAAAATAGTAGAAGATTTCAAACTTCATCAACTCCAATACGGATTAGGTGGTGATCCTGAGCAGGATGAGTTGTACAAATGGAAGCTGGTGACCGATCAGATTGGTCATCCAGATGTTAATGCTGTTGACTTCGCAAAAGAGATCAACTCTCTTTCTCTAAAGAATCTGTGTTATAGCACACAGACTACAGCAATACGACATTTCGTCGAATACGAGCCAGAAGAGTACAGGAATGCTTTTATAGGTCTATTTGACGAAAATATTGATTTACAAGAACGAGTTGATAAGTTCATATCTGACTGTAGGGAGTTGTGGGATAATAAGATCAAGCAAAACTTCACACAGAAAACAAGTGCTATGTGTGACGAGCGCTTGATTAGTTTTTTTCTGACACTGATGGATCCTACTAAGTACACATTCTACAAGGATGAGGATATATACAGAGGGTTCCAGCCCTGTTTGACACGAAAAGCCACACAAAAGTTAGAGCAAACAACACTACCAACAGAGTCTATTAGCTCTTGTGAGATAAATGATACACGTCCTGTTGATTGCGTGGGGCTTCCTCCTGACTTTTCTACAATAATGTCCCCAGCTTGTAAGCATTTGGTATCAAATGATTGCTGGCTTATGTATCGGGTAGGTATATGAGAAAAGTCATTGTTCTCAATTGGAATAATGTCTGCACCTCGGATGCACGAAACTTTGCAGGGTGCTTCTTCGGAAAGTGTTTCATTGCCCCAGTCCCCAGGAATGAAGCAATCTATAGTGTCTATTATCTTCATTTGCGCTCTATTTGAGCGCAAAGGTACTAAAAAATCGGCACATATCGGTCGTTTACGTTAGCCAAGATACTTTTTATGAGCCATTTTAACGTTATTTTGATTCACAATGGCATATTGAAGTGTCGTATCGATGCGCACATGGCCCAACAAACGCTGCACTTGTTCGATTGGCATCCCTTTGTCAATAGCCATTGTTGCCAGCGTTCTACGGAATTTGTGCGGATGCACTTTTGGCATATCAAGCAGTTTGCCCATCGTCCTTATCCTGACCTCCACACCGCTAATAGTCAAGCGGCTATTAGGAGAAGATAGGGAAACAAAAAGAGCCGGGTTGTCGTCCGTTCTGGATTCAAGGTACTGCCGAAGGTGTAGTTTAGTCCTGGCATTGAAATAGACAAGACGCTCTTTGTTACCCTTGCCAAACACCACACATTGTCTTTCGTGGAAGTCAATATCTGCACGGTTAAGTTTTACCAACTCGCCCACACGGATGCCTGTAGAAGCCAGCAAATCAATCATGGCAAGGTCACGTTGATTGGTGCAGCTGTCACGAAGTTGTTCAAGCTGTTCATCAGTCAGCACCTCTTTCACCAGAGAATCAGTTTTCACCTTGTGAATACGGCGCACAGGGCTTTTGGCGATGTAGTCTTCATCCTCCAGCCAAGCAAAGAAACTGGAGAAGATACGGCGCATATTGTCGATGGTCACTTTACTGCTACCGTTTTCCTCCTGATAAGAAGACAGGTATTGCCGTATGTCCGTTGTGGATATGTGGCACACCGCAACGGCCACCGCTAACAGCATCTTCTCGATGGTATGCCGATAATATGCCAGTGTCTTCTCTGAGCATCCTTCAATCTTCTTGGCAGACAGGAAGCTATCAAGTAGTTCCGTGTTTCCTTCTTGATGATGCTCTTGGCTTTCGGGCTTCTCTGTAATCTCCACGTCTTGCAGTTCTTTGAAAAGCACGGCCTTTAGTCGTGCCATCTGTCGGCAGTCCAAGTCACGCTGCATGTCCGCAACTATTGCCTGAATGATGTTTTCTTTCATTGTTTTCTGATTTATTGGGTACTCTATAATATAAGAGTAACGGCGATAAATCAGAATTTAGAAGCACTCGCCAAACAACTCTATGACTACTGGTTTGTGCAGTTTGACTTCCCAAATGAGGAAGGTAAGCCGTACAAAAGCAGTGGCGGTGCTATGGCATGGAATGAGAAACTTAAACGTGACATTCCAGCATCATGGAAAACAGTTGTCGTGGATGATGTGGCAGAAGTATTCAATGGTGCCACGCCATCAACTGGCGATGAGCAGAACTATGGCGGTGATATAGTATGGATTACACCTAAAGACTTGTCCGACCAAAAACAGAAGTTCGTCTATCAAGGAGAACGCAATATATCACAAGCAGGATATGACTCTTGTAGCACTCACTTGTTGCCAATCAATACGGTGTTAATGTCAAGTCGTGCACCAATTGGACTACTGGCCATTGCAAAAAAGGAACTCTGCACAAATCAGGGCTTCAAGAGTTTTGTTCCAAAAGAAGATAGAATAGCAACATACTTGTATTACTACTTACAATTTCACATAAAACAGATTGAGCAACTTGGAACAGGAACGACATTCAAAGAAGTCTCCCGTGAAGATGTTTTGAAGTTCCCCATTCTAAAACCCAAAGATACCATTTTGGATTTATGGGAGAAAAGAGTTTCTGCTCTAAACGATAGGCAATTGGAACTTCAAAAAGAGAATGAGAATCTGTCTAAGCAGCGCGACGAACTCCTGCCGCTCCTAATGAACGGTCAGGTGTCGCTAAATTCTGATTTAGCGGTCATCGCAATCATTGATAAATTCACATCTTTTACGCTATCCAGTGGAAGTAAATCCAGAAGGAAAAGTATATCACCCAAGCGAATATGGCGAACAGGGCTATCGGTGCTATGATGTAGAAAAGCCGCAGTGAAATCCAGACCCCTTCGCCTCTGCTAACAATATCCGCCATGCGTTGTGACTGCTTGCGGAACATGGCTTCCTGCTCTTTCCTGTGTTGGGCCAGAACCCCACGTTCATGTTCTATCGCCGTGCGGTTGGTCTCCTGAACCTGAGCAACGCTGCCCTCGTCCAGATGGGCGGTTAAGTGTATGTTCTCCACACGGACGATTTGCGCCACAATACCTGAGACGATATTGTCAGCAGAATCCTTGGCGGCATGGAATGCCTTCATGGTTTCACTAAGGTCATCCTTGGCAGTAGTCTGTGCCTTGGTTGCCTCGTTCAATGCGGTGCGCGTGAGTTCCATTTCCTGGATCTCCTTGCGCAACAAGCCCAGCTTCTCCTGTATTGCGTTTTCGGCTTCTGCCACTTGCAGAACTTCCTCCAGTTCTGCGCTCTCGCCAGCATTGGCGGTGGGTACCGCCTTCGGTTCTTCCGTTGGGCGGTATTCCTGTATAGGTTTTTGTCTCAGTCCCATATTAACGTCCTCGTTTATATCCGTATTTCGGTTTTGGTGTACTCATGCGTGTTGCCATCTGCGCACATCGGCGTGCCCACTCCTCGTCATCGTCTTTGTCACGTCCCCAGCCGCTGTCTGGTGCGCTGCCCCCTCCGCCGCTGCTTTCGCTCATGGCGGTGGCTGCGTCGATATAGCCAGCAAACAGGAGCATGGCGACCTTCACGACATCCTCATGTGTGGCAGTCTCGTTGTCTGGATGCACAGACACCTCACGGTCTATCATGTCGTGAATAGACTGCGGAATATCAATGTGACAATTCCCGTCCTTATATGGTATGTCTTTGATATATCGGGGCGGTTCGGCTGTCCGCTGTTGCCCTGCCATCCGTTCCGAATAACGCTCCACTACAGACTTCGGCTTAGTGGCATCAGGTGTGGCACTGATAGGTCGGGACAACTGGCTATCAGGCTTCAGTCCTGTGCCAGAATGAGCCACTATGTGCTGTCCATCATGCTGATGGAGTTTCTGCCAGGTGTGTTCTATCTTCGGCACAGTGAGGTTACGGGCTACGCCAAGTTCCGAAGCCTTAAAGTGGCTGTTGCCCATCCAGACGGTGTAACCCACAAGCTTTCCCTGCTTGTCATGGCGGAGCATGACGGAATAACCCTTGTCCTTCATCTTGTCGCAGTAGCCCTCCCAAGAGAACTTGTCAAGCTCACGGAGCGCAGCTTTGCAAGCATCGTTTATCTGGTGTCTGTGTCGGTCGCGTATATCCTTTGGCAGTTTCCATCTGCGGCGTTGGTTGATGATGTCAGCGGCCATCCATCCACGCTCACGAATCTTGTGGTCGTTGTTCACATGACCGTTCATGTCCACACGGTTCACCACGATATGCAGATGTGGAATGCCTGATTCACTATCGACGTGGAGCGATGCCACATACTGGCTATGCGCCAGATTGGTATGTGCATCCTTCGGTCGGCCATGGTAAGGGGTCATGTCGAGAGAGTCAAACTCGTTGATGAACTCATCGACGAGTTGCTGCCAGTCTGCCATCGTCCAGCCCTCGGTTTCCTCCTTGGAAGGGGACAGCTCTATGCGGATTGCAAACTTCTTGAACTCGTTGTTGCCCTTGCGCTGCCTTTCCGTCTCTCTGATATGCAGCATCATCCGTCCCCAGATGGCAGACGGTGACAGGTCTTCCGGCAGGAAATTTAACTTCACTGTCTCGGCATCGAGCTTGTCCATGGCATAGGTTGTCATGGCGGCTCCGTGTGAAATGGTGTGTACTTGTGCTATCATAGACAAAGTGGCATTTATCTGGACAGACTTTCAATGATGTTGTTCCATCGCTCCATGAGAGTATCCACTTTCTGGAGCCAGTAGCG
>CADCDP010000061.1 GCA_902800305.1 uncultured Bacteroidales bacterium
ATTATTAGGGTAAAATTGGCTTTAAGGCAATTATTTTGTTGCAAAATTACTATATTTTGGGCAAAAGATTATGCTTTTTGCCAATAAATTACTATCTTTGTACTTTATATGAATAAAGAGAAAGATGACTATGATTCGCCAAATGTGTCGTTGGATTGTTATCCATGGTCTTACAGAGAATCCCCTGCACTTCAGCCGTTTCTTCCCAAGATATAAGATGCAGGATGTGCCTCCAACTCCCATCTATTCTTTGAAGGAAGCCAAGCGAATTGTAGAGGAAGAAGGAATAAAATATGTATATATAGGAAGTGTATAAAATATGGCAAAAGAACAGTCACAATTGAGAGAGCGGCAACGGACCGATTTGAGGGAGCCTCGACGATATAAGGTCATCATCTACAACGATGATTTCACGACGATGGAGTTTGTAGTCATGATACTGAAGCAGGTGTTTCTGAAGAGTGATGAAGAGGCTGAGGCTCTGATGCTACAGGTACACCACTCCGACAAAGCAGTTGTGGGCATCTATAGCTATGACATTGCGGTTTCGAAGACACGCAAGTCGATCAATATGGCCCGTGAACAAGGCTATCCGCTGAGATTAACAGTTGAACCAGAGGAGGAATAGCGAATGGCAGAAATCAAACAAACATTAAGAGCATCGAGGGTGCTGAACAAAGCCTACGAGTGGTGCAAGGAATACAGACATGAGTTTATTATGCCTGAGCATCTGCTATTGGCGCTACTGGAAGAGTTTAATTTCAATGCGGCAGTGAACATCTTCTACAGTCCGTACAAGTTGGAAGATCGTATTAAGAAATATCTTGAGAGTGTGGAGTCGTTGCCAGAAGGAACTGAATACGTTCCAGAGACCTCTGCGCAGATGGGAAGAGTGATCGAATTGGCAGTAGAACAAGTGTATTCGAGCAGTGCCAAAGCCATGGACATTCCACATTTGGCAAGAGGAATATTTGCTCTTGAGGACTCGTGGGCTGCCTATTTGCTGAAAGATAGTCTTTATGGCAAAGAGGCTAACTTTATGAGTCAGCTGATTAACTTCTATGATTTTGACGATGAACTGGAGGAGAAAGGTGAACAGTCAGGAGATAAAGTTGCATGGAAGAAACTAGTGACTTGCATGAACGACCTGTACAAGCAGCAGAATCCTCTGATAGGCAGGGAACAGGAACTACAACGGACTATTCAGGTGTTGTGCCGTAGAGATAAGAACAATCCGCTACATATAGGTGAACCTGGTGTGGGCAAGACGGCACTTGTCTGGGGCTTGGCACGGATGATTGAAGAAGGCAGAGTGCCTAAGCGACTGATGGGGTGTAAGATCTATCAACTTGATATGGGAACGCTATTGGCTGGAACGCAGTATCGTGGCGACTTCGAGAACCGCATCAAGATGATCATGGACGGTGTGGCTGCTGATCAGGACTATCCTACAGAACCCGTGGCCAACATCGTGTATATCGACGAAATACATACGCTGGTGGGAGCCGGTGCTACCAGCGATAGCGCGATGGATGCGTCGAACATGCTGAAACCCTATCTGGAAGCAGGAACCATCCGCTTTATCGGTTCTACGACCTATGAGGAGTACAATCGCTATTTCTCGCGTTCAAAGGGTATCGTACGCCGTTTTCAGCAGATTGATATCCCAGAACCGACAGTTGACGAGGCGAAGCATATCCTGCGACAGTTGCAGCCCAGATACGAGGAGTTTCACCATGTGAAATACGACGATGAGGCCGTCAATTTTGCTGTAGAGGCAAGTGCAAAGTATGTGAACGACCGTTTCTTGCCAGACAAGGCCATCGACCTGATAGATGAGGCGGGAGCGAGCTTCGAGTTAAGAATTGAAAATGAAGAGTTAAGAGTTTCAAAGGCGGATATTGCCGATGTGCTGGCGAAGACGTGTAAGGTGGATGCCCTGGCTATAGCTGAGGAGGACGACATCACTAAACTCTCAACACTTAACGCAAAACTCACGGCGCAGATATATGGTCAGGACGAAGCCATCCGTCAGGTGGTGGAAGCCGTGCAGATGTCGCGTGCCGGACTGTTGGACGACAACAAGCCGCTGGCATCATTGCTGTTCGTTGGACCTACGGGAGTAGGAAAGACAGAGGTGGCTCGTGTGCTGGCTAAGGAATTGGGCATCGAACTGATACGCTTCGATATGAGCGAATACACGGAGAAACATGCGGTGGCCAAGCTGATTGGTTCACCTGCGGGTTATGTTGGCTATGAAGATGGCGGATTGCTGACGGACGCTATCCGTAAGTCGCCCAATGCCGTGCTGTTGCTCGACGAGATAGAGAAGGCGCACCAGGACATCTACAACATCCTGCTGCAAGTGATGGACTATGCGCGACTGACGGACAACAAGGGGCGCAAGGCTGATTTCCGCAACGTGGTACTTATCATGACTTCTAATGCAGGGGCACAGTTCGCGTCTGCCGGCATTGGTTTCAACAGCAGCGTCAGTCGCGGTGAGGCGATGATGAAGCAGGTAAAGAAGACCTTCAAGCCCGAATTTTTGAATCGTCTGTCGGGAGCGGTTGTGTTCCGTGATATGGACAAGCAGATGGCAACACTCATTCTGCAGAAGAAGTTGCGCGAACTGGATGCCAAACTTGCAGCTAAGCAAGTGAAGATGACGCTGACGGCAGAAGCTTTCGACCATCTGCTGAAGGAAGGTTTTACGGCAGAATACGGTGCTCGCGAAATGGATCGCGTCATTGCCCAACAGTTAAAGCCGCTCTTGATGCGCGAAATTCTGTTTGGCAGTCTGAAACAGGGTGGGGAAGTCACCATAAATGTGAAGGATGGCAGTTTGGCAATTGGATGACGAGTTGTGGTTCCCCGATCCACGCTGGGGCGAGGATGATGGACTGGTAGCAATTGGTGGCGACTTGTCTGTCGAGCGTTTGGTATTGGCTTATAGCAACGGCTTCTTCCCCTGGTACGCTTTCCAGATGGAGCGAGAGCCACACTGGTATTGTCCGCTTGACAGGTATGTCATCTTCCCCAACGAGATACACATCAGCCACTCCATGCGTCAGCTGTTGAGACAACAGAACCAACGGTCGCTGGTCGAAGGGAAAAGCAAATACGAAGTAACCGTCAACCAAGACTTCGAGGGTGTCATCAATGGCTGTTCCAAAGCCCAGGGGCGCCATGAGGAGCACGGTGCCTGGCTGGGGCCTGATATCATTGAAGCATTCACCCGTCTGCACCATCAAGGCTATGCTGCCAGTATTGAGGTGTGGGAACCGACAGATACGGCAACGGGCAGACGACTTGTTGGTGGACTCTATGGTGTCACGCTGCGCAATGCATTTTTCGGAGAAAGCATGTTCTCACTGGTTCCCAATGCGTCGAAGTTGGCCTTGATTCACTTGGCAAAAGCGATGGAGCGCATAGGTGGACGTTTCATCGATTGTCAGTTTGAAACCCCGCTGTTCAAGTCAATGGGTGGCCGCCACATCACGTATGAAGAATATATGAGGATTATCGGAAATAGTCTTGATGCAGAAGCATCAGACATGGAGTGCTAATTGGTTATCAACGGTCTCTATTATAGCTCTTAAATTCGACTGTAGAATCCATCAATATATGATTGATGAGATGCAGCCCGTTTTTGCAATATTCTTATCTCTTGTCCACATATTTGCATTGTGTGTACTGTTCATGTGGGAATTGGAACAAGTTGTCTTCGATACCGCCCAACTTGAAGTTACTAATCTTGATGGTGGTATGGAAAATACCCACTTTGATGCGGATGCTCGTTGGATTGTGAGTTGTGCGATCCAGCATGACGCGGGCCTCTTTGATGCCCTTTACGCCTTTCTTGGCTTTCAGCGTGATGGCAAACCCATTTTCCTTTTCGTCCTTGATGCTGTATTGATAGTTGTTGGGGTCGAATTTAAACTTAGTGGCATACTTGTCTCGTTTGTCGGAATGGGCATCATAGATGGTCACCGTGTTCTTTTTGCGCTCCAGTCTATGGTACGTTACGTCGTTGTTCCAGGCGATGTATTTCTCGTCGACAAACTTACTTTTTTTCTGTTTCATCCAGATGGTGCCCTCAGTCTTGTAGATGCCAATGATGTTTACCTTGTAATGTAGTGTTCCACCCTCGTCGCCATAGAGACGATTGTAGATGTCCATGAAAATGCGCCTTGCTTGTTGCGCATTTGGAGTTTCGTGTTCCTGAGCAGGAAGGCATAATGAGAAGCAAAGAATACTTGCTAATAAAAACAGTCTTTTCATAACGGGGTGCAAAGGTAAAGAAAAGAAATGAGCCAACCAAAAAGTCGGCCCATTTTTACATAATTATTAACAAGTTCGCATTTCGCTCACTTGATTGCAATTTTATCAACGCGCTTCTGGTGACGTCCGCCTTCGAAGGTGGTCTTGAAGAACTCGTCCAAGATTTGCTTGGCAGTGTTGTTGTCGATAAAGCGACCAGGCATCACAAGCACGTTGGCGTCATTGTGCTGACGAATCAGGTGGGCAATCTCCGTGCACCAAGCCAATCCGGCACGAACACCCTGATGTTTGTTCAGTGTGATGGCAATACCTTCCCCCGAACCACAGATGCCGATACCAGGATACACTTCGCC
>CADCDP010000062.1 GCA_902800305.1 uncultured Bacteroidales bacterium
GATAGTACAATCGAAGGTTGCGATTGGTTTTAGTATGCCCGTTGACCCAGAGGGGGCAGTGGAGCAGAGTCACAGGTGGCAACGTAGAGGGGTCAAAAGCGGGTTTCCGCACAAGGCCCAAAATGCTGTCCGCACAAAGCCCCAAACAAGTGCGGCAAGCCTACTGAATAGCTACCTTACGCCCACCACGGATATACACCCCACGCTGGCTGGGCTTCCCACTCAACTTGCGACCGCTGAGGTCGTACCAAGCATCAACGGAATCCGTGAAATCCGCGTCATCCGTTGTTGAAAGAATCCCCGTCGCCTCGTCCTCGCCGAAGTTCAGCACAAAAGCACGAACTTTACTTTGGACTTCGGAGTCCACATGGAAGTAAGCGCGACAAGCACCCAGCGTGAAGTTCTCGGTGCTGGGCCAGTAGAGCGTGTTCGCTGCACCCAAGTACAGGTTATCGTGAGCGTCACTATAGATAACGACGGGGTTGTAAGTGCCTACGAACTGCACCTTCTTGTCCGTGCTGGTGACGCTGCCCGCCTCCGTGCTGCTCACGGTCACACCACTAAACACAGGGTTGGTCACGTCATAATCCGTAGGATTAGCATCGTAGCCTTCGGACTTGCTCCACTTCACGATGAACGGTGTGCCAGCGGTGATGGTGCGACCCCCGTCCACGCCCACGAAGTTGAGCGTCAGCACACCCGTCGAAGCGACGAAACCTGATGTCTCTCCGTCGAAGGTCATGGCGGTGGCATCCTCCATCTGTCCTCTGCCCACAGTCACGTCGAACGGTAGGCACAGCGTGTTCCACATCCCGTCCTTGTAGAGGGTGCGGTCGTTGAGCGTCACGTCGGCCATGCCGCCGTTCCAGTTGCTGATGGCGCTGCTGTTGTCGTCGTTGTCGGCAAGGGTGATGTTCATAAATGGTCGCAAGGTCTTGCCGTCGATGGGGTTTGTTTCGGTTTCATCGTCCAAGGCGATGATGCCGCTGTAGTGTTTGCCGTCCTCGTCATAGAAAATCTTGCCGTCGACGATGGCGACGATGCCATAGATTTTTGCGGCGTAGAAGCTGTCGGAGGGCTTAGTCCAAGAGAGTTCTTCTACGTTGTAGATGGTGCCATCGATGTGGACGTTGCCGCCATCTACGGTGACGTTGCCGTTGACATCGCCCCCATTCGTGAAGGAGCCGCCAGATACGGTGACGGCGCTGTTGACATAGCCCCCATTCGTGAAGGAGCCGCCATCTACGGTGACGGAGTTGACGGAGTTGCCGATGACGTTGCCCCTATTCGTGAGGGAGCCGCCATGTACGGTGACGGTGCCATAGACATTGCCTTCAGATTCTTCATCTACTCCTACGGTAATGCTGCCAGCATAGACAGTGACATTGTTGTAAATAGACTTTGTGACATAGAGTTTGCCATTGCCTTTCTCCTGGCCGTAGAAGGTGATGGTGTGGTTACCATCGATATTTTCGATTCTTAATTCGAAGTCGTCGAGGAGGATGATTGTGACATCGCCGCCGATTCGGAAGTTAACATTTGCAAGGTCTTCACTACTGAAGGAACACACGCTGCCATTGGGAATCACCCCGTCGAATTTACTGAGGTCGAGGGCATCTACGGTTTGCTCCACGCCCCTCTCGTCGATATAGCGGACGGTGATGGGCAGGGGGGCGAACATCGCCATAATCCTAACGTTCTCGTTGGGTATGGTCAGCGTGTAGTTGTCGCCATCCTCGGTCAGCGTTGTGCTCTTGGGGAGGGTCGTGTAGCTGTCGAAGCCATAGCCGTCGGGCGGGGTGTTCGAGAGCGTCAGGCTCACCTCGTCGCCGTTGCCAGCGTAGAGCACCTCATTATACAAGATTCCGGCGATGAAGGTGCTGCTGTTCTCCGTAGCCTTGTAGGCGGTGATGCCACTGGTGGTGTACGCCGTGGGCACTCCCGCGTGGTCGATGGTGACGGCCTCGCTTTCTAAATAAGTCCCGTTCGTCGTGACGTTTCCGCCCGCCGTGATGCTGCGAGCCTGCTCGCCCTGCACCGTGCTGAACGCCGTGGTGTAGTAGCTGTTGGGGGCCGTGGTGGTAGCGTTCCATCCTCTGGCGAAGGTGGCACTATTGCTCGTGGCCATCTTCTCGCCGGAAGTGGTGGCTGCGGGGTTGCATAGGCAGTTGGTGATGGTGACAGTCTTGTTCGAGCCCGTCCATCCAATGAAGCCGCCATTGAGGCTACCCTCGCCGTTCTGCTGCAGCAGTTTGCCGTTGAAGACGCAGCCCTCGAAGCTGATGGCGTGGCCGGAGGCGCGGCTCCAGCTCACGAAGCCGCTGTTGTTGCCGCCCGGACTGGTGATGACGGCGCTGCTCACGCAGTCGGTGAACATGGCGGTGTGTTCGCAGAGGCCCACGAAGCCGCCCGCGCCGCCGACGGAGGTGATAGTGAGGTTGCTCGTGCAGTGCTCGATGGTGACATCGCCGTAGAGGTGGCCGATGAGACCGCCAACGTTATGCGCCTCGCTGCCCGAGTAGCTGTCATAGATAGTGCCGTCGATGGTGAGGTTGCGGAACACGGGCTGGTTGCTGCCGTCCGCAGAGGTTGCGACGAAGGGAGCTACGAACTGCGCGTCAACGGGCGCGTCGGCGGTGCCGTAGGCGAGGGTGAGGGTGTGACCGTCGCCATCGAAGGTGCCGGTGAACTCGTGGTTGTTGCCGCCCGCCATGCGGCTCACAGTGATGTTCGCGCCCAGCTTCACGGTCTTGCCGCTGAAGCGGTTCCATGTGTCGTTGTCCTGCAAGGCGTCGCAGAATACATCCCAGCCCTTGGCGGTCTTGATGGTGTACTCGTCGGTGGCAGTCTCCGCAAACTCGGGGGTGAGGTCGGGCCTGAGGGTCTTGCCGTCGATAGCGGTACTAATACTAATATAATCATATTTTACGGTGCCGCTGACCTGAACGGGCGGGTCATCGTCGGTGAGGAAGGCCTGGCCGTCGGCGATGGTGACAGCTCTATTGTAGCTGCTGGCGTAGATGCGGTCGGTGGCTTGTCGCCAACCGAGTTTGATGCCATTCAAGCTACTGATGCCCTCATGACTGCCGCCGCCCGTTGCGCTGACCTGCCCGCCGCTGATAGTGACGTTGCCGCTGGAGTGGATTCCAGAGCCGCCAGTCGAGCTGGCTTCGACGATGCCGCCAACGATGTTGATGCCGTGGCGGGCATAGATGGCATTACCAGATGAGCCTTTGGCGGAAACCACGAGTTTTCCAGTGCTGGAAGTCTGACCGTAGATGTTCAGAATGCCACTAGAAATCCTGATAGCTCCATCAGCATTGCTACTTTCGAAAGTGAGTGTCTTGCCGTCGGCGAGGATAAGGTTGTAGTTGTCCCCGTCCCCGACGTCGGCAAAAATTTGGCTGACAGTGCTGCTGATGTCGGCATCGCTGTTGACAACGTACCACTGATTTGGGGTCAGTACGATTGGGTTGTAATTGCTTGGTACCACGCTGGTCAGCACGGTGGCGGTGACATCGTACCGTACGCCGTCCGCGTCGATGTAATAGGTTTCGACGGTCGTCGCCCATGCCGTGACCGTCATCAGCATCACGGCCAGCGTCATCGCTGCCCGCCTCACACATGCGCCGCCCAGCCTCCAGGCCGTCAGCGCGAAAAATGATTGTTTTTCCATTCTCATCGTTTTTATTCTTTTTATATTATTTATTAAGTAAACTGTCTGTTTTCTTTACGATATGTCCGTCTCGCCGTTCCATACAAGTCCCTCTCACCGTTATTCAGTGGTTGTGTCTGTAAGTGGTTAGTAGAGTAGTTTCGCACTTACAGCTCCACACCTCCCTCGCTGGGTGTGGAACTTGTGGCCGTCGGCAGAATAGATGTCCAACGGGGTCACAATGTCCTCCATCAAGTAGGGGTATTCCTTCTTATACGTTGCCATTGTCCGTGGTCTTAATGACTTTGGTGAAAAACTCATCCTTGCTCATGAGCACGGGCTTGACAGTCTTCTTCATGCCCTTCGACATGCTCCTGACGTGGAGCGTCGAAGTGTGCGTCCTCTGCGTGTGTGGCTTTCCCCTTTCAAGAAGCACGGCACCATTGCTATTAACTAACTGCATCATAATGATGATATTTGAAACGTTTCGGGTACAAAGTTACGAAATAATCCGCTGATTATCCGCAACCGCCCCGAAAAATCTACAAGTTTTAACGCTCCGCTCCAACCATGATGACTTTTTTCTATAATTCATATTCCGTTATTCCAAATATTCTTCGTACCTTTGCCGCGTAAACCCATAAAACGATAGGAATATGACAGCAATGGCAATGAAAGTAAAGCAGTCGCCAATGGCTCCGTACATGAGCCTGATGCAGGGGATGAACCGCGAGCAGAAACTGGCGGTGGTGGCATTCCTTGTCGATTCGATGCAGGACGAGGAAGAAGAGGCTCAGCTGCGGACGAGCGACGAGGAAGAAGAGGTTCGGCAGAGGACGAGCGACGAAGAGTTCGTGAAGGAGTTGCTGGCACTACGCTACGACGGCGAGATGAGCGCCGAGGAAATGAAGCAGATGCTGCGCGAGAGTCACCACTTCGGTGGGCGTAACATAAAGCCGCTATACGATGAAGAATAAGCAATACCTCTTGGATACGAACATCCTCATCGAGTTTATGAAGGGCAACGATGCCGTCGTGGAGCAAATCCTGAAGGTCGGCACCGAGCGTTGTTGCATGTCGGTGGTCTCGCTGCAAGAGCTTTACTTCGGGGCTTACAAGGCAAAGGAAAAGAAGCAGGAATACTACGAGAAGGAGTTGATGCGCATCGGCAAGTTGCGCGAGCGTTTCACGGTGCCCGGCGTGAAGGTGGAGAACTGGATGAAGCGGCCAGAATAGCCATCCCTTCTTCCTATTCGTTCTCTTTGTTCATGTCGGCAATGACCAGCTTGATTTCCGCGTAGGAATAGTCGTTGGGAAGGAGGTTCTTCACGTCGGAAAGGGAATAGGCTTTGTCGAAGGAACGGACGATGCCACGAATGATTTTCTGGTGCTGTGTGCTGACCACTTCGTCCACCTTCAGGTCGCCCTTCTCCACATAGTGGGCAAGGTGGTTCTCGATGGTGCCCGTCGTAAGGGAACGTTCCTTGGCAATGGCTTCGATGGATTTGCCCTCACGGAACATCTTGTAGGTGGTGGCTTGAGTGGATCCAGACCCCCTCCTCACTCCCCCAGGGGGGAGAGTTGTATCTTTTTTCGTTCGTTTCTTATTGACAGGAGATTCTCCCCCTCCCCTTGGGGAGGTGAGGGAGGGGTCTATGTCGTCCAGCACCGCCTTGGCTTTGGCGTTGAGGTAGTCGCGGATGGAGAAGCCTTTGTCTTTCAGTCGCGAGAAGATGCCCACCTTGAGTTTGTAGGAGAGGGTGAAGGCATCGAGGGCATTATTGTACTGCGTGGTCACCTGCTTGTTGTTGATGACCACCTTCGTGCGAGCCATCACTGGGTCGAGCAACTCATGCACCTTGGTGTCGAAATAAGTCATGGCGGCTTTCAGTCGGTCTTGCAGTTTCTCGTCGCGGGCGAAGGAAAGGCCGCTTTGCTGCATGAGCTGAGTGTATTGCCGCTGGAACTTCAACGACACTTCCACCACTTCGGTTTCCAGCTTCGGAAGTGCTGCTTGAAGGCTTTCCAGCAAGGCTGGTGCGGAAGCATAAAGATGTTCGTTCACGACCCGCAGGAAATACCCTGCATCCCTTTTGAACTGTTGGAAGTCAAAGAGTTCGTTGAGTTGCGAGAAGTAGTATTCGTACATCATCTGAGGCAGTTTCCCTTCCGTCTGCTGTGCCTCCACCAGTTTGTGGTCGATGTAGGCATTGACGGAGGCATCGGTGATGACCGACCCAGCGGACAACGGACGTGCAAGCACCATGCCTTCGAGGGTGCGGCATCGGCTCAACGCCACATACACCTGACCGTGGGTGAAGGAGTCGGAGATGTCGAGCACGGCATGGTCGAAAGTCAGTCCTTGGCTCTTATGCACCGTGATGGCCCAAGCCAGACGGAGGGGGTACTGCCGAAAGGTGCCTTCCACCTCCTCGCGTATCTCTTTCGTCTCATCGTCAATCACATACTTGGTATTTTCCCACACTAACTGCGGCACGTCTATCGTCTGGTCGTCTTCCTTGCAATGCACACGGATGAGCCGTTCGTCGGTATCTTCATCCCACAGGAAACCTTTCACCGTGCCTATCTTGCCATTGTAGTACTCCTTACCGGGGTTGGGGTCGTTCTTGATGAACATCACCTGTGCCCCCACCTTCAGGATGAGGCGTTCGTCGGCGGGATAACTGCTCTCGGGGAAGTTCTTGTGAATCTCTGCCAAGAAGGTCATTTCCTCCGAAGGCAGGGCTGCCAGTTGCTGCTCGTTGTAGGTCTGTGCCATGCGGTTGTGGGTGGTCAGACGAATCCAATCTTCATCCTTGGGAGGCTGGAAATTGGGCACATATCGTGCATTGAGGGCGTTCATCGTGGGGGTGTCCACGCTGTTCGTCCGAATCTTCCCCAAAATGTCGATGAAGGCGGCATCCTGCTGACGGTAGATGTGCCGCAACTCGATGGTCACGTAGGGCATCTGCTGTAAGGCCTTACTGCCAAAGAAGTAGGGAGTCTGATAGTAGGGAGAGAGCAAAGCCCATTCGCGCTCCTGTGCCACGGGTGCCAACTGCTGCAAATCGCCAATCAAGAGCAACTGCACACCTCCGAAGGGTTTGTTGCGGTTGCGATACTTCCGCAGTTCTTGGTCAACGGCATCGAGCACATCACACCGCACCATCGAAATCTCGTCAATCACCAGCAAGTCGAGCGTCTTGATGAGGTTCTTCTTGTCCTTGCTCATTCGGTAATAGTTCTTCTTATCGCCCGTTGGCACCATGCCTGGCACTTGTGGCCCTAACGAGAGTTGGAAGAACGAGTGAATCGTCTGCCCCTGCGCATTGATGGCAGCCACCCCCGTGGGAGCCAGCACCACCATCCGCTTGGGTGTCCGTTCACGGAGTGTGCGCAGGAACGTGGTCTTGCCCGTCCCTGCTTTTCCTGTCAAAAAGACCGACACATTCGTACACGTCACAAAACGCCATGCCAGATTCATTTCGTGGTTATGCACTCCCTGCCCCTCCGCTAACTGCGACGAAAAGATGTCCTCCAGCGATGTGATGTCAAGATAGTCCATTGCTCTTTGTATTTTTTGCAAAGTAACGTTTTTTTTGCGAAATATACGGTCGTTTCCCTAAAAAAAGTGTACCTTTGTGCCCATGATGACGTTGGACATATTGATTTGCACGATTGACGAGGGCATCGAGAAAGTGCCGAAGGTGTTGATGCCGCCGAGAGACGGGGTCAGGTATGTGGTGTCGATGCAATATACCCAGAAAACGATGAAGGAGCGAGTGCCAGAGATTATCAGACGGGCAAACCGTGCCAATGAACGACTGTCAGACGAGGTAAGAGAGAACCTGCAGACCAACCGCCACAAGACCACGGGACTGAGGGGTATTTTCAAGAACAGGAAGAAGGCCGACGAACAGACGGAGCGGGACAACCTCCGTGCATTGAGCCGTGCCAAGCAGCAGACCAACAGCATCCTCTCA
>CADCDP010000063.1 GCA_902800305.1 uncultured Bacteroidales bacterium
TCCTCGAAGTGGACAACACCGCTGTACGTCTGCAACAGGAAGCAGCCCTCAAGGAACTCAAAGCCAACCGCGACGAAGCCGCTTGTCAGGCTGCTCTTGCAGAAATCACCAAGTGTGTGCAGGAATTCAAGGACGGCAAGAAGAGCGAGAACAACCTCCTCGACCTCGCTGTGAAGGCAGCAGGTCTTCGTTGTACGCTCGGCGAAATTTCCGACGCTTGCGAAGCAGTCGTTGGTCGATATAAAGCAATCATCAGAACCATCAGCAACGTGTATAGTTCAGAATCAAAGGGCGACCAGGCATTCAAGGACGCTTGCGCCGCAACAGAGAAATTTGCACAGGCCAATGGTCGTCGTCCTCGCATCATGATTGCCAAGATGGGACAGGACGGTCACGACCGTGGAGCCAAAGTAGTGGCTACAGGTTATGCCGACTGCGGTATGGACGTGGATATGGGTCCTCTCTTCCAGACACCAGCCGAGTCAGCGCGTCAGGCAGTGGAGAACGACGTCGATGTATTGGGCGTTTCTTCTCTCGCTGCAGGTCACAAGACCCTCGTGCCACAGGTTATCGAAGAGTTGAAGAAACTGGGACGTGAAGACATCCTCGTTATCGCCGGAGGTGTCATCCCTGCTCAGGACTACGACTTCCTCTACAAGGCTGGCGTAGCTGCCATCTTCGGTCCTGGCACCAACGTTGCCAAAGCTTGCTGTGAGATTATGAAGATTCTCAACGAAGAGTAGTCAGCCGACTACAAAATGCGCTCAATAGCTGGGGGGTACGCCGACAAGGTGTACCCCCATTTTTTTGTTGCCACAAATTCCTCCGAAACAGAAATAAACACGCTATCGAATTGCACTTAGTCACTTTTTTCGTGCGATTGGAGTTTATTTAGAAAATAATGTGTACCTTTGCGACCAAAAGACAATAAGACATGACACAAAAACCAAACAGATTGTTTGCAAGGGCGACTATGATGCTGCTCACCCTTGCTATGGCCTTCGTGGTGCAGACGGCACAGGCCGAGACAGTGACCAAGACCTACCTCTTCAGCGGCCACATGGAAAGTGAATACTACAACTTCGTCTGCGATGGCCACTTCTACGTGGAAGGCGTGACGGGCACGCACTACAACAGTTCGCCCGCCACGTGGAACTTCAACTCCACCGGCAGCATCAGCTTCACGCTGGCCGACGGCATCGTCTTCACCTTTGCCAGCTCCTCTAACAAAATCTCCGTCCCCTCCTCTGAATACCTCGGCGGTGAGGGCAACGTGACATTCACCGTCAGCGGCGGCACGAACAACTACTACATCTGGCGCGTCGAGGTGTACGACAAGAACAACCACACGCTCTTCGACGAGTACAACTGGAAGGACAACAACGTGGAGGGCACGAAGACGTTCAGCAAGACCATCAATGCTGGCACCGATGGCCTTTCCGTCAAGAAGATTGTCATCACCTACTCCCAGCAGGACATCTACCTCATCGACGCATCCTCGACCACCATCAGCGGCGTGGACGACTCCTACACCTACCAGGGCAGCTCCATCAGCCCCGAACCCACAGTGGTCTGCAACGGCAGGACGCTCACCAAGGGCGAGCACTACACCGTCGTATATCTCAATAACGACAAGTCAGGCGTAGCCTCTGTCACTATCTACGGCAAAAGCCCCTACCACGGCTTAGTCTCGAAGCAATACGCCCTCACTGCTGCCTCTTCGGAGATGGAGTGGGCGGCGGGCAGCTACCAAGCGACGGAGGATATGGCTTACACGACCATCAGCGTGAAGGGTGACGTGACGCTGACCATAGCTGAGGGCGTGACGCTGTCGGCGAGCAAAGGCATCACCATCGCCGACGGCGCGAAGCTGACCATCAACGGGCCAGGCACGCTGACCGTCAGTAACAGCACGGAGGCGGCAGCGGGAGCAAATGCTGCTAGCAACATTGCTGGCTCTGGCGGAGATGTCAATCTCGGCATTGCTGGCTCTGGCGGAGAAGGCCATTCCGGCATAGCTGGCAACGTCGTCGTGAATAGCGGAACGATCAATGTCACTGGCGGCCAAGGCGGCCAAGGCGGCAATGGAAGCTACAACACCTTATTTGTAGCATTATTAAATGGTGGAATGGGTGGCTTTGGCGGAGCGGGCATCAGCGGCTCGCTGACCGTCTATGGCGGCACGGTATATATCACTGGCGGCACTGGTGGCACTGGCGGCACTAGCGGCATTGGCGGCATTGGCGGCAAAGGCGGCACTGGCGGCAAAGGCGGCACTGGCGGCAAAGGTATCAGCGACTTACTCACCGTCTATGGCGGCACAGTCATATTTTCTGGCGGTCAAGGGGGCGATGGAGGTGCCAAAGGCACCAATGGTACAATGGGTGATGAGGGCGACTGGGGCCAAGCCCTCGGCGGCACGGTGACCTGCACTGCCGACCACGGCATCCAGGAGCGCAACAATGGAGGCACTTGGAGCTACTTAGCCTCGGGCAGCACCAGCGACAAGAATTACGTGCGGGTGGTGGAGAACACGCCGCTCTCCCTCTACGACGACGCCGACAACACCTCGGCCATCGCGGCGGCTGCGGGCGACCGCATGCCCCGCACCGTGACCCTTAGCGGGCGCACGCTCTACAAGGATGGGAAGTGGAACACGCTGTGTTTACCCTTCGACGTGACTGTGGGTAGCGGACAGATGGAGGGTGCCACGGCCATGACGCTGAACGGAGAGACATCGAGCTTTGTCGCTTCGACGGGCGTGCTGACGCTGAACTTCAACAACGTGGCACAGAACAGCACCATCACCGCTGGCACACCGTTCATCGTGATGTGGACGGGCGACAACGTGAGTGCCCCCGTGTTTAGTGGCGTGACCGTGAACAGCACGGAGGCGGGCAGCGTGACCAGTTCGGACGGGAAGGTGCAGTTCGTAGGCACTTATAGCCCTGCCGCCATCGCTGCGGGCAACAAGGCTACGCTCTACCTCGGCGCGACGAATACGCTCTACTGGCCCAGCGGCTCCATGACGATAGGCTCCTGCCGCGCCTACTTCAAGGTGAACCTCGGCAACGGTCTCGGCATATATCCCGCACCCGCAGGTGTGCGCCAGTTCGTGCTGAACTTCGGCGACGAGGATGACGTGACGGGGATTCTTTCAACAACGGATTTCACGGATGTCACAGATAAGGCTGATGCGTGGTTCACGTTGGATGGTCGCAAACTCAGCGAGAAGCCCACGAAAAAAGGAATGTACATCGTGAATGGCCGCAAGGTCTTCATCAAGTGAGAAAAGGCCATGACTCCATCGAAGCCATGACCTTCTTCATGTTTTGGCTGACGCGATGCAACCAAGCCGCATGGCTCATCGTACATCGTTCATCATCCATCGTACATCCCTTACATCACTCCTCCACATCCAACGCCTCGCTGGCATTCTCCACCGCCAGCTCCTTGAGCATCTTGGCGAACTTGCCACCTGGGTAGAAGCGAACCTTCTTCTTACGGATGGTCGTGCCGTCGCACTCATCGAGCGTCTTGGCGCACTTCGACGTGAACACAGGCTTGAAAGAGCCGAACGTGCCCAGTGAAACACCGTGACCAATCTCCATGTAATGCACGAGACGGTTGAGAAGCGCATCCACCACCGCACGGGTGCTGTTCGTGTTCACACCACGCGACTGCGCGATTTCCTCCACCAGCTGCTCATACGACACCTGCGGATAGGTCAACTGAATGGCCTTGTACACCTCGGGCTTCTCTTCCAGATAACCCAGCTTCACCTTTCCTTTGCGATACTGCAAACCCATAATCTGTTCTCCTTTCGTTTAACTAAATTAGACATTCATTTTAACACTCACT
>CADCDP010000064.1 GCA_902800305.1 uncultured Bacteroidales bacterium
CAACACACCAATAGCAACCAGACTCTATCTCGTCTTCAATCCACACATTGCCCAAAGTACAGCCGTCAACACGCCACAATTCCTGCGCTTGGCAAACGTCAATGCCACTCACGATAATGAACAGCATCATCATAAAGAATACTCTTGTTTTCATACTTCTTAAAGTTTTTAAGTTTAACAATACATTGATTTCGCAAAGGTATATCCATTTCTGAGTTTAACTTTTGTTTTCGGTGGCAAAGTTACGACTTTCCAAGAGAACCTGCACCAACTGCCCCATGGAAAAATGCACTTATCCAAATCAGAGAAAAAGAGCAACTTATGTTCGAAACGTCCCTTTACCCCATGGAAAGTGGTGTTTTATCTTTGATATACTATCGAAACATCAGCAAAGAACCATTGTCAGCCACGCCTTCTGCGCTGATGACCAGTTGGCGGCAAGTGGAGTTGTTGTAGAAGCCTACTTTGGCATTACCTTGAGCATCGGTGGTCACATTGGGGTTCCAGTAGAGGGTGCGGCGGAAGTCTGGCTCTTCGGGCATAAGACGGTAGTTGGGATGCTGGAACGTGGTGGGGTTGTTAAATCCCTGGAAGAACGTACGGCGCATTCCTTTTTGTTTGCCATACTGGGCATTGCTGGCATAGACATACACGGCCACATAGTTGGTGCCGTCGATGCCTGAATGAGCGATGAAACGGTTGATGCTCGCCTGATTGGTGGAGATATAGACAGAGGAACATTCGTCCAAACTGCTGGGGAACACGTCAGTTCCGTAGTTGTTCTGCTCCGACTCTTTCGGCTCTTTCACGAAGCGTGACGACATTCCAGTGCCGAACATGAACCGATTATTCAGAAACCACAGAATGGATTTATTGTCGTAGGAAGGACCATCGTCGTGGTAGTTGTATTCTTTTTTGCGGTAGGTCAATGCACCGCTGACAATATCGGCTCCCACAAAAAGTGGGTTCTGTTCCTTCAGCCACTCGTAGAGAGACGGACACCGCTGCCCCTCGTCGGCATAGCGGTCGGCAGCGATGGTGCAGTTATACCGCAGATTGGCTTTCCAAGCCCCATAAGTCTCGCTGTCCCACCCTGTTTGGCTTTTCCTCTTTGCCGTTACTTTTACCTCTTTCAATACAATCGCGTCCGTATATCGTGCGGCAGGGATTTCTCTTTCCTTCAACCTGATTTTGGGTGTGTCCACTGGCAGCTCTATCTGTTCGTAGGGGCTGAGCATCCGAGGTTCTGGTGAGAAGTTGCGATTCACGCCGATGTAGTAGTTCTTGTTTTTGTCATCGATGCTGGTACGCATAACCATGTTCCAATCCCCCCAGCAATCGGGCACTTCAAACGTATAGTAGCCCTTCTCATTCGTCGTGCAGGTGCCATACAGCAGGTCGTTGTAATGGTTGACCAGCACCAAACTCAAATCCACCCCCGCCACGCTGTCCTTCTTTTTGTAGGGGTGCAGCTGTCCCATCAGCAATCGCTTCGGCTCGGCAGGCTGCGACAGGCGTAGTTTGTGAAGCCCGTCCATCATCTCGAAGTCATACTTTCGCCATCCCTGCACCAGCATCAGCAAGTCGGTCGCGACACGGTGGGCTTCGTCGTCCGATTCCAGAAAATAGTCAGCATTCTCGATGTAGCCTTTCAGGTCGGAGGCCAACAAGAGGCTGGTCACCACGTCGGCATTCGTTCCCTGCAACTGTGTGTCGGCATCACGCACCGCCAACGAGAAGGTGGTGTTCGGCAACTGCGTGTGTGCTGCAATGGTCACGGAATCGTAGGGTGCCATTGCTTGGTTCTCAATCTTGATACCGATGGGTGAAATCCTACGTCTCGGATAGACAAAGAAGAGTCTCTCGGCCAAAATGGCTCCCGACACAGAGAAGACGGTTACACTATTCACACCATCCGCAAGGCTGTCCACGTCCACCTGTCGGGTATAGTCTCCGCCATCCACAACGAAGCTGTCACACATCTCCACTTGCCCATGATGAGAGACAATCACGCCCAACTTGCTGCCATTCAAGGATGCTGTAGGTGACACACGGAGACCTATCTGCCGAAGCTTCACGTCCACCGTCATCGCACAGCCCGATGCTGAGGCATAAGGCAGTGGGACAGCATGGGTCTTTCCCCCGTCCCTCACCTCCAAGGCGTATGGGAGGCTATCGGGCACAAACGTCACCGACCCACGTCCCCACCTGTCGGTATGGGTGGTTGCCAACACCTTTCCACCGTGCGTCAACACACATTCAGCATTGACATGGTGACCTTCACGATTGTACACATCGAAAGCTACACGACACTGCTTGCCACGCACCAGCCCTCCTCCCTCCGGGTAGAAGTCCACATTCAGTCTCTCCTTCTTGGGCTTCTCGTCCTTCCGTTGCGTGGCTTTCAGCGTCTCCTTGTCCAGTTTGGCAATGGTGCGCTCGCTGTAGTCCCCCTCTTCCTTCGGCTTGGCGAAAAATGGGAATGTGCGAGAGAACACGCCCCGAGCGTCATAGTTCAGCATATAGCGCGTGTATGCCCTCACCTCATAGAAACCTGGCGAGAGATGCGGCAGCACTAGAAAATCGCCATACGCCTGTCCCTGCTTCAGTTGCAGGACATGCGTCTCCACCACCATGCCTAAAGGGTCAACCAGCTCCACGTACAACACAGAGCTTTTCCGTGTCAGCGAGTCACCATCCGACTGCACCACGTATGCCTTAAACCACATGGTCTCACCGATGTAGTAGCCCGTGTTGTCGAAATGCAGATACACCGTCTCGTGCGGCAGCACCTCGTTGAACCTGTCTGAATGCTTCACCAGCGGCATGACACACCCCTCCTGCCCCTTCATGTCGAGCACATAGAAGGACAGAAGAACAAGAAGTGTCACTTTTAAGCAGAAGAATCCCTTATCCAACTTGCACAGGACTTTGAGAATGGACTTGTGGCCGAAAGACAATGCCTCGTTTGAGTAGCATACGTATTCGGCGAACTGGTCTTGAGCGGCAACCTCCATGAGGGATGCAAGGAGTGCGACATGGAGGAAAAGCCAAAGTCTTTTCTGTTTGTTCATTGTATGATGTGTTTTTGGTTAAATTGCAGTGCAAAGGTAGGCTCTTTTTCGGCAAGAGTCAAGAGGGTGTTACAGGCTTTTCCTCTAACTACTTGTCTGTCAGTTAGAAAAATTCAAGAAAGGATGTAAATTGTAACATTCTATGTGATATAGTTACATTTGTCCATGCAAGTCTATTTGGGATAAATGCGTCCTTCACCATTGAGTAAACACAAAGAAAAAGAGCAACTTACGTTCGAAGCTGCTCTTTTTTCCATGGATAGTTACAGTTATGCCCCATGGAAAGGGGTGTCTTGTTTGTTTTATGGAGGAAAGCTAACGGGATGAGCGGATGAGTACTTTCTTTCCATTCCGAATATAGACACCTCGCTGTGGGTGGCCAGTGACGGGACGACCTGTGAGGTCGTGCAAGGTATCATCGGCTACGGGATAAGCGCATGGGACTTCTTCAATAGCGTTGGGACGGGAGAGGTTGAACAGTCCTGTGAAAATTTCTCGGTTGTTCTCCACGGTGATGGTGTAGTCGCCGTCGGCGTATTCTGCAATGTCGATGTTGAGAGCCAGCACACGACTGGTCTTCACCTCCTTGGTGTAAAGCACGTTCCCCGATGAGGCCTTGATGGTGACGGTGTAGGCATCGTGGAGTGTGCCGAGGTCGATGGCCAAGACATTCATGCTGTATTCGCCCGAAATCATCCCGTTCCCCACCTTCTCCGTCCGCTGTTGGGGCGATTT
>CADCDP010000065.1 GCA_902800305.1 uncultured Bacteroidales bacterium
TATGCTCACAGCGGAATCCAGGAATATGATGGTGGAGAATATTACGAAACGCTCTACACGATACAGGGTGCTATGTTATCCACCGATAAGACGTGGGTCGATTACTTCTGGCCCCACTTCTTCGTGGTCTCCGCCGTCGTGTACATTATTATATTATGTACTGTCCTCATCGGTACCGCCATCCCCGCAATGAAGATTATCGGGTCTAAGATTACCAATGCACTAAGAGATGAATGATATGAGATATTTCAGACAAGCCCTCGCCATGATGCGCGAGGAGAAGCTCTACTCAGCAATGTATATCTCTGGTACGGCATTAGCCGTGGCCTTCGTGATGCTCATAGCCGAAGTGTATTACGTGAAGGTGGCCGACATTGCGCCGGAGGTCCACCGCAGCACGACATACTACCTACCTAACTTGGAAATCAAGAACAGCGATGGAAGTGAAATGAAAGGTATCAACCAGTGGATGTTCCGCGACCTGTTCCAGAAGATGCAGACGCCAGAATGTGTCACGTGCGTAATCAACTTCTGGTCTTTCAAACAATCGTACATGAAACTCGCTGACGGCATACACGACTGCGCGGCGAAGGTCACTATAACCGAACCCGGTTATTTCAACTTCTACCACTATCACTTCATCGACGGTGCCCCCTTCACACAGGACGACTTTGACAGCCGTCGGCGCGTATGTGTGGTGACTGATAAGGTGATGAAAAAGTTGGATGGAAGCGATTCTCTCATCCTCGACAATCGCCCTTACCACATCTGCGGCGTGGTGGAGACACCCAGTGCGCTGACCGAACGGGCCTTTGCCGACATCATTGTGCCATGGACAGCCGAGGGGCTGTTTGCACGATTTCATGTGAGGTATGAAGACATGCCCGTGGATGTTTCCTTTGCCGTGAAAGCTGGTAAGCGTAAAGCATTTATGCAAGAGCTGCGGGAAGTGGAGGCACGTTACAACGCTGTACACACGGAGGAGCCTGTGGACATCTTTTCGGAGTTAAAGAGTCACTATGCAACGGTGTGGGACGGGCTGAACATGCTGTTCGAAGTTTATGACGGCGGTATTTGGTGGTATGTGGCTGCTGCTATCCTCCTGCTTTTGTTTGTGCCAGCACTGAATCTTAGCAGTATGGTGGCCAGCCGAATGGAGCGACGGTTGCCGGAGATGGCCGTCCGTAAGGCATTTGGAGCCAAGCGGCGCACGCTGCTCGCGCAGGTCATCATGGAGAACCTCGCGCTGACGCTCATTGGTGGTCTCGCAGGGTTGTGCATAGCATGGATGGCTCTCTATGGCTGGCGCGACTGGGTGTTCGATGCTTTCTCTGACGACTCCACACTCGTGGATGCCGTACCAGTGCTGAAAGGCGAAATGCTCTTCGGTCCCGCTGTCTTCGCCATTGCCCTGCTCGTCTGCTGCGTGCTCAATGTCCTGGCGGCCACCATGCCCTCATGGCTCAGCCTCCGTAAACCGATTGTGGAATCCATGATGATTAAGAAATGAAACAGTTGAAAGATATATTCGGACGCAAAACGTCCATCTGGCTATCCCTCTCCATCATTCTCGTCACCATCGCCCTGTGGTGGGCTTTCGATCCGCTGATTGTGAATACCTACGTCATGCGGCTACCTGTGGGCTATGACCTCGACCGCATAGTGAAGTTGGAGGTGGCCAGTTCTGTGGTCGTGAGGGAAATAGGCTCCGACAACATAGTGCCCACGGACGATTGGTTCCACGACAGCGAGGAGCAACAGATGCTCAGCCGCGTGCAGGAACTGCCTGAGGTGGAACAGGCCTACCGCGCCACGAGCAGTCCATTAGGCTTCGGCATGGTGGGCAGTAATAGTTGGTTCTATCATGATGCCGACTCCGTGTTGGGGTGGAAGTTTGGTTTTAGGCCTGACTCCCGTATGTTCGAAGTTTATGGCATGCGCTCGCTTACCCCCGACGTGCCTACCTCGGAGCTGACTCATGACTGCAATCAGGATGAGAGCATCATCCTCACACGCTCCTTCGCTCTCGCCGTATTCGGCACTATAGACGTGGCTGGAAGACTGTTGCGCAGTCAAAAGCAGGACTACAGCAGCGACAAGATAACCTGGGTGGACACGTGGTATCGCGTCCGTGCCGTGGTGGAGGACGTGCGCTATGCGCCCTACGACCGTGACATGAACATCGTGTTCACCTGCACTTCGGGCGACGGCGACTGTGCTCCCATCGTCTTGCGGTTGCGCGAGGATTGCGATGCCCACCGCTTTATCAGCGAACGCGAGGGCGAGTTGCAACACGACCTCATCACCGAACACCGCTATATACGTTCAGCCGTGAGTGCCCGCGATGCCTTCGACCTCAGTATAAGACAAACACGTTTGGGACGTCAGATGCGGCATGGGCTGCTCATTGCCACATTCTTCGCCATCAATCTCGCGTTTGGTGTGTTTGGCACGCTGCTCATGTACACGCGCCAGCGTCGTGAGGAGGCAGGAATCAGACGAGCCTTTGGTGCCACGAAATGGAGCGTATTTTGTGGTATTATCCGTGAGGTATGGCTCTTGACCACCATCAGTGTTACCGTCGGTTGTGCCATCTACTTCCAGTTTGCCTCAGCCCACGGCCTGTACGAGCTACAGGGTCACAACCCCTCTGTACACCTGTGGTTCGATGACTTCGGCACCCACTTCCTCCTGGTCTCAGCCGTCGTCTACCTTATTATATTATGCACCGTCCTCATCGGCACCGCCATTCCGGCATGGCGGATTTGCAGGAGCGAGATAACCAATGCACTAAAGGACGAATAGGATAAAACGTTATGAATGATATGAGATATTTACGACAAGCACTCGCCATGATGCGCGAGGAACGACTTTTTTCCGGCATCTACATCGTGGGTACGGCACTGGCCATTGCCTTTACGATGGTGATGGCCGTGGTCTATTACATCAAGTTGGCTCCCATCTATCCAGAGCCGAACCGCGCAAGGACGGTCTATTTCGAGGGAATGCGCATCGAAGCCGAGAGTGGCGGCGTGGGACAGACGGGCTTTAGTTCCAAAGCCTTTGAGGACTGGTTTCAGAAGAGTCCGAACATCGAGTACTGCTCGCCTACGTTGTTGGCGGCAGGAACAGGCAAGACGTTAGGGCGCTGCCGTACTTTCGTAGTGCGCGGGAAGGACGACTACGTGGATGTGATACGGAATGAAGCCAGTGCTGACTTCTTCAAAATATACGCCTACGACTTCGTGAGTGGCCGACCTTTCACCCAAAAAGAGGTGGAGGGGAAAGAAGCGGTCTGCGTCATCAGCGACGCACTTGCCGAGCGGCTCTATGGTAAGGGCACGGATGCTTTGGGGAAGACGGTCGCGATAGAGGGAAGTTACGATCTACGAGTTGTGGGCGTATTGCGTGGCTGCAGCCAA
>CADCDP010000066.1 GCA_902800305.1 uncultured Bacteroidales bacterium
GAGCGTCATGCCCAGTCGCTCCATCAGGATTTTCGGAGCGGTAGTGTTCGTGCCCACGTCGATACCCACATGGCACATAATGCCAAGGAACGACAGCAGTACGATGGGCGTGCCCAACAGCTTGAAGCACTCCACAAAGGTTGACGGTTTGCCCTCCACTGGCGGCTCCTCAATGGGTGTCACGAAGAGCAGTATCGTGGAGAGTATGCCTACGACAAAGAAGATGCCAAAGAGCACGCGCCAGTTTAGCCCGAACTCAGGGATGACCATCGTGGCACCCCACATAGCCAGATAAGGCGCCGAGAACGAGGCGATGGCCTTGATGAACTGTCCGAAGGTGAGCGTCGAGGCAAGGTTGCCGCCACCCATCACGGTCGACACCAGAGGGTTGAGCGAGGTCTGCATCAGGGCGTTGCCGATTCCGAGCAGCGAGAAGGCTACGAGCATTACGCCGAAGTTCTCGCCAAACAGCGGGATGAACAGCGACACAACGGTGACGATGAGCGAGAGCAGCACGGTCTTTTTACGACCGATCTTGTTCATCAGCATACCCGTGGGCACACTGAAGATAAGGAACCAGAAGAACACGAGCGAGGGGAACACGTTGGCTACAGAGTCCGTTAGCCCCAGATCTTCCTTCACATAGTTGGAGGCGATGCCCACCAGATCCACGAAGCCCATGCAGAAGAAGCAGAGCATCACAGGAATCAGATAAATGGATTTGTTTTGATTGCCCATATTGTTTTAGTATTTGATTTCGTAAATAGTTACTTTTCCGCCCTTCACCTTAATATTATTATAGGGTTCCGAGGGGAACACGAGGTTGGTCATGGCCATCTTGCCGTCGGCATCGAAAGCCTCGATGGAGCAGCGGTCGATGAACAGGCGCAGCTGCTTGATCTGGCCGTAGGTGGGAGCTGTGGTGACGCAGGGGAAGGCCTCGCTGAAGCTCACGTCGCCGCTCTTCGTGCGGTCCATGCAGAACGTCTGCTTGGCTGCATCGTATTTCATGATGACCTGCTCGCCCTTGGCGTTCGACAGCACGATCTCTGCCTGTCCCTTCACGTCGACCAGGATTTCGCAGGCCTCCGTGGGCTTCTTCGCCTTGGCACCGCGCACGGCCAGCATCTCCTTCGAGGGCACCACGCTGACGTAGGTCTCCTCGCCGCAGGTGAACAGGCCGAGGTCGCGGGGAATGCTGTTGGCCGAGCGGAACTGCTTCGTAGGCACCTGGTTGGCATACTGCCAGTTCGACATCCACGCCAGCACGGTATGGCGGTTGTCGGGAGCATTGTAGAACGAGACGGTGGCATAGTGGTCCTTGCCGTAGTCCAGCCACTTCGTCACCTTCGGCATCGACTCGCAGGTGAACTTATGGCCGTCGAACTGGCCGACGAAATACTGCGTGGCCGAGCCGCCAAAGGGACCGCCGGGGTTGATGTTGCACAACAGCACCCACTTTTTGGTCGTTTGGTCGTTTGGTTGTTTGGTTGTTTGGGTAAGAGGGAAGAGGTCGGGGCACTCCCATACGCCGCCGTGGTTGCCATACTCCTTACCGAAAGACGACTCGTACTTCCATGTCTTCAAATCTGGTGATGAGTAGATTCGCATCTCCTGTCCCACTGCGAGGATGAGGTTCCAGGCCTTGACGTCCTCGTTCCAGAACGGACGAGGGTCGCGGAAGTCCTTGTCTTCGGCAGTCAGCACGGGGTTTCCCTCATACTTCGTAAACGTCTTACCGCCATCATTCGAGAAGGCTATACACTGCGCCTGCACGTCACCGCCAAAGGGAGTGGGACGGCTGGCAGTGTACATAGCGACAACGTTGCCCCGATCTACCACACATGATCCGCTGAACATCGTCCCCCACACGTCGGGAGTCAGTGCCACGCCCTCATTCTTCCAATGGATGAGGTCGGTAGAGGTGGAGTGGGCCCAGTGCATATTACCCCACATAGAACCGTAGGGGTTGTACTGATAGTACAGATTCCAGGTACCGTCTTTATAAAACATCCCATTAGGGTCATTCATCCATCCGCGCTTGGGCGTATGGTGGTACAGCGGGCGAAACTTCTCATCAATCAGCGCATAGTCCGCATCATCGTTCTGTACCAGCTTCTTGAAGCACACGCTTCCCGTCGGCACATTCTGCACGCAGATTCGCAGTGCCTCCTTGCCATGATACGGCTGCAAGTCGAGTGCTACATAATAGTCCACCTGCTCACGAGCCATACGTACGTTCTGCTCCATCAGCAACATACCGTTCACGATAACCTGCACCTTCCCTTCAGGAGCTGACTCCTGGATGGGCAGCCACAGATAGCGTCCAGTGTTCTTCGGCGTCACGATGCTCTGCTCACAAGCCTGAGGTATCACCGTCTGAGCCTTGGCCATTTCTGCTGTAAAGATACAGGATTTCTCGCTAAAACGCTATCATTTCTGTTACATTTGCTATAAATAATCGTTCGTTGTAACAATTCTTTTATAAATGTTATCCTGAAAAGCAATCTTTTCCTTACCAACTAACTAAATACCAATAATGAATCAATATCTATTCTTTTTAACCAAAACCTTTTTCCCGTTGACGATATACAGGCCCTTGCTGGGACTATCTACGTGCTGCCCAGCGAGGTTATAAGCTTTACCATCCACTTTCTCACTATCCATTAGCGTAGCGCTGACACCCGTGGTTTCTTTCTTGACGAGCACGATGGCTGTGAAGTTGAAGGGATTGCCGCCTTCCTTGTTGCACTGAACCATGAGCCTGTCAACGTCAGCCAGCTTTGCAGTCATATCAATGCCCTCAAGGCTGAGTTCGACATACTCGTTAGTCATGGTCATCGTCGTCTGATCACCCAACTTGCCGCCATCCCCCCACTTGGTAAGCACATTGATGACATAATCCGTGCGGTTAGCCT
>CADCDP010000067.1 GCA_902800305.1 uncultured Bacteroidales bacterium
CAACTTGCCAAAGGTACTATCTCGTGTGGCTGTGTTTCGAGACGCGGCCACTTTTGTTAGAAAGGGGGATTTCCGTGCTCGTCAGTCGCATTCCAGTCTGCAGGGTCACGTTTTGGTCCTATGCAGTCCTCCGGCTCATATTCCAGTTCCGTGTCCTCTTCCTTCATCTTCTTTTGGTGTGTGTGCGTCTTGTCGCGCATCGGGTCATACTCCTCGCCGTTCTTCCATAGAGTGTATATAAGCAGGAGCAGACGCCGCATGGCGGCTGTCACGCCAATCTTCTTCTGCTTGGGGTGCTTCTGACATATCCTCCCGTATACAGTCTTTATCTGCGGGTTGTAGCGAACAGCAACCAGTGCTGGCATGTAGAGTGCTGCACGTATGTGAGCGTTCCCTTTTTTTGAGATTGCATGCTTCGGGTCTTCCCTACCTGACTGTTTGGCTCTCACATCGAGCCCGGCATAGCTTGTGAGCTGCTTTCTGTTCTCTATGAGGTGGAAACCCTCTGTCTCTGCAACAATGCATACGACGGTGGTCACTCCGAGTCCCTTGGTCTTGGCGATGCGCTTCACCCTGGCCTCCAACTCCTTGTCCTCGGTAATCTTCTGCATGATGGCCTTGTCGTTATTCTCCATCAGTGTGTCAATCTCGTCAATGAGTTTCTGACAATTCTTGCGGACTGTCTTGTCTGCTTCCTCCATATGATTGAGTGACTCCATGCGGTTCATTACAGAGGTCATAATCTGCGACAGGTCAGTGTGGAAACGCGTCATCTGGCGCAACTCACGGTAAATCGGTGCCGGAGGCGACCATGGCTTCAGCTTGCGGCTTGTGCATCCCATCAGGGCCAGGCAGCGGGCATCCATCGCGTCTGTCTTGGTCTTGATGCCCTCGGCCTCACAGAAACTGCGGGCCTTGTTGGGAAGCACCACGTAGACCGTCTGCCCGATCTTGTGCAGATGGTAGGCCAAAGGCTCGTAATAGACGCCTGTAGGCTCCATTAGATAGGTCAGCGGGAAGCCCTTTACGGCCTCCTTCCGGCTCCATTTTACGAACTGGTTAAAACCTGACTTCGTGTTGTCGAAGTCGATACTCATCGTGTGACAGCCCACGTCGCTGGCCCTGTCATACATCTGGAGACAGGCGGTGAACTTGTCTTTGGAAACGTCAATTCCCACACACTGACGGAAATGCCTGTCGAGTGTCATCTGTGAATCTGGCTTCATCTTCTAACTGTTTTAATTGTTAATGAATAAGTTTTAGATTATAGCCAAATCTTCTTCGACTTTACTCTTATCGGACACAGCATCGCCCTCCCATGGCGTGCTTCGATTCTTTGTCCAGACTTTAAAGACTTGTAAAGGGAGTGGGTATTGATCTGTCCCACGATATAGAACTTGTCTTATCTAGGCATCTGCCTCCTCACTCCCCACGGCCATAATCTCTAGCAAAACTACAAAATCATAGCCGTAAGTCCTAAACTTATACGATGTTTAACATCGGACATTTAGAACATTATCTATAATCTGGTGCAAAGGTAAGAGGCACCTGGGTATGGGTGCCTGTTTTCATGGCCATTTTTTTGCTATATTCCTGATGGTCTCGTAATTCATGCCAGTAACTCTTGAGAGTTGTCTTGACCTGCGAAACTTTAGTATATAATTTTAAAAAATAAAGAGGTACGCGTAATTCAATACGGATTATTTCCGAAAGTGACCGTGTGACCGGTTGTATTGTATGACCGACAAATGTGTCCAATCATACCAATTTGTGTTCTATTGTGATAAAAATGCTATCAGAAAGACATTTTCTTTGTAAAAATGTAGGCGGATTCATTGTTTTTATCTATCTTTGCGGTCAAATAAACATAAATTAACAAACTATTCATTAATTATCAGTATGAGAAAGACAAGCATGTATGGACTGCTGGCAGCAGGTTTTGTTACGATGCTGACAGCTTGTGCTAAAACCGAGGTTTTCGATGCAACGCAGTACGAAAACAGTCAGAAAGATGCGTATGCCGCTAATTTCATTAAGAAGTATGGTGACATTAATCCTAACCAGACGTGGGATTTCACTAAAGGTCCGCAACTGGGTACCCGTAGTGGCGACAGCGAAGGCATCTCGGTGGAACTCATTGCCGGTCTCGACTTCGGCATCGAAGAGGGTATCGGTGAAGACGGAAAGTATGCCTATACATTCACCAAGAATCAGGCTATCTACAATGATGTACCCTTGAAGTTGCCAGATAAGGTAAAACATACTGGCGAATCAGCCATGCTGGTGGCGCCTTCCAACGATTTTTATATTTACCCCATCAGTTGTCAGGGACAATGGACACACGACCTCTATGTGAAGGTGGGCGATGCTGATCCCGTGCA
>CADCDP010000068.1 GCA_902800305.1 uncultured Bacteroidales bacterium
CAGATGCTCGTTCTGGAACGATTCCGTCTTCCACCAGAAGAACACACTCTTGGTCTTCTGCTCGTTCACATACATCATAGAGGCGAGTCCCTGCTTGTCGTAAGGAGATACCAGGCGATAGATATCACCAAACTGCACCACAGGACGGATCTCCTTATACTCCTTGATGGCCTGTCGGCAGAGGGCTTTCTCGTCGTCGCTCATGTTCTTGGGCTGAATCTCCATACCAAGTCGTCCGCTCATCGCCACATCGATACGATATTTCAGTGAGGTAGTACGATAGACGGTGTGGTTAGGTGTAGCAGAAATGTGTGATGCCATTGCGATGGCAGGGAAGAAGTAACTGGTACCCCACTGCATATAGATACGTTGCAGGGCATCGGTGTTGTCTGATACCCAGAACTCATCAAAGTAAGGCAGTACGCCCCAGTTGGCACGTCCGCCACCAGAGGCACAAGCCTGGATGGTGAGGTCAGGATACTTGGCGCGAATGCGCTCACAGGTCTTCTGGAAACCCCGATGATACTCGATATTGAGGTGACTCTGGTCGTTCATCGTCAGATACTGCGAACCGTGATTCAGGATAGGCATGTTGGCATCCCATTTAATATAGTCGATCTCCGGGTATTTTGTCATGAGGTTATCAACAATCGAGAAGACAAAGTCCTGCACTTTGGGATTCGACATGTCGAGCACCACCTGTGTGCCTCCTCGGCCTAAGACGGGCTCACGCTTGGGAGCCTTCACGATCCAGTCGGGATGAGCCTCGTAGAGTTCGCTGACCGTATTCGCCATCTCAGGCTCAATCCAGATGCCGAACTTGATACCATGTTTCTTTGCATCGCGCAGCAGTCCTTCAATGCCCTCAGGCAGTTTGTTCTTATCGACCACCCAGTCGCCGAGGGAGGAGTTGTCAACCTTACGGGGATATTTGTCGCCAAACCAACCGTCGTCCATGACGAAGAGTTCACCACCCATCGAGGCAATGTCGCCCATCATCTGGTCCATCCCCTCTTGGTTAATATCGAAATAGACACCCTCCCAAGAGTTCAACAGGATCTTACGCTCCTTGTCGCCATGCATCAGCATATACTTGCGACCCCACTTGTGGAAGTTGCGGGAGATGCCAGACAGTCCGCACTTTGAGAAACTCAGTGCCACTTTTGGTGTTACGAAAGTTTCGCCCTTCTTCAGATGGTATTCAGAGTTGTCGGGGTTGATACCTGCGAAGAAATAGTGGTATTCGGTATCGTCGGTATCAATCTTCAACTGGAAATTGCCGCTATAGCAGAGAGCTGCGCCAATCACGTCGCCCTTGTTCTCCTGGCCTTTGCCATCGAGTGAGAACATGACCTCAGCGTGGTCGGTATGGGAGTTACGCGTACCGTCTTTATTCTTGATGACCTTCTCACCAGGCAGTATAGGCTCCTCTACAAGGCGAGCTTCATTAGCCCATGAACCATAGAAATGCGACATCCACACATTGCCGCGACGGATGGGCAGACTGATGGAAGCAAACTGTGTCAGCGTGACGGGCTTGGTCTCACCATTCCGGATCTCCGTCCAGGTCTCAATCATATCCTCTTCAACAAATGCCTTGTAACAGAGATCAACAGTAATGGGATATACAGGATCCTTCATACAGATACGGATGATCTGACCTTCCTGTTTTATCTCACCTGTTGCGATGAGGACCGTTGACATGTTACCGTCAGTATGGCACATGGCGAGAGCTGCCTCTGCCGGACAGTTCATGCCATAGGCGGGGTAGGCGTCCATTCTGCCGCTGCGAGGTGTCTGCAAGTGCGTCAGGTCATAGTCGCTCAGTTTGGCACCATAATATACATACTGGGGTTGTTGCCCTTCGTCCACGTTCAGAACCATCGTAGTGTTCTTAGTCTGGATCGTCACTAGTTTGGCCACTGCCGTCTGGGAACTGGCCAGGAGTACTGCAAAGAATAGAATTTTCTTCATCATGCTGGTTTGGGGTTATTGATAATATGAATCTGAGTGCAAAGATACTAAAAGTTGAGAGCAAAACAAAAGAAATTGTTCTTTTTTGCGACAGAAATTGGAGTTGTATTCTGAATCTGTCGCAGAATTGTTTTCGTGTCGCTACAATCGTGAATAATTTATCGAAAAAAGTTTGGAACGTGGCGAAAGTCGTCGTATCTTTGCAATGTCAAAAGTCAACAAAGCGACTCGCGACAGAGAAAAGAAGTGAATTTTAAAAAAGTATAGTATTAACAATTTAAA
>CADCDP010000069.1 GCA_902800305.1 uncultured Bacteroidales bacterium
ACACAAGGAAATGTTTGGCTATACCTGCTATACGCTCTACAAGAAGAGCGAGCACTATCAGGATGAGGGCGGCGAAGTGAAGAGTCGGCCTGCCATGATCGTGTCATCCTCTGTTACCACCTCACAACTAAAGAAACTTGTAACCCACAATGGACTGGTGGTGAATGAATCGTCAGACCTGCAACTGGTTGACTGTCAGATTAGTGGCACAGCCCCTGACGGTGCCGATAGTATCAGTGTCCATCGCAGTGTGTCGCATTCTGAGGTGTTTGGAAGATTTCCTGTTAAAAACGGTCGTTTCTCTTTTACTTGTCAGTTGCCTAAAGATGAGGTATGCTACCTCTTGCTAGACAATCGTTCTATGACCTACTTTTGGGTCGATGGCCAACCCGTCAAGGCAGACCTGAAGCATGGTTCCGTCAAAAGTTCAAAAGCATCGCAACAGCGCAACAACTTTGTGAATGAGACGGAAGCAGAACGAATGCGTATGCTAAAAATAAAGGACCGTGCAGAATTGGATGCTGCCATCAACAGACAATGTGAGCGCTATCGACAAGTCATCTTCTCTGGCAAAGACGACCTGCTGAGAACTTACGCCCTCTACAAGTTTTATTCTGAACTGACCTACGACGAGTTGAAGCCCTTTGTAAGCAACAAATTCCGTTACGTCAACCATCTGCTGATGGCTCCTGTCAAAGAATACGTGGCCGGTTTGGAGAAACGTCTTCCTGGAAAGCATTATGAGAACGTGCTGCTTGTGGACACACTGGGTAACTATCATGAACTGAAAGAGTATGTAGGCAAAGGATATGTAGTGCTACACTTCTGGGAGAGTTGGCACCGCGACCAGTTCGACATTCTGCCACAGTTGCGCATACTCTATGAGAAGTATCACAAGACAAAAAATGTCGAAATCATCAGTCTGGCTACTGATGCCATCAATAACCCTAACAGCAAGTGGACTGAGCGTTTGAAAGAGGAGCAACTCCCCTGGCCACAACTGGCTACGAAAGCGGCTTGGAATTTATATGGCATCTGCTCGTGGCCAGAGACAATAGTCATTGGTCCTGATGGTACCATCATAGCCAGTCCTCGGAACGTCGAAGAACTCGAAACTGTTCTTAAGACATTGAGCCCACTTTAAAAAGTGGTAGTTTTACAGTAGTTCTGATATTCGGTTTGGGACACACGGGGACAAACGCTCTGTGCTAGGTCTGTCCTCTTGATTATTTGTGATTGATTCTGCTTATCCACCCTGTCATATTTTTGCTCTATTTCGAAAAAACACAAGAAACATTTGGATTTTTGACCACCACCTCCAGTGTCAAGATGGAGGTGATGGTCAGAAGACAAATCTTGTCTTCATGTCTTTTTAACGTTAAGATAACCTTTCAGAGCTTTAACATATTCCTCAAAGGCTTTCAGCCCTGTAGGTGTGATACGGCAGAGGGTACAAGGCTTCTTGCCCTTGAAAGTCTTCTCTACCTCTATGTAGCCCGCTGCCGAGAGTTTGTCTATCTGCACACTCAGGTTGCCCGCCGTGGCTCCCGTCTGCTCCTTGATGTACGGGAACTCGGCTTCTTCGGCACTGATAAGCAGCGACATGACAGCCAGTCGCAACTCGGAGTGAAGCAGGGGGTCTAATGGCTTGAACATATCCGTACCTCCTTATTTCCGGTTTTGTAAGAGAATCGTTATACCTGGCACAATCAGACCTATCAAGGCCACGACGGCCATCACGTACAGTTGTGTATGGCCAGAGAAATGCAAAGCACCGAAAAATCCGCCGATACCCGCGATAAGACCGCACACCTGAATGATGCGGCTTCGTATGACAAGTCCCGTGATGGTTGTACCCATTCCAAAGCACAAGGAGATGACACTTGTAATGCAGCCAAACGCATACACTTTAGGCAAAATCAGTTCCATTGGTAACATACCGCAGCCGATAAAACCGAATATCATGCCTACACTACAGCAGAATACGCCAAATGTTGACCACACATAACTGACAGTTTTCCCCACAAAGGTTGTAGGTACGCTCTCCCTTCGCTTGTCAATCATCCAATTGCCTGCATATCCTATCAACCATAATACAGCCCAAAGCATATTCCACACTGGCCCACCATGATTCTTCCA
>CADCDP010000070.1 GCA_902800305.1 uncultured Bacteroidales bacterium
TCGCCGCCCAGGATTTGTTGGATGAGTATTTTAATTTATTAAAGAAATGATTCAAATAGAAATCGATGAAGGCAGTGGCTTCTGCTTCGGTGTGACCACCGCCATTAAGAAAGCCGAGGAAGAACTGGCACAGGGCAAGACCCTCTACTGTCTCGGTGATATCGTACACAATGGTATGGAGTGTGAACGTCTGCGTAAGATGGGACTCATCACCATCAACCACGACGACATGCGTGAGCTGCACAACGTGAAGGTGCTGCTGCGTGCCCATGGAGAGCCCCCTGAGACCTACGAGCTCGCCCGAAAGAACAACATCGAGATCATCGATGCCACCTGTCCTGTGGTGCTCCAGCTCCAGAAGCGTATCAAGAAACAATATGATGAGAATGCCTCCCAGATCGTGATCTTCGGCAAGAAAGGTCATGCGGAGGTGCTTGGACTTGTAGGCCAGACCGAATCAAAGGCCATTGTCATAGAGAGTTTCGATGAGGTAACGACCCTCGACTTCTCACGCGATATCTACCTCTACTCCCAGACCACGAAGTCGCTCGATGAGTTCCATCGTATCATCGACTATATCCAGTCGCATATCGCCGAGGGAGCCACATTCAAGAGCTTCGATACCATCTGCCGTTCGGTAGCCAACCGCATGCCGAACATCTCCAGCTTCGCCACGAAGCACGACCTGATCCTCTTTGTCTGTGGCAGGAAGAGTTCTAATGGTAAGGTGCTTTTCAACGAGTGTCTGCGTGTGAACCCCAACAGTCATCTGGTGGAAGACCCCTGTGAGATTCAGGCAGAATGGCTCGAAGGTATTCAGACTGTCGGTATCTGTGGTGCCACCAGTACCCCCCGTTGGCTGATGGAGCAATGTCGCGATGCCATCCTCGCCAAGGGGGTGTAAGTGTTATTGCACAGCACGGATGCAGCGACCGCTGAAACGATTGCTTGACAGGTTTCCGAAGTGTACGTTGACGTCAGAGAAATCAAACTCCAGACACCAGGCCTTGGTAGGACTGGGCGTATAAAGGGTTGAAGTCCAGTAAACACCTTTGATGGCGCGGAACTGCACACTCTCATAGAAACGGAAACCGGTAATCGGCAGGAAGATAGACTTTCCCGTCTTTTTACTCGTCACCTTATAGCCGTTAATACCATCCTTGTTGGTCCATTCCCATTTGCAGTTATTGGGATTGACCAACTCCTCATACTCTTCCACGGTGGGCATACGCCAATCTCCGCCCCAGTTGGCATGAGCGGCATCGTCGGAGGGTACCAGCTGAAACTTACCGTCCCTTATATTATATTTTACCAGGAACTGAGTGTCATCTCTGCTCCAGGCATAAGTGCCCCAAGAGTAGTATTTCTTCGGTTTGGTCTCACCCCATGCGAAGTACGAGCCAAAGCCGGAGTCCTTCGTTCCGTTCCATTCACCTTGGCATTGCTCACCGTCGCAAACAGCATGACGGCCAGCGTCATAAAAAACATTTTCTTCATATACTTCTATTGTTTTTGCCGGCAAAGATACGAAGAAATTCAGAAAATTGTGACAAGTATAATGAAAAATCTCCGTAATTTTGTATCTTTGCCTTCAAATTTCAATGTTTATGGATA
This sequence comes from uncultured Bacteroidales bacterium, assembly GCA_902800305.1. GTDB lineage: Bacteria > Bacteroidota > Bacteroidia > Bacteroidales > Bacteroidaceae > Minthosoma. The sequence goes on from CADCDP010000070.1 coordinate 1,615, forward strand.
TGAAGAAACAGTTTTGTGCATTATTCACGATGCTCCTGGGCATGAGCCTGAATGCGTCTGCACAGGAGAATTTACAGCGTGGGGCTATTGCCTCGCAGGTGGAGAAAACGTTCACGACGGTAAAGGAGATTCCGATCACAAGCGTGAAAAACCAATGGCGTAGCGGCACTTGCTGGGCTTATGCCACACTGGGGTATTTTGAGAGCGAGATACTGCGACAGACGGGTAGGACCTACGACCTGTGTGAGATGTTCGTTGTCAGCAAGGACTATATGGACAACGCCACGCACTATGTCCGCATGCACGGATTCAGTCAGATCTCAGAGGGCGGCTCGTGCGACGATGTACTCGAGGTCATCCGCCAACACGGCATCTGTCCGGAGAATGCTATGCCGGCACCAGGTTCGCTGACTGGTGATTCACTGGCGAATTTCAAAGTCTTTTTCCCTGAACTGGAGCGTCAGGTGAGCAGTGCGGTCGTTAAAGATGCCAAGTCACCCAAGTCCCATTGGCAGGATAGTGTTCAGACTATCATCGAGAAATACCTTGGCCGTTGTCCCGACTCTTTCCAGTATGAGGGAAAGATATACACGCCGAAGTCGTTTGCCGAGAGTCTGGGGCTGAACCTCGACGATTACGTGAGTCTGACGAGCTATACCCATCATCCGTTTAACAAGTGGTTTGTCATCGAGGCTCCCTATAAATGGCGTCTGAAACCCAGCTATAATATCCCTATCGAACAGTTGATGGACGTGCTCGACAAGGCGATAGATGCAGGCTATACAGTGGCTTGGGGTGGTGACGTGTCAGGCGACTTCACCCGCACAGGACTGGCCATGCTGCCCGATAGCGTCCAGCCTTCGCAGCAACTTCGTCAGGAACAGTGGAACGACTGGCGCTTCACCTATGACCATGTGATGCTCATCTACGGCAAGGCACTTGACGAACAGGGTAAGCCCTACTATCTCGTCAAGAATTCTTGGGGTAAGACCGGTCAATACAAGGGTATCTGGTACATGTCGCGCGACTACATCGCTCTCAACACCACCTACCTCTTCCTCAACCGGCATGCACTTCCAAAACGGTTGTTATCCACTTTGTTTTAAAAGATTCGCCCCCGCTAAGTCGATGCTTAACGGGGGCGTCTACTTCCATTATGTAGAGGGCAACCGCACACGTGATGAACAGTACTGGCAGCACCACTTTACTGACCGCAGTATAGAATCTTGGGAAGGCTTCACTTTCGAAGAAGTTTGTTTGCGTCATCCGCTCATAATCAAAATAAAAGGAGATTTATTTGGAAGTTTGATGGTTTATTCGTACATTTGCAGGCGAATATTCATCTTTTATTATTTAAATCGATATGGAAACAACAAAGAAGAAAAGAACTCGTGAGGAGGTAAGAGCCGCTGTTAGGGAGACAATCCGCCGCAAGAAAGAATGGATTGAGAAGACCAACAAAGAGTTTGAAATGATTCGGAATGGAGAGCTGAAAGTAGAAGACATTTACAGATTCAGTTAAGTTTTCACCAAAAGCCTTTTATCACTATGAACACATTAAGTTTAGAAAACATCAACAAGCATGCTCCCTATGGAGTAAGGCACAGGGAAAAC